>CAKULD010000001.1 GCA_934667065.1 uncultured Collinsella sp.
GCTGACCGGTGGACGGCACCGAGCCGTCATCGAACTTAAGAAGGGGGAGGCCTCGCGGCCTCCCCCTTTTTTGCGTTTAAAGAGGATTGAAATGGCGGTATCCGCCTTCGCTTGCGCTCTTACTGTTTGGCTGTATTTTGAGCCCATCTTATTTATTTGCGCGATAATAACTCCCATTGGCGTTAGGGAGGGCTAGATGTTTACCGTTTTTGTCTTGGGCAATATTGCTTCGGGTAAGTCGACGGCCTGCCGCTATCTCGAATCTCACGGTGCCATGCTTATCGATCTGGATGAGCTCGCCAAATCGCTGTATGTGCCTGGTTCCGAGATCGTCAATGCCCTTGCGGAGGAGTTTGGCTGGGACATTCTGGACGGGCAGGGTGGCATTCGCCGCAACATCCTCGCTGCTCGAGCTTTCGTCTCGCCTGACACCGTCGCACGGCTCAACGGAATTGTTCATCCGGTCCTCATCGAACAGCTTTCGATGAGGATTCTCGATCCGGTTTGTTGCACGGTTGCGTCTCCTCGTTATCCCTTTGCGGTTGTTGAGGTTTCTGCTCCGACTGATTATGAGGATGCATTTGGCCTGGCTGATGAGATTCTGGTTATCAGTGCTCCTTTGGTGATTCGTCGTGAGCGTGCCATTCAACGTGGTATGGAGCCCTCTGATTTCGATGCTCGCTCTGCATGCCAGCCCGATGAGGCTTCGCTATGCAACCTCGCTACGACGGTAATCGATAATGCTGCAGGCGATAACTCGCTCTTTGAACAGCTGGACGCGTGGCTTGCTCGTCATGGCTTCGGGGATGTAGTAGTGGATAAGGAGGAGGCCGATGCCTAAGACGCGTTTCTTTACGTGGTATCGCATGGCACCACTTGCCGTCGTGTTCGTCTTCGGTCTTATTTCGCTCGTGTACTCGTATGCGCCTGCTGCCTTCTTTAAGCCGCTGTATCCGATTGACTATGAGGCCTATGTTAAACAGTCGAGCATCTCCCATAATCTAGATCCCTATTTGGTGTGTGCGGTCATTAAATCGGAGTCGAATTGGGATCCCGAGGCCGAGTCGAATCAGGGCGCTCAGGGATTGATGCAGCTGATGCCCGAGACGGCCCAGGATATGATCGCCAAGGGCCTTGTCGATGGTGACGAGTATTCTGCCGACAACCTTAACGATCCGGCTACGAACATCGAATTTGGCTGTGCGTACCTCTCGTATCTATTAACCTATTTTAACGGGTCGACCGACAGCGCCATTGCCGCCTATAACGCCGGCATGGGCAATGTCGACGGGTGGGCGCAACAGAGCACGTCGTTGCATAATGCGATCACCTTCCCCGAGACGCAGGCGTATCTGATTCGCGTCAATAACGCCTGGGTTCGCTACAAGACCCTCTATCCCGATCAGTTCGTATAGGACTATGCCTGCCGCCTGCGTATACTGCAGATATATGAGTTAGGAGTATCCATGGCGGAATTTGAAGTAGAGCGTGTTGGCGGAGAGCTTAAACGTTTTGGCGTTGAGGGCTCTGAGGTGCCATTTAAGGTCGTATCTCCTTATGAGCCTGCGGGTTCCCAGCCCAAGGCCATTGAGTCGCTTGTGCAGGGCGTGAGAGACGGAGATCGCTATCAGGTTCTGTTGGGCGTGACTGGCTCGGGCAAGACCTTCACGATGGCCAAGACTATTGAGGCCTTGGGGAAGCCGACGCTGGTCATGGCTCCCAATAAAACGCTCGCCGCTCAGCTTGCGAGCGAGCTTAAGGAATTCTTTCCCAACAACGCCGTGGTCTATTTTGTGTCGTACTACGACTACTATCAGCCCGAGGCGTATGTGCCGCAAAGCGATACGTATATTGAGAAGGATTCCTCGATTAATGAGGAAGTAGAGATGTTGCGCCATCAGGCCACCGCATCGCTGCTTTCTCGACGCGATGTGATCGTTGTCGCATCGGTCTCGTGTATCTATGGCATTGGCTCTCCCGAGGACTACGCTGGTTTGGCACCGAACGTCGACAAGAAGGTGCCGCTCGAGCGCGATGACTTTATCCATGCGCTCATCGACATTCAATACGATCGCAATGACTACGATCTGGCGCGCGGCACCTTCCGCGTGCGCGGCGATGTCGTCGACGTGTACCCGCCCTATGCCGAGCATCCGTTGCGGTTTGAGTTCTTTGGCGACGAGGTCGAGCTGATTGCCGAGATCGACGAGGTCACCGGCGAGATGCTGCGTGAGTACGAGGCCATTCCCGTGTGGCCGGCGTCGCACTACGTGACCGAGAAGCCTAAGGTCAAGGCAGCCCTGAAATCAATCAGCGAAGAGTGCGAGAAGCGCGTGGCCGAGCTCAAGGCAACCGATAAGCTGCTCGAGGCCCAGCGCCTACAGCAGCGCACCGATTACGATCTCGAGATGCTTGAGACCATGGGCTTTTGCAACGGCATCGAGAACTACTCTCGTCACCTGGACGGACGCAAGCCGGGCGAGCCGCCGTTTACCCTGATCGATTACTTTCCCAAGGACATGCTCTGCATCATCGACGAGAGCCATGTGACGGTGCCTCAGATTCGCGGCATGCACGAAGGCGACCGTTCGCGTAAGGTGACGCTGGTCGAGCACGGTTTTCGCCTGCCTTCGGCGCTCGATAACCGTCCACTTCGTTTCGATGAGTTTGAGGCGAGGATCCCCCAGTTCATCTACGTTTCGGCCACGCCGGGTGACTATGAGCTGCGCGTTAGCCAAAACGACGTGGAGCAGATCATTCGTCCGACCGGTCTGCTCGACCCCAAGATCGATGTGCGTCCGGTTCGCGGCCAGATTGACGACCTTGAGGACGAGATTCGTGAACGCGTGGAGCGCAAGGAGCGTGTGCTGGTGACGACGCTGACCAAGCGCATGGCCGAGGACCTGACCGACCATCTGCTTGATGCCGGCATTAAGGTCAATTACATGCATTCCGATACGGCCACGATGGATCGTGTCGAGATCCTGCGTACGCTGCGCGAGGGAAAGATCGATGTTCTCGTTGGCATCAACCTGCTCCGCGAGGGTCTGGACCTTCCCGAGGTCTCGCTGGTGGCAATTCTCGATGCCGATAAGGAAGGCTTCTTGCGCAACCGCCGTTCGCTTATTCAGACGATTGGCCGCGCGGCACGTAATGCCGACGGTGAAGTCATCATGTACGCAGACGTTGTGACTGATTCGATGAAAGAGGCCATCGAGGAGACGCAGCGCCGTCGTGAGATTCAGATGGCATATAACGAAGAGCATGGAATTGTGCCTAAGACGGTTCGCAAAGCCATTAACGATATCTCGAGCTTCATCGCCGAGGCCGAAAAGACCGTGGGCTCCAAGGGGCGTTCGAAAGGCGATTCGCTGGGTCACGGCGCGTTCTATACACCCGATGAAAACGGCGTGGGCGCCGTACCGGAGACGGTGGCGCCCGAGCAGACGCTTGCCGAGCAGCTGGAAGGGCTGCCGCATGATGAACTCGTGCGGATCGTCGAGACCATGGAGGAGGACATGCGTAACGCTTCCGCCGCCATGGACTTTGAGGAGGCGGCGCGTCTGCGCGATGCGGTCGTCCAGATTCGAGCGATGCTCGAGGGTGCATCTGAGGACGAAACGATCGAGCGTTTGCGTTCGCAGGCTCGTAAAGGTTCCACCTTTGCATCGGGCAGAAAACGTCAGGGTGCACGATTCAAGAAGTAACGAACGGGCCCCGAGTTCCCCGTGGAGCTCGGGGCCTGTGTCATTCGGGTGCGGGAGTTCGTGTGCTAGAGGTCTGCAATCAGGGCTTCGGCGCAACGGATGCCGTCGGTGGCGGCGCTCATGATGCCGCCGGCATATCCAGCTCCCTCGCCGCAAGGGTAGAGGCCCGGGGTCGACGTGGCGTGGCACGCTCGATCGCGGGTGACGGTGACAGGTGAGCTCGAACGCGTCTCCACGCCGGTGAGGACGGCGTCGGGGCGGTCGTAGCCGCGCAGCTTCTTGCCAAGCAGGGGGATTCCCAAACGAAGCGATTCAACGATATGCTGCGGGAGGGCTTCGTCGATTGCCGTCCAGGTCACGCCAAGTGGATAGGTGGGCTTCACTTTTCCAGGTGCCGTGCTGGCACGTCCCGCAAGGAAATCTCCGACGAGCTGTGCCGGTGCGTTCCAGTTGGAGCCGCCTAGGCGATAGGCGGTCTGCTCGCAGGCGCGCTGGAGTTCAATGCCCGCAAGCGGGTCGTCGCTGGGAAGGTCGTCGGGCGTGACGTTAACGAGTAGGGCGGCATTGGCGTTGCGCCCGTCGCGGGCATTGAGGCTGGCGCCGTTGACGCACAGATAGCCCTGCTCGGAGGAGGCGGCAACAACCTGCCCGCCGGGGCACATGCAAAACGAGAACACGCTGCGATCGTTGGGGAGATGGGCCACGAGTTTGTAAGGAGCTGCTCCAAGCGCCGGATGCCCCGCCGAAGGGCCATATTGGGCACGGTCGACGTCGCGCTGCGGATGCTCGATGCGTACGCCCATGGCAAAGGTCTTTTGCGCGAGGGCCACGTTATGGGTCTTGAGAAGTTCGAATACGTCGCGAGCGGAATGTCCGCAGGCGAGAATGAGGTGCTTTGTGACGATTGTCTCGCTTGCGGTGTCTCGGGGCGATTGAACATCGATGCCGGTGATTGCGCCGGACGCATCGGCGCGAATGTCGATGAGTTTTGTGCGATGGCGAACGGTTCCGCCGAGCTGTTCGATGCGCTGGGAAATGTTGGTGACGACGGCGGGAAGGATGTCGGAGCCAATGTGCGGCTTGGCGTCCCACAGGATATCGCGAGGCGCGCCCGCTTCGACGAAGGTCTCGAGAATCAGGCGATGGGCGGGATTCTTGGTTCCCGTATTGAGCTTTCCGTCCGAGAAGGTCCCCGCGCCGCCCAGGCCAAACTGGATATTGCTCTCGGGGTCGAGAATACGCTCCTTAAGAAAGAGGTCGATCGCCTGCGAGCGTCGAAGTGCCGGGTCACCACGCTCGATAAGCAAGGGCTTAAGGCCTGCTTCGGCAAGGGTGAGAGCGGCAAAGAGGCCGGCGCAACCGGCGCCGACAACGATGGGACGCTCCTTGGGCGCATTGGAGGCAGGGGAGGGGAATGAGGGCACCTCGCCGTCTACCATGCGGATACGCGAGCGGTCACGTTCGGCGACGCTGTCGAGCGCTTCCTGCTCGAGGCGGGGGCTTGTCAACTCGACTCGAAAGCTCAAAATAAAATGGACGTCTCGCTTTTTACGGGCGTCGATAGACTTGCGATGGAGCTCGATGGCTTTAATCTGGGAATCCTTGCATCGCAGGGCTCGCTTGGCGGCGCGTCTGCCAACGGCAAGGCAGGCATCCTCATCGCCAGCCTCATCGAGGGATGCGTGGACTTGGGTGATTTCGATCATCGAGGTCTCCTTAGATGCAAGAAAGAGGCCGCCCGGTGTCCCAGACGGCCCGAATGCGTTTTGATTATAGACTGCGCGGTTATAGACTGCTTGCAGAGCGAATGCCCGAGGTCCAGGCCCATGCAAGGTTAAAGCCGCCACAATCGGCATCGATATCGAGCGCCTCGCCACAGATGTAAAGTGGGGCGCCTGCCGCGTTGCTCACGCAGAGGCTGGGAGCTGAGACGCTCTCGATGGGCACGCCGCCGCGCATGACCTGGGCCGAACGCTCCTCCGCCGTTCCCTCGACGAACAGCTTAAAGTGCTTGAGGATCGAGATCAGATGGATGACATCGTGCGACCCAGGATGGCACTGTTCGAATGCGATGCAGACGACGTGAGAGAGCTGCGGGGCAAGCATACCGTCGAGCCAGCGGGGATCGTGGGGCGAAAAGTCGCCGAGCAGCTCAGCTCGCTGGTTGAGCATATCGAGCAACTCGCCTTTGGAGAGGTCGGGGAAAAAATCGAGCAGAATCGTGTCGCCGCGCTGGACGCGGCGGGAGAGGTTGAAGGCGGCAACGCCCGAGATGCCAAAGGTTCGGAAGAGCACTTCGCCGTCTTCGCGCCAGAGTTCCTCATGATTGCGGGCGAGCGTCAGACGGGCGCGGACGCGCAGACCATCCAAGGTCTTGAGGGCCGTCTGGTCGCCAACGACTGATGCCGACACGGGGCAGAGGACGGGGCGCTGCCCCGTGAGGGGAAGATTGAACAGCCGCGCGATGTCGACAGGGCTGCCGCCCGTGGCGATAATCACAGCCTTTGCTTGCAGCGTTTCGTTCTTGCGAGGTGCGTCGGCAAGCGCCTTCCGAAGCGAACGGACCTCCGTTTTCCGGTCGTCGTGCTTTTTTGCCTTGAGTGTCCGCGCAGGACGGTCTATTTGAAGCACCCAGCCCTTGGGAACTTTGGATGCCGAGACAACGTTTGCCCCGCAAATCAAGGCGATACCCAAGCGATCGCAAGCGTTGAGAAGCGCATCGCGCGCCGATTCGGCGCGAAGGGAGCGCGGATACAGCCGGCCTTCCTCGGAGGTCGTCATGATACCCAGCGAGGAGAAGAAGCTACTAAGCTCTTGCTCGGGCTGGGGACCCATGACGGATTCGACGAACGCGGGGTGGTTATACCGCTGGAAATCAATTGATTCGTTGGAAAGGTTGCAGCGGCCGTTGCCGGTCGCAAGTATCTTAAGGCCGCAGGCAACATCGCGCTCAACGATGCAGACGCTTTTGCCGGCGCGTGCGGCCGTGATAGCGGCGGCGAGACCCGAGGCCCCGCCGCCGATTACCAAGACGTCATAGGAGGCGTTTGCGTTCACTTAGGCCTCGTCAGTTTCGTGCGGGGCAATCGCCTCGACGGCAGATACGGCCTGGGGAAGCATGCCGTCGGGAAGTGCGGTCTCAACTTCGCCCTTATCGCAGGCCTCGGCGAGTGCCGGATTGATGGGAAGCTGGCCCAAGATCTCGAGATTGTAGCGCTCGGCGACCTCGGGGAGCTTGCTCTTGCCAAAGACCTCGATCTTCTTGCCGCAATCGGGGCACTCGATATAGCTCATGTTCTCGACGATGCCCAGAATGGGGACATTCATCTTCTCGGCCATGTTGACCGCCTTGGCGACGATCATCGAGACCAGATCCTGCGGGCTCGTGACGATGACGATGCCATCGACGGGCAGCGACTGGAAGACGGTGAGGGCGACGTCGCCCGTTCCCGGAGGCATGTCGACCAGCAGGTAGTCGATGGGGCCCCAGGAGGTCTCACTCCAGAACTGCCTGATGGCACCTGCGATAACCGGACCGCGCCAGAGGACGGGGTCGGTTTCGTTTTGGAGCAGCAGGTTGGAGCTCATGACCTTGACGCCGTGCTCGGAGATTTCGGGCAGCATAAGATTGCCGAGAGCGTGGACGTGGCGTCCGCTCATGCCGAACATCTTGGGGATAGAGGGACCGGTGATGTCGGCATCGAGGACACCGACCTTGTGACCGTGACGGGCAAGTTCGGTGGCGATGGCGCCGGTGACGAATGACTTGCCGACGCCGCCCTTGCCGGAAAGCACGGCGATAACGCGCTTGACCTCGGACAGCGTGTTTTCTTCAAATTCCTGCGGCGCGGTTTGTCCGCCGGCGGCCTGTGCGTGCTCGCAACCCATGTATGACTCCTTTGTATATGTTGGGGCCGGAGCCCCGCGATGTGACACGAGCGTCATTGTACCCTCGTTTGCGAGCGGGAGTCATGTGTGATGCGTCTGGCCGCGAGTGTGCGTTGCAATGTCATGCCACCCCAACGAGCGGGCGGGCTTACTGAACCTTGCTGGCGAACTCAAGATATTGAATGCGCTGCAGCTTGTCGATCGTGGAGACATAGGGGCTGTCTTCCGATTCCAAGTCATAGCGCAGCCCGTCGGCTCCGAGATAGCCGGCGACATTGATGGTCGGCACATCGGACCTTGTTGCAAGCAAGGCCTTCTGGTAATCGGAGAGCGGGGCGCCAATCTTATTTAGGGTTATGGCTGCAATCTCGTTCGCACCGACGGTGTCGTAGACGTTGAGCTCGGTATTGCCGGCGATTTCATAGTTCGCCCAGACAAAATAGGTCGACTGATAAATACGGAAAGCGTGGCTTGCCGTGTCTTCCTGTGGGTACAGCTCGTCGTTGAGAGCCGTTGCGGCGCTCGGCTGATGGTCGCCAAAGAAGACGAGAACGACCGGTCGACCGATATTGCGGAGCTCGTTGATAAAGTACTCAAGGTCTCGGTCGGATGCGTTGATGCAGGTGAGGTAGGTGTTGAGCGCGCTATTGGCACCCTCGCTGGCCCCATCGACCCAATAGTTCGTCAGTTCTTCGGCGGGGACGGTGCCATAGTCGTAGCCGCCATGGTTTTGCATCGTGACATCGAAGATGAACTGCGGGGCGTCGTCGGTCCTCAGCAGGTCGAGTATCTTGTCATAGGTGGCGTAGTCGCATACGCCGGCATGGTAATAGGGCGCACCTTCGAAATCGGCGATCGAAAGAAAGTCTCCAAAGCCCAGCTGCTGGTAGATTTTATCTCGATGGTAGTTGACGGGGTTTTGCGGATGCATGGCGGTGGCGGTGTATCCAAGCTCTTTAAGGTCCTTTGCCAAGCTGTTGACATCATTCATCTGATATAGCTGATAGGGAATCTTGCCCACTCCAACAAAGGCGGTTGACGCTCCGGTCAAAAACTCAAATTCGGAGTTCGCCGTTCCGCCGCCTGCGACCGAGGCGAGCATAGTGCCGCGCACGAGCGTGTCGGGAAGCGAGTTATAAAACGCAGGGCCGGTATACCCGGCCGCCTGGAGCTGCTCAAAGCACGAAAGGTCGCTAAAGCTTTCGTTCATGACGGCGACGATTGTCGGCTTGATTTCATTGAATTGAGCAGCGGCTGCGGCACGCTGCTCGCTCGAGCCATACGTGCTGTCATAGGCGGCGGCGAGTTCCTGCTCAATGTCCTGGGCCTCATCGGACGTATAACCCTCGGGCTTTTCGATGGGCAGCTCATTGACCATTTCGGTGAACGAAGTGATAAAGCCCTGAGACGCATACGTGGTGATGGGCTGCCAACGGTCAAATCCAAAGTCCAACGTCTGTTCTAGGTCGATGCTTGAAAAGCCAGAGAGACCCACGACGGTTACCAGCAGGAAGGCACAGAGATTGCCGGCAATGACGGGGAAGACGCGAGAGGGCGTACGGAGTTTTCGCGGCCGGATGAGCGAAAGAAGTCCAAAGGAGATTTCGAGCAGCGCGAGTGATGTGACGATGCCGGCGGTAAAGGTGAACTCGTATCCTTCGCTTACCTCCGCCGCGGTGCCCAGGGCCAAAATATCGCTCGGCAGGATGGCTTCACCTTTAAATGTCACGACGAAGTGCTCGGCAATGCCAAGGATGCAGCAGACGATGGGCACAAGGGCCATGACTCCTCCGTGCCGTTGTCCTAGCAAATAAAGAGAAAGCAGGATCGTCGCGAGCAGTCCGACGGAAAAACCAAATGAATTGGCGGGAATGCGATAGAACGTGTCGTTGCAGGCGATTTCGAGCGAAACGAACGAGAGCACCGAAACCGCGGCGATGACGAGAACGTCGCGACAGGTGCAAGCAATCGTTCCCGTTACGAAATCGGATTGATCGATGAATCTCGAAACCAAGGGCTCGACAAGAAGCATGACGGCAGCGGCGCCGAGCGCTGAATAGGAAAGGATCCATAGGGAGCTGTCTTCGTTTACAAGCGCTTGATTCGTAATCCAGGCAGCTACCACACCGAGCGGAATGAGGAGCGTCGCGCACCAAAAGACGCGGGCGATGGGCGGCTTTTCATTTTGCTTGATTGAAAAATATACGCGCACGACGACGGCGGCTACGATAAGGACGGCGATGAATATGGGCAGATTGGCCATGTCGCTCGAAGTGATTTCAAGGGGGATATCTTCGGTCATGGACGTTCCTCTGGTTCAGCAAATATAAGTTCATTATTAGACTACTGTAACCTTTCCACGGCATTTCGAGAAACAAAGCGCTCGACACGCAAAGCTAAAGGTCTGCGATTCTTGTATTACGAACACCTGTGCGCGTTGAGTGCGCTAAACTCACTGACAGTGTGATTCGATGTATAGGAGGCAAGGAGCTTCCATGTCTGATACTTCTATCGTTATTCGCGGTGCGCGTGAGCACAACTTGCGCAATATCGATGTCTCTATTCCGCGTGACCAGCTCGTGGTCATTACCGGCCTTTCCGGTTCGGGTAAGAGTTCGCTGGCGTTCGATACCATCTATGCCGAGGGCCAGCGTCGATACGTTGAGAGCCTTTCGAGCTATGCGCGCCAGTTTTTGGGCCAGATGGATAAGCCTGATCTGGATTCGATTGACGGCCTGTCGCCTGCCGTGTCGATCGACCAGAAGACGACGTCCAAGAATCCCCGGTCGACGGTTGGTACCGTAACCGAGATTTATGACTACCTGCGCCTGCTGTTCGCTCGCGTGGGCACGCCGCACTGTCCCGAGTGCGGGCGTGTCATCGAGCGTCAGACGACCGATCAGGTTGCCGATAAGGTGCTGGCGGCGGGGGAGGGCCGTCGCGCGTTTGTGCTGGCGCCGGTGGTTCGTGGACGCAAGGGCGAGTATGCCAAGCTGTTCGAGGACCTGCGCGCGGAGGGCTTTAGCCGCGTGCGCGTCGACGGCGAGGTACGCTCTCTCGATGATCCCATCGATTTGGACAAGAAGTTCAAGCACGATATCGAGGTCGTGGTCGACCGTATCGTAATTCGAGAGAATTCCCTGGGCCGCATCGCAGAGTCCGTTGAGCAGGCGACGACGCTGGCGCACGGTAACGTGAATGTGTATATGTTGCCCGACCGCGATGCTCCCGAGGGAACCGAGGGCGAGCTGCTTGAGTATTCGCTGGCACTGGCGTGCCCGGAGCACGGGCATTCCATCGACGATCTGCAGCCGCGCGATTTCTCGTTCAACGCGCCCTATGGCGCATGTCCCGAGTGCGATGGCCTGGGCTTTAAGAAGACGGTCGATGCCGAGGCACTGATCGAAGACCCCTCAAAGTCGATTGCCGACGGAGTCTTTGGCAGCCTGTTCGGCAACTCCAACTACTATCCGCAAATCTTTGCCGCGGTCTGCAAGCACTTTAAGGTGGGCGCCGACACGCCATGGGAGGACCTGCCCCCGCGGGTGCGTCGTGCGTTTTTGGATGGCATGGGCGACACGAAGATTTCAGTCGATTATCAAAAGCTCGACGGGCGTCGCAGCCAGTGGGATACCAAATTCTCGGGCGTGCGCAACATTCTGTACGAGCGCTACACCGAGACGACGAACGAGAACACCAAGGCCCGCTTGGAGAAGTATATTCGCGAGGAGCCGTGCTCGAGCTGCCACGGCGCCCGTCTGCGTCCCGAGATGCTTGCCGTCACCGTGGGCGGTAAGTCGATTTATGAGGTCTGTTGCCTGTCGTGCCGTGAGTCGCTCGAGTTTTTTGAGAGCCTGGAGCTCACCGAGCGCCAACAGTTTATCGGCGGCCGTATCGTCAAGGAAATCTTGGAGCGTCTGCGTTTTCTGGTTGACGTCGGCCTCGACTATCTGACGCTCGATCGCGCCTCGGCGACGCTTTCCGGCGGTGAGGCCCAGCGCATTCGCTTGGCAACGCAGATCGGTGCGGGCCTCATGGGCGTGCTCTATATTCTGGATGAGCCTTCGATTGGTCTTCATCAGCGCGACAACGAACGCCTAATTAAGACGCTCGAGCGCCTGCGCGATATCGGCAATACCGTCATCGTCGTCGAGCACGACGAGGATACGATTCGCGCTGCCGACTACGTGATCGATATGGGCCCCGGCGCGGGCGTTAACGGCGGACACGTGGTTGCGGCAGGAACGCCTGCCGATATCATGACGTGTCCCGAATCGATGACGGGCGCCTATCTGACCGGCAAGCGGATGATCCGTGTGCCCGAAGAACGCCGCAAACCCGGTCGCGGCTGTCTTAAGATCACGGGCGCCCGCGCCAACAACCTCAAAAACGTTACCGCCAAGATCGAGTTCGGTACGCTCACGGTTGTGACCGGTGTATCGGGATCGGGCAAGAGTTCCCTGGTCACCGATACCATTGCACCTGCGCTTACGAACGCCATACATCGTTCGACGCGTCCTGTTGGTCCGTACAAGAAGATCGAGGGTATTGAGTGCATCGACAAGGTTATCGATATCGACCAGTCGCCAATCGGTCGCACGCCGCGCTCGAACCCGGCGACCTATATCGGTTTGTGGGATGACCTGCGCGCTTTGTTTGCGAGCACGCCGGAGTCGAAGGCGCGCGGTTACTCGCCGGGACGTTTCTCCTTTAACGTGAGCGGCGGTCGCTGCGAGGCGTGCAAGGGCGACGGGCAGATCAAGATCGAGATGCATTTCTTGCCCGACATCTACGTTCCTTGTGAGGTCTGCGGCGGCAAGCGTTACAACCGTGAGACGCTTGAGGTTACCTATCGCGGCAAGACAATCTCGGATGTGCTCGACATGAGCGTTACCGAGGCGCTGGCCTTCTTTGGGAATATCCCGCAGATCAAGCGCAAACTTCAGACCCTGTATGACGTGGGCCTTGGCTATGTGAGCCTTGGCCAGCCCGCGACGACGCTTTCGGGCGGCGAGGCGCAACGCGTGAAGCTCGCCAAGGAGCTTCATCGCCGCCAGACGGGCAAGACGTTCTACATTCTGGATGAGCCGACGACCGGTCTCCATTTTGAGGATGTTCGCCAGCTGCTCGACGTGTTGCAGCGTCTGGTCGATGCGGGCAACACGGTGCTGGTGATTGAGCACAACCTTGATGTCATCAAGGTTGCCGACCGCCTGATCGATATGGGCCCCGAGGGCGGCAATGGCGGCGGAACCGTCGTGGTCTCGGGAACACCGGAGCAGGTCGCGGCGTGCCCGCAAAGCTATACGGGTAAGTTCTTGGCCCCGTTGCTCAAGCGCGACCGTGAGCGCCAGGCACAACTCGATGCCTAAATCATTGGTGTTTCGAAGCACGGGCGCCGCCGACTCCTTGTGATTCGGTGGCGCTCTCTTTGTCGAGATATCGTTTGCCGTGTAAATGGACATATACTTATTCCTTACGTTCGAGATACGAAGGAAGGGGTATGCCGTGGCAAAGGCCGTGAAGGTGCCAAAAACCAATGCTATGCGCGAATTGGAAAGCGCCGGTATCTCCTACACCCTCCATACATATGAAGACGACGGCGACGAGTCGGTTGGACTGGGCCTCGCGATTTCCGAGCAGCTTGGTGAGGAGCCTGGCCAGGGGTTTAAGACTCTGGTTTGCGTGACGCCATCGAACGACCACGTTGTGTGTTGCATTCCTGTTGCCGATGAACTTGATTTGAAAGCTGCCGCTCGCGCGGCGGGGGAGAAGTCCCTGACCATGATGCATGTGAAGGACTTGCTGGCGGCGACTGGCTATGTTCGAGGAGGCTGTAGCCCGGTCGGTATGAAAAAACGCTACCGGACGCTCATCGATGAGACATGTGTCCTTTGGGATACCATTTTTATTTCGGGAGGCAAGCGTGGTTATCAGTTAGAGCTCGCGCCCGACGATTTAATTGCATTTTGCGGGGCGACGGTTGCCCCGATCACGAGAGAGGACTGAGCGATGCCGCAGGAAGAATCAAAGCGCGGGGCTCATTTTGCAGAGGGGCCGGCAGCTCAGACGTCCGCATCTGCGGTTTCTTCGTCGCGAGATGACGCAGATGACATGGGTTCGTCGGACTACTCCACGGTTGGTCGTTCTGCTGGCCTCATGACTGTGCTGACCATTGTGTCGCGCGTCACCGGTTTTATCCGCACCTGGGCCATGGCAGCCGCTATCGGCATGTCGCTGCTCTCGTCTTCCTATCAGGTTGCTAACAACCTGCCCAACATGCTCTACGAGCTCGTGATGGGCGGCATGCTCGTGACGGCGTTTTTGCCGGTGTATATGGGCGTGAGGCGCGAACAGGGCCGCGAGGCGTCGAACGAGTATGTCGGCAACCTGCTCGGCATTCTGCTTTTGCTGCTGGGCGGTATTTCGGTGCTGGGTACCGTGTTCGCCCCGGGCTTTATTTGGACGCAGTCGTTTCTTTCGGGCGATGGCGGTAGCATGGATACCGCAGCGTTCATGTTCCGTTTCTTTGCTATCCAGATTCTGTTTTACGGCTTGGGCTCGGTGTTCTCGGGTGTTCTCAACGCGCACCGCGACTACTTCTGGTCGACGTTTGCCCCGGTCCTTAACAACGTCATCGTCATTGCGAGCTTTATGGGCTTTGCGCCCGTGTCTGCGCAATTTGGCGAGCATGTCGGCATCATCTTGATCGCGGCTGGCACGACCCTCGGTGTTTTTGTCCAGATGGCCTGCCAGATTCCCGCGCTTGGCAAGCACGGCGTTCATCCTCATATCCATATTGACTTTAAGGATCCTGCGCTGCGTCAGACGATTGCGCTCGGTATCCCGACGCTGCTTGCCACGGTGTGCATGTTTGTCTCGACCTCCATCACCAATGCCGCTGCGCTGGTGGTTCAACCCGAGACGGGTCCTTCCGTTATTGCCTATGCGCGCCTGTGGTACACGCTGCCCTATGCGCTGATTGCCGCCTCGCTTTCGACGGCACTCTATACAGAGCTCTCTCACGATGCCCAGGAGAAGGATTACGACAGCGTCCGCATGGGCATTTCGCGCGGTGTCGCCCAGATGCTCTTCTTCCTGATTCCGTTTGCGCTGTACCTGATCGTCTTTGCTCGTCCGCTCAACATGATTTACTGCGCTGGCAAGTTCGATGAATCCGGCGTGGCACTGGTATCCGAGTTTCTTATTTATCTGGCGCTCTCCCTGCCGCTCTATGGCGTGGTCGTGCTGATGCAGAAGAGCTTCTCGGCTTTGCTCGACATGAAACCCTATAGCCGCTATTGCCTGTATTCCGCCATCGGTCAGGCCGGCTCGGTGCTGCTGTTTGGCGTGGTGCTGGGTTACGGTATGCCCGCGATCGCACTTTCGTATGTCGTCGACTACGTGATTTTGGTTGGCTGCTCGCTGTGGTGGCTGCGCCGTCGCCTGCATGGCCTTCAGGTCAAATCTATTTTGCATGGTGGCTTCTTTGGCCTCTTGCTGGGCGGCTTGGGCGCTGCCGCGGGTGCCGCCGTCATGTGGGCGCTTGAGCACTTTGTCGGGGCCCTCGGCGGATCGATTCTGATTACCTTGGGTTATGTTTGCGTTGCGGGCATCGTCTCGCTCGCCGTCACCTTTGGCCTGGCTGTTGCCTTTAAGATGCCCGAGGTCTCGGCGCTGCTTCGCCGCAAGTAGGTTAACGTGGCGGGTCACGATAACATTCCAACGCTTGCCGAGCAGGTTTCGCGTGTTCCCACGCAGCCCGGCTGCTACCTTTGGAAAGATGCCAAGGACGATGTCATCTATGTGGGTAAGGCGAAAAACCTGCGCGCCCGCATGCGCCAATACGTAACGCTGCAAGATGAGCGTCAGAAGATTCCGCTTATGATGCAGCTGGTGGCGAGCTTCGACTATATCGTGGTGGAGACCGAACACGAGGCACTGGTGCTCGAGCGCAATCTGATCGGCCAGTATCATCCGTACTTTAACGTCGACCTCAAGGACGATAAGAGCTATCCCTTTATTGCTATCACCAAGAGCGATCTCTTCCCCGCTATTAAATACACGCGCGAGCGCCATAAGCCCGGCACGCGCTATTTTGGTCCCTATACCGATAGCCGTGCGGCGCGCGAGACCATCGATACGCTACGCAAGGTCATTCCCATTTGCTCGGCATCCTGTGCGGAGTGGCGTCGCTGCCGCCGCATCGTCGAGTCCCACAAGGGCGAAGAAGACATCGTCAATATGATTTGCGCGCAAAACGGGCGCCCCTGCTTTGACTACCATGTCGGGCGCGGCCCGGGCGCATGCGTCGGCGCGGTTTCCCCCGCCGACTATGTCAAGAACGTCAAGCGTGTCGAACGTTTCTTGTCGGGCCATCGCAAAGACGTCGTCGACGAGCTGATATCCGAGATGACGGAGGCCGCCGAGGCACTCGATTTTGAGCGTGCGGCGCGCGTCAAGCGTCGCCTGGATGTCATTAGGGGCCTGGACGATCGCCAACAGGTCGTTTTTCCGTCGAGCGTCGATATCGACGTCATCGGTTTCTATCGCGAGGAGACCATCTCTGCCGCCTGCGTCTTTGTCGTGCGCGAGGGACGAACGGTTCGAACCTGTGAGTTCATCCTCGATAAGGGCTTGGATGTCGACGAGGAGGAGCTCCAGTCGGGCTTTCTTAAACGCTATTACGATGAGACGGCTGATATTCCAGCCGAGATCAACCTCTCTGTCGAGCTTGAGGACGCGGAGGCGCTGGGGGAGTGGCTCGCGGGCAAACGCGAGCGCTCCTGTCACCTCCATAGGCCCCAGCGCGGTGAGAAACATCGTCTGCTCGATATGGCGGCCAAAAATGCACGCCATGCCCTCATGCGCTACATGATGCGCACGGGGTATGCCGACGATCGCACCAACCAGGCGCTCCTGGAGCTTGAAAGCGCGCTGGCGCTGCCGGCACCGCCGTTGCGCATCGAGTGCTTCGATATCTCGACGCTGCACGGCACTTTTACCGTCGCCTCGATGGTGGTGTTTACCAACGGGCACGCCGACAAGGGCCAGTACCGTCGCTTTAAAATTCAGGCCGAATTGGACGAGGCGAACGACTTCGTTTCGATGTCCGAGGTTTTGGGTCGACGCTATGCCCCCGAGCGCATGGCCGACGAGCGCTTTGGCTCGCGCCCCGATTTGCTCGTTGTCGATGGCGGCAAGCCGCAATTGACCGCTGCAATCAAGCAACTTGAGGCCCTTGGGCTCGATATACCAGTTTGCGGCTTGGCAAAGGCCGACGAGGAGGTTTTCGTGCCCTGGGACGAGACCCCTGTCGTGCTGCCGACAGGATCCGCTTCGCTCTATCTGATCAAGCAGGTGCGCGATGAATCGCACCGTTTCGCGATTACGTTCCATCGCGAGCTACGCGATAAGGCCATGACGGTTTCGGTGCTTGACGATGTTCCGGGCGTGGGACCCACCAGAAAACGTGCCATTATGCGCCATTTTGGTTCGATGAAGCGTTTGCGCGCGGCGAGCGAGCAAGAGATTGCCGAAGTCCGAGGCGTTCCGGCCGATGTCGCCAAAGCGGTCTACGAGGCGCTCGTTGCATGGAATGCCGAGCGCGCCGAGGCGTCTGCCAACCGTTCCGAAACCTAAACACGCTCCTAAACAACTGATATACATGATTGCGCGATTTTCAACTATTTATTTCTCGGCGATTGCCTGCTGGTTTCGGGTTTTATTAACGCTAAAACGTTTGACTAGCCATGGTGAACAACCCTGCTATCCTGCGGGTTGACGAAGACTGATATCTCACCTCGTCGATACATACTGTCTGGCGTTTCATTTGTCAACGAATTCGGTGAACGGTAGTAAATACCGTTCAAGCGGATGTATGTATCGGTCGCCGAGCGCGGCACCCAAGTTGGGTTTGTCGGTAGGTAAGGTATATATCGTCCGCAAGTTGCGCGGGGGCAAGTCTAGGTGCTCCCGGGTAAGATTCTCTATTGATAGGAGAAGACATGGCCATCATCAACAAGGGTATGTCCAGGCGTTCGTTCCTCGGCCTCACCGGCAGCGTCGCTGCTGTCGCCGGCCTTGGTCTCACTGGCTGCGGTGGCAGCTCTAGCGACGAGGGTTCCGCTTCCGGTTCCACCGATTCCGCCAACCGTGGCGGCGGCGTGATCACCGCCGGTTCCGCTTACGCTCCGTCCAGCTTCGATCCCGCCAGCACCGGCTCCGCCGTGGGCCTGGGCGCTAACTGGCATGTCATCGAGGGCCTCTACGGCATCGATTACCACGACTACAGCACCTTCAACGAGCTCGCCACCGATGATCCCAAGTCCGTGGATGACACCACCTTCGAGGTCACCATCCGCAAGGGTGCCAAGTTCTCCGACGGCACCGAGGTCACCGCTGACGACGTGGTCGCCTCCTACACCGCTTGCGCCGCTTCCGCTACCTATGCTCCGTTCTTCCAGCCCTTCGAGTCCATCGAGGCCAAGGACGCCAGCACCGTGACGGTCAAGACCAAGGTCCCCAACTTCTCCCTGCTCAAGGATCGTCTTGCCATCATCCGCGTTACCCCGGCTACCCAGACCGAGGAGGATCGCGCCAAGCAGCCGATCGGTTCTGGCCCGTGGATGTACGATGCTATCTCCGATACCGAGATCACCCTGGTTCCCAACCCCGAGTACAACGGTGAGTATGCTGCCGAGGACGAGAAGATCCAGTACAGCATCCTGACCGACCCCACTGCTCGCGTCACCGCTCAGCAGGAAGGCTCCACGCTCGTCATGGAGCTCGTCACCGCTGACGCCGTCGACCAGCTCGAGAGCGCTGGCTGCAAGATCGACAACGTTCAGGGCTTCGGCACCCGCTTCGTTATGTTCAACGTCGCCAAGGAGCCTTGGAACAACGTCAAGGTCCGTCAGGCCGTTATGTACGCGCTCGACACCGAGAAGATGATCAGCAACACCTTCGCCGGCCTTGCCACCGCTGCCAGCTGCTACCTGCCCAAGAGCTTCACCAACTACCATGAGGCTTCCACGGTGTACAAGACTGACGCCAAGAAGGCCAAGAAGCTCATCGAGGAGTCTGGCATCACTCCGGGCGCCATCACCCTGCGCACCACCGACAACGAGCAGATCAAGGGTATGGCCGCTCAGGTCAAGAACGACCTCGACGCTCTCGGCTTCGATGTGACCATCCAGACCGACACCTCGGCTGCCACCTACGCTGCCATCGACGGCGGCGAGGCCTACGACATCCTCCTCGCTCCTGGCGATCCGTCCTGCTTCGGCGCCGATCCCGACCTGCTGCTCAACTGGTGGTATGGCGACAACGTCTGGATGCAGACCCGTTGCCCGTGGAAGGAGTCCGCTGAGTGGGAGAAGCTTCACGGTCTCATGGACGAGGCTCTTGCCGCCGAGGGCGACGAGCAGCAGAAGAAGTGGAACGAGTGCTTCGACATCATCGCCGACAACGCCGTTCTGTACCCCGTTGTCCACGTTAAGACCGTCTCCGCTTCCTGGGACGATCCGTCCACCGCGCCCAACGGCGAGGCCCTCGATGGCTTCAAGGGCATCGGCACGACGAGCATGTCCTTCAGGGGCGTCGCGACCGTCAAGGCGTAAGACTCGCTTGAGTCATATGCAGGGCGTCGATCGTAAGGCAACGTCCTCATAGTTGAAACAAAGACCCGGGCGACCTCGACGTCGCTCGGGTCTTGTAATGAGTATCCATACTCATATACCAGTTGGTCCTACCGACAAAAGAAAGGGGAGAGAACGTGAACAACTTTCTACGTTTGATTGGAAGGCGTCTCGTGGCGCTGCCGATCATGGCATTGGGCGTCACCGTCCTGGTGTTCTTCCTGATGTCGTTCTCCAAGACCGACCCCGCCTACACGGCGTTGGGTGACGGTGCCTCGCCCGAGGCGGTTGCCGAGTACCATGAGAAGTATGGTCTGGACGACCCCTGGCCCGTGCGCTATGTGCGCTACATGGGCGACCTGATCCATGGTGACATGGGCACTTATGGCGCTGCCCGCAACTCTGTTGCCAAGCGCATTTCCACGGCCCTGCCCGTTACGATGCAGCTGACCTTTATCGGTCTTGCCATCGGCGCGGTCGTCTCGTTTTTGCTCGGCGTCATCGCGGCGCTGTATCGCGATAAATGGCCGGACCAAGTGATCCGCGTCTTTTCCATCGCCGGCCTGGCAACCCCGTCGTTCTGGCTTGCCGTTCTGTTGATTCTGCTGTTCTCTTCCTATCTTAAGGTGCTCCCGGCATCGGGCGCCCTGCCTCACTTCACCACCAACCCGGCTGGCTACATGGCTCGTATGATCATGCCCGCCATCGCCCTGGCATTCCCGCTGACGGGCCAGATGACTCGTATCGTGCGTACCGCCATGGTCGAGGAGCTCGACAAGGACTACGTCCGCATGGCCCGCGGCGCCGGTGTTCCCGAGAAGGTCGTCGTCGGCATCAACGTTTTGCGCAACGCGCTGATCACCCCGGTCACCACCCTCGGTCTTAAGATCGGTTACCTCATGGGCGGCGCCGTCGTCATCGAGGTTATCTTCAACCTCCCCGGCATGGGTACTGCGATTCTGCAGGGCGTTCAGGGCAACGAGGCGAACCTGGTTCAGGGCGTCGTTATCGTCGTTGCTCTTGCCTTCATCATCATCAACATCGTGGTTGACATGCTCTACCTGCTCATCAACCCGCGCATCAGGACGGTGTAGATTATGGTAAAGATTCGAGAGAAGCAAACCGAGCAGCTCGAGAAAGCTGCCTCCAAGGGGCTCAAGCTCGGTGGCTGGAAGAAGATGACACTGTCTTCTAAGATCGCCGCCGTCGTGCTGGTGCTGGTCGCTCTGACCGCAATCCTCGCTCCGGTGCTCGCCCCCTATAGCCCGGTCGAGATTTTCACCGCTCGCCAGGCTCCCGGCAACGGATTTATCTTCGGTACCGACGATAAGGGCCGCGACATTCTGTCGCGCATGCTCTACGGTGGCCGTTACTCGCTGATCATCGGCTTTGGCGCTACCGCCATGGCTCTGGTCTGCGGTTCGGTCGTGGGCGCTCTTGCGGCAGTTTCGCGCAAGGCCGTCTCCGAGACGATCATGCGTATCCTGGACATCATCATGTCCATCCCGGGCATCGCCCTCGCCGCCGTGTTCGTCTCCATTCTGGGCAACTCCGTGCCGTCGATCATCTTCGCCATCGGCTTTATGTACACCCCGCAGATCGCCCGTATCGTGCGCGCCAACATCGTGTCCGAGTACGGCGAGGACTATGTTCGCGCGGTCATCGTTTCCGGCGCCAAGGCTCCGTGGATTTTGATCAAGCATGTCCTGCGTAACTGCATCGCCCCGATCATGGTCTTCACCGTCACCCTGGTCGCCGACGCCATCATCTTCGAGGCTTCGCTGACCTTCATCGGCGCTGGCATCCAGGAGCCCACCGCTACCTGGGGTAACATCCTCGCCGACGCCCGCGGCGGCGTCCTTGCCGGCCGTTGGTGGCAGGCGCTGTTCCCGGGCCTGGCCATCATGATCACCTGCCTGGCGCTCAACATCCTCTCCGAGGGCATTACCGACGCCATGGCCGCTGCTCCCTCCGCCGCCCTGGATCCGACCGATTCCTCCAAGCGCCGTGAGGCCGACCTGCTGGTTTCCGACCCCGTTCGCGCCTACAAGGAGCAGGCTCAGTCCCTGTCCGCTCGCCTTGGCGCCCTGCGCGATGTCGAGCTCAAGCGCAACGACCGCCATGTGCCCGATGAGTCCGTTGAGCCGATCCTTTCGGTCCGCGATTTCTGCATCCAGTTTGAGCACCACGGTGACATCAACGTCGTCGACCATGTCAACTTTGATGTCCGTCCCGGCCAGACCATGGGCCTGGTGGGCGAGTCCGGCTGCGGTAAGTCCATCACTACGCTGGCCATCATGGGCCTGACCGACGAGGACGAGCACCTTTCCGGTGAGGTCCTGTGGGAGGGTCGCGACCTGCTCAAGATGAACAAGAAGGAGTGGTTCGGCCTGCGCGGTACCGATATCGCCATGGTCTATCAGGACGCACTGTCCTCGCTCAACCCCTCCATGCTCATCTCCGCCCAGATGAAACAGCTCACCAAGCGCGGCGGCACCCGTAGCGCCGAGGAGCTCCTGGAGCTCGTGGGTCTCGATCCCAAGCGTACGCTCGAGAGCTATCCGCACGAGCTTTCCGGCGGTCAGCGCCAGCGCGTTCTGATCGCTATGGCCCTTACCCGCGACCCCAAGCTGGTCATCTGCGACGAGCCCACGACCGCTCTGGACGTAACTGTCCAGAAGCAGGTCATCAAGCTGCTGAACGACCTTCAGGCCAAGCTCGGCTTTGCCATGATCTTCGTCTCGCACGACCTGGCGCTGGTCGCCGAGGTCGCCCACAACATCACGGTTATGTACGCCGGCCAGGTTATCGAGCAGGCGCCCACCAAGGAGCTGCTCACCAACCCGATCCACGAGTACACCCGCGGTCTTCTGGGTTCCGTCCTGTCCATCGAGAGCGGTTCGGGCCGCCTGCATCAGGTTCCCGGCGCCGTTCCGAGCCCGCGCGATTTCCCCAAGGGCGATCGCTTCGCGCCCCGCTCGAGCCATCCGCGCATCGGTCTGGACACCCGTCCGGTCTTCAAGCGCGTGCCCGGTACCGAGCACTTCTATTCCGAGCTCCCCGATGAGGTGCTCAAGGCAAATGGTTTGACCCCTCACGCGGAGGTGATGTAGATGAGCGAGACTGCAGTCAACGGTGTCGAGCCGATCATCTTCCTCGATGATGTCCACGTCACCTTTAGGACCCGTACCGGTTCGATTCTGCACCCCAACCTGGTTCACGCCGTCCAAGGCGTGACCATTAAGCTCATGCCCGGTCAGACGATCGGCATCGTCGGCGAGTCCGGTTGCGGTAAGTCCACCACCGCCAACGTCATGTGCGGCCTGCAGGCCCCCACGAGCGGAAAGGTCTACTTTAAGGGCAAGGACGTCACCAAGCGTACTGCCGAGGACCGCCGTCACATGGGCCGCGTCATCTCGGTTGTGTTCCAGAACCCTGCGACGGCGCTTAACCCCCGCATGGTCGTTCGCGAGCAGTTGCTCGACCCCATGCGCGTCCACAACCTGGGTACCGAGGCCGAGCAGGAGAAGCGCGTCAAGGAGCTCCTAGAGCTCACCGGCCTTCCCAGCTCTGCCGCCGAGGTTCTTCCCGGCCAGCTTTCGGGCGGTCAGCGCCAGCGCGTCGCAATTGCCCGCGCCCTGTCGTTGAACCCCGATGCCATCATCGCCGACGAGCCCACCTCGGCTCTGGACGTTTCGGTCCGCGCACAGATTCTCAACCTGCTGACCGACCTTAAGAAGGAGCTCGGCCTGGCCATGGTGTTCATTAGCCATGACATCCAGACGGTCCGCTACATTTCTGACGACATCATCGTCATGAACGGCGGCAAGATCGTCGAACAGGGCGAGGCCAAGCAGGTCTTCCAGCACCCGCAGGATCCCTACACCAAGATGCTGCTCGGCGCTGCGCCGTCGCTGCTGCACCCCAAGCTCGGCGAGTAGTCGCGCTTTCCCTCCCGTGCGCCCGGCTCCCTTGCCGGGCGCACCTCCGTTGCGATTTCGAAAGGTTGGGTTCACGAGCCATGCCAAGTGCTCAGGAGCTACAACAGCAATTCGGTGGGTATCGAGGTGCTGCGCCCCGTCCATCGGATTTCGATCTCTTTTGGAAAGATCGCATGGCCGAGGCCGATGCCGTCGAGCTCGACTATGCGATTGAGACGGCTCCGGTTGCCGATTCCGCGACCTGTCAGTTTTTCGATCTCTGGTATACCGGCATGTGTGGTGCTCGCCTGCATGCCAAGTATCTCAAGCCGGTCTCGGACGAGCCCGTGCCGTTGGTACTTCAGTTCCACGGATATCCCGGTGCCAGCCGCAGCTGGTTTGAGCAGGCGTCGTTTGCGGGCATGGGCATGGCGCTCATTGCCCTCGATTGCCCCGGCCAAGGGGGTCCCTCCGAGGATATTGGCGGCTTTGAGGGCACGACGGTCGCCGGTCATATCGTCGCCGGTATAGACGGCGATCCCGCCAATCTCTATTACGTCCGCCTGCACCAGGACATTCGTATCCTATGCCGTATCGTCCGTGAGCTCGAGGGCATCGATCTTGCCCGCGTGTTCGTGAACGGCGCGTCGCAGGGCGGCGGGTTGGGCATTGCGACATGCGCGCTCAACAGCGAGCTTGTCAATCGTGCTGCCATCCTCTATCCCTTCTTGTCGGACTTCCGTCTGGTTTGGGATCTGGATGCCGACGATATTGCCTACGAGGGGCTGCGCTATTGGTCGCGTTGGTTTGACGAGGACTCGACTCGTATCGAGGAAGCCTATGCCAAGCTGGCATATTTCGACTCCAAGAACTTTGCCCCCATGGTTACGTGCCCCGTGCTGTTTGGCACGGGCACGGCCGATATCGTCTGTCCGCCGGCAACGCAGTTTGCGGTGTACAACAACCTGTCCTGCGAGAAGCGCCACGAGTTCTTTGAGGGCTTTGGACACGAGGAGATTCAGGACTTTGACGATATGATCATTCCGTTTTTCTGCGAGGGAGGGGAGGCTCATGTCTAAGTGCGAGAGCAATGTTGACGAGCTGATTATCCCCGGCCTTGTGGGGATTCCCGGGACGGTTTCGTCAAGGCTCGCTGAATATCGGGATTGGCACGGTGATGTTCAGGCAGGTGCTTCTGATTTGGAGGCATGTGCTTTGGATCTTGAGATTCAAGGCCTGACCATTACGGCGATCGATTTCGCAAATCCGTATGCCCGCTATTCCGAGGTTTCCTTTGAGCTCGGTAACGATGTGGTCCACGCTCGCTTGATCGAGCCCGTCGGCCGTGTCCGGGTATCCGAACTCGTGCCGCTGTGCCTGATGTTCCATGACATCGACCGGCCCGTACGCGGATGGCATCACATGACGAGATTTGCCGCCATGGGGTATGCCGTCCTCGCATTGGACGACGATGTGATTGGGGTCGACGACCTGGAACAGGGAATTGCCTCGCCTGCCTTTACCGAGCGCGTCCGTTGGGGCCGCGCGATAGCGAAAGTCGCGCGTGACCTTGACGGTATTGACCCCGATCGCATTTTTGCGTGGGGCGAGGGCCTGGGCGGCGGCGTCGCACTGGCGGTTTCCGCTCTGGACGGGCGGGGGCTCGCTTGCACGGCAGTTGCCAATCCGTTCCCTAGCGGCCTTGAGGCACTGTCGGCTCGGGTGCGCGGCTCGGTGCTCATGGGCACATCGCTCATGGATACCGTAAGTGACCCCAAGGGGCAGTTTGCCGTATTCAACGGTCTTGAGTGTGACCGGAGGCATATCATCTATGCCAAATACACTCATGAGCGTATCAATGCGTTCGAAAACGAAGTCATCGACTTCTTGAACCAAACGTTCTACCCGTGTTCTTTGGCCTAGACGGCCTGAACACTGCCAACAAGAGTGGGCGGCATGGGGCCGCCCGCCAGACAGCTAAGGAGATTCTTGTGGCAACTCAGAAATTCACCGGCGTTATTCCTCCCGTCGTCGTTCCCGATACCGAAGACCACCAGCTCGATGTTGCCTCCTTTGAGCGCAGCATTAACCGCATGATCGATGCCGGCGTCGATGGCCTGTTCTTCTTGGGTTCCTCGGGCGAGGTCGTCTTCTCCACCGACGAGCGCCGTCGTCAGATCATCTCCGAGGCCGTCCGTATCGTCGACCACCGCGTGCCCGTTATGGTCGGCATCATCGATACCGAGACCGAGCGCATGATCGAGCACGGCAAGGTCGCTCAGGAGCTGGGCGCCGACGCTCTCGTCGCCACCTGCCCGTTCTATGCCCTGCAGGGTATGGCCGAGGTCGAGGAGCACTTCCGCATCCTGCATGAGGAGCTCGACCTGCCCATCTTCGCCTACGACATTCCCGTGTGCGTTCACACCAAGCTTCCCTGGAAGCTCCTGGCAAAGCTCGGCGCCGAGGGCGTCCTGGCTGGCGTTAAGGACTCCTCGGGTGACGACGTCTCGTTCCGCTACCTCGTTCAGGAGAACGAGAAGAACGGCCACCCGATGAGCATCCTCACCGGTCACGAGGTCGTCGTCGACGGTGCTTACCTCGGTGGCGCTGACGGCTCCGTCCCTGGCCTTGCCAATGTTGAGCCCGAGGGCTACGTGCGCCAGTGGAAGGCCGCTCAGGCCGGCGACTGGGCTACCGTCAAGGCCGAGCAGGATCGTCTGAACGAGATTTCCCACATCTGGGATGTCACCTCGGGTGTTCAGGGCTATGCCGGCGGCGTCGGCGCCTTCAAGACCGCTATGAACCTCATGGGCATCTTCGACAGCCCGACCATGCCGCGCCCGGTGAAGGCTATGACCGGCGAGAACGTCGAGGCGATTAAGAAGGTCCTCCAGGACAACGGTCTCCTGTAGCGCTTTCCCAGGCACCCGACCTCGCCGTTCAACCGTGTGGCCATGACCCATTAGGTCAACGCCCGACCGCTTTCACCCTAATCTCGGGCGCCTGGGAAACCTTTACCATCCGGCGGATTTTATTCCGACCGCATTTCCTGTAGTTGTTTTGTCTCCTGAGGAGAGCGACATGGAGAACAAGTACGTTTGCTCCGTCGATATCGGCGGCACCAAGATTGCGACTGCCATTATGGAGTACCCGGCCGATGGCAGCGTGCCCCATCCCGTCTTTGAGGCCGAGGTTCCCACCGAGGCCCAGGAGGGTGGCGAGGCAGTCTTCCAGCGCATCGAGGCGTCTATCAAGGCCGCCCTTGAGGCGAATCCCGATGTCGAGGTCCTTGGTGTTGGCATCGGCGCCGCCGGTGTCGTCGACCCCAAGACGGGCGCCATCGCCTATGCCAACGAGATCATGCCCGGCTGGTCCGGTGTTCAGTTGGGGCCGCGCCTGCGCGAGGACCTGGGGCTTCCCGTTGCCGTGGTGGGCGATGTGCAGGCCCATGCCCTGGGCGAGGCCCATTGGGGTGTCGGTAAGGGCAAGTTCTCCGTGCTGTGCCTGGGCATCGGCACGGGCATCGGTGGCGCGTATGTCGAGAACGGTCGCGTGATGCAAGGCTTCCATGGCGCCGCCGGCCACATGGGTCACATCGAGTGCTCGGCCGCTGCTGGCATTCCCTGCGCTTGCGGTCGTTCCGGCCATCTTGAGTCGGTGGCTTCGGGTACCTCGATTGGCCGCATGTACGATGAGCGTTTCGGTCGAGTCGACCCCAGCCGTCCTTCGGTCGGCCGCGATGTGAACGACCTGTGCCGTGCTGGCGACGCAAAGGCGACCGAGGTCATCCATGACGCCGGCTTTGCGCTGGGTGCCAGCTTGGGCTCGCTTGCCAACATCCTGGACCCCGAAGTCATCGTACTTTCGGGCGGTGTGATTCACCAGGGTCCCGATTGGCGCTCGCAGACGTGGAAGGATTCGGTGCACGAGGGCTATGCCAGCCAGGCGCTCGACCCGCTTCAGGACACGCCGATCCTCATCGGCTCTCTGGAGGGGGACGCCCCGCTCATCGGCGCGGCCGAGCACCTGCTTGCCTCGTTAAAGTAATTTATCTACAAAGTGAGCCTTCTGAGGTGCCGCAGATTGACGTGAAAGAGGAGCGACGCGTACTTCGGTACGCGAGCGACGGTTTGAACGTCAAGGTGCGGTGCCTCAGGAGGCTGTTCTGAGAAAGGTTGAGTTGAACATGGCCGTCGATCCTTTGATTCAATCCCTGAAGGGCAAGCTCGTTGTGAGCGTTCAGGCCTATATGGGCGAGCCGCTCCGTACGCCCGAGACCATGGCTCAGATGTCTCGCGCCTGCGAGCTCGGTGGCGCCGCTGCCATTCGCTGCCAGGGCCTTGCAGACATCGCCGCCATTAAGGGCCGCTGCGAGGTTCCCGTCATCGGCCTGTGGAAGGATGGGCACGAGGGCGTCTATATCACGCCGACGCTGCGTCATGCTCGTGCCTGCGTTGCCGCCGGTGCCGACATCGTGGCTATCGATGCCACCGATCGCCCGCGCCCCGATGGCAAGACCGTCGAGGACACCTTCCGTCCGCTGCACGAAGAAGGCGTGCTCCTGATGGCTGACTGCGCCACCATCGAGGACATTCGCCGTGCAGTCGACATGGGCTTCGATCTGGTGTCCACCACGCTTTCTCACGGTGTCGCCGCTATCGATTGCACCATGGCCGACGGCCCCGATCTGCCGCTCCTGCGTCAGGCGACCGAGGAGTTCCCCGGCCTTCCCATCATCTGCGAGGGACGCGTGCACACGCCCGAGGAGGCCCGCGCCGCAATCGATGCCGGCGCCTGGGCGGTTGTCGTGGGCACTGCCATCACGCACCCCACGAGTATTACGAGTTGGTTCAAAGCTGCGCTTGAGGCGTAAGACGGGCCTCGTATCCGCTCAGGGCGGTATACTCGATGAAAGGCAATTGACCGCGCGGGATCCGGGTTGCTGGGTCCCGCGCTTGTTTTTAGGAGGCAGCACATGCAAAAGGGAGATGCCATGGATGCGGCGGAGCGCTCGGAGCGCATCCCCGATATCGTCATCATCACCGGAATGTCCGGATCGGGCCGAACGCAGGCCATGCATGTGTTTGAGGACATGGGCTATTTTTGCATCGATAACTTGCCTCCGCGTCTGATCGCCCAGCTTGCCGAGCTCGTCGGCATCAATACGGGCGTGGGCAGGCATCTCGCCGTTACCTGCGACCTGCGAAGCCAGGGCCTGTTTGATGAGCTGCTCGATGCCGTCGCCGCGCTCGAGGATCGCGAGATGAGCTGCGACATCGTGTTTCTCGAGGCTTCTGACGAGGTGCTGATCCGTCGCTACAGCGAAAACCGCCGCCGCCACCCCATTGCCAAGCCGGGGGAGACCACGGCCGACGCGATTCAGCGTGAGCGCCTGCAGCTGCAGGGCGTGCGCGACCGAGCCGATATGATCATCGACACGAGCCGCCTGCGCACCTCTGCGCTGCGCAACAAGCTGCGCATGGCTTTTTCCGAGCTTTCCGACCAGCAGCTCATGGATGTTCACGTGTTCTCGTTTGGCTTTAAGCACGGCATGCCCGTCGAGGCGGACATTATGATCGACGTTCGCTTCCTGCCTAATCCGTTCTACGATCCCGAGATGCGCACCATGACCGGTCTCGATAAGAAGGTCTCCGACTTTGTCCTGGACCATCCCAAGACCCAGGAGTTCTGGAAGGCCTGGACGCAGCTGCTCGATACGGTCATGCCCGGCTATATCGCGGAAGGCAAGCCGCAGCTTTCTATCGCTATCGGCTGCACGGGCGGTCAGCACCGCAGCGTCGCCATTGCCGAGGCCACGGCCCGTTATTTGGAGGGTGCCCAGTATCACGTGAGCATTTCCCATCGCGACCTGTCGCGCGCCAACACGAAAGCATAGGTCTGCATGTCGTTTACCGCCGAGGTGCGCGACGAGCTCGCGCGCTGCGAACCTGAATGTGAATATTGCGACCTGTCGACGCTTGCCGCTTTGACGCGCGTGAGCGGTACGCTCTCACTGGCCGGCTCCGGACGGTATCGCTTGACGGTCGCGACCGAGACGGGCGCCGTCGCGCGCACGATGATCACGCTGACGCATCGCATCCTTAAGCTCAAGACGGAGTTCACCGTCCGTAAATCGGTCCTCCATAAGGTCCGCAACTATCTCATCACCTTGCCCGATCAGCCCGACCTGGACAAGGCTCTGGTGCTGCTGGGCATCCTCGACCGTAGGGGAGGACTGGTCGCCGGCGTTCCCCGACACATCGTCGCCCGTCCCTGCTGCAGGCTTGCCTACATCCGCGGCGCGCTCATTGCCGGGGGCTTTGTTGCCGATCCTCGTGGCGACTTTCATTTGGAGATTGCGGTCCAGGGTGAGCAGTACGCCAAGGGGCTTTGCGACCTGCTGGAGCAGGTTGGGGTCCATGCGCGTGTCAACGCGCGGCGCGGGTCCTATGCCGTGTATATCAAGAGCGCCGAGGAGATCGAGCATCTGCTAAAGCTCATCGGTGCCAAGCGCAGCGTTGCCGAGATTGAGGAAGCGCGTGCGGTAAAACTGGTTAAGAACGACGTGAACCGCCGTGTGAATGCCGAGCTGGCCAATCAGACCAGAAGCGCCGGTGCCGCCCAGCATCAGCTTGCGTTAATCGATGAGCTCGAGCAGCGGGGCCTACGCGATACGCTTCCGGAGGCCTTGGCGGTCTTTTGCGATCTGCGCGAGCGCTACCCCGATCTGTCGTTGCGCGATCTGGGGGAGATGGCCGATCCTCCGTTGTCAAAGTCGGCCCTATACCATCGCGTTTTGCGGCTTGAAAAGCTCATTGAAGCGAACAGGTAGTATAAAGCATTGGCTTATATAGCGATTGAACTGGTGTTTTATTCTTTAAAGCGTTTTAACGCAAATTTGATTTTCAATTTCGAGCATTCTCGTGAAATTCAAGTCAAAAAAAAGGTATATTAGGCGAGTGGTTAGTTTGTGGGCCTCAACGGCGGGCGCTGTAGCTTGCGGGGGCCTTACGAAAGGAGACACAATGGCAGTAAAGGTTGCTATTAACGGCTTCGGTCGCATCGGTCGTCTGGCTTTCCGTCAGATGTTCGGTCATGAGGGCTCCGAGATCGTCGCTATCAACGACCTCACCTCTCCCGATATGCTCGCTTACCTGCTGAAGTACGACTCCACGCAGGGCAACTATGCTCGCGATCATGAGGTCGTCGCTGGTGAGGATTCCATCACCGTTGACGGCAAGGAGATCAAGATCTACAAGGAGGCCGACGCCAACAACCTGCCTTGGGGCGACCTCGACGTCGACGTCGTGCTCGAGTGCACCGGCTTCTACACCAGCAAGGCTAAGGCTCAGGCTCACATCAACGCTGGCGCCAAGAAGGTCGTCATCTCCGCTCCGGCCGGCAGCGATCTGCCCACCATCGTGTACAACGTCAACCATGAGACGCTGACCGCTGAGGACAACATCATCTCCGCTGCTTCCTGCACCACCAACTGCCTCGCCCCGATGGCCAAGGGTCTGAACGACTTCGCTCCCATCGTGTCCGGCATCATGACCACCATTCACGCCTGGACTGGCGACCAGATGCCGCTCGATGGCCCGCAGCGCAAGGGCAACAAGCGTCGTAGCCGCGCCTGCGCCGTCAACATCGTCCCCAACACCACCGGTGCTGCTAAGGCTATCGGCCTGGTTCTCCCCGAGCTCAACGGTAAGCTCATCGGCGCTGCTCAGCGCGTCCCGACGCCGACCGGCTCCCTCACCAACCTCTACGCCGTCGTTGATAAGAAGGTCACCGTCGACGAGGTCAACGCTGCTATGAAGGCTTACGCTGCCACCATCTCCGAGACCTTCGCTTACAACGAGGATGACATCGTCTCCACCGACATCATCGGCGAGACCCACGGCTCCATCTTCGACGCCACTCAGACCATGTGCTCTGATCTCGGCAACGGCCAGACCCTCGTTCAGGTCACCTCTTGGTACGACAACGAGAACTCCTACACCTCTCAGATGGTCCGCACCATCAAGTACTTCGAGAAGTTCGTTGCTTAATTTAGCTTTTAGCGAATAGCTCGTTGAGCGTCTAAAGAAGGGCGCGGCCTTATAGGGCTTACACCCTAGGGTCGCGCCCTTTTTATAAGAAATCGTCTGCCGTAATGGGAGGCAGACACGTACGAAAGGTAGAAGCAAACATGGCCTTTACCAAGAAGACCGTCCGCGACATCGATGTCGACGGCAAGCGCGTTCTCGTCCGCGTTGACTTCAACGTGCCTATCAAGGATGGCGTCGTTGGCGACACCACCCGCATCAAGGCTGCCCTGCCCACCATCAACTACCTCGTCGAGCACAACGCTCGCGTCATCCTCATGAGCCACCTCGGCCGTCCCGATGGCACCGGCTTCCAGCCCGAGCTCTCCCTCGAGCCCGTCGCCAAGAAGCTCGCTGAGCTCTCCGGTCTCGACGTTGCCTTTGTCGCCGACACCTACGGCGAGAAGGCTGCCGAGGCTGTCGCCGCCGTCGAGCCGGGCAAGGTTCTCGTTCTCGAGAACGTCCGCTTCGACAAGCGTGAGAAGAAGAACGATCCCGAGATCGCCAAGACCCTCGCTTCCTACGGTGACGTCTTCGTTCTCGACGCCTTCGGTACCGCTCACCGCGCCCAGGGTTCCGTCGTGGGCCCCGCCGCTTACCTGCCTGCCGTTGCCGGCTTCCTGCTCGAGAAGGAGGTCGACACGCTGACCGGCATCTTCGCCGAGCCCGAGCGTCCCTTCGTCGCCATCGTCGGCGGTTCCAAGGTTTCCTCCAAGATCGGCGTTCTCGATCACCTCATCGACTCCGCTGACACCCTGATCATCGGTGGCGGCATGGCCTACACCTTCTTCCTGGCTCAGGGCCTGACCGTCGGCCAGTCCCTCAAGGAAGAGGACTGGGTCGAGCGCGCCGGCGAGATGCTCAAGAAGGCCGAGGAGAAGGGCGTCAAGATCCTGCTCCCCATCGACAACCGCGTTGCCGATCACTTTGGCGAGGACGCTGTCCCCGAGGTCGTCGCTTCCGACGCTATCCCCGACGATCGTGAGGGTATGGACATCGGCCCCAAGACCGAGGAGCTTTACGCCGAGGCCGTCAAGGGCGCCAAGACCGTGTTCTGGAATGGCCCCATGGGCGTCTTCGAGTTCGACAACTTCGCTCACGGCACCCAGGCTATCGCCGAGGCTGTCGCCGAGGCCGACTGCACCTCGATCATCGGCGGTGGCGACTCTGTCGCAGCTGTCAACAAGTTCAACCTGGCCGACAAGATGAGCTGGATCTCCACCGGTGGTGGCGCTTCCATGGAGCTCGTCGAGGGTAAGGCCCTGCCCGGAGTGGAGGCGCTTCTCGATGCCTAATCGCACCCTTCTTATCGCTGGTAACTGGAAGATGAACAACGACGTCGCCGAGGCTGCCAAGCTCGCCGACGAGCTGGCTCAGGCTCTGCCCGAGGTTCCGGCTGGCGTCGAGGTGCTCGTCTGCCCTCCGACCATCGACATCACCACGGTTCATGACCGCATTCAGGCTGCCCCCATCGCCCTCGGTGCACAGAACGTGTACTGGGAGGCCAAGGGCGCTTACACCGGTGAGTCCTCTTGCGACATGCTCAAGTCCGCTGGCTGCACCTACTGCATCATCGGTCACTCCGAGCGTCGTGACTACTTCCACGAGACCGACGAGGATCAGAACAAGAAGGCCAAGGCTCTCGTTGCCGCCGGCCTCGTTCCCGTCTTCTGCTGCGGCGAGTCCCTTGAGGTCCGCGAGGCCGGCACCTATGTCGAGCACGTCGTGAACCAGGTCAAGGCTGGTCTCGAGGGTCTCGAGATCACCTGCCCCAAGCAGGTTGTCGTCGCCTACGAGCCCATCTGGGCCATCGGTACCGGCAAGACCGCTACCGCCGAGGACGCTCAGGAGGTCTGCGGCGCTATCCGTGAGACCCTCAAGGAGATGTTCGGCGAGGAGCTCGCTGACGGCATCCGCGTGCTGTATGGCGGTTCCGCCAAGCCCGGCAACATCGCCGAGCTCGTCGCCAAGCCCGACGTTGACGGCGCCCTCGTGGGTGGCGCTTCGCTCAAGGCTGACGACTTTGCCTCTATGGTCGTCAAGGCAGGCGAGTAGGACATATGGCACAGCGTCATCTTCCTGCAATCCTGATCATCATGGACGGCTGCGGCCTGGCCCCGGCCGATGGCGAGAACGCCGTCGCCGCTGCCAAGACGCCCTTCCTTGATAGCCTGTACGAGAAGTATCCCCACACCACGCTCGGCGCTTCGGGCGAGGACGTGGGCCTTCCCGATGGCCAGATGGGCAACTCCGAGGTGGGCCACCTCAACATCGGTGCCGGCCGCATCGTGTTCCAGGAGCTTTCGCGCATCAACAACGCCATCAAGGACGGCTCCATCGCCGAGAACGAGGTCTTCGTCAAGGCTATGGACGACGTCAAGGCTGACGGCAAGACCCTCCACCTCATGGGCCTTATGAGCCCTGGCGGCGTTCATTCTCATATGAACCACGTCGAGGCTCTGGTCAAGATGGCTGCCGAGCGCGGCGTCAAGACCGTTCGCGTCCACGCCTTCATGGATGGCCGCGACGTCGACCCGCAGTCCGGTGCCGGCTACATGAGCGAGTTCTGCGCCTTCCTGGCCAAGATTTCCGAGGAGACCGGTTGCGACGCCCGCGTTGCCACTGTCTCGGGCCGCTATTGGGCCATGGACCGCGACAACCGTTGGGAGCGCATCCAGCGCGCCTACGGCGTCATGGTCAATGCGTCCGATGCCGATACCGACCCCGTTGCCGGTATCAAGGCCTACTACGAGAAGGATCCGCGCGGCGACGAGTTCGTCGAGCCCTTCGCTGCCCATAACGAGGGCATCCACGAGGGCGACGCGGCCATCTTCTTCAACTTCCGTCCCGACCGCGCCCGTCAGATGACCCGCGTGTTCACGGACAAGGAGTTCGACGGCTTTGAGCGCGAGCAGATCAAGCTCTCGCACTTTGTGACGATGACCGAGTACGATCCGACGTTTGACGTCGAGGTCGCCTTCCCCAAGACGTTCCCCGAGAACGTCCTGGCCGACGTCATCGCCGCCAACGGCCTGAAGCAGCTGCACACCGCCGAGACTGAGAAGTACGCCCATGTGACGTTCTTCCTCAACGGCGGTATCGAGGAGCCCAAGGAGGGCGAGGAGCGCGTGCTCGTCGCTTCCCCCAAGGTTGCTACCTACGATCTGCAGCCCGAGATGAGCGCTCCCGAGGTTACCGAGAAGCTCGTCGCTGCTATCAACGAGGATCGCGCTGATTTCTACATCGTGAACTTCGCGAACTGCGACATGGTCGGTCACACTGGTGTCTTCGACGCTGCCGTCAAGGCCGTCGAGGCTGTTGACGATGCCCTGTCCAAGGTTGTCCCGGCGATTCTCGCCAAGGGCGGCTTTGCGCTGATTACCGCCGACCACGGCAACGCCGACCATATGTTTGACGTTGCTTCCGACGGTTCCAAGCATCCGTTCACGGCTCACACCACCAACCGCGTGCCGTTCATCATCGTTGATGAGAAGGCTCAGCTCGCCGGTATCGAGGACGGCCGTCTCTCCGATATCGCCCCGACCATGCTCACCATGGCTGGTCTGGAGCCTTCCGCCGAGATGACGGGCCGCGTGCTCGCCACCGAGGCCTAAGAGAAAACTCCAAGCGTTTTCTTGCAAGGGGGTTGTCCACATTCGGGCAACCCCCTTTTTTGGTATTTCTGCCATTTCTGCCCCGTCCCTAAATGGCAGGTGGGGGAGTGCTGGGGGTTGTGGTACAGTACTGGGGTTTGAATTGTTCTATTAAGGAGCTTATCTATGGGTCCGTTCCAGATTCTTCTGTTTGTTGTTTGGGCTGTCTCTGCCGTGGCGCTGACGATTCTCGTTCTGATGCACTCCGGCAAGGGTACCGGCGTTTCGGATATGATCGCCAGCTCCCTGTATAACTCCAGCTCTGCCACGGGCGTCATGGAGCAGAACCTCGATCGCCTGACGGTGATAATGGCCGTCGTCTTTGCCGTGTGCGTCGTCCTGTGCATGTTCTTCTTCCCGCAGGGCATCGTCGGCTACTAAGCCGTCACCACAAGTCACTTATTAGAGGCTCCGCATTGCGGGGCCTTTTTGTTAACAATTCTGTAACAGAACACAGCGTAATACCACATACTGCGCCCAACTAAAGAATTTCTCGACCGTTAACCGGAAAGAAGGTTCATTCGTGCATAAAATGCGCTACTGTATTGCAAAACGTGGGCCTGTTGTGCATAACCAGCCATTGCAATGGGCCGCGTTTTGATGGTTTAGATCGGGTGTCTCGACATAAGTCCGGTCTACCTATTTTTGTCCTATCTCATAAGGAGGATGGCATGGCTGATTCTATGTTCCACCAGCCCGTTATGGGTCGTCGCGCCTTTGTTGGCGGCACCCTCGCTGCGAGCTCCATGGCTTTTCTAGCCGCATGCGGCAAGAAGGGCGGCGACGCTTCCGGTTCTGAGTCCGGTTCGACGCTGAACTTCTACATCAACAACCCGGTTTGCATCGAACCCTACAATGTCCAGGAGGACCAGGGCACTCAGGTCGAGTACCAGCTCTTTGACGCTCTGACCTCTTATGACGCCGAGAAGGGCGAGATCGTTCCGCTGGCTTGCGAGTCCTTCGAGGCCAACGACGACGCCACCGAGTTTACCTTCAAGATCAAGAAGGCCAAGTTCCACAACGGTGACGACGTTACCTCCAAGTCCTTCAAGCTCGGTTGGGAGCGTCTGGTCAACACCAAGTCGGCCATCGCTACCGAGTACGGCCCTTCCGAGGTCTCCTATCACCTTTCCATGGTCGAGGGCTATGACGACCTGCTTGCCGGTAACGCTACCGAGCTCAGCGGTGTTACTTGCCCCGACGATGAGACCCTCGTCGTCAAGCTGACTTCCGCTTACGCCGACTTCCCCTTCGTCGCCTCTCACCCGGCTCTGGCCCCGGTTCCCGAGTGCGCCGAGTCCGATGCCAAGAGCTTCTATCTTGCGCCGATTGGTAACGGCCCGTTCATGATGGACGGCAAGTGGGAGGATGGTCAGGAGATCAACCTCAAGAAGTTCGACGATTACTATGGCGATAAGGCCAAGATCGATGGCATCCACTTCCAGGTCATCAAGGATATGGAGACCGCTTACAAGGAGTTCCAGGCCGGTAACCTCGATGTCTGCGACGTTCCCGTTGCTCAGATCGATGCTGCCAAGAAGGATCGTGGCGTGTCCAAGGACGGCTACACCATGGGCGACGGCGAGCGCATGCTGCTCGGCGCCGAGCCTTCCACCTACTACCTGACCTGCAACAATACGGCCGAGCCGTTCAACAACGCCGACCTGCGTAGGGGCATCTCCCTGGCCATCAACCGTGAGGCTATCTGCAAGACCATCTTCAAGGGTACCCGTACCCCCGCCGACGGCATTGTTCCTCCGGGCATCGATGGCTACAAGGAGGGCGCATGGGAGTTCTGCGCCTACGACGTCGACAAGGCTAACGAGTACCTCGATAAGGTTGCTCCTGCCGATGCCAACGGTGACCGTGGCATTAACGTGACCCTTTCCTACAACCAGGATGGTGGTCACAAGGAGATCATGGAGTCCATCATCGGCGACCTCGCCAAGGTTGGCGTTACCGCGACTTCCGATACCCCCGAGTGGTCTGCCCTGCTCGAGCAGTACCAGAACTTCAACTATCAGTTTGGTCGTCTGGGCTGGATTGCCGACTACCCGATCATGGATAACTTCCTGTATCCGCTGTTCCACTCCGACTCCCTGGGTGGCGACAACCGCTCCGGTTACAGCAACCCCGAGTTCGACGCCAAGGTCGACGAGGCTCGCACCACGGTTGACGACGAAGAGCGCGTCGCTAAGATGCAGGAGGCCGACGCAATGGTCGCTGCCGACTGCCCGGTCATCCCGGTGATGTTCTACACGCACACCATCGTTGGCTCCGACCGCGTCAAGTACCTCTACGTTGATCCGCAGAAGCACGCCGATCTGGGTACCGCCGAGCTCGCCTAAGAGTTTTGCAGCTTCCGTGAGGGTCAAGTTTTTACGTAGACCTCATGGGAAACATACAGTTCTCCCTAACCTGGGGTAAACTGGCTGATGGTAATTTTGGGATGCCGGTCTGGCGATCGGCATCCCATTTAGGTTAATCCCTAGATAGGGGAGTGGTATGGGTAAGTACATCGTTAAACGTGTGCTTCAGTTCATCCCGGTATTTTTGGGCGTTACGCTGATTCTGTTCGCCCTCCAGAATATCGTGCCGGGAGATCCGATCAAGCTGATCGGTGGAGACAAGGCTCTGTCCCCTGAGGTAGAGCTTCAGCTTCGCGTTCGCTACCACCTGGTCCAGACGGACGAGGATGGCAACGCAATCCTTGACGAGAACGGCGATCCCGTTCAGACGTCGCTCGTGGACCGTTATTTGTATTACATGAACGGTCTGCTTCATGGCGATTTGGGCAATTCGTACCAGCGCAAGCTGCCGGTTACGGAAATCTTTGCCCAGAAGTATCCGTACACGGTCAAACTTGCCGCGTGTGCCATCGTGCTCGAGGCAATCATGGGTATCGGTGCGGGTATCATATCGGCGGTTAAACGTTACTCATTCTGGGATATTTTGGTAACGCTCACCACGTCGATCCTCGTTGCCGTTCCTGCCTTCTGGCTCGGTATGCTGTTGCAGCTGTTCTTTGGTGTTGTCCTCAAGGACCTTACCGGCGGCGCATTCTCCATGCCGATCTCGGGTGCCGGCGGCGCCAGCTCTCAGTATCAGGACTGGATGCACTATGTGCTCCCGACCATCACGCTGGCTTCGGTTTCGACTGCTTATGCTGCCCGCATCATGCGCTCGCAGCTGCTCGACGTCATGAACCAGGATTACATCCGTACGGCAAAGGCCAAGGGTCTCTCCAATCGTGCGATCATCATCAAGCATGCGCTTAAGAATGCACTCATCCCTGTCGTTACCTATATTGGTGTCGACTTTGGCGCTATGCTCTCGGGTGCCATCCTGACCGAGACAGTCTTTAACTGGCCCGGCATTGGCTATGAGATTTACCGTGCTATCAGCATGCGTGACTGGCCTGTCGTTATGGGCGGCGTTACGCTCGTCGTCGTCGTCGTTATGGTTATTAACCTGCTCGTCGACATCAGCTATGCATTCCTCGACCCGCGCATCCGCCTTGGCGGTCCGTCGGATAAGGCCTAAGGGAGGTACGTCTTATGCAGGAAACTGATTCTCAGTCTCAGGAGCAGGCTACCGCCACCAAGGCCGCATCTGCTCCCGCCAAGTCCCGCACGCTGTGGGGCGACGCTTTTAAGCGTCTTCGTAAGAACAAGCTCGCCGTCATCGGCGTCTGCTGGATTGTCATCGTCGTCCTGATCGCTTTGACTGCCGACCTGTGGGCTCAGCCTTGGCTCGGCTCGCCGACGGCATCCGACTCGACCACGATGGCCGAGACGGCACTTCTGGCTCCGTGTGCCGAGCATCCGTTTGGCACCGACGCCCTCGGCCGTGACATTCTGGTCCGTGTTATCTACGGTGCCCGCGTCTCGCTTTCCGTCGGTATTATGGCAACCGCCATCTCGACGGTCATCGGTCTGGTCATGGGTGCCCTCGCCGGTTTCTACGGCGGCATCTGGGATACGATCATCATGCGTTGTGCCGATATCTTCCTGGCGTTCCCGTACGTGCTGTTCGTTGTCGCCATGATCGCCGTTATCGGCCGTGGCCTCCAGAACGTCTTTATCGCCATCGGCATTCTCGGCTGGCCCTCGATTGCGCGCGTCTTCCGCTCGGCAATTCTGACGGTCAAAGAGAATGACTACGTTGATGCGGCTCGCGCTATGGGCGCATCCGATGCCCGTATCGTTATGCGTCACATCTTCCCGAACTCCGTTGCCTCCATCGTGGTCTATGCAACCATGAACATCGGTGGCGCTATTCTGACCGAGTCCGCTCTGTCCTACCTTGGCATGGGCGTTATTCCGCCTACGCCTTCTTGGGGTTCGATGATTCAGGACGGTCAGCAGTATCTGATGACCGCCCCCTGGATGATGATCATGCCCGGTCTGGCAATTCTTACGACGGTGCTCGCCTTCACCCTGCTGGGTGACGGTCTGCGCGACGCCCTCGACGTCAAGATGAAGGACGCATAAGGATGAAGAAGAACAAGAACTATGTGGACCTGAAGGACCAGCCGGTTCCCGAGGGCCAGCATCTGCTCGAGGTCGATGACCTTAAGATGTATTTCCATACCGAGGACGGCGTCGTTCGCGCTGTCGATGGTGTGTCTTACACGCTCGATCGTGGCGAGACCCTGGGTGTCGTCGGTGAGTCCGGTTCCGGTAAGTCCGTGACCGCCATGACCATCATGGGCCTCATCTCGATGCCTCCGGGAAAGATCGAGGGCGGCGACGTTCGCTATCGCGGTCGCTCCATCCTCGAGATGTCCGAGGAAGAGATGCAGCACATTCGCGGTAACGATATCGCGATGATCTTCCAGGATCCTATGACCTCCCTCAACCCGGTCTACAAGATCGGCAAGCAGGTGGGTGAGGGCCTTCGTCTGCACCGTGGTTACTCCAAGCAGGAGGCGCTTCAGCGCGCCACCGAGCTTCTGGATCTCGTGGGTATTCCCGAGCCCGAGAAGCGCGTCAACGAGTACCCGCACCAGTTCTCCGGTGGTATGCGTCAGCGCGTCATGATCGCTATGGCTCTTGCCTGCGACCCCGACATTTTGATTGCCGACGAGCCGACGACGGCTCTGGACGTTACCATTCAGGCTCAGATTATTGAGCTCATGCAGGAGATGCAGGACAAGAACGGTAACGCCATCATCATGATTACCCACGACCTGGGTGTTGTCGCCGACATGGCCGACAAGATCATGGTTATGTACGCCGGTCGCCCCGTTGAGTTCGGCACGGCCGAAGAGATTTTCTACGAGAGCCGTCATCCCTACACCTGGGGTCTTATCCGCTCCATCCCGGAGCAGGCTATCGATGAGAAGAAGCCGCTTACGCCGATTCACGGCAACCCGCCTTCGCTCATGAACCTGCCCGAGGGCTGCGTATTCTCGCCCCGTTGCCCGTATGCCACGGACAAGTGCCGCAAGCAGCGCCCCGAGCGCGTTGTCACCGAGTCTGGTCACTATTCTGCGTGCCACTACTCCGGTGACCCCGAGTTCCTTAAGAACGCACCCGAGACGTCGCGCACGCGCAAGGTTTCCAAGAAGGGAGGCGAGGCGTAATGGCAGATACCAACGAGCGTACTCCGCTGCTGAAGGTCGAGCACCTTTCCAAGGAGTTTCCCGCTGAGTCCGGCATGTTCGCCAAGCGCTTCTCCAAGCGTGTCGTCTCTGCTGTAAACGACATCTCGTTTGAGATCTATCCGGGCGAGACCTTCGGTCTGGTTGGCGAGTCCGGTTGCGGTAAGTCCACGACGGGCCGCACCATCATGCGCCTCACCAAGCCGACGGCTGGCAAGGTGTTCTTCCAGGGTAAAGACGTTTCCGAGATGAGCAAGCATGAGATCAAGGACATGCGCCGCGAGATGCAGTTCATTTTCCAGGATCCCTATGCTTCGCTGAATCCTCGTATGACGATCGGTGAGATCGTCTCCGAGCCCATGACCATTCACGGCGTGGGCACCAAGGAGGAGCGCATCGAGCGCGTCCGCGAGCTGCTGGACGTCGTCGGTCTGAACCCCGAGCACATCAACCGCTATCCGCACGAGTTCTCGGGCGGTCAGCGTCAGCGTGTCGGCATTGCCCGCGCGTTTGCACTGAAGCCCAAGCTGATCATCTGCGACGAGCCAGTCTCCGCTCTGGACGTTTCCATTCAGGCTCAGGTTCTGAACCTGCTGAAGGAGCTCCAGGACAAGTTTGGCACGGCTTACCTCTTCATCGCCCACGACCTCTCTGTCGTGCAGCACATCTCCGACCGCGTTGCCGTTATGTACCTGGGCAAGATGGTTGAGGTTTCGGACTGGAAGACGCTCTACAGCGAGCCGCACCATCCGTACACGCAGTCGCTGCTGTCTGCTGTGCCGGTGCCCGATCCGGATGTCCAGAAGACTCGTAAGCGCATCATCCTCGCCGGCGATCCGCCGTCGCCACTGGATCCGCCGACCGGTTGCCGTTTCCACACGCGCTGCCCGATCGCGCAGGGCATCTGTTCCGAGAAGCTTCCCGAGTTCAAGGAAGTCGCCCCGGGCCACTGCTGCGCCTGCCACTTCGCCGAGCCGTTCCCGATCAAGGAATCGCACATCGACCTGTAGTCGGTTGTTCGTCCGGGCCCGCCCTGGTGTTACTTTTCAGAACGTCCTCGGACATGTCGGAAGCCCCGCTGCGCGCTACGCGCTGCGGGGCTTCCTCCGTCCTGCGGAGTGTTCTGAAAAGTAACACCAGGGCGGGCCCTGCGTTAACGCGGCAGAGGGGAGTGAGATTCCTTGATCGCTCACTTAATCTAATAAGAATTTAGTGAGGCCGGAGCTTTAGCTCCGGCCTCCCCATATACGGGCTCGGCAAAGCCGAGCCACCAAATTTGCATCAGCCCCCAGAACATGTTTGAGAACTGTGCCCGGAGTACGTGCCCCTAGGGCCGGAATGGGGTTACTTTCCAACGCATTCCGCAGGGGGCGGCATTATTTTGTAGCGCGAAGCGCGGATCAAAATAATGCCGCATGCCCGAGGACGCGTTGGAAAGTAACCCCATTCCGGCCCGAACAGGTCCGTCTACCAGCGCATTCACAAATTCGAAAACTTTTTTCAAAAAAGTGCTTGCACAGTTCTCGAATCATAGGTTATTATCTTCCTCGTTGAACGCGCGGGTCCAACAAAACGAACCGCGAATCAACAACATAGCATGTCGGAGTGGCGGAATTGGCAGACGCGCTAGCTTGAGGTGCTAGTGACCGCTTTTTGGTCATGCGGGTTCAAGTCCCGCCTCCGACACCATCGCATTTGAGAAGCCTCTTCGGAGGCTTTTTTGTTACCGATAGACGGTGAGGTCCACGATGGAAACGCTTGAGCGCAACGAGTGGGCAGATGTTGCCCAACTGGTCGAGATCACGAGCGATGCTGTCATCATCTGCGAACTCGACGGAACCATTCTGCATGTGAATAATCGTTTGCTCGACCTGATGTGCGAGGAGCGCGCCGATGTCATCAATGGTGACGTTAAGGACGTGCTGTACTCGTCTGCCTTTGAGCGCGCGACCGAACATCGCTTGCCGTTTGAGACCGATGGCTCCGAGAGTGAGTTAATGCTCAAGCTGAGCGACGGGTCGTTTATTCCCGTCTTGGTTCGCGCGGGTTCCGTTACGCCTCCGCGCATCTTTGGACGCCGTGCGCCGCGTGTCCTGGTGGCACTTCATAGCATCGAAGAGCAGTATTCCCACGATCGTCAGCTCAAGCGTGCGCTGTCGGAGCTCAGGGTGGCAAATAAGCGCCTTTCGGGCACGCTTTCGGTCATTATGAGTACCGTTGGCTCCGATGAGCTCCCCAGCCTGCTCGATACCGTTTTGAATCAGCTTGTCGGAACGCTCGATGCATCGGGCGCAGCTATCTATTTTTCCGAGAGTGGCGGCTTTAAGCTCCGCGGCGTTTCCAAGGAGCTTGAGGACAGCTATCTGCCCGAGTTCATGCCCTATGGCGCTGGTATTCCGACGTACGTGCTTCGTGAGTCGCGCGCTTGCCGTCTTTCGATCCAACAGGACCTTGAGGGCGATCGAGTCGCCTCGGGCATGTTCATGGATCTGGACAATCGCTCTAAGCACCTACTTCGCGTTCAGGACATGCCTCCATACCGCAGCGAGATCTGCCTTCCCGTTTTTTACGGCACGCAGGTCCTTGGCGTACTGGAAGTCGGTTGGAAACGCCCCCAGGCACCGCTTGCCTATGACGTCAACGTGCTCGAGGTCATCTGTGATTATCTTTCCATTCAACTGGTCGGTATGGCATCGAGCCTGCGTTCGCGTCGTACGGCAGAGCTTGGCCGCTCGCTCAATGTGCTGCGCGACGAGTTGTTTACCTATCTCGATGATCCAGTTTCCGCCTCGCGCGCAGTATCGTCCGAAATCTGCGCCGTGCTCAATTGCCATTTCTGCCCCGTCGAGTACGATGCAGGCCTCGAAACCTACGTCATCGATTTTGAGGGCGGTAGTCGTGTGGCGTTGCCGGGCGATCCGGAGTCGCTCTTCTTTTCCACTACGGCGCCAGCTGCGCGCCTGGGCACAACTTCCGATGCATTCGAGGCGTCGGTGCTTGGTGGAGCGAGTGCCGACGACCTTAAACACGTGCGTTTGACGCGTGTAGACGAGTCCACGCCTATGGGTGCATGGTTGCGGGCCCACGGGTTGCCGTGTCAGGGACTTTATGTCGACTCAGGAATCGAGGCGGGACACTATCGTTCGGAGGCGGATGACAAGCGAAGCAACGATGCAATCGTTCCCGCGGATGTCGCCAAGGGGCCGACGACGCGCGCTTTGCTGCTCCGCGATGGCAGTCAGGAGCCCATTGATGACCTCGAATACGATTACATGGTGCATTTGGCCCACGACTTTGAGTTGATCTATGAGGGCGAGTCTCAAAAGCGTGAGGAGCGCCATATCGCCCAGACGCTTCAGATTGGCATGAGAAATTCACTCGGCGACGTTCCGGGTATCGCAACCGATTCGGTATACCTATCGGCAACGAATTCGGCGTTGGTCGGCGGCGACTTCTACACGCTTGTTCGTCTTCCCGACGACTGCGCTGTCATGATTTTGGGTGATGTATCCGGCAAGGGTATTGAGGCTGCGTCGATGTCGGCCCTCGTCAAGACGGCGCTGACTGCCTATGCCTGGGAGGGGGCGGGGCCTGCCCGTATGGCCCGCTCGCTCAATAGCATGCTCATGGGCTTCTCGAGGGTCGAGACGTTTGTAACGGCGTTTATTGCCAAGATTGATCTTAAGGCGGGTCGCGCTACATATTGCTCGGCAGGGCATCCTCCCACCATGGTCATTAGGCCATCGTCGACACCGCTTGGCGGCGGTGGGACCTGCGGGGGAGAAGCGGAGCTCCTTGGGTGCCAATCGGGCGTGATCGGTGCCTTTGAAAGCATGGTGTACGAGACGGGCGCCTTTACGTTCGCTCCTGGCGACATGCTGTTTATGTATACCGATGGAACGATTGAGGCGCGCGATCGCTCGGGGGCGTTCTTTGGCGAGCAACGCCTGCGCGATCTTCTGCTCTCCGTTTCGGGTGAAGGCGTATCGGGAATCTGCGGTAAGGTCTTGGGCGAGCTTGATCGCTTTACCGAGTCGGCGTTAGACGATGACATCGCATTGGTGTCCCTTGAGTTTCTGCGAGGTCGGTCATAGACGACGCTGGGCAGGCGGAATCCGTGCGGCCGCAGAAATGTGTGCATCGAGTGAGCTCTTTTGGGGAACCATGGTCGTATGAATGAGTGGAACGACATAGCGGTTTTGACGCCACCGGGTGATATCGACATCGCCACGGTGCCTGCGCTGCGCCGGCGGTTAGATGCTTTGATCGACCGCGGCGGGCGGCGCGTTGTCATCAATTGCCAGGCCGTCGGCTTTATCGACTCGACAGGTTTGGCGTTCTTGCTTACGCGCGCTCGTGAACTCATGAGGTGCGAGGGCCTGCTTTCGCTCGTCAACGCATCTGATGAGGTCGTTCGCTTTTTGGAGATCGCTCGTCTCGTCGACATTCTTCATGTTGCGGGCCCGGCGCGGGAGTCGATTCCCGCCATTCCGGTGGGGGAGTTGCCGCGTTGGAGTAAGAGCGTCGAGGTGCGTCAGGGTATCGAGAACCTTCCGTACTATCGTCATCGCATTGCCGAGCTCCTCGAGTCGCTTCCGTTGCGCCGCGACGAGCGCTACGACGTCGCATTGGCATCGGGCGAGGCGCTGGGCAATGCGTATGACCATGCGGGCGGCATCGGGTGCATCCTGACGGTTCAGGCTTATGGCGATCGAGTGGTGATTGAGGTCGTTGACCGTGGGATGGGCTATTCGATCGACGGGTCGAGTGAGCCGGTTGCGACCGAAGAGCGTGGGCGCGGTATCAAGCTTATGCGCATGCTGGTCGACAATGTGGAGGTTGCCCGTCGCACGGACGGCGCCGGGACGCGTGTCCGGATGGTGAAGCTGTTTAGCGGAGCGTTGGAATCGTGCGCCTAGTACAACGTTTTGGCGTGTTTACCTGCCAAGAGCTTGTGCTGGACAACTTTTTTGAAAAAAGTACTTGCGTCTTTTGGGCAACTCGCGTAAATTAATAACCCGCAAGCGGACATGGCTCAGTTGGTAGAGCACAACCTTGCCAAGGTTGGGGTCGCGGGTTCGAGCCCCGTTGTCCGCTCCATTGCGTTTCCGGACCGTCTCAAGCGGTCCTTTTTCGGCGAAGTGGCCAAGTGGTAAGGCAGAGGCCTGCAAAGCCTTTACCCCCGGTTCGAATCCGGGCTTCGCCTCCAGGCAACATCCGGGCGCTCCGGCGCCCGTTTTGTTTTACATATGCGGACATGGCTCAGTTGGTAGAGCACAACCTTGCCAAGGTTGGGGTCGCGGGTTCGAGCCCCGTTGTCCGCTCCAAACGTAACAGCCCGACTACCAAGGTAGCCGGGCTTTTTCATACCCATTGCATGGGCTCGAACCCGAGAGGGAGCGAGCGTTAAGCAAACGCGGAGCGTTTGTAGCGAGCTGGCGAGGGTGCCGGCAGGCGACCGAAGCCGGTGCGTATCCGCGAAGCGGATACGCGGACGCCCCGTTGTCCGCTCCAACTATGTTACGCGGTTCTAACGAACCGCGTTTTTGTTGACGCTGCGCGAGCCCCGGGCACCCCATCTTGCCCCTCAATCGTCGGTCGCGTACATAAAGTACGCTTCCCTCCTCTTTCACGGCAACCTGGGGCACCCGGAGCCCGCTCGCTGTCGTGACCGGGGGAGTGAGTCTTCCATTCCTTTCGCCTCATTGGTCAATCCGCTCCAGGGGGCTCGAACCCGAGAGGGGCGAGCATTTTTTTGGGGCGTGGGTGGGGCGTTGTTTGTCGCGAATGTCTGCCTTGGGCGTATCATCGTGGACATCTCGCAAAACCTCGTTGCAAGGGAGATGCGCCCCATGGCTACAGAAAAAACCTCTTCGCGCTCATGGATGTCCGATGCCGCGATCTATCAGATTTATCCGCGCTCGTTTAAGGATTCGACCGGTTCGGGTCTGGGCGATATCGCGGGCATTACCCAGCAGATGGATTATCTTGAGCGGCTGGGCATCGAGGCCATATGGCTGAGCCCGTTCTACCCATCGCCGCTTGTCGACGGCGGCTATGATGTGGCGGACTACTGCGATGTCGACCCGCGTCTTGGCTCGCTTGACGACTTCGATGACATGGTTGCCGCTGCCCATGCGCGTGACATCAAGGTCATTGTCGACATCGTGCCCAACCACTCATCCGATCAGCATCCCTGGTTCAAAGCTGCTCTTGCCGCCGGCCCTGGATCGCCCGAGCGCGCCCGGTATATCTTCCGTGATGGTCGCGGCGAGCATGGCGAGCTACCTCCCACCAATTGGAATGCCAACTTTGGTGGTTCCGCCTGGACGCGTGTTGCGGACGGTCAGTGGTATCTGCACATGTTTACCCCTGAGCAGCCTGACTTTGACTGGGCATGCCCCGAAGTCCGCACGTTCTTTTGCGACGTCCTCGCGTTTTGGAGCGATCGGGGCGTCGACGGTTTCCGTATCGATGTAGCTCACGGTCTCGCCAAGGACCTCGACCGCGATGATCTTGACCGGTGGCATCTCGCCGAGGGCGATGACATGGTTGACGACGGCACCCATCCGCTGTGGGACCGCAACGAGGTCCACGAGATCTATCGCGAGTGGCGCCGCGTGTTCGACCGCTATGATCCGCCACGCAGCGCCGTTGCCGAGGCATGGGTGCTGCCCGAGCGCCAGTATCTCTACGCGCGCCCCAGCGAGCTCGGCCAGACGTTCAACTTTGAGTTCGCCAAGGCCACTTGGACCTATGACGACATGCACGCCGCAATCGAGGGGGGCTTGAAGGCGGCCGTCGAATCCGGTTCCGCCTCGACCTGGGTGCTCTCCAACCACGATGTGCCGCGCGTGGCGACGCGTTACGTCCTGCCGCAGATCAAGGCGACGCGCTACCACCAGATCGCACTCGACTGGCTCTTGCGTGACGGGTCGTCTTATGACGAGAACCGTGAGCTCGGCGAGCGTCGTGCACGGGCGGCCCTTTTGCTCGAGCTGGCGCTTCCGGGGTCGGCATACGTGTACCAGGGTGAGGAGCTCGGCCTTTTTGAGGTGGCGGATATCCCGTGGGCCGCGCTCGAAGATCCCAATGCGACCAATACGCACGGATCGAAACGCGAGAAGGGGCGCGACGGCTGCCGAGTTCCCCTGCCGTGGGTGTCGGCGGACGATCCCGCGCAGGGCGGATCGTTCGGGTTTTCGCCGGCAGGCGCCGATGCGGCACCTCATCTGCCGCAGCCCGCGTGGTTTTCCGACTACGCTGTCGATAGGGAAGAGACGGACCCGGCATCGATGCTTGCACTCTATCGCGACGCCCTTAGGCTGCGGCGCAAGTTGCGCGGGTGTGCCAACGATCTTGCATGGCTCGATCTTGACGGACACACCGGTCTTGCAGATGGTGCCGAGGGTGCCGAGGGCGGCGTCATCGCCTATCGCCGTGACAATGGCTGGGCATGTGTGACGAATTTCGGCGCAGCGCCCGTGGAGCTGCCGGCGGGCAAGGTCCTGCTCACTTCATCACCGCTCGCGGACGGTAAGCTCGCACAGGACAGCTCTGCCTGGATTATGCTTGGCGAGATGTAGAGGGCATCTCATGTGAGTCTGCGTTTGTCCGCGCCTTTCGTGGCGACTGATGCCTTCGCGAGGGCACCGCAAAACTTTTCAAAAAAAGTTCTTGCATAGGATGCGGGCATCACGTAAGATTAATCCTCGTAAGCGGACATGGCTCAGTTGGTAGAGCACAACCTTGCCAAGGTTGGGGTCGCGGGTTCGAGCCCCGTTGTCCGCTCCATTTGGGCGTTTAGCTCAGGGGGAGAGCGCTTCCCTGACACGGAAGAGGTCACAAGTTCAAATCTTGTAACGCCCACCAAATGTTCGCAGCCTAGAGGTTTTGCCTCTAGGCTGTTTTGTTTTCTTGAGCAATTCAGTCAAAATGCTTCGGCCGTGGCTGATGGATGACTTTTGAGTTTGAAGGATCGCTTGTGCCGGACTTGATATCGGTTCGACCGCAACATGTTGGTCAAGCACAATCTTTTGGATTCTTTTGGCGTGAGTGGCTTGGTTTTGATAGGATTTGCCAGCAGCCTGATCGAGGGGGTTTCAAAACTGCCGCGCAGGTAGCCGAGTTGATAACGTTTTAGCAGCCTGCCAAGAATGCCTCAGTTTTAATGCGTCTGAAAATAGACTAATTGCTTTGACCTGCTGAAACACTATATGTTGTGTTTGACCTAAAAAAAGAATACAGGATATAGATGCGTCTTTGTCGTATGATAGATGGCGGACAGAGAACGAAGACCTTACTCACCCCATTCGGATAGATCTTTGAGCCGCTCGATCGGCTGCAGGAATTGTCCGCATGAGGACTTATGGTTTATCGAGAACACAGATTGCGCGACGGCGCCGCAAGGCAGGGGCAAGCCCGGCCGGGCATCGTTTGGCTCTGAAGCGCAATGAGATTACGACGCGAAAGAGGCAAGAGGATGAAGATCATCAAGCGCAGCGGCACCGAGGTTGTCTTTGACATCGATAAGATCGTCAATGCCATCCGTGCTGCAAACTTGGAGGTTGAGGAGGGCTCTCGCCTTACCGACCGCCAGGTGATCTACGCGGCTCAAAACGTCGCCGAGGCATGCGAGAATGCCGGCCATACCGTTTCGGTCGAGGAGATCCAGGATCTGGTCGAGGACGAGATCATGCGTCTCGACTGCTATGAGGTCGCTCGCCACTACATCATCTATCGCTATGTTCAGAGCCTGAAGCGCCAGAAGAACACGACCGATGACAAGATCCTGTCGCTCATCGAGTGCAACAACGAAGAGGTCAAGCAGGAGAATTCTAATAAGAACCCGACCGTCAACTCCGTTCAGCGCGACTACATGGCCGGCGAGATCTCCAAGGACCTCACGCAGCGCGTGCTGCTGCCCCAGGAGATCGTGGACGCCCACAATGAGGGTCTAATTCACTTCCACGATTCGGACTACTTTGCCCAGCACATGCATAACTGCGACCTGGTGAACCTGGAGGATATGCTCCAGAACGGCACCGTTATCTCGGGCACGCTCATTGAGAAGCCGCACAGCTTCTCGACGGCCTGCAATATCGCGACGCAGATTATCGCGCAGGTTGCTTCCTCCCAGTACGGTGGCCAGTCCATTTCGCTGACCCATCTTGCCCCCTTTGTTGAGGTGAGCCGTCAGAAGATCCGCGGTGAAGTCGCGCGTGAGCTCGAGGAACTCGGTGTTTCCGCATCCCCCGAAAAGGTCCGCGAGGTCGTTGAGGACCGTCTGCGCGATGAGATCCGTCGCGGCGTCCAGACAATCCAGTATCAGGTCGTGACCCTTATGACCACCAACGGCCAAGCGCCGTTCGTGACGGTGTTCATGTATCTGAACGAGGCCCGCTCGGCCCAGGAGAAGCACGACCTCGCCATGATTGTGGAGGAGACGCTTCGCCAGCGCTACGAGGGTGTTAAGAACGAGGCCGGCGTGTGGATTACCCCGGCGTTCCCCAAGCTCATCTATGTGCTCGAGGACGATAACGTCCAAGAGGATTCTCCGTACTTCTACCTGACTCAGCTGGCTGCCAAGTGCACCGCCAAGCGCATGGTGCCCGACTACATCTCCGAAAAGAAGATGCGTGAGCTTAAGCTGTCGAAGGGCGAGACCGCGGGCAATGGCGACTGCTATACCTGCATGGGTTGCCGCAGCTTCCTGACGCCCGACCGCTCGGGTAATGGCTTTAACAACGTCGCCAATGCTCTGAACTACGACCCGAGCAAGCCTAAGTACTACGGTCGCTTTAATCAGGGCGTCGTGACCATTAACCTTCCCGATGTCGCTCTGAGCTCGCATCAGGACATGGACAAGTTCTGGAAGATCTTCGACGAGCGCCTGGAGCTGTGCCATCGTGCGCTGCTGTGCCGTCACGAGCGCCTGAAGGGTACGCTTTCGGATGCCGCGCCGATTCTTTGGCAATACGGTGCCCTGGCTCGCCTGAAGAAGGGCGAGACGATCGATAAGTTGCTGGTGGGTGGCTACTCCACCATCAGCTTGGGCTATGCCGGCCTGTATGAGTGCGTCAAGTACATGACGGGCCACAGCCACACCGAGAAAGAGGGCACGCCGTTTGCCATGGCGGTCATGCAGCGCATGAACGACAAGTGCGCGGAGTGGAAGGCCGAAAGCGACATCGACTTCTCGCTGTACGGCACGCCGCTGGAGTCGACGACCTACAAGTTCGCAAAGTGCCTGCAGCGTCGTTTTGGCATCGTTCCGGGCGTCACGGACAAGGGCTATATCACCAACAGCTACCACGTTCACGTGTCCGAGGAAATCGATGCCTTCGACAAGCTTAAGTTTGAGGGTATGTTCCAGCAGCTTTCGCCGGGTGGTGCCATCTCCTACGTCGAGGTTCCCAACATGCAGGACAACCTCAAGGCCGTGATTCGCGTGATGCAGTACATCTACGACAACATCATGTACGCCGAGCTCAACACCAAGAGCGACTACTGCCAGGTATGCGGTTACGACGGCGAGATCAAGATTGTCGAGGATGACGGCAAGCTGGTGTGGGAGTGCCCCAGCTGCGGCAACCGTGACCAGGAGAAGATGAACGTCGCCCGTCGTACGTGTGGCTACATCGGTACCCAATTCTGGAACCAGGGTCGAACCGAGGAGATCCGCGACCGCGTGCTGCATCTCTAATATCCATCCCAGGCTGCCCCGTAGCGAGCCGCCGGACCTTTGCTCGCTATTTCGGACAGTCCTGACTCACGACGGAGGCGCCACTGGCGCCTCCTGTTCGTGCGGAACTCATATCGAGCAAAGGTCCGGCGTCTCGCTACGGGGCAGCCAAGTTGACGTAGCTGAGATGCGGCGTGCGGTCTGCTCACTCCTCGAAGTTCTTAGCGGAAGTGAGTTGACCTGCGGCGGCGATTTGCTTGCAATGGCGGTTGAGCTGCAACAAAGTTTTTATTGGACCTCGAACCCTATGCTCGATGTTCGCTTCGTTCATTGAGTTACCCTTTGCATGAGGCCGGGACATATCGTCCCGCCCGCAGTTTCGCAGGCCGCAGGCCGAGAATGTTTGAGGACGGGATGATATGTCCCGGCCTCCCGGGAGAGTTACCTATGAACTACGCGAACATTAAGTATTTCGACATTGCCGATGGGGAAGGCGTTCGTACTTCTCTGTTTGTGAGCGGGTGCCGTCGTGGGTGCAAGAACTGCTTTAACTCTGTCGCGTGGGACTTTACTGCGGGCGAGCCCTTCGATCGTGCCGTCGAGGACAAGATTATCGAGAGCCTCGATCATCCCTTTATTGACGGTCTGACGATTTTGGGCGGCGAGCCTATGGAGCCCGAGAATCAGGCGGGGCTCGTTGACTTTGTCGAGCGTGTTCGCGCTGCCTATCCAGTAGAGTCGGGGAAGACTATTTGGTGCTTTACCGGTGATGTGCTCGAGGAGCTCATGCCGGGCAGACGTCACCATACCGAGGCGACGGACCGTATCCTTGCCTGTCTTGATATGTTGGTGGACGGTCCGTTTGTTCAGGACCTGTACGATATTTCGCTTCGTTTTAGGGGTTCGAGCAATCAGCGTGTGATCGATATGAACGCCACGCGTGCCCGCGCCGAGCGCGAGGGCGTTGCGCTTTGTGATGCGGTTGAGCTCTGGCGTGATGAGCCGGTCTATTCGACCCATACTATGTAGCTTGTGGTCGATGCCGGAGGGCGTGGTACCATAGCGCGAACGTGAAATCGGAAAAGTGAGGCCCAGATGGTCGATCAGGAAAAAGTCGAGGCCGCCATCAAGCTGTTGCTTGAGGGCATAGGCGAGGACCCAACTCGTGAGGGCCTGCTGGAGACGCCGGCGCGCGTTGCCCGTATGTATGGCGAGATTGCCGGCGGTATGGACCAGAGCGCCGAGGAGCACCTGTCCAAAACCTTTGCCGTCGCTTCGAATGATTTGGTTATCGAGCGCGACATCACGTTCTATTCGCTGTGCGAGCATCATTTGCTGCCGTTTTATGGCAAGGCGGCGATCGGTTATATCCCCAATGGCCGCGTGGCCGGGCTTTCCAAGCTTGCCCGCACGGTGGAGGTCTATGCCCGCCGTTTGCAGCTGCAGGAGCAGCTGTGTGCGCAGGTTGCCGATGCCCTTATGGACTATCTTGCTCCCCAGGGGGCGATTGTGCTCATGGAAGCCGAGCATATGTGCATGACGATGCGCGGCGTGCAAAAACCCGGCACCAAGACCGTGACGCTTGCTCGTCGCGGTGTCTTTGAGACCGACCCGGCGCTCGAGGAGCGGTTCTTTAGGATGTTGGGCCGCTAACCATGAGGGTCGTTAACGACTTTATATCGAACACCGACGAGGGAACGCCGCGTCGCGGTTTTATGGCTTCTGGCCTGACTCCTTTTGGCGCCATGCCTCGAATCGATTACATCTGTGCCAATGGTCTGTTCCGACGTCATCTGGGCAATATCGCTCAGCTGGAATCTGGTCGCATCTTTTGTCGTCACGGCATTGACCACCTGTTGGACGTCGCCCGCATTATGTGGATCAAGAATCTTGAGGAAGGGCTCGAATTTGACCGCGAGGTCATCTATGCCACGGCACTTCTTCACGATATCGGCAAAGATGAACAGTATGAATCGGGTATATCCCATGATGTTGCAAGCGAGCGCGTCGCCGATGCAATACTCGCCGGCATGCCCGATGATGTGGCGTTTGCGCCAGCCGACGCCGCAGCCATTAAGACGGCTATCTTGGGTCATCGAAAGCTGCGTGTGAACAGTCAGCCGCTCGAGCGCCTGCTCTATGCGGCCGACAAGGCATCGCGTGCCTGCTTTGCATGTCCCGCGCGCAATGCTTGCAACTGGAGCGATGATAAAAAGAACCTGTCGATTCGCGTGTAGTCGGTATGCGCGATCGGGGTCCTAGGTAAAGGAGACGATCGCGATGAGTAACAAGAAACTGCCCGAGAATGCAACAAAGACTGAGGGAGCCGAGCTCGCCCGTCGTGGCAGGGGCGATATCTCCACTGCGACGGCGGTGCCCCATGTGAGCTTTGACGACCTGCGCCATGCCGACCGTATTGTCATTGACGGCCTTGAGGTCTTTGCCAACCATGGCGTGTATCCCGAGGAGAACGCGCTGGGACAGAAGTTCGTCGTGTCGCTCGCGCTCTATGCCGATCTGCGTGCGGCGGGGGAGCACGATAGCTTGGACGCCTCGATTGACTACGGCTCGGTGTGCCACGATGTCGACGGCTATCTGCGCGAGCATACGTTTAAGCTCATCGAGGCGGCAGCCGAGGGGACAGCCCAGATGTTGCTGCGCCGTTATCCCTCGCTGCTTGGCGTGCGCATCAAGCTCGATAAGCCGTGGGCGCCTGTCGGCCTGCCCCTGGCAAGCTGCGGTGTCGAAATCGAGCGTGTGCGCTAGCCGACGTTAGATATCGTCGGCGGGCGGTTTTTTGAGTCGCTGCGACAGTGACCTGTTATCGGGGCAATACGTGTCGAGCAGGGCGTGAAAGCGCTGGTTATGGCTCGGCTCGAGCAAGTGGACGAGCTCGTGGGCGACAACCATGTCGAGGCATTCGATGGGGTAGGCGGCAAGTTCGCGTGCGATGCGAATGGTGGCGGTTTTGGGCGTGCATGAGCCCCAGCGCGTCTTCATACTGCGCACGGAGACACGGGTCACGGTAACGCCGATGGCGATTTCGTACGCGTGCACCATGTCGCGCAGCGCCGCGGTGACTTCGGACGCATAGAGTTGATCGATGCGGGCTTGGAGTTTTTCGGGCGTTAGGCCGTCGAGGCTTGCGTGCCGCCGGGGCTGCGGGCGCTCATTTGGTCCGTCGGCGCCCATAAAGCTTGCGAACGTGGCTTGCTTGGGCCGCGGTGCGGGCGATTCGAAGTTGTGGTCGAGTGCGTCCTGAACAGTGATGGGTTTGCCCCAAAGTGCAATGGTCGAGCGGGGGCTGAGCGGCTCGCCGGTTGTCATCTGGCGCTGCTCGCGCCGAGCAAGGCGGTTGATGATCCACGCGCTGTTACGCTGAACGAATGCCTCGATGCGCTCGCGGCTGGCGCCGAGCGGTGCGCTGGCGTGGACCTCGCCGCTCGAAGTGACGCGCAGGTTAAAGTTCTTGACGCGCTTTTTGGTGACGATGACGGGGATGGGTGCTCCATCCGGTCGGGGTACGGTAATCGTGAACTGCTGCGTCAAATGCGGTCCTTTAGGTTGAGTGCGGGCGGGCGTGCCAAACGATCGACATGTCCGCCCGCCAATAGAATGAAGGGCTAGAAGCGCTCAAAGAAGGCAAGTGCGTTGTCGCTGCAGAGCTTCTGCATCACGGTCTTGCCAAAGCGCTTGGAGAGCATGTTTTGGAACTCGGGCATCTTGCTGGCGTCGGAGAGGAAGTCGGGCACCGCGGCTCCGTCCCAGTCACCGCCAAGGGCGATGGCGTCCTCGCCGCCCAGCTCGAGCCAGTGCTCGATATGTGCCGCCAGCTGATCGAAGGTGACATCTGCGGAGGTCTCATCGGTCGCGTCGTTGGAGAGGAACTCGCTGCAGTAGTTGAGGCCGACGATGCCGCCCATGTCGCGAATGGTGCGGAACTGGTCATCGGTGAGGTTGCGCTTGACGCCGCAGACCGCGCGGGAGTTGGAATGGCTGGCGACAAAGGGGCGCGTGGCGCGGGCGGCAACCTCGTCAAAGCACTCATCGTTGAGATGGGAGACATCAAGCACCATGCCGGCGTGCTCCATCTGCGTGAGCGCCTCGATGCCGGCGGCGGTGAGTCCGGCGTGCGTGTCGTGTCCGCTCGCCAGCGGACCCTGCGCGTTCCAGCTGAGCGACGACATGAGCACGCCCAAGCTCTTAAGCACCTCGATGAGCGCGGGGTCCTCGGCAAAGAAGGTGGCGTTTTCGATGGTGTGGATGCAGGCGACCTTGCCGTCCTTGAGCGCGGGGCGAATGTCTGCCGCGCTGCGCACGTTGACCATGCGGTCGTGGTTGAGCATGGCCTGACCGCTCATATGCGCCATGATCTGCGCCTGGAAGCGCGCGGCGTGGGCGGCGGGAATCTCGTCGGGGACAAACGTGGCAAAGCACTGCGCCCACGGGGTCTTGCCGATTTTTGCGAGCGAGATAGCGCAGGCGTTGCCCTCGATAAGGTCAAAATCTTGCGGATGCGTCTCGTCGCCGGGGAAATAGCCGTCGGTGCCGGCGGTGAAGCGCAAGTCGAGATCGAGCGTGGCCCAGCCAATGCGGTCGGCGGTGTCGCAGTGTAGGTCAAATACGGGATATGCCATAGTTCCTCCGGTTGCAGCGTTTCTTTGCAAACTGTCTTCAAATTGTATGACTAGGGTATAGTTAGCGCCATATGTTCACGGCGGCTCGTATTGTACGCCGCCCCTATCACGGAGGTTTCCATGTCCAACCAGGGCAAAAAGGTCAAGACCCATTATCGCGGCACGCTCGATGACGGTACGCAGTTCGATAGCTCCTACGATCGCGGCGAGCCGCTGGAGTTCACCTGTGGCGCCGGCCAGATGATCAAGGGCTTTGACGCCGCCGTGGTCGATATGCAGGTCGGCGAGAAGAAGACCGTGCACATCCCGGCTGCCGACGCCTACGGCGAGCACAACCCCGAGATGGTTCTGACCTTCCCGGCCGAGCAGGTTCCCAATATCGAGCAGATCGAGAAGGGCATGAAGCTCTTCCTGTCCACGCCGAGCGGCATGCCCGTCCCCGCCGTGGTCATCGATGTGACGCCCGAGGCCGTGACGCTCGACGCCAACCACGAGCTCGCCGGCAAGGATCTCAACTTCGACATCGAGCTTGTCGAGGTCGAGGACTAGGCTATGCCTGCGAATCTGGTTTCGACAGCGTGCCTCGGAAATCTCAACGACCCGTCCTATGAGCTTTTGCTTCGCCGGGAGTTGGGCGGCGTGTTTGAGACCGATGGGCTGCCGCTCGATTGGGACCAGACTGATGCCCGCGCATTTGTGGGCGTGACGGAGCTGGGGCGTACGGTCGATACTCGGTTGGACGTTGTCGACGGCGATCGTCTTGCCGATGGCGACGTGCTTGCCATCGACCGCTCGGGCACGGTGCCCGTGGCGGTTGTCGTGCGCCTGCGCAGCGCCGAGGTCTATCTGGTCGAAGTCGATCGCATGGACCCTATCGCGCTTGCACACGTGTGCTGGGAGATTGGCAACATGCATGCGCCGCTGTTTCGGGGCGACTCGGACGAGCATACCGTGCGCATGTATACACCGCTGCAGCCGGTTTTAGGCCGCATGCTTCGCGGCATCGAGGGAACTCGAATCTCGATCGTTTCGCGCGAGCTCGATGCGGGTCGACGCTTTGCATCGAGTGCGGCCGATATTGTCGTGAGCATGGCTCCGGACTTTACGATCGTAAAGGCGGCGCGTAAGTAAGCGTTGGAACATGGGACGGACTTTGAGGGATTGCCATTCAAAGTCCGTCTCGCTGTTGATGAGATGCTTTGGGGGAAGCATATGGGTCTTGAGGGAATCAAGCTGATCGCCTGCGATTTGGACGGCACGTTGCTGCATCCGGGGGAGCGTGAGCCGCGTCACGAGGCGTTTGAGCTCATCGATGAGCTGCATCGCCGCGGCATTGTGTTTATGCCGGCAAGCGGCCGCCAATATGCGAGCCTGCGTTACCTCTTTGCGCCGGTGGCCGACGAGCTGGGCTATGTGTGCGAAAACGGCGCTCTGGTCATGAGCGAGGGACGTGCCGTGGTTAAGCGGTCTATGGGGCGCGACCTGGCCATGGATATCGCGAATGCCGTGGTTGCGTATCCCCATGCCGATGTGACCCTTTCGTGTGAAGGGCATCTCTACACCATGAGCGGCAACGATGCGTTTGTCGACCACTTGCGTTATGAGGTCCATTGCGATGTGGTGGTAGTCGACCGTCCCGAAGACATTGACGAGGATGTCATTAAGATTGCGTTCCAGACGCCCGAGGCCGAGCAGCCGGCGGCGCTGGAGTATTTCGAGCGCCACTTTAGCGATCGGGTTGACGTCATGACGTCGGGAACCGAATGGACGGACTTTATCGGTTTTGGTTCGGGCAAGGGTTCCGCGCTTGCCGACTACGGTCGCGCCCTGGGGATTTCGCCCGATGAGATGATGGCGTTTGGCGACAACGAGAACGATCGCGACATGCTCAACGTCGTGGGCCATCCCTATCTGATGGAAAACTGCAATCCTACCATGCGTGGCATCAACGACCGCGTCCGCTACGTGCGAACGGTCGAAGAGGAGCTGCGTCGCCTGCTCGCTGAGTAGGCTTTTGGGACATGCCTACCGGCAGTTGGGGCAGAGGCCTTCGAAGATAGTGTAGTGCGAGGAGACGTTCCAGCCGATTTGCTCGGACGCCTTGGTATCGAGTTGGGCGTCGAAGGGGAGCGGTACGTCGATGACGCGGCCGCACGAGGTGCAGATGATATGCGCATGCGGCTCGATGGTGCGATCGAAGCGGCTCCCACCCGGCGTCTTGATGGAGAGAATCTCGCCGGCATCGGCCAGGAGATTAAGGTTGCGATAGACCGTGCCGCGGCTGATTTTGTCATCCTGCTCGCGCACGACGTTGTAGATCTCGTCGGCAGTGGGATGGTTATAGCTTTGACGCACGGCGTCGAGAACTAACTTTCGCTGCTTGGTATTTCTTCTTTGCACCGCCATGCGCCTCGCCTCTTCTCTATCAACGGTTCGTAGATAAATGATACCGTATTTAGCACACAATACTAATAACGAGGATTGAAACCGTCTTCATCGGCAAGCGGGGCTCGCGCCTGGGCATCTGCGAGGCGAAAACGCGTCCCCATCCGCTCATAGGAGGCATGAAGCGCCTCGAACTGAGACAGGATATTCGCCGGTGCGCCCTGCACCTCCATCTCGACCGAGCCGTCTTCCATATTGCGCACCCAGCCGGTGAGCGCGCGCGCCTGTGCGAGGTTGGTGTTGGTAAAGCGAAAGCCAACGCCCTGGACTTGTCCCGTCCAACGCAGGAAATAGCGCAGGGGAGTGTCTTGGGTGGCCTCGTCGCCTGCGAGCACGGTAAGCCTGCGGCGCAGCTCGAGCTCGACGTTCGATGGTTTTTGAGGTTCTCGACTGCCGCCGGTGACGTTGGAGAAGAGCGTATCGAAGAAGCCCATTGCTAGGCCTGCTGTTCTGCATCGGCGGGGAAGGTGATGCCTGCCTGTTGACGCACGGCATCCATGATGCGCAACGAGACGAGGGTGACGTCGCGATAGTGGCCAAGCTCATGGCGTCCCGCCGGGGTCTCCCAAATCTCTTCCTTAACGTTATCGATGCCGCCGATGGCGGTGATAAAGTCGGCGAGTTCGTACTCCATGGTGTTGTTCGATTTGGGCAGGTCGAGCACGCGGCCGTTGTCGCCCTGCTCGCGCGGGGCTTCGGTCGCCGAGCCGCGCACGACGTCGCCGCGATAGTCGATGCGGACGTTCCGAGGCGTGGACAGATGGTCGATCTGGATGGTGCCGCGCTCGCCTTCGATCTGCGAGGGCAGCAGGTCATTCGTGATCTTGGAATGTGCGAGCTCGACAGAGATGCGTCCGCCGCCGTAGCTGGCGAGGATGGAGCCGCAGCCGTCGATAGGGCCGTGCGTGAGCTTTCGCGTGGCGCGGTCGAGCAGCGTGGTCATGCTGGTGAGGCCGGAGGGCATGCCGAAAATCTCGACCATGGGCTCGACGGTGTAGACGCCAATGTCCATGAGGGACCCCGATGCCATGTGGCAGTCGAAGATATTGGTGGCACGTCCCGCGAGAACCTCGTTGTAGCGCGAAGAATATTTGCCAAAGCGCAGCGAAGCGCGGCGAATGGGCGCAATCTCGCCTAAGGCGTCCTCGATGGCGTGGAAGGCGGGGTCATGGAGGGGGCGCATGGCCTCGAGGGCTACAACGCCCGCTGCCTCGGCGGCACGGAAGACCTCCAGCGCCTGTGCCTCGGTGGCGCAGAAGGGCTTCTCGACGATGACGTGTTTGCCGCCGGCGATGCAGGCAAGGGCCTGCTCGTGGTGAAGTGCGTTGGGACTGCCGATATAGACGGCGTCGACATCGGCGGCTGCCGCGAGCTCGTCGAGCGAGGTAAAGTTTCGCTCGCCACCGCGCTCGGCGGTAAAGGCGGCGCCGCGATTGGCATCACGCGAGAGCGTGCCCACGAATGCAGCCAGGTCGTTGGCGTTGACGACCTGGATGAAGTCGTCGGTGATCATGGATGTGCCGATGGTCGCGATGCGCAGCATATGTCCCCCTTGCGTTGTTTGGTCTACAGGATGAGTGTAGCGCGGGAGAACGAAAAAACGTGCGAAAACGCCGTTAGAGGTCGCTCTCGTTAAAGCCGGTGTCGATATCGAGGTTGGCACCGTCTGCCGCCGTGGTGGCGAGCTCGTCGCAGCGCTCGTTGAGCTCGTGGCCGGCGTGACCCTTAACCCAGATGAACTCCACCTTATGCTTGTTCTTTGCGGTGAGCAGGCGCTCCCACAGGTCGCGGTTCTTGACGGGCTGCTTGTTGGCGGTCTTCCAACCGCGCTTTTTCCAGCCGTCGATCCAATGCTTGTTAAAGGCGTTGACGACGTACTGCGAGTCGGAATGGACCTCGACCTCGCAGGGGCGGTTGAGCGCTTCGAGCGCCACGATGACGGCCATGAGCTCCATGCGGTTGTTGGTGGTCTTGGCGTAACCGCGCGAAAGCTCGGAGGTAAAGGTCTTGCCGGCGGGGTTGGTGTATTTGAGCACGGCGCCGTAGCCGCCGCGTCCCGGGTTTGATCGGGCCGAGCCGTCGGTATAGATGATGACCTTCACATGGTTCCTTTCGCTGAGCGCTTCTCTCGTGGGTGTCCATTGTAGCGCCACGTCCGTTGAGGGCTAGTGTTCCACCGCTTCTACCTCGTTGCCCGAAGGCTGGCTTTCGCGGATGATGCGGTCGAGCTCGTCGAGGTATTGCTGCAGCAGGGGAGAGGGCTTGCGCTCGTCGTGCATGATGTAGCCCACGCGCATCGTCGGGGCGTCTGCCAACGGAATCGATGCCATGCCCCATTGCATTTCGTTTGAGAGCACGCCGGTCGACAAGGTGTAGCCGTTCGAGGTGATGAGTAGGTTGGTAAGCGTGCCGCGGTCGGACACGCGGATATTGCGGTCGCAGGGGATATAGCTAAACGGCTCCTCGGCGTAATAGAAGGAGTTTGAGGTGCCCTGCTCAAAGCTGTAGCGGGTGTAGGGCGTGAGGTCGGCAAGGGACAGCTGCGGGCGTCGGGCGAGCGGGTGGCGCTCGCTTACGAATACGTGGACCTTTGCGTCAAAGAGGGGGTGGAAGCTCGCGCGCGCGTCGGCAAAAGCCTTCTGCAGAACGCGCGCATTAAAGTCGTCCAGATAGAGGATGCCGATGTCGCTGCGAAACGCGCGGACGTCATCGATGATCTGCGACGTGGTGGTCTCGCGCATGATGAAATCGAACTTGCTGTCGCGGCAGCGCTCGACCACGTTGACGAAGGCCTCGACCGAAAAGGCGTAGTGTTGGGCGGAGATGGCAAGGCGGGCTTGCGGGGTGCCGCCGTCCTCGTAACGTGCCTCGAGCATATCGGCCTGTTCTACAACCTGGCGCGCATAACCCAAAAGCTCGGTACCGTCGTTGGTGAGCGTGACACCGCGGCTGGAGCGCGTAAAGATTTCCAAGTGGAGTTCCTGTTCTAGGCTTTTGACGGCGTTTGAGATGTTGGACTGAGCGGTATAGAGGCGCTGAGCTGCGGCGTTGATTGAGCCGGACTCTGCCACGGCGATCAGAAAGCGAAGTTGCTGAAGGGTCATCGACGCCATCCTTTCGATTGCTATCTATAAAACCGATAACAGGTTAGCGCTTTTAAGTGATTGACCGAGCGAAACAATGCTCGTACTATTCAAAACACACAAAGGCGGTAGGTAATTAGGCCGACCACGAAACCGGGATGTGAAAGGAGACCCGCATATGAATTGCTTGCCAAGACGAATGCCGGGCTCCTGTTTGCGCCCGTCGGCGTGATCAGGAGACAGCGACTTACTTCTCTCTTATTTATTTACTTTTGTTCGATCAAGGAGATCATCATGAGCCAGTTCATCAACAACCCCGAGCACACCTTTGGTTTCGACACCCTGCAGCTGCACGTTGGCCAGGAGAGCGCCGATCCCGCATCCGATGCTCGCGCCGTGCCTATCTATCAGACCACGAGCTACGTGTTCCGCAACGCCCAGCACGCCGCCGACCGCTTTGGCCTTGCCGATGCCGGCAACATCTACGGCCGTCTGACCAACTCCACCCAGGGTGTCTTTGAGGACCGTATCGCCGCGCTCGAGGGCGGCGTGGCCGGCCTCGCCGTTGCTTCCGGTGCTGCCGCTATCACCTACACCCTGCAGGCGCTCGCCCAGGCCGGTGATCATGTGGTGGCCCAGAAGACCATCTACGGTGGTTCCTACAACCTGCTGGAGCACACGCTCTCCCAGTTTGGCGTCGAGACCACGTTTGTCGATGCCCATAACCTGGACGAGGTCGAGGGTGCCATCAAGGACAACACCACGGTCATCTATCTCGAGACGCTCGGCAACCCCAACTCCGACATCCCCAACATCGACGCCATTTCCGAGGTCGCCAAGAAGCACGGTCTGCCGGTTGTCGTCGACAACACCTTCGGTACCCCGTATCTGTTCCGTCCGCTGGAGCACGGTGCCAACATCGTCGTCCACTCCGCAACCAAGTTCATCGGTGGCCACGGAACCTCGCTGGGCGGTGTGATCGTCGACGGCGGTAACTTCGATTGGAAGGCAAGCGGCAAGTACGCCCAGATCGCCGAGCCCAACCCCTCCTACCATGGCGTCTCGTTTGCCGAGGCTGCTGGTCCTGCCGCCTTCGCAACCTATGTCCGCGCCATCCTGCTGCGCGACGAGGGCGCTTGCATCAGCCCGTTCAACGCCTGGATCCTGCTCCAGGGCACCGAGACCCTGTCGCTGCGCGTCGACCGTCATGTCGAGAACACCAAGAAGGTCGTCGAGTTTCTGAACGGCGACAGCCATGTTGCCAAGGTGAACCACCCGAGCCTGCCCGAGCATCCCGATCATGAGCTCTATCAGAAGTACTTCCCCAACGGCGGTGCCTCGATCTTCACCTTCGAGATCAAGGGCGGCCAGGAGGCGGCTTGGAAGTTCATCGATCACCTGCAGGTGTTCTCGCTGCTCGCCAACGTGGCCGACGTCAAGTCGCTCGTCGTGCACCCGGCTACCACCACGCACTCCCAACTCTCTGCCGAGGAGCTCGCCGAGCAGAACATCACGCCCTCCACGATCCGTCTTTCCATCGGTACCGAGAACGCCGAGGACATCATTTGGGATCTGAAGCAGGCCTTCGCCGCACTGGACGAGTAAGGCGACTTGTGCAAGGACCCCTTGCGACTCGATAGGTATAACTGCATAAAATGCCTGCTCAAGGCGCCTGTGCAAACAATGTTTGCACAGGCGCCTTTTTTGCATAGAGAGGGCACTAAAACAGGGTTTTTGAGATGCTTTATGCATTCGAGTTGTGGAAAACTCCTGTTGAGAGGATGTGAGTTTTACGCAATTGACGTGCACCTTTTGAGAAAAACCGCAGGTCGCGAATTGCTCGGGGTACTATGCAGCGCGATCGAATCACACGCAGCTCAAACGCAGCAAAAACGCACTACGGAGGTTTCCAGCTACATGAGGATCGATTCACGAAAACCGAAAGCCGCCGCCCTTTCCGCCGCTCTGGCTGTGGCACTTTTGGCGGGCGCCGGCGCAACTGATGCCCACGCCGCAACACTGTCCGATGCGGTAGGGTCTACGCCGTCCGAGGCGACGCTGGTACAGCCCGTCGACTATCGCGGCGATGGCTATGGCTCCATGCAGGAGTGGAACGCCTCGATGGAGGCCAAGCGCGATTCCCTGGAGATGCGCGCACAGATCATCATGAACATGTATGGCGACTATGCCACCGATGACGAGCGAGCCGTGTTGCAGGGTTGCATCGACGGTGCGGGTAACCTTTTGACGATGGGGGAGGTCGACGCCAAGTCGACCGAGCTCGACGAGCTTCGCTCCACGCTTGAGAATGCCAAGCGCGAGGCTCTTGAGGCTGCGGCTGCCGAAGCCGAGGCTGTTGAGGCCGCTCAGGCTTCGTATTACAATGCCGGCTACGGCTCGTCTTACGCGTCCGCTGCGTATTACGCCAACGGCTCGGGCCTGACACGTTCGAGCGGCGTCAATAACTATAACGGCCGCCGCGAGACCTATTACAGCAGCAATGTGCTTTACCACTATCGCACGGGCGAGTGGACTCAGGATTCCGAGGGCTTCTGGCGAGACTCGGATGGCTATTACGTTGTGGCTGCGGGCGATATGGCCCAGGGCTCGACCTTTACGGGCTCCAAGGGCGATTGTAAGGTCTATGACTCTGGCTGCGCTGCCGGAACCACCGACTACTACACTGGCTGGTAATTAGCCAAAAGCCAATAGGCAGATGACGGGCGGAGGCCTTTGCGATGCTTTCGGGCAAACGTAAAGGCCTCCGCCCTGTCTGTGCGCTTGAGTTAACAGAGCCCTTACCGTGGCGGTACGCCGTGCATATGGGCACGGGGCACACTAGTTCATGAGAAATAAGGTCTTTCTCGTGGAGGAAGTGGTCTTGTGAACGCTCGAGATATCGCCGTCGCCGCCGTCGCATTGATGCTTGGCTGTCTTGGCCCTACCGCCGCGCTCGTCGCGGGCATGCAGGGGTCATGCGGGGCTGCTCCTATCGTGGTCGGTGCGCTGATTGCGGCTGCGCTGTTGGGCAGCGCGGGCGTGGTCCTTTGTCGCGATGACGAGGACGAGGCTCCGGAGTCGCAGCTCTAACCGTCGGAACGCCGACTACTGGTTATAGATGAAGATGAAAGTCGCCGCAAGGGGAGTGCTCCTTGCGGCGACTTTACTGTCGAGTCTGTTGACGTGGCGAATCGGGCGCTACCAGCTTGCCTCGATATCGCGAATACGCTGATAGAGCCATTCGTTCTGAGGCGCCTGGATATCGTGTTTGGCTGCCAGGCGGCAAATGGTGCCCGCGAACTCCTCGACTTCGGTCTTGCGCCGTGCGACGCGGTCTTGCGCCATCGACGGCATGCCGGCGGGATCGAGCCCCTCGATGAGGTGCACCATCTGCGTCAGGTCTGCTTCGGTCAGCTCGATGCCTTCGGCGTTGGCGACTGCAAGCGCCTCGCGCATGGCGGAAACAAAGCAGCGACGCTGCTCGGAGCCCTGTTCCGTGGCGCTTCCGTACGTGCCGCCGTAGGCCATACAGGTCTGGTTGATGCCGTCGTTGAGCATGAGCTTGGCCCACATGCGGTGCGCGATGTCGGTCTCGACGGTATGGGCGATGCCGCAGCGCGCGTAAAGCTTATCAATGGCGGCAACGGTCTCGGGGTCGGTGCCGGCGGCCGCGCCAAAACGAATCTCACCGGTGTTGGTAAACGTGAGCTCGCCGTTGAGGAATACCGCGTCCATACCCTGGCAGATACCGAGGACGGTGCGCTCCCAGCCAAAGCGCTCGGCGATTTTTTGCTCGCTGGTAATGCCGTTGCACAGCGAGGCGATGAGCGTATTGGTGCCCACGATGTGCTCCATGGTCTGGATCGCCTGGTCGAGTCCGGTTGTCTTGACCGTGAGGATGACCAGATCGGCGGGCATAGCCTCGCTGGCGCGGACGGACTTGAGCGCGCAAGGTTTGCCGTTGACGGTGAGCGCATCGTTCGCGTGGCGCTCGAAGCGCGCGTCATCCATAACATATTCGACGGCGTCGTTGCCGAGCGCCTGGGCGATCATGCTGCCGTAGAGCAGGCCGACACCGCCTTTGCCGATAAAGGCGACCTTGTTGATCTGCATGTGAATCATCTCCCCATAAAAAGGCGCCCGCGTGCGGGGCGCCTGATGGATTGTAAGCCGCCGGAGCGCCTTGTATGTGCGGGACGGCGGATATATAGAAGAACGGATGCGCTGGACTTATGCCGCGGGGCAGACCGCAAAGACGCGCGCGGGGTACCCGACGCCATCGCGAACCTTGGGGAAGGTGCAGAAGATGACGGCGCCCGTGGCGGGAAGTTCATCCAGGTGGTCCATAACCTCGATCTGATAGCGATCGACCGAGAGGATGTATTGCTCGCTGGGGTAGGGGTAAGCGTCCTCGCGCGTGGTGACGGTGGCGGGGTCGGTGTCTGCCGGCTCGTGGCCGATGGCGCCGATGTTGCGCTCTTCGACAAGCCACTTGATGGCGTCGAGGTCCCAGCCGGGGTAGTGGGGCTGGCCGTCCTCGTCCTTGTTCTCGAGGTCGGCGAGCTTGGACCAGTCGGAGCGGAAGGCGACAAAGGCGTCCTCGGGAATGCGTCCGTGCTCATCCTCCCAGGCTTTGAGGTCCTCGACGGTCAGAACATAATCGGGGTTCGCGGCGCACTCTTCGTGTTTGTCGATCACGCAGAGCGGATGCATAAACTCGATGGGCTCGATCTCGCCGAGGGAACGCCCGTCGACATGAAAGTGACGTGGCGCGTCGACGTGGGTGCCGTACTGCGAAGCGACCGAATACTGAAAACAGCGCATGGGCGCGAGCATGTCCTCGGGCGTGTCGGGCAGGTAGTCGAAAAGCTTGGTGGACTCGAACGGCTTAAAGCCAAACCAGTGCGGGGTGTCGCACGAGAGCGTGTGGGTGAGGTCGACCCAGCGATAATCGGCACTTTTGAGCTGGGAGGCGAGGTTCCAAAGGTCGAGCGCGGGCATGATTGGCTCCTTTCATCGGGCTTTTTGCTGATGTTAAAGCGGCGCCGTGACGGCTCGATTTCCGCTGCGTTACGATACGTTCTCAATTGCGATTCCGATGTGTTTCGATGACGTGACGGATTTGTTTCGCCTTATCGGGCTTTGATGGGAGAGGAGGGGCCGTGCAATATCGCGTTGACCCCAAAAGCGGCAGCCACATCTCGGCGTTGGGGTTGGGATGCATGAGGTTTCCCGGTGCGCCGGGACGCCCCGATGCGAAGACGGCCGATGCCATCATTTCGCGTGCGGTGGAGCAGGGGATTAACTACCTGGACACGGCCTATCTCTATCCCGGCAACGAGGCGTACGTCGGGGCATCGCTTGAGCGCTTGGGCCTGCGCGATCAGGTTTTGCTCGCGACTAAGCTGCCGCATGCTTCGTGCAAATGCGCGGAGGATTTCGACCGCTATTTTGATGAGCAGCTGCGCCGCCTGCGGACTGACCATATCGACTACTACCTTATGCACAACATCACCTCGCCCGCGCAATGGGAGCGTGTGGTGGCGTTGGGTATCGAGGACTGGATTGCACACCAAAAGGTTACGGGGCGCATTCGCCAGATCGGCTTTTCGTATCACGGCAGCGCGGCAGACTTCCTCACGATGCTCGACGCGTATGACTGGGACTTCTGCCAGATTCAGTACAACTATGCCGGTGAGCGCTATCAGGCGGGAACGGCGGGGCTCTTGGCCGCTGCCGAGCGCGGGCTCGCGGTGTTTGTGATGGAGCCGCTGTTGGGCGGACGCCTGGCAGGCAAGCTGCCGCCGCGGGCCCGCGCCGTGCTCGATAGCGCGAGCGATCCGCATCTGAAGACGCCGGCTGCTTGGGGGCTTTCGTGGGTGTGGAACCATCCGCAGGTAACCATGCTGCTTTCGGGCATGACCGATACCGCGCAGGTGGACGAGAACGCGGCACTGGCAAGTCGTGCGCTATCGGATTCGATGACGATGGAGCAGCTTGATACCATCGCACGCGTGCTGACGGAGTTTGAGAAATCGAACCGTGTGCCCTGCACGGGGTGCGGCTACTGCATGCCGTGCCCCAAGGGCATCAATATCCCCGGCTGCTTTGCCGCCTACAATGCGAGCTATGCGCACAGCTGGTTTACGGGCCTGTCGCAGTATTTCACGGCGAGCGCGGTGCGGACGAGCGAGCCCAAGCTGGTGAGCAATTGCATCAAGTGCGGCAAATGCGCACGTCACTGCCCGCAGCACATCGATATCCCCGAGCGTCTCGACGACGTGCGCCGACGTTTTCAGCCCGGCCCGGTGACGGCAGTGCTTAAAGCCTTCAGCAAAACGCGCTCCTGATGCCCCTTTTATAACTTGCGGTGGAATAGTTCCTGTTTGCGGCAGAATAAAGCTTAAACAGGAGCTATTTCACCGCAACTGATGAGGGGGAGCTGGAGATGCTGACGATTGGGTGTCACCTATCGACAACGAAGGGCTATCGGGCGATGGGGGAGACGGCGCTATCCATTGGCGCCAATACCTTTGCGTTCTTTACACGCAACCCGCGTGGTGGCAAGGCGAAAGACCTCGACATGGACGACGTGGCGGCCCTGCGTGACCTCATGGTGCAAAACGACTTCGGCCCTCTCGTGGCGCATGCCCCCTATACCTATAACCCCTGCTCTGCCAAGGAGCGGGCGCGTGAGTTTGCCCTGGAGGCCATGGCCGAGGACCTGCAGCGCATGGAAGCGCTGCCCGGCAACTACTACAACTTCCATCCCGGCGCACATGTGGGGCAGGGGGCTGATGCTGGCATTCAGATGATTGTCGACACGTTGTGCCAGGTGATGTTTGAGGGGCAGCAGACGACAGTGCTGCTCGAGACCATGGCGGGCAAGGGCACCGAGGTGGGCCGTAGCTTTGAAGAGCTGGCGCGTATTATCGAGGGCGTCGCTGCCAAGCGCCCCGAGTTGTCGGATAAGCTAGGCGTGTGCCTGGACACCTGCCATGTGAGCGATGCCGGCTACGACATCATCCACGACCTTGACGGTGTGCTCGACGAGTTCGACCGTGTGGTGGGCATTGAGCGCTTACATGCCGTGCATATTAACGATTCCAAGAACCCCTGCGGTGCGCATAAGGATCGCCATGAGTGCATCGGTAAGGGCTACCTTGGCAGCGAGGAACTTGGTGGTGGTTTGCAGATTATGCACAATATTGTATCGAATGACCGTTTACGTGCGCTGCCATTCATTTTGGAGACGCCGAACGAACTTGCAGGTTATGCAGCGGAAATTACCCTGCTACGCTCGTTGCAGCAGTAATGACTGTCGCAAAGTGGAGTGCTTCATTCACGTTATGGGTTTGTTTCAATCAGTTTTCTGATTGCAGATTCGCAATTACGGGTGCATAATAGCCAACAGTTTTTGCAGACCTCTGAATCAAACGGGGTCACCGGAAGGAGACTGATTATGAAGCTCAAGAAGCTTGGCGCATTTGCCGCCACGGGTGCCATGGCGCTCGCCCTTGCACTGACGGGCTGCGGCTCGTCCAACGCCACCTCTGGTTCCGATGCCGGTTCCAGCAGCTCTGACGACGTGAAGGTCGAGAAGGTCGACGGCTCCAAGGAGTATGCACTCGTCAAGGACGGTACGCTCACCGTCGGCACCTCTGCCGAGTACGCGCCGTTTGAGTACAAGGATGACAACGGCGACTACCAGGGCTTTGACCTTGAGCTCATCAAGGCTATCGCTGACAAGCTGGGCCTGGACGTCGAGTACGTCAACAACGACTTCGACACGCTTGTCCCCGGTGTTGCTTCGGGCGCCAAGTACGACGTCTCCATCGCTGCTATCACCGATACGCCCGAGCGCGAGAAGGAAGTCGCTTTCTCCGACTCCTACTACATGGACGATCAGGCTATCGTGACCAAGGTCGACAACACCGACATTACGGCCGATAACTACAGCGAGAAGCTCAATAACGCCGACGCCACCATCATCGTCCAGTCCGGCTCCACCGCCGAGGCCTTTGCCCAGGAGAACTTCCCCAAGGCCAAGATCGTCCCCTACAAGGACGCCACCGAGTGCTTTAGCGCCCTGCAGTCCGATAAGGGCGACGCCGTGGTGACCAACCGCTCCGTTGCCAGCCAGCTGACCGCCGAGCAGTTCAACACCTGCCAGACCATCAAGCAGATCAGCACGGGCGAGGAGTATGCCATCGCCATCAACCAGGGCAACACCAAGCTCAAGGACGACATCAACCAGGCCATCAAGGACCTGACCGATGACGGTACCGTTGACGCCCTCATGGCTAAGTACAATATCAAGTAAAATAGCTACTTGATTGCGCGCGGGCCCTTTCCGTTTTGGCGGAGAGGGCCTTTGCGTTTCTTGAATGGGCGTCGTCCCGCCCCGTTTTGTCGGCAACTTACACGTTAGGAGCCACCTTGTCTCGATTGAACCAAGGAGCCATGGGCAAAAGCCATCCGCTGCCCTCGATGCTCCAAAAGCTAGCCCGCGCCCTGGCTGTGGCGCTCGCCCTGGTGTGTGCGGGGGCCTGCGTGCCCTCGACTGCCCAGGCGCTTGAGACCGCAAAGATCACCGCCCGGCCCAACACCGGCTCGGGTAGCGATGTGGTCGGTGGCACCGAGACCCGCATTACCTGGGAGGTCCAGGCCGATGCCGACGAGGAACTGAGCGGTCTTTCGCTGACATTTGCCGATGGCACGACCTTTGGCGCCGATGACACGCGCCTGACGATGCTCTCGGGCGATGACCTTATGGACCGTACGCCCATGAAGCCCACGTGCAAGGTCGACGGCCAGACGCTCAAGATTGATTTTGGCGAGACGGCGCCCGCCGGCGGCTATTTCCGCGTCGAGGTCTACGGCGTGACCTTCCCCGTCGAGGGCGGCGATGAGGCCTTTAGCGGCACCTACGCCTTGGCCGACGGATCGACCAAGAAGATCTCCAAGATCCCCTCGGTTGAGATCAAGGGTGTGACGGCTTTCGATAACTTCCTTGCCGACCTTAAGGAGCAGCCGTGGGTCGAGGCATGGAACTCCAATATGTTCCTGCGCCTGTTCTTGAACCCGGTCATTTTGGTTCAGAGCCTGCCGATCGTCTTCAAGGGCTTCCTCATGTCGCTCTCGATCGTGCTCGTGGCGTTTCCGCTGGCAATACCCTTCGGTTTCGCCCTGTCGCTCATGCGCATCTCCAAGTCGCGCATCCTTCGCTGCCTTGCCGGCATCTACGTGAACATCATCCGCGGTACGCCGGCGTTCCTGCAGATCTACATCGCGTTCTTCGGTCTGCCGCTCGCCGGCGTCAAGGTTGACGACTACGTGCTCGGTGTCATCGTCATGGCCATGAACTCGTCTGCCTACCTGTGCGAGATCTTCCGCGCCGGTATTCAGTCGATCCCCAAGGGCCAAAACGAGGCCGCGCGCTCGCTGGGCATGAACGCCTTCCAGACGCTGCTCTACGTTATGATCCCGCAGACGTTCCGCAATGTTTTGCCTACACTGACCAGCGAGTTCATCCTGCTTTACAAGGATACGTCGCTGCTCGCGGCCGTGGGCGTGGTCGAGATCGTCATGAACGCCCGCACCATCGTGGCCACGACGGGCTCCATTACGCCGTATGTGGTTGCCGCCCTGTTCTACCTGGTCATCACCCTGCCACTTGCCCGCCTGGTGAGCGGTCTTGAGGCGAGGCTTTTGGGCACGGCCGAAACCAAGAAGAAGCGTCCCGCCAAGAGCGCCGGACAGGTTGTCGCGACGCCCGCCGATCACATCGCCGGTCTGTAAGGAGGTCCTATCATGAGCGAAACCAATAACTCGAACGAGGTCGTCGTCAGCATCAAGAACCTCCAGAAGGCCTTTGGCGATAACGTGGTCCTGCGCGATATCGATCTGGACGTGCACAAGGGCGAGGTCGTCGTAGTCCTAGGCCCTTCGGGCTCGGGCAAGTCGACGATGCTTCGCTGCATCAACCGCCTGGAGCATCCCACGAGTGGCTCGATTGTCGTTGAGGGCGTGGATGTATGCGCTAAGGGCGTCGACCTTAACAAGGTGCGTACGCATCTGGGCATGGTGTTTCAGCAGTTCAATCTGTTCCCGCACCTGTCGGTCAAAAAGAACGTCATGCTTGCGCAGCAAAAGGTGCTTAAGCGCAGCAAGGAGGAGGCCGAGAGGATTGCCGTCGAGGAGCTGACCAAGGTCGGTCTTGCCGAGCGTATTGACTTTATGCCGAGCCAGCTCTCTGGCGGCCAGCAGCAGCGCGTGGCCATCGCCCGTGCCCTGTCGATGAACCCGCACGTCATGCTTTTTGACGAGGCCACCTCGGCGCTCGACCCCGAGCTCGTTCGCGACGTTCTGGGCGTCATGCGCGACCTGGCGCGCGACGGTATGACTATGATCGTCGTGACGCACGAGATGGGCTTTGCCCGCGACGTCGCCGACCGTGTCGTCTTTATGGACGGCGGCGTTATCGTGGAAGAAGGCACGCCGAGCGAGGTCTTCGACCACCCCAAGAGTGAGCGCACCAAGGCGTTTTTGGGCAATATCTCGTAGCTGGTTCATGCGGCTGGCATTACAGAAAACGGGGCTGGATGTGAATCCAGCCCCCTTTTTTTCTGTAGGGACGCAAATGTGTTTTGGTGCAGAGCCGCGTTCTGGGCGGAGTTTATTGCCGCTAGGCGAGCTCGGCTCCAAGGGAGCAGCAGGCCGTCTCTCCTTCATCGTCGGGTGCGTCGAAGCAGATGGTGGAGTCTACGACGTTAACGCCAGCCTCGTCGGCGTCGGCCTTCCAGTTGTCCATCCACTCGCCCTCAGCCCACGAATAGGAGCCAAAGAGGACGACCTTCCTGTCGCCGAGGGTTTCCTTGACCTCATCCCACATCGGCTGGAACTCGTCGTACTCGAGCTCCTCGGAGCCCATGGCGGGGCAGCCGAAGGCGAAGGCATCATATTCGGCGGCCTTGTCGGCAGAGAAATCGGCGCAGGGGATGACTTCGGCCTCGGCGCCTGCGGATGTGGCGCCCTCTGCAACGAGGTTTGCCATGGCCTCGGTGTTGCCCGTGCCGCTCCAATAGACGACGGCGATCTTGCTCATGTTGAGTCCTTTCGGTTGTGCGGCAGGTGGCCGCGGTTTCTATGTTCTATCGGGCCGCCTGGGCAAGTTGCGCCAATCTGCAGCCCTGCTGATAGATAAAGGTGAGGTATTGGGTGCAAGCACGGTAGGCGTCAAACGTCGTGAGCGCCTGCTCAACATTCGTGTAGACCTTCCAGGCCCCAAAGACCTTGTAGTTCTCGCCTCGTTGGGCGATAAACTCGTGCACGTCGTCGTAGGGATATCCCAGGAAGTAACCTATTTCGTGCGGAAACTCGCAGGTGCAGTCGTTATCGCAGCCGGCTTGCTGGGCCATTGCGCATCGTGCTTGGCTACACGCGCATTCCGCGGCGTTATTGCTTGCAAGCGCGATGCGTGAGGCCAGATGCGCGAGGCATGTCGAGAGGTCGCCCGTGTCGTAGCCTTCCTTGGCGAGCGCCGTCTGGGCACGCGGGTCCGCGAAGTAAGTGGCGAGGCTTTTGGGCCGGTATACGTACACGAGCGCTCCGCAGGGCCGCCAGACCAAAACGCTCAGGTGGATGCCGAGTGGGTCAAGTTCGCGATTGCACTGGGCGATAACGTTGAGCAGGCGAGCTCGGCGTTCTGCGATGGTTTCGGTTGCAGTCGAGCCGTCCCCGTGGGCGTAGGTGCCTGGATAGGTAAAGAGCGATGCCGGCTTGATGCCCGCGAGCGTAGGGGAGCAGTTGCGCACGACTGCTGCCTGAAACGTTGGGAGGTCTATGGTTCGAGTCATGACGTCGCTGTCCGTCCTTTCGTGTTAGCCTAGGAAAACTTATACACGAAAGTAAGCCATGGTCAACAAAAAAGTTTGACGAGGGAAACTAATTGACCGAACAGACATGATTTTGAGGTAAGATGAGGACACCCCATGGGGGTATCTGGATAAGACTACTTGGAAAGGGGAGCGCATGAGTGACTTGCTCAACCCTGCGAATCTCATCGTGTTGGCTGTCATTGCCATCGGCATGTTTTATGGCCTGCGTCGCATTGCCGCTTCGACACGCGGGAAGAGTTGCTGCAGCGATGGAGCGTGCGGCAAGAAGGCCAAAAAGGTTGTTGTGGCGGATACCGATGCGTCGCACTATCCCTATAGCGATGAGCTGCTCATCGGTGGCATGAGCTGTGACGGCTGCGCTCAGAACGTGGCCAATGCCCTCAATGCGCTGGACGGCGTGTGGGCAACGGTGACGTATGCGGACCATACGGCACGCGTGCGCTCTAAGCAGCCGGTTGATCGCTGTGCCCTCGAAGCGGCCGTGAAGGACGCGGGCTACTACGTCATGACACTGTAGGGCGCGTGCTTGGCGCAGGAAACGTCGCTAGGCTCGACCGCGCAGCTCAACGTCTTGGATATCGTCGAAGTCGATAGCGATGTCTTTGAGCTTGAGCAGCTTGAAGGCGGGGAGCACCTCGTCGAGGATGCCGGTGCGGGCACGATAGCCGTACGTATCGTAATAGGTGACTCGAACCAAATCGCCGCGTTTGAGACCCTCGAGCTTATGTGAAAGCTCGAGGGCTTTTTCTTCTGTCAATTCGCTCTTGGGCTCAACGGTGATCTCCTGTTTGCGTACGAGTTCGTAGTATCCCGTCAACGCGGCAAAGGGCATAAACTGTGCGGCGCGGTTGGCGCGGACGGCACCGTTGGCAGTGAGGTTGGGACCGGCGGCGCGGCGCCTTCCCTCGGGGTCCGCCAAGCGCTCGAAGGCGGTCGGCGGCCTCATGGGCTGCTGTTTGGGTTTAGGCACGGTGTCCTCCAACCTGATCGTTGCGTTCGCGTGCGGTGGCGCCGGCGGTAAAGCTCAATCCCTTGACCAGGGCGTTCTTGCCGTATTTGCCTTTTACGGCCAGCACGGCGCGGGCTAGATCGCGTTCACGCTCATCGGCTTCCACGTCGCTAAACAGGTCGATGGTGGCGAACTCTTCGGGCATCAGGTTGCCGAAGCCAAGATTGATGCGCTTGACCGGTCGCTTGGGGTCGACTGTTTGTGCCCACAGCTCATCGAAATACCCCATGATCTTCTTAAACGAATTGGTGCGCTCGGGCAGCTTGCGCGAGGCGTTGGAGTGCGCAAAGAGCGCAGCGTAGCCACCACGCGGCTTGCCGCCGTGCTCGCCCACAAAGACGCCGTCGATCGCTTGTGCTTCTCGCACCAAACGACGTCGTTCGTCATCCTGCTGAACGGGTTTGGGGGCACGGGGCGCGAGTTCGGGGCCGTCGGTCGCTGCGGGCTCGATGCCCGAGGTGCTCGAGCGCAGATGTCCACACCCGTCAACGTATTGCGCCGTGCCGCTGGCGTCGAGTCGACGTATGTCGGCGCGTTCGCTTGCATAGCCCACAAAGAGCGAGATGCTGTCGCACACCACGTGCTTGTCGATCAAGTCCAGCACGGCGGCATCGACCATCTCGCGCAAGACGGTGTAAGCCTGCTCGTAGGCATAGCCCTTCGAGAGCACCTGTCCCGTGGTGGTCGAGGTTGCCTGCGGGCGGTAAGCCTGAATATCGGCGATGGTCGTTGGTTCGCGTCCAAAGGCGTGGTCGATAAGGTACTCGGCATTGACGCCGAGCTCGTCGTAGAGCAGGTTTTCGTCGAGCGCGGCGACCCCCATCAGGTCATAGACGCCGTACTTCTCGAGGCGGGCCGCCACGCCGGGGCCGATGCCCCAGATGTCGGTGATGGGGCGGTGGGGCCAGATCTCCTTGCGGAAGGTTTCGTCGTCGAGTACGCCGATACGGCTGGCTACGTGCTTGGCGGTGATGTCGAGTGCCACCTTGGCCTGAAATAGGTTGGGGCCGATGCCGACCGTTGCCGTGATGCCGGTGCGTCCCAAGACCTCGTCGCGCAGCATGCAGGCGAATCCTTCCGCATCGGTGTGATAGAGATCCAGATAGGGCGTCACGTCGATAAAGCATTCATCGATGGAATAGACATGCACGTCCTGCGGACTGACGTATTCCAGATAGATGCCGTAGATTTGCGCCGATACCTCCATGTAGTGCTGCATGCGCGGCATGGCCTTGATGTAGTCGATGCCATCGGGAATCTCGAACAGGCGGCAGCGATTATGGATGCCGAGGTCCTTCATGGCCTGCGTGATGGCGAGGCAGATGGTCGTGCGTCCGCGCGATTCGTCGGCAACGACCAGGTCGGTGGTGAGCGGATCGAGCCCACGGTCGACGCACTCGACGCTGGCATAAAACGTCTTGAGGTCGATGCAGATATAGGTGTGCTGCTCGTGCGCCATGGGCTCCTCCCATCAAACACATGTTCTTACCGAATACTTGTTCGATAATACCCGCTCGTCCGGACACCGTCAAAACCGACCAAAAGGGGACAGGTTTATTTTGGTCGGTAAAACGCTTGACCTGCCAAAACAAACCTGTCTCTTTTCGGCAGGTTTTTAACGCAGCCCTAAAGAGTGCGAAACAGCTCGGAAAAGCTTGCTTCGTAGCATGAGCCTAACGATTAATGCTACCTACAGGCACGGAAGGGTTGTGGGGATAATGGTCAACTATGGGTTTGGTATGCCGACGCGCTTGGTTGCGGATGGGGACGTGGCTCGCTGGTGCGGACGATTGGTCGCCCACTACGGCGGCACCAAGGCACTGGTCGTGCTGGGAGGCGACAAGCATACGCGTGACGAACTCGTCTCGGCGGCACTTGGTTCGCTCGATCGCGCCCTGCTCGAACGCGTGCTCTTTCGTTGCGGCTCGGTTGGGGGCGACGGGGGAGACGAACTGGTCGATGAGGCCGTAGCCCTGGCGACCGATGAGGGCGTGGACTTTGTCCTGGCGATCGGCGATGCCGATACGGCAGGCTTTGCGCGCGAGCTTGCCCGTCGCATGGCCGTGCTCGATGCCGGCGAGGACGGCTTTGTTCCCTACGGGTGCATTGTCTCGGAGGGCAGAGTGCCTGCCGTCGTGGGTGCCGGTGAGGTTCCCGTTTTTGCCATCATCGCGCCCGAGCTGTTGGAAGGCATCGGCTCTCCCTTGCGCGAACTGCTCGGCAGCGTGTGCGCCGCGGCATAGGAGGGCGTTATGCAATATGTGCAGCTGGCGATAGCCATTGCTTGCGAGATCGGGGCATCGTCTGCCCTTAAGGCCACGCACGGCTTTACCGTGCTGGCGCCCAGTGTGGCGACAATTGTGCTGTACGGTCTGAGCTTCTACCTGTTTTCGCTCGTGCTTAACGTGCTCGACCTCGCGAGCGCCTATGCCACATGGTGCGCTGCGGGCATCGTCGCTACCTCGGTTATCTCGGTGCTGATCTTTGGAGACCACCTGAGCCCCATGATGCTCGTGGGCCTTGGCCTGTGCGTCGCGGGCGTGGTTATCGTGAACCTCGCAAGCGCATCGTAGGTCGCCGGGCACGCGCCCCATTCATGCAATTAAAGAACGCCGGTCGTATGGGCAGATTCCCATGCGGCCGGCGTTTCTGTTGTATTACGAGCATATTGCCAGCGTGCGACCTATGTTGCGCAGGCGTAAACGCTCGGCGTCGCCCGTGTTTCAAAACACTCCGTTAATAAAACGGGCGGTTTTGGCACGCATAATCCCCAACAACGAACGCGCACAAGCGCGCTCACCGCCACCGAAGAGGGGAGATAACCATGAAGGAACTGGTACTCATCATCCGTCCGGAGATGCTCGAGAGCCTGAAGGCCATTCTTGACGAGGTGCATTGCGGCGGTATGACCGTTTCGTCCGTTATGGGCTGCGGTACGCAGAAGGGTGCGATGACCGATGGCGTCAACGAGATTCGCGGCTTTAAGATCAACATCAACCTGCTGCCTAAGATTCAGGCGAGCGTAGTCGTGCGCGACCAGGATGTCGAGACCATCATCTCGGCCGTTCGCGAGCGCATGGCAGACGGTCGCGTGGGCGACGGCAAGATCTTCATTCGCGATATTGCCGACGCCGTGCGTATCCGTACCGGCGAGCGTGGCAACGCCGCCCTGTAGGTAAACGGATCGAGAGAAGGCGATTGCCATGCCTGGTACCAAACCGCTCGTCCAGATTAAGAACATTAACAAGTTCTATGGCGAGAACCATGTGGTCAAGGACCTGTCCATCGATGTGCAGGAAGGCGAGTTCCTGACAATTCTTGGTTCATCCGGCTCGGGCAAGTCGACGACCCTGCGTATGGTTGCCGGCTTTGAACAGCCCACCACGGGCGAGATCCTGCTCGCCGGCACCAACGTTGCCGACAAGGAGCCGTTTGAGCGTGACGTCAACACCGTGTTCCAGAGCTACGCGTTGTTCCCGCACATGACGATCTTCGACAACGTGGCCTATGGCCTCAAGATGAAGAAGGTCCCCAAAGACGAGATCCGCGAGCGCGTGATGGAGATGCTCGATCTGGTGCAGCTCGGCGGCTTTGAGGGCCGCAAGCCCGATCAACTGTCCGGCGGCCAAAAGCAGCGCGTCGCCATCGCACGCGCCTTGGTCAACCGTCCCAAGATCTTGCTGCTCGATGAGCCGCTGGGTGCGCTCGATCTCAAGCTGCGCAAGCAGATGCAGCTCGAGCTCAAGCGCCTCCAGCGTAAGCTCAACATCACGTTCCTCTACGTGACGCACGACCAAGAAGAAGCGCTCACCATGAGCGACCGCATCGCGATTATGCACGACGGCGTCCTGGAGCAGATCGGTACCCCCAAGGAGATCTATGAGGCGCCGGCAAGTAAGTTCGTGGCCACGTTTATCGGTGAAACCAACCTGTTTGAGGGCATGGTCTCGGCCGACACGCCTGACGGGCTCGAGATTTCGCTCGAATCCGGCACGATTCGCTCCGATGCCAAGGGCTTTCACTTTGGCGAGCTCGTGGCCGTGTCGGTGCGTCCGGAGCGCATGCAGTTTGCGCTCGAGCCGCGTGACGGCTTTTCGCTGGTTGGTACCGTGCGCGAGCAGGTGTACGTGGGTTCCATGATCAAGGCGATCGTGGTTCTGCCCGATGGCCAAGAAGTGCGCCTGGAGCGTCTTGCAGGTGACGAACTGCCCGAGAACGGCCCCGTCTACCTGTACTGGGATCCGGCGGATGCCCGCACCATCAAGACGCTCGACCAGGTCTTTTTCTCGGCACTCGAGAATGCCGAGATGCGTTAGGGGGCGACTGTTATGTCCGATACCGCAACCGTGGCGGCGACCGTTGCCGCCACCGAGCACGAGGTCGAGGCCGCCCGCATCGAGCGCCATCGCCGCTTTCGCTCTAACACACTGCCGGCGTTGGTTACCGTGGGCCCCGTCACCCTGTGGCTCATCGCGTTTATCGCGGTGCCGCTGCTCTACATCCTCATCATGGGTTTTTGCTCCACCGACCAGTACTACAACGTGGTTTACAGCTTTACGCTCGATAACTTCCAGGCGATGCTGGACCCCGAGTACCTCAAGATTTACGGGCAGTCTATCTTGATCGCGGCTATCTCCACCGCTATCTGCCTGGTGCTGGCCTATCCGTTTAGCTATCTGATCAGCCGTACGTTTAAGTCAAAAAAGACGCTGCTGTACATGATGATCATCATCCCGTTTTGGACGAACTCGTTGGTGCGCATCTACGGTTGGCGCACATTCCTTTCGGCGACCGGTCAGCTCAACACCTTTTTGATGACGATCGGTGCGACGAGTGAGCCCATCCAGTTCCTGTATAACCAGGCCTGCACGGTCTTCGGTATGGCGTACGACATGTTTCCGTTTATGGTGCTGCCGCTCTACGCTGCGATCGAAAAGCTGGACGAGTCGCAGATCGAGGCGAGCTTTGATCTGGGTGCCAATATGCTGGCCACGATCTTTAAGGTCGTGATTCCGCAGACCATGAGCGGCATCTTCTCGGGCTGCATCATGGTGTTCATCCCCAGCCTGGGCGCGTTCTATATCGCGGACATCCTGGGCGGCGGCAATGCCGACGTTATCGGCAACCTGATCCAGCGCCAGTTCCAGAGCGCCAACGACTGGCCCCTGGGAGCCGCGCTTTCGATTCTGCTCATCGCTATTACGCTGCTGCTGGTCAAGATCTACCAAAAGGCCGGCGGCGATATGGAAAGCCTGGGGGTGTAGACCATGGCGATCAAGCGTCAAACTAAGCATAAGCTGAGCCGTGGGACGGGTATCGTCTTTTGCGCCCTGATCTATGCGATTCTGTTTTTGCCCATTGTGATCGTGGTTGCCAACTCGTTTAACGGCAACACCGAGAAGCCGTATCTGAGCTGGCGCGGCTTTAGCCTGCGCTGGTACGTGCATCTGTTCCAGAACGGTCCGCTGCTGGCAAGCTTTGGCAACACCATGCTGCTCGCTATCACCACGACGGTGCTGGCGACCGCGCTGGGTACGCTGGGGGCCGTGGGCTTGTATCGCTACAAGTTCCCCGGCCGCAACCTGATCGACAGCCTGCTGTACATCCCGGTCGTTATCCCCGAGATCGTCATGGGCATCTCGCTGTTGCTGGTCTACGTAAAAGTCGGCGTGCCCCGCGGCATGGTGGGCCTGATCATCGCGCACGTCACCTTCTGCGTGAGCTTTGTGATCTTTAACGTGCGCGCCCGCCTGGATGGCTACGACCCGTCGCTCGAGGAGGCGTCTATGGACCTGGGCGCCAACCGCCTGGTCACGTTCTTTAAGGTGACGCTTCCCATGCTGGCCCCGGGCATTGCCGGCGGCGCGCTGCTGTCCTTTACGCTTTCGATTGACGACGTCGTGGTGTCCTACTTTGTCTACGGCCAGGACCTGACCTTCCCGCTCAAGGTGATGCAGTCCATTAAGGGCGGCGTAGTGCCCGACGTCAACGCGCTGTCCACCCTCATTTTGCTGGGAACGGTACTTGTTGTCGTGATTACCCAAAGCGGCGTTATCGACAAGTGGCGCGAGCGCCGCGCCGCGGCCAAGCTGAGTCAAGAGAGGGGGCGCTAGGCCATGAGCGACTTTGATGTGATGGAGGCCTTCCATAAGCAGCGGATCTCGCGTCGTCAGTTTTTGCGCGGGGCGCTGGGCTTGGCTGCCGCCGGGCTTACGGCCGGCGCCGCAGGCGGTCTTACGGGGTGCGGTAAGTCCGATAGCCCCAATGAGCTCAACATCTTCATTTGGACCGAGTATGTGCCCGATTCGGTGCTCGAGGGCTTTGAGAAGGAGACGGGCATCCACATCAACCAGTATCTGTACTCGTCTAACGAGGACATGCTGGCCAAGGTGAGGACCGAAAACGAGGGCACCTACGATATCCTGCAGCCCACGGACTACATGGTCAAAAGCCTGATTGCGCAGGAGCTGCTGGAGCCGCTCGACCTTTCGGTGCTCACCAATAAGGGTAATATCGGCTCGCAGTACATGGACCAGGAGTTCGATCCCGGCAACAAGTATTCGATTCCGTTTATGGGCAGCGCCACCGCCATCGCCTACAACGAGGATGAGGTCGATAAGCCCGAGAGCTTTACCGATATGCTCGATGAGAAGTTCCGCAGCAATATCGTGACCCTCAACGACTTTCGTGAGGTGCTCGCCGTCGCCGGCATGACGGTGGGGCTTGCCGGCAACGAGGAGGACGACGAGAGCATCGCTAAGATCGCCGAGCAGGCCGCGAAGTTCAAACCGAACTTTAAGCTGTACGACTCCGATAGCCCCCGCAATGCGCTGGTGTCGGGCGACTGCATCGCCGGCATTATCTGGACGGCCGAGATCGCCCTGGCGCAGCGCGACAACCCGGCGATCCAAGTTGCCTTTCCCATCGAGGGGTGCGGCATCGGCACCGATAACTGGTGCATCCCCAAGGGCGCCAAGCACTATGACAACGCGCTGGCCTTTATCAACTACATGCTGCGCCCCGAGGTGGCCAAGGTGGTCTCGGAGGATTACCCCTACGTGCAGCCCAACACCGAGGCCATCAAGCTGCTCGACGAGGATTTCCAAAACAACCCGGTCGAGAACGTGCCTTCGGACGTGTTTGAGCACGGCCGCCGCACTGAGGCGCTGCCGCCCAAGGTGCTGCGTAAATACGACAAGATCTGGACGAATCTGAAGGGATAGATCGATATGAGCAATTCGACCGAGGTCGATTTTAGGTTTCTTTCGGAGCCCGACATCATCAAGGCGGGCGCGACCGATATGGCGCGCTGCATCGATGTGATGGAGGATCAGTTTAAGCTGCTGAGCTTGGGCGATTACCGCATGAGCGGCAAGAACAAGAACAGCCACGGTGCGTTTATGGACTTTCCCGAGAGCTCGCCGTTTCCCAACATGCCCGTTGCCGGCCCCGACCGCCGCTTTATGGCCATGTGTTCCTACCTGGGCGGCAACTACAACATGTGCGGCCTTAAGTGGTACGGCTCCAACGTCAACAACCGCGAAAAGGGCCTGCCGCGCTCGATTCTGACGCTCATGCTCAATGATCCCGATACGGGTGCGCCGCTGGCGCTGATGAGCGCAAACCTTATCAGCAGCTATCGTACGGCTGCCGTGCCCGCCGTGGGCGCGCGCTACCTGGCACGCAAGGACGTGCGCTCGGTGGGCATTATCGGTCCGGGCGTGATGAACAAGACCACGCTGCGCTCATTTTTGATGGAGCGTCCCGACATCGAGACCGTTAAGGTCAAGGGCCGTGGGCGCCGCTCGCTGGAGTCCTACGTGGACTATGTGCATCAGAATTTCCCGAGCATTAAAAACGTGCAGATCGTCGACACCGAGGAGGAAGCCATCCGCGACAGCGACCTGGTGAGTGTCGCCACCAACGAGAACGGTGGCATCGAGACGTATCCGCGCGTCAAGCGCGAGTGGGTCAAGCCCGGTGCGCTCATTTGCGCCCCGAGCGACCTGTATGCCGACCGCGAGCCGTTTATCGAGGGCGAGTGGAAGTGCGTGACCGACCTCTATCCCATGTACGAGGACTGGCGCGACGAGATCGGCCGCTTTGACGTGTGCGGCACGCTCGGCAACGAGTGGGTCGATATGGTCGACTACGGCATGCTGCCGCGTGAGCGCGTGGTGGATCTGGGCGACATCGTGCGTGGCGTCGACCCCGGTCGCACGAGCGAGGACGACATCTACTTCTTTAGCATCGGCGGCATCAACACCGAGGACGTGAGTTGGGGCACCACGATCTACCGCAAGGCAGTCGAGATGGGCCTGGGTCAGGAGCTCAAGCTCTGGGACACGCCTGCGCTGGCGTAGGTCGCATTGAAATAAAGGTGCAACGAAGTGCGCCGCTGGGCGATCCGAAAACGAAGATCGTCCAGCGGCGCTTTATTTATCTGGAATCCTCGCGACGATAGCAGAGGGCGAATCTAGACTTATCGATAGGAACATATGTTTGGTATTGTGATATTCTGAAAGCTATAGATAGCAAGAACCCCGGGGTATCACGATATTTCGCGTGAGTGACCTACCGGGGCTTTCATCTAGGATGGTACCCCGCAATGGCTATGAATTTCAAGGGCGCCGACATAAATGACTTGAACGCCTGGTTCTCGACGGCGCGCTTGTCGCGTTATGCATCGGCGAAGGACCCTGCTGCACTTTATGCTTGGGATGTCCGACTCGCAAAGGCATATCTAGAGGAGGTTGCTCACGTCGAGGTGCTGTTGCGTAATTTTATGTCTCATAGGCTTGCTCGGGATTGCGAGAGCCGTACCTCACGTCACGACTGCCGATGGTTCGATTATCCAGAGCTGTATGGCTTGAATGCATCAACGGTTTCCTCGATAGAGAAGGCCAAGGTTCGTTTGAGCCATGAAGGCAAGGTGCCATCTTATGACAGGGTCGTCGCCGCTTTGACATTTGATGTTTGGCGATTCATGCTTGTCCGCCGCTTGGAACCCACGGTGTGGCGCGCCTTGCGCTCACGGGCGAATGGCGGCATGCCGTTTTATCCGGGAACGAAGCGAGCTGATTTTGAGGCTCACGTTGCGGAAATCTATAGATTACGAAACAGATGCTCCCATCAAGAGCACTTGGTTCTAGAGAATCCCCGGGATGAGATAGTAATGCTTAATGGATTCTCTGCCAGCCTCCGTTGGGTCGCTGAGAGGATTGATCCTACTGCCGCTGACTGGATTGCCTCGAATTCCCGTGTTGATGACATGAGGGGGCAGCGCCCTGACTGATTCTTTCGTCCATGATTATTTGTGCTGACTCATTGGATTAGACTCGACGTGCGTGGATTGAAAGATTGAATATGCAAATGGACGCAGCCGGATGGTTATGTTTTGAAACCCATCCGGCTGCGTCCTTTTCGTTCTACGGGCGTGGCTGACGGACCACAAAGCTCACGGATATTTGACGGTTTTGATCGGTATGAACGTCTGTGCCTCATGCCCATTGTTTCGGTTTGAATGGTAATCGACCGGAAACTGCCCGTTAACAGGGTGAATCGTAGGATAGGCGCTGTTGGTAACCGATAGACGAGAGGGGTTTGGTGGTGCCATGTCCAGGATTGTCGAACATCCCATTTTGGGTGCTCCCAGCAAGGGGAGTCGAGTCGTTTTTACCTATGACGGCGTTGAGATGGAAGGGTACGAGGGCGAACCGATTGCTATGGCGCTCAAGGCCGCGGGTGTTGAGGTTCATCGCTTTACCGCCAAGCGTCACGAGCCGCGTGGCATCTTTTGCGCTATCGGCCGTTGCACGGACTGCGTCATGGTCGTGGACGGCAAGCCCAACGTGCGTACGTGCATGACGCCGCTCGCCGCCGGTATGGACGTGCGCACGCAAGACGGCGTCGCCCCGCTCGATTTGGATGACCCGCGTGCCGAGGCTCTGGTTGCCGAGGCGACCGCAAGCCCTGCTGCCGTAAAGGAGGCTGAGTAGCATGGAGCGTCATGATCTGGTCGTGGTCGGCGCCGGCCCCAGCGGCCTTTCCGCTGCCATCGAAGCCGCCAAGCGTGGGCTCGACGTCGTCGTATTTGACGAGAACGCCCGTCCCGGCGGTCAGCTGTTCAAGCAGATTCACAAGTTCTTTGGTTCCAAGGAGCACCGCGCCAAGGTCCGCGGTTTCCGCATTGGTGACGAGTTGCTTGCCGAGGCCGATGCGGCAGGCGTCAACGTGGTGCTCGACGCCACGGTGATCGGCCTGTACGAGGGCCGCGAGGTCGTGGTACGCGTGGGCGATGTCGTACGCCACGTGAAGGGTGACGCCGTCCTGGTCGCCACGGGTGCGGCCGAGAACACGCTCAACTTTCCCGGTTGGACGCTGCCCGGCGTGATCGGCGCCGGTGCCGCGCAGACCATGATGAACCTGCATGGCGTAAAGCCTGGCGACCGCGTGCTCATGGTCGGCTCGGGCAACGTTGGCCTGGTCGTGTCGTTCCAGCTGCTGCAGGCTGGCTGCGACGTGGTCGCGCTCGTCGATGCCGCACCGCGCGTGGGCGGCTATGGCGTGCATGCTGCCAAGGTCGCCCGCTGCGGCGTGCCATTCTACCTGTCACATACCGTGGTGGCCGCCGAGGGCGACGACCGCGTGACCGGTGTGACGATCGGCGAGGTCGACGCGCATTGGCAGGTTGTTCCCGGTACCGAGAAGCACTTTGACGTGGACACGATCTGCGTGGCCGTGGGCCTGTCTCCCATGAGCCAGCTGCTCTCGATGGCCGGGTGCGAGATGGTCGACGACCCCAAGCGCGGCGGCTATGTCCCGGTGTGCGACGAGAAGGGCGCGACGAGCGTGCCCGGCGTGTATGTCTCGGGCGATGTCGCGGGCATCGAGGAGGCAAGCTCCGCCATGATCGAGGGCCGCATCTCGGGCGTGGCGATTGCCGGGTACCTGGGCTACACCGATGCGGCGGACGCCGGTGAGTCCGAGGATAAACTCGAGGCCTCGCTCGACACGTTGCGCCAGGGCATGTTTGCCCCCAAGAATCGTGGCAAGAAGAACGAGTCCACAGAGGAAGGCTGCCCGGTCTCGCAGCACCTGCTGCGCCATGGTTACCTTGCCGACGAGGAGCTCGACAGCTATCCCGGCGTGACGCATATGGCGGGCGTGCATCCGGTGATCGAGTGCACCCAGAACATCCCCTGCAATCCGTGTCAGGATGCCTGCAAAAAGGGCTGCATCTCCATCGGTGAGCACATTACGTCGCTGCCGATCGTGGTCGAGGACTCACATTGCATCGACTGCGGCATGTGCGTGGCAAGCTGTCCGGGCCAGTCGATCTTCTTGGTCAACGAGGATTGTGGCGACGGCACCGCGACGGTCACGCTACCCTACGAGTTCTATCCGCTGCCGCAGGTGGGCGATTACGGACGCGCACTGAGCCGCTCGGGCGAGCCGGTGTGCGATGCCCAGGTGGTGCGCGTGCGCAGCGTCAAGGCGTTTGACAAGACGGCGCTCGTGACCATGAGCGTGCCCAAGGAGTTTGCCATGACGGCGCGCATGTTCAAGCCTGCTGAAGAGACCGAGGAGGTGGCCTGCCATGAGTGAGGCCGTGAACTTTTACAAAGAGCCGGGCGAGCCGCTCGATCGTGCGGCGATTGACTTGGGGCCCTACGTGCCCGCGTCCGATGACGACGTGCTCGTGTGCCGTTGCGAAGAGGTGACCAAGGGCGATATCCGCCGCGCCATCCACGACGGTATGTACACCATGACCGAGATCCGTCGTTATTTACGTCAAGGCATGGGGCTGTGCCAGGGACAGAGCTGCACCAAAATCGTACGCCGCATTATGGCCGCGGAGCTTGCGGGCACACCGGCGGTGGCGCTTTTGGAGCCCGAGACCTCGCGAGCGCCCATGCGCCCGATCGAGATGAGCGTGCTCGGCAACGGCGAAGAGGGGAGAGCGTAGCCATGGCGGGAACTTATGCAGATATCACCGATGTCGCCTGCGACGTCGTCATTATCGGTGCCGGCGTGATTGGGTGCGCGGCGGCCTATAACCTGGCCAAGAAGGGCCGCAGCGTGACGGTGCTCGACCGTGAGCCCAACGTGGGCGAGGGCGCGAGCTCGCGCAATGGTGGCGGCGTTCGCCAGAGCGGCCGTGATGGACGCGAGCTGCCGCTGGCCATGTATGCGGTCGAGAACATTTGGCCCACGCTGTCCGACGAGCTGGGTGCCGATGTCGAGTACGTCAAGCGCGGCAACCTGCGCCTAGGCAAGACCGAGGAGCATCTGCAGACGCTTCGCAAGCTGGCGAGTATGTCGCAGGGCCTGGGGCTCGATATGAAGATGATCGGACCCGAGGAGGTGCGCGAGATTAACCCGTACCTGTCCGACCAGGTCATCGGCGCCTCGTGGTGTCCCACGGATGGACATGCCAACCCCATGCGCACCACGCTCGCGTATTATCGCGCGGCCAAGGCGCTCGGCGTACGCTTCGTGACGGGTGTCGAGGTCAAGCGCCTGCGCAAGGTGCGCGGTCGCATCGCGGGCGTCGAGTGCAATATCGGCACCTTTACGGCCAACGACGTGCTGCTGGCGGCGGGCCTGGGCAGCCGCGGTATCGCCGCGAGCGTGGGCATCGACATCCCCATGACGGGATCGCTGATCGAGTGCCTGGTCACCGAGGCCGAGCCCACGATGTTTCCGCAGATGCTCGGCGTCGCCACGGGAGATTTTTACGGACATCAGACGGCGCATGGCTCGTTTGTCTTTGGCGGCAGCTCTGGTCTTGAGGAGTCGAACGGCGCGTTTGGCGGGCGTCCCACCTCGAGTATCACGGCGCCGGCAGAGTGCCGTGCCATTATGGGCTATATCCCGCGTCTGGCCGATGCCAAGATCGTGCGCACCTGGGCCGGCTGGGAGGATGAGAGCGCCGACGGCGTGCCGGTGATCTCGAAGATCGACGAGGTCCCGGGCCTCACGATCGCATGCGCCTTTACCGGTCACGGATTCGGCATCTCGCCCATCGTGGGCCTGCTGCTCTCCGAGCTGGTGTGCGACGAACCAACGACGCTCGATGTCTCGGCGTTTCGCTATGACCGCTTTAAGGCGTGGTTGTGATGGAAGATTTTTCGTATCGCCTGCCCACGCACTTTGTGTTTGGGCGAGGCTGCGAGCGGGAGGCGGGCAGGCTCGTCGCGCACTACGGCGGCACCAAGGTGCTTGTGCTGTTTGGCGGTGGCTCGGTCGAGCGCTCGGGGCTGCTGTCGCGCGTGCTCGATTCGCTCGACCGTGCGCTGCTCGACCATGTTGAGCTTAAGGGCGTGCAGCCCAATCCACTGCTGAGCACGGTCTACGAGGGCATTTCGTTGGCGCGCGACGAGCGCGTTGACTTTATTCTTGCTCTCGGCGGCGGCAGCGTTATCGATACCGCGAAGGCCATTGCTGCCGGCGCACGTTATCCGGGTGACGTGTGGGACTTTTACGGCGGCGACCGTACGCCCGATCGGGCCTTGCCGGTCGGTTGCGTGCTTACCATCGCGGCTTCCGGTTCCGAGGCCTCGCCCGATTCGGTGATCACGCAGGATGGCTCGATGCTCAAACGCGAGACATCCTCGTCGGTGCTGATGCCGACGTTTAGCATCTTAAATCCCGAGTTGACCGAGACGCTGCCGGCATATCAGACGGCATGCGGTATCACCGATATGTATTCGCATCTGCTGGAGCGATACATGAGCAGAAGCACCGCCGTCGGGGTGTCCGACCGCATGATCGAGGGCCTGATGCTATCGATCGTCGACGAGGCGGCGCCGGTTGCGGAAGATCCGCAGGACTACGACGCACGCGCCAATCTGATGTGGGCAGCGACGATGGCGCACTGCGGTATGGCGGGAATCGATCGCAGGCACGACTGGGCGAGCCATGACATCGAGTATGCGCTGTCGTCGCGCTACAGCGTGGCGCACGGTGCCGGTCTTGCCGTGGTAATTCCGGCGGTGCTCACGTATTACTTGGATGTCGAGGTTGCGGCGGTGCCACGCTTGGCCCAGCTGGCGCGTCGAGTGTGGGGCGTGGTCGAGGCCGATGACATGACGGCTGCCCGCGCCGGCGTGGAGGCACAGCGTACGTTTTTCGCTTCACTCGGTATGCCGGTGACGCTCGAGGCGGTTGGCGGCAAGCTCGAGGACATTCCCTCGCTTGCTCACGAGACGTGCTATGCCGGCGGCCGCACGGGCACGGTGGGAGGCTATCTTCCGCTCGATGAGCATGCTGTGGCGCGCATCTTTAGCCTAATGCTCGCCTAGTACCTGCCAGGAAGGGACAGGTTTATTTTGGTGGGTAAAGCGTTTGACCTGCCAAAAGAAACCTGTCCCTTTTTGGTCGGTCGCCGTTTGGGGGCGGATTGATAACGCTCGCTGATTGCGGTCTTGACCTGCGCTAGAATAGGGGCATCTGATTATCCGGGCGCATAGAGGAGAGCGCCCGTATGCTGAGGAGGACTTTATGGCAACTGTTGCCGCACCTATCGACGCTACGTCGACCGCCGCTTGGAAGGCGCTCGAGGCCCATCAGGAGAAGCTCGAGGCCGAGGGCATCGATCTTAAGGCCTGGTTCGCTGCTGACGCCGACCGCGTGAACAAGCTGAGCTTTGACGCCGGCGACCTTCACTTTGATCTATCCAAGAACCTGGTGACCGATGAGACCGTCAAGCTGCTGTGCGATCTTGCCCGCGAGGTAAAGCTCGAGGAGCGCCGCGACGCCATGTTCTCCGGCGAGCACATCAACACCACCGAGGACCGTGCCGTCCTGCACACCGCGCTTCGCCGTCCGGCAAGCGAGAAGGGCCAGCTCATCGTTGACGGCCAGGATGTCGTCGCCGACGTGCACGAGGTCCTCGACCGCATGTATGCCTTCGCCGAGCGCGTGCGCTCCGGCGAGTGGAAGGGCGTTACCGGCAAGAAGATCGAGCACCTGGTGTCCATCGGCATCGGTGGTTCCGACCTGGGCCCGGTCATGGCCTATGAGGCCCTGCGTCCCTATGCCGACGCCGGTATCGACTGCCGCTACATCTCCAACATCGACCCCAACGATCAGGCCGAGAAGCTCAAGGGTCTGGACCCCGAGACCACGCTCGTGATCATCGTCTCCAAGACCTTCACCACGCTCGAGACCCTCACCAACGCCCGCGAGGTCAAGACCTGGATGCTCGAGCAGCTCAAGGCCCAGGGCGCCATTGACGGCTCCGATGAGCAGAACGCCGAGGCCGTGACCAAGCACTTCGTCGCCGTCTCCACCGCGCTCGACAAGGTCGAGGCCTTCGGTATCGACCCGGCCAACGCCTTCGGTTTCTGGAACTGGGTCGGTGGCCGTTACTCCGTTGACTCCGCCGTGGGCCTGTCGCTGATCGTCGTGCTCGGTCCCGAGCGGTTCCAGCAGTTCCTCGAGGGCTTCCATGCCATCGACGAGTATTTCTGCAACACGCCGCTCGAGAACAACGCCGTCGCGCTGATGGGCCTGCTCAACGTCTGGTACGTCAACTTCTTCGGTTCCAAGAGCCATGCCGTTCTGCCGTACAGCCAGTACCTGCACCGCTTCCCGGCCTACCTGCAGCAGCTCACCATGGAGTCCAACGGCAAGCACGTCCGCTGGGACGGCAGCGCCGTGACCTCCGACACCGGTGAGATTTTCTGGGGCGAGCCCGGCACCAACGGTCAGCACGCCTTCTACCAGCTACTGCACCAGGGCACCGTGGTGGTTCCGGCCGATTTCATCGCCTTTGCCAACACCGCTAACCCGGCGACCGACAATGGTCAGGACGTGCATGAGCTGTTCCTGGGCAACTTCCTTGCCCAGACCAAGGCGCTCGCCTTTGGTAAGACGGCCGACGAGGTGCGCGCCGAGGGCACGCCCGAGCAGATCGTCCCGGCTCGCTGCTTTGAGGGTAACCGTCCGACGACCTCGATTTTCGGTGACACGCTGACCCCGTTCGCGCTCGGCGAGCTCATCGCCCTGTACGAGCACATCGTGTTTGTCGAGGGCACGGTCTGGGGCATCGACTCTTACGACCAGTGGGGCGTCGAGCTTGGCAAGCAGCTTGCCAAGCAAATCACCCCTGCCTTCCACGACGACGCTGCCAAGGCCGAGCAGGACGCTTCGACCCAGGCGCTCATCGAGTTCTACCGCGCTCACCGCAAGTAGGATTTGCCGCCGAGGTAGCTTGTGGTTGAAAGGGGCCCGTATCCGTTGGGATGCGGGCCCCTTTGCTATTTGAATGGTCATGGAGCGCATCGGGGGAATGCTTGGCTGTTTACATCCGCGTTGTGGCGTCACTCTCGGTCCTTAAATATACTTCTACGGACAATTTCATACCACTTACCGGAAGGCAAACGTAGTTCTCGCAGTGCGGGCGTACATTGAACATGGTTTCTCGCGCGAAACCACGAATCGGTTGTCGGTCCTGAACAAGGAGGCCCAGCATGACGCTTGTCAAACCCATCAACAAATACATCGACTATATCGATGCGCCCGAGGATACGTTTGAGCAGTATGTCGAAAAGGCACTGAAGTATGACTTTCGCTGTGTGTTTGCGAATCTGCAGGAATATGAGACGGGTCGCGCCATGCTTGAGGGCTCTGACATCATTCTTGCCGGCGCCATCGATTTTCCCCAGGGCACTATGACGCTTGAGGAGAAACTCGCGAGGTTCGAAGAGTATGCCGCATGCGGTTTCACCGAGATCGACTATGTGTTGAATCAAGAATCGGTCGAGAATCGCGATTTTGATGCCATCGAGCACGAGATGGCTGCCGTCGCTGATTTTTGTCGTGCGCGTGGCATCACTGACAAGGTGATCGTCGAGATGTGCAAGCTGGACGGAGACGATGCTGCCAAGCGCCGCGTATGCGAGATCGCGCTGGAGGCTAAGCCGGGGTTCCTCAAAACGTCGACCGGCAGAAGCTTTGGCGGCGCCAAGCTCGAGGACGTGCAACTGATGCACGAGGTGCTTGGCGACGCCGTGGCGATTAAGGCGGCGGGCGGCATTCATAACTACGAGGAGGCCTGTGCATTCATCGAGGCCGGCGCCAGCGCGCTGGGCGCTTCGGCGGGCATCGCGATCGTCGAGGGCGCGCCGGCGGACGAGCGTCGCTAACAGACATATTCAACTTGGGCGCTTTGGGCTTCGGGGAGCTCTGTATAGAGCGGGTGGTCCTCGAGCCTAAAGCGCTCAACTTGTTGTGGGGCCCTGCCACGGACGAACAGCCAAGAGCGATCGACGGGCGTTGCCATGAGTGTGCTGGGCAGCACATCAGCGCGCTCGGAAAAGACGCGGGCGCTTTCGGGGTCCTGGAAAGCCAATGCGAGCTGCGTGTCACAGTTGCCCATGATGGAGCGGGCGCGCGCCTCGCCATAGAGCGCATCGAGCTGGTTGGTCGACTGCAGCAGCAGTGTCGCCCAGATCTCGCGGCTGCGGATGATGGAGAGGACGTTGTCGATCTGCGGCATCTGCAGGTTGGCGAAGTCGTCGAGCATAAAGCGGACCGGGACCGCGAGGCGTCCTCCTGGCTGCGTATCGGCGTGGCGGATAAGCCCCGCGAATGACTGCGTTACAAACAAGTTGGTGAGCGGGTCGAGGCTGCGGTCGAGGTCGCTGACGGTAATAAAGAGCGCGCGGCGTTCACATCCCATGGCTGTGAAATCAACCTGGTTCGCATCGGTGTACAGACGGCGTGCACCATCAAAGCCTAGGCACATGACCTTTTCGGCAAGAATGCCCATGATGCTCGCGTGCATCTTTTCTGCCGTGATGGTGGGGGAGTAGCGCCGCCAGAGCGAGAGCGCGTAGCTTGCGGGGTCGGTGGTCTGCAAATCGTCAAAAAGACGAGCCGTCGCGCGGTCCTGGAGATGCTCGCAAAGATCGATCACCGATGAAAACGTCTGCTCCTCTGGCGGCAGTTGCTCGCAAACATAGGCGATGAGGCATGAGAGCAGATTGGCGGCCGCATGGTCCCAGAACGGCTGAGTCTGATCTTCGACGGGACAGATGGCCTTGGCGACCGAGATGATGTCCTGCTGGTTGGGCTTACCGTCTTTGCTGCGGCGGATATGGTTGAGCGGGTTATAGCCGCACTGCTCGATACCCTCGGGCAACGGGGCTATATCATCGAGATCGGCAAAGTTGAGGCACTGCACCCGATAGCCATGTGCGGCGAGCACGGGGCCGACTTCGCGGCAGAGCGTCCCCTTGGTGTCGAGCACGATATAGCTCGCGTTCATCTGCAGTAGGTTGGGCTTGAGGACGTTGCGGGTCTTGCCGGCGCCCGAAGGACCGATTACAAGCATATTGTTGTTGAGGCCCGTTTGACGCGTGTCACACGAGAGTGTGTGGGCTTGCGCAAGGATGGTGGGGGCCGGGGCGTGCAGGGCTGCGTTGAGGTTAGACATGGGCGGTCTCCTTGGTCGAGGTGAGAATGCTGTGGGCAAGGCCGAGCTCGACGGCGCGCTCGGCCGAAAGGTACGTGTCCTTTGCCGTGAGCGCCTGCACGCGCTTGGTCGAAAGACCGCTACGCTCGGAGAGGATTTGCGTGAGCGCCTTGCGGGTCTGCATGAGGCGCCGGCTTGTCTCCTGGAGGGCTAGAGCCGAGCCCCCGGCCCCTTGCGGGATGAGTGGGTCATGAATCATGAGCTCGGCATGGGGAGCCATGCGGCGCTCGTCACCGCCCATAAAGATGATGGCTCCCATGGAAGTGGCGAGCTCCAGGCAGACGGTGTGTATAGGGCACGCTGCGAGACGCATGGTGTCGTAGATGGCAAGGCCGGCGCGTACGTTGCCGCCGGGGCTGGCGATAAAGACCGTGATGGGGGCGACCGGGTCGGCGGCATCGAGCAGGCGGATCTGCTGACACAGGTCGTGGGCCATTGCGCTGTTGATGTCGCCCACGACGGAGAGTTCGCGGCGCGCGAGCATCTCGTCGTAAACGGAGGTGAGCGTGACGCCGCGGGCCGATTCGCGCATCGTGAGCGGGCTGATGATAGGGGTCTGAGTGGTGTCCATGAGGACTCCTTTCTGAATGTGGTGGATCTTGATGGGGCTATGCGTGCCTGTCTTTAGGACTCAAAGGCATGCTCGAGCCTGCGCTCAAGCTCGGTAGTGGCCTTATGGGTGCCGGCATTAGCCAGCGCTTTGTCGAACGCGCCAAAGCGCAGGAGCGTGGCGATGGGCGCGGTGTAGGCAAGGTGCAGCTGGCGCTCGAGATCATCGGGAAACTCGTTGGGGTCGTAGCGTTTCCGGTAGAAGTGGGTAATGCTTTGATTCATCTCCCGTTCGTCGCGGTAGCGTTCGAACTGCCGCTGCTGGATATCGATGACTCGGATTGTCTGGGAACGAAGGACCGCGGGCGCCAGTGCCCGATAGCCGTCGAAGAGTCGATTGAGGCTGAGCGTGCGGAGCATGTCGATAAGGGTGCGGACCGTAGTCGGGCCGGCCTGGAATCGGGCAGTCGCACGGTTGTAACGTTCGCGGTCGAGCACCATGATGTTGGGTGGTCCCGATGGGTCTGCCGTATCGTCCTGCCCGCAGTTTGCCTGCTGATGCCGTGCCTCCAGGGCGTCGAGCCCCATGGCAAGGTCATGGATGGGAAGCGTTATCGCGTTCTGCAGATCGTATCGATGGTCCATCAATGTCATCCGCGTCTCGTCGTCCATGTCGAGTCGCAACTTGGTATCGAGTGCCGTGATCACATGCGCCAGATGGCCCATGGTATACGGGCCGTCGGTCTTGCCGTGGGGTCCGAGATAAGGGTCGGTCAGCTCACGGAAGGCCGGATCGTCCATGGTCTCGGCGCAACGATTCGCCGAAAACTCATGGTTACTCAGGGCCTCGTCGATGGGCAGCAAGGCGAAGTTCGCAATCGTGGCGGCGGCGAAGTCGGTGTCGTATCTGCCGTGCAGGGCACGGTCGATGCGTGCCTGGAGTACGGTGCCGGCGGTTTGGGGATGGGTGTTCATGGCGTTTCCAATCTGTGATGTGCTTGCTTGCGAGTGGTGTGCTGGGTGTCGTTGGTGATGTGCTTGCGGTTCTTGATGTGCTGGATTGGGTGCTATGGGGCCAATATGCTCGAAGGACGTTTGTCGGGTGATGGGCGTGCTCCGTGCTTAGACGGGACAGCTGACGTTAGCGAGCGCCTCGGACGGTCTTGCTCCGTTATTTAGTTGTCGATAAAAGATGCTTGGTGTTCATATGCCGATCTTCTTTCTCTTACACGCTGAAAACTGAAACTGAATATGCTCGATCAAATGGTGACCATCGTTGCGGTCATCTTTAACTTAATCAGGCTCCAGCGATTTGGCAAGTATCTTTTTCAAAAATGTTCTTCGGGGGATGCTCGGCTCGGATATGATGGTGCGCGGCAAACTCAACGCAGGGAGGCACATATGGCAATCAAGGCCATTGCAATGGATATCGACGGTACGCTCACCAACGACCAGAAGGTGATCAGCCCGCGCACGCGCGAGAAGCTGCTCGCGGCGCAGGAGTCGGGCATCAAGCTCATCTTGGCTTCGGGCCGTCCCGCGTGGGGCCTTCGCGCACTTGGTCAGGAGCTCGACCTTCAGAATCACGATGGCCTGCTGGTGGCTTTTAACGGTGCGCACGTGGTCGATGCTCAGACCGACGAGGTACTGTTTGACCAGGCCATGCCGGTTGACGAGCTGCACCGCCTGCTCGACCACCTGCGCAACTTTGACGTGATCCCCATGATCTCGCTCGGTCGCGACCTACATGTCGTGGACTCGTATCGCTGCATAATCACGTTGCCGGACGGTTCGCAGAAGAACATCGTCAAGTATGAGCGCGATGCGTGCGATCTTAAGATTCGCGAGGTCGAGAGCCTTCATGAGGTCGCGGATGCCTATCCGGTGGACAAGCTGCTCACCGCGGGCGATCCGGCCTACCTGCAGGCGCATCACGAGGAGATGTACGCACCCTTTACCGAGACGCTTTCGGGTATGTTTACGGCCGACTGGTACTTTGAGTTTACGGCGCCTGGTATCGATAAGGCACGTGCGCTTCAGGGCGCTCTGCCCAAGCTTGGTATCGATGCCAGCGAGGTCGTTTCGTTTGGCGACGGCCAGAATGACAAGTCCATGATCGAGTGGGCGGGTACGGGCGTTGCCATGGGTAACGCCGTCGATGAGGTCAAGGCCGTGGCTCAGATGGTGACCGCCAATAACAACGAAGATGGCATCGCGGTGGCACTCGACAAGCTGCTGGGTTAGAATCGCCGATAGTGCATGGTTCGGGCGTCCGCTTGCGGGCGCCTTTTTGTTAGGGAGGGTGCCGTGTCCGCATTTCCGTTCGACGCCGTTATCTTTGACATGGACGGCGTCATCGTCGATACCGAGTATTACTACCTGGGGGAGACCGCTGCGTTTGCCAAAGAGCTTGGGCTGAACCTGACCCAAGAGGAGCTGAACGGGCAGGTTGGTACCTCGCATCAGTTCTTTTTGCATATGCTGGTCGATTGGTTTGAGCGCGCCGGAAAGGGGCACTTTACCGGCGAGGAGGCATTGGATCGCTGGGATGAATGGGCACATAAACGACCGCGCGATTATCAGACCTTGATCAATCCGGGCGCCGTGGAGACGATTCGCGAGCTCCCGCGCCGCGGCGTTCGCGTGGCGCTGGCCAGTTCGTCTCCCATGGACAGCATCGAGGAAGTGCTCGATGCGTGCGGTCTGTCGGATGCCTTTGAGTACGTGGTGAGCGGCGAGCAGTTTAAGGAGAGCAAGCCCGAGCCCGATATTTACCTGCATGCGCTGGATCTGCTGGGACTGCCCGCGGACCGCTGCTGCTGCGTCGAGGACTCGGTGCCCGGCATCACTGCCGGCAAACGAGCGGGTCTGACGGTGATTGCCAAACGCGAGGAGCGCTTCGGCTTTAGCCAGGATGCTGCGGACAAGATCATCGACCAACTGCCAGAGCTGCTGGAGCTTGCGTAGGACTAGCGATGCGTAATCCGCACTGAGTATTGATTCCATATTTGCCAGGGGAGGGCAAATGCCATCGACTGAAGGGTTGACCGACGGAAAAGCGGCAATCCCGCTATATCAACAGGTTATCGATATCATCAAAAATGACATCAATTCTGGTACCTATAAGGCGGGCGCTCGGATACCAAATGAATTCGAATTGGCCGAAAGCTACAAAGTCGGTCGCGTTACCGTTCGGCGAGCCATTGAAGAGCTTGTCCAGCAGGGCTACCTTACCAAGCAGCAGGGGAGGGGCACGTTTGTAAACGCCCCCAAGCTCAAGCGTAAAATCCGCCAGAAGGACGACGTTCAGAGCTTTTCGGACGCCTGTCGTGTCAACGAGATGGAGCCCGGGGCGCGTATTGTCTCAAGAAAAGTGTTGCCGGCCGATGCTGCCGAAGCGCAGTTTTTTGGGGTTCCCGTTGGGTCGGAGCTGATCTGCATTGAACGCGTGCGCACCGCCGATGGCATCCCCGTGATGCTCGAGAACAACACGTACGTTTATGAAGACAACGCCTTTTTGGCGAAGGCGGACCTTACCGATCAATCAATTTTCGAGGTCGTGCGCGAACGGACAGGCCGCGGGCCTGCCCTCACCGAGCCGTGCACGCTTGAGATCGCGTGTGCGTCACCCGAAGTCGCCCGGCTACTGTCCGTTCCCACGGGAGAGCCTCTGTTTTATATGGAGGCATATTTCTACGACGAGCAGCAACGGCCGTTTATCATCGGCCGACAGCGGATTGTAGGATCGCGCTACGTTTTTGATATCTAGGACGTTGATCAAGAGAACGCCCGGCGGCCCAAATTGCCTGCCGGGCTTTTTTGCCGTTCGCCGCCGTTGAACGACCGTTCACCCGAGTCTTCGTAACCTGTCCGAAATATCCTTGAAGTGCTAAAAACACGCTGATAATCTATAGAACGTCATAGGACGTTTGCATTGCGCGAACGTTAAAGCGAGACACGATAAGGTCTCGGGTTCTTTGGAGGTATCTATGTCAGATACGAAGGCGAAGAAGACAAACAGACGTTTCAAATTCAAATTACCGCACGTCTATACGATCATGTTCTTGCTGATCGTTGTCTTTGCGGTCCTGACCTGGATCGTTCCCTCTGGCCAGTATCAGCGCAAGACAATCTCGACGGCGGCGGGCGAGCGCGAAGTCGCCGTTGCCGGAACCTATGAACAGGTCGATAAGAACTATACCGATTCCGAGACCGGTGAGACCATCAACCTGGGTCAGGATATCTTTGCGGTTTTGCAGGCGCCCACCGAGGGTATCCAGGCGGCGGCCGACGTCGTCGCGTTCGTCCTGCTGATTGGTGGTTCGTTTGCAATCATCACCAAGACCAATGCGTTGAATGCCGGCATGAGCCGCGTGATTAAAAAGCTCAAGAATAAGGACATCCTCATCATTCCCATCACGATGACCTTGCTGTCCATCTGCGGCACGACGTTTGGTATGTCTGAGGAAGCCCTGCCGTTCTACGCCATCTTCATTCCCATCATGATGGGCATCGGCTATGACTCGATGACGGCATTTATCATCTGCTTCCTCGGTCCTAACCTGGGATACTGCGCCTCGACCATTGATCCGTTTAACGTTTTGATCGCCCAGGGCATCATTGGTATCGAGGGCAATCCGCAGCTGTGGCTGCGCGCCGTTTCTTGGGTTATCTTCACCGCCGTCGGTATCGCATGGGCTATGCGCTATGCCATGCGCGTAAAGAAAAACCCCGAGTCGTCCATTACGTATGAGGACGACAAGCTCAAGCGCGTTGAGTTCTCTGTGACCGACGCTTCCATCGAGGAGGAGTTCACCACCCGCCAGAAGCTCGTACTGATCGATTTCGCTTGCGGTATGGGTATTATCGTTTGGGGCCTTGTCACGCAGGGCTGGTACATGAATGAGATCTCTGCCGTGTTCCTTGGCATGGGCCTGCTTGCCGGTATCCTGGGCGGTCTTGACCAGCAGACGATTGCCGAGGAGTTCGTTAAGGGCCTTGCCGACTTTGCGTACGCCGCCATCGTTATCGGTATTGCTCGCGGCATTCTGGTCATCGCCGAGGGCGGTATGATCATCGACACCATCCTCCAGGCACTTGCCACCGCACTCGCCGGAGCGCCGGCCGCCGTGTACACCACGTTTATGTACGTCGTTCTTGGCCTGCTCTCCCTGCTCGTTCCCTCGAGCTCTGGCCTGGCGGCGCTCACCATGCCCGTTATGGGTCCCCTGACCGAGCTCATGGGCCTCAATCCCGAGGCTGCCGTCACCGCGCTCCAGTTTGCCAACCAAACCATCAACACTATCAGCCCTACGGCGGGCATGACGGTTGCCGGCCTTGCCGTGGCAAAGATTTCGTTTGGCCAATGGTGGAAGACCATTTGGAAGTTCTTCATCTTTATGGTCGTCTTTGGTCTGATCATAACGGCTATCTCTGGCATGCTTCCGGTGTAGGTGGTTGTGATGTCTGATCGCTTGACGGTGCTGACGTCTAAGAGCGTCTTTACCGGTACGGGAGACCTGCCGTTTGAAGGTTTTGTCGCGGTACGCGGCAATCGGATTGAAGCCGTCGGTGGCGCTGGTGAGGCAGGCTCGTTTCTCGCCCAGGCAGATGAGGTGATCGATTGTGGCGACAGAACTGTCATGCCTGGCCTGGTCGATGTGCATACGTTCTATACGGGCTGGGCGTTGCGGAGCCTGGGGGCCGACTTATCCGAAGCCTCTGACGTCGACGAAGTGGTAGTGCTTCTGCAGTTGTGGAAGGATGCCCACCTCGATTGCGCCGCCGCCTTTGGGCACGACCTTCCTGCGTCGCTCGCCGAAGACATTGAGAATGAAAAAACGGCGGCAGCGCTCGGCGGCGCCTTCGGAGATATTCCCGTTGTCTGCTTTACCCCGGGTGCCGAGACGTGCGTTCTCAACGCCGCCGCCAGCGAGCGCTATGGTTTTACGCCCGAGGCCTGCTATGCCGAGAAGATCTGGCGTATGATGCGGGACTTCTTGGCGCTTCCCGAGGTGCGCGCCGGGTATTCGGATTACATGGCGATGCTGAACGCTCGCGGTGTCACGGCTATCAAAGAGATGGCCTTCGATGACTATTACGGATTTGCCGATGAGATGGCGCGCCGTGAGGAATCTGGCGAGCTGACGGTTCGCGTCTCCATGATGTCGCAGCCGGTGGGCGCCGGGGCGAATCTGCCCTATGCCCGTGCGGCGCGTGATCGCTTCCAGGGACCGTTTGTTCGTTTCTCGGGCTTCAACCGCATGACCGATCGCGGCGTATGGGCGGGGCTTGCCGAGATGATCGACCCGTATGAGGAGACGGCCGATGCGGGGGCTGCCGGCAAGACGGTTGTCGAGGAGCCCGAGTGGGGTTTGATTGAGGACGAGCTGCGCGCGATTGATGCCGAGGGCTTCCGTTACTCGCTTCATTGTCAGGGCGACGGCGCCGTTCGCCACACCGTTGCGCTGTATGCCTCGCTGCCGCGAGATGAGCACGGAGCCATGCTTCGACGCCACGCGATCACCGACCTCGAGAACTCTGATCCGGAAGACCTTGCCCTTTTTGGCAAGCTGGGCGGAATCTGCGAGGTCTACCCCCAGATCCTCACGCTCGATAAGCGCGAGGACTGCCTGTCGATGATGCGTCGGCAGATCGGCGAGGTCCGACTGCAGCACAGCTGGAACCGTCGCGGCATGGAAGACGCGGGATGTACGGTGTGCTGTGGCACCGACCTTCCGCTCTTGATTCCGAGTCTGGGCGAATCAATCTACAGCGCGTGCGGTGGTTATTTTGCCGACGGTTTGCCCGTGAATGAGGGCAATACGCTGATGATTGCCGAGCTCCTTCGTGCATGGACGGCAGGGGGCGCATATGACCTGATGCGCGAGGATGAGCTGGGAACGCTCGAGGCCGGTAAGCTTGCCGACATCTGTGTGCTCGATCGCGATGTGTTTGACCTTGACTACCACGATGCCTGTGACCTTGCTGTTGATATGACCATGTCGGACGGACGTATCGTGTTCGACCGAAATAAGGAGGTTTAGCATGCCTGAAACCAAACCGACGCTGCGTCGCGAGCAGATCGCGGGCATGAACATCCACTACATCATGTGGTCGCTCGACTATTTTTTGGATACGCAACAGCGTCTGGGCTTTGAGTCCATCGAGTTGTGGTGCGCCGAGCCCCATGTGACGCTCGATCACACTGGGTATTTTGAGGCCGAGGTTCTGGCGAAAAAGGCCGCCGACCGTGGTCTGCGCTATCGGACGCTCTGCCCCGAGAATGTGGTCTATCCATGGCAGTATTGCGCCCGTAAGCCGCTTCACGAGCAGCGGAGCCTTGCGTATTTCAAGCATGGCATCGAGCTTGCCGAGGTGCTGGGATGCGACCGCATGTCCGTAAACTCGGGTTGGGGTGACTGGGACGAAGACCGCGAAGAGGCGTGGAAGCGCAGCCGCGAGCATCTATCCATCTTGGCGGAGTATGCCGGCGAGCACGGCCTGGTGCTAACAATGGAGAGCCTGCGTCCCGAGGAGAGCAACCTTGTGACGACCGTCGCCGATGCCAAGCGCATGATCGATGAGGTCGCGAGTCCGTATCTGCAGCCTATGGTCGATACGACCGCAATGGGTGTTGCGGGTGAGTCGCTCGAGGACTGGTTTGCCGCATTTGGCGACGGTGCGATCCACGAGATGCACTTTATCGATGGCGACCCCTATGGCCATCTGGTCTGGGGCGACGGCAAGCACGATATGGATGCCTTCGTCGCCACGCTCAACGCCCATGGTTTCGATGGCATGTTGGGTCAGGAAATCACGGACGGTCGTTACTACGATGACCCGGCTGCGGCAGATGCCAAGAACATGGCCGCCTTCGAGAAGTATCTGATTGACTAGATAAGATTTTGCTCGGTCATGCAAGACGCGTCATGCATGGCCGGCCAAACTGGAAAGGAACTAAACATGAACGCACATGATCTGATTAAGGAAGCAATTGCCGAGAAGGGCAAGTTCGACAGCGTCTACTGGATTGCCTGCGGCGGCTCCATGATCGATCTGATTCCAGCCCATGAGCTCTTGCAGCGCGAGGCGACGACGTTCACCTCGTATATCTATACGGCCCGTGAGTTCGACATCATGCGTCCTCGTCGCCTGGGCGAGAAGTCTCTGGTCATTGCCTGCAGTCACAGCGGCAATACCCCCGAGGTCGTCGAGGGCTGCGAGATTGCCCTTGCCGCGGGCGCGACGGTGATCGCGCAGACCGATAACGCCGGTTCCAAGATCGATACTGGTAAGTGGGTCACCTGGGTGTACCCGTGGGGCGAGGGCGTTCCGCAGGCCGAAGTCCCTGCCGGCATCTCGCTGTCGCTCGCGGCCGAGCTGCTCGACCAGCAGGAGGGCTACGCCGATCTCGCTGACATGTATGCCGGTATTGCCGAAATGGATAAGATTTTGCCTCCCGCACGCGAAAAGGTAAATGCCGAGCTGGGCGATCGCTTTGCCAAGCTTTGCCAGGAGCATGAGTTCTTCTATATCCTGGGCAGCGGTCCCAACTTTAGCCAGACGTATGGCTTCGCCATCTGCTCGCTCATGGAGATGCAGTGGCAGCACTGCAGCTATATCCACTCTGCCGAGTACTTCCATGGCCCCTTTGAGGCTACCCAGGATGGCGTCTTCTACTTCTTGCAGATGGGCTCGAGCGAGTGCCGTCCTATGGACGAGCGCGCCCTGGCGTTCCTCGAGACCCATACCGACACGCTGATGGTGCTTGATGCCAAGGAGTACGGTATGGAGGCCGTGCCGGCGAGCGTTCGTTCCTATCTGGATCCGGTGCTGTTCTACGCTATGAACTGCGAGCTGCGTGCAGCGCGCGGCAAGGTGTTCGATCACGACCCCGACTTCCGTCGCTACATGGGCGTTGTTGAGTACTAGGAAGGATAGATACCATGGCTTTTAACGTTAACGCGCTCGGGTTTGGTGACAACGTCGTCGATCGCTATGAGCATATCCATACCATGTATCCCGGCGGCAATGCGGTGAATTTTGCCGTTTACGCCAAGAAGTGCGGTGCTGCGCGCTCTGCATATATGGGCATCTTTGGCAACGACGCCGCTGCCGAGCATGTGATTGCAAGTCTTGAGGACGAGGGCATTGAGCTCGCTAAGTGCGAGCAGCTTATTGGCGAGAATGGCGCGGCGCGTGTGACCGTGGTCGATGGCGACCGCGTATTCCTCGGCTCCAATGAGGGCGGCATCCGTGGCGATGCGCGCTATGTGCTCGATCGCTTTGATCTGGCATACATGAAGCAGTTCGACGTAGTCCACTCGGGCAACTACTGCTTTACCGAGCGCGAGCTCCCCAAGCTGAAGGCTGCGGGCATCACCGTATCGTTTGACTTCTCGGACGATTCCACCGATGAATACTATGAGCAGATTGCCCCGTTTGTCGACTTCGCCTTCTTTAGCGCCGCGGACGCTGCGAGCGAGGATGAGATTCGCGAGCGCCTCGCCTGGGTGAAGAGCCTGGGTCCGCGCTTTGTGTCTGCGACGGCGGGCGCCGAGGGCTGCATCGCCTATGACGGCGAGCGTTACTATCGCCAGCTGGCAAAGCCCGTAACGGACATGAAGGACACCATGGGAGCCGGGGACTCGTTCCTGACTTCATTCCTGATGTGCTACCTCGATTCCGCCAAGCGTGGAGACAGCGGTTCTGAGGCTATTGAGCATGCGCTCGATTTTGCGGCAGGCTTTGCCTCGACCGTGTGCGGCATGGAGGGCTCTTGGGGTCACGGAGCTCCGATCGCCGAGTAGCCTGAGAAAGCGCTGGGCGGCTTGGGGCTGAAGCCTTGGCTGACTGACGCGAGATTACATCGGAATTCGGATAGGGGCTCGCCTTGGGTGGGCCCCTTTTTGATTGCTGGAGAAGACTATGGATATCAAAGCATGCGCAGCTGGCTTCTGCTGTGCGGACGTGTATCAAAACATCGGTGTGTTCTATCCGACTGGCAATGGCATCGACTGGGGTATCCATCTGGCGCGAATGGGCGTATCGGTATCTGCGGTGTCGGTTGTCGGAAAGGACGAGTACGGAGACAAGATGCGCGAGGCGCTGGCTGCCGAGGGGTTCGACATCTCGCATCTTCGCGTGGAGGACGGCGATACCTCGGTGATGCTCATGGCGTTGAAGGACGGCGTCGACCGCGTACATCTCGAGGCGATTGACGGTGTTATGGAAACGTACCGGCCAAACGATGGTGACCGGGCATTTATCCTGGAGCACGATGTCATCCATACCGACCTGTTTGGAAACTGCTTAGACCTGCTGCCCGAATGGCACGAGGCGGGCAAGACCGTCGTCATGGACTTTTCGGTGTTCAGTCAAGATCCCGAATACACCTGTGAGAGTCATTTTCCTTACGTGGACTATGCCTTTATGTCGTTTGAGGAGGATAGCGCGGAGCTGCGCGACTGGGTGCGCCATGTGCAGGAGCTGGGTCCGCGCGTGGCGGTCGCCACGCTTGGCGAGAAGGGAAGCATCGCCTATGACGGTGAGCGCTTCTATGAATGTGGGATCGTGCCGGCCGAGAAGGTCGTCAATACCGTGGGCGCCGGCGACTCGTATATCGCCGGATTCACCAAGGGTGTACTGGATGGGCTTGACGTGTCGGCGTGCATGCATGCCGGTGCCGAGCTTTCGTCCCGAGTCATTGGGTCGTTCGAACCGTACTAGGAACAAAAGCCTGGAAAGGAGTGCAAGATGGTAATCGATATGCTGGTCCAGCCCATGCTCTACGGCGAGATCTATACGCCAGGCGACGAGCCAGACGGCTTTGGTTTTTGGGAGCGTGAGTTTGGCATGGGGCACATGGGTCCCATGGACTGGGATGAGCTCGTGGCCGAGATGGATGTCTGCGATGTACGGAAAAGCGTGCTCATGCCGCTCGATGTGACCACGGCGTGCGGCGGGCACTTTGGCACCAACGAGCAGGTTGCCGCGCTTGTTGCTGCGCACCCCGATCGTCTATGGGGATTTGCGAGCGTGGACCCGCAAGTGAGTGGCGCCGCCGACGAACTGGAGCGCGCCTTTACCGAGCTGGGGGCCAAGGGGCTCTGCCTGCATCCGGCAAAGCAGGGTTTTGCGCCCGATGATGCCGTTGCCGAGCCGCTCTACAAACTCTGTGAGCGCTACAACAAGCCGGTGGTTTTTCATGCCGGTATGTCCTGGGAGCCGGGTGCGGAGCTTTCACGAAGCCACCCGCTTGCGTTTGAGCACACCATCGCAACGCATCCGGATGTGCGCTTTAACCTGACTCACTTTGGCTGGCCCTGGGTGCGCGAAACCGTGGCGATGCTGCTCAAGTATCCCAATTGCTATACGGATACCTCTATTACCTATATCGATTCGCCCGAAGAGATGATGCGGCGGCTCTTCACCGTCGATATGGGACCGCTGTGGTATGAGCGTGCCCTGTCGCATCAGGTGATGTTTGCCAGCAATACGCCACGCTTCCGCGCCTTCAAGCTCAAGCGGGCGCTTGATGCTGTGCCCATGCGCGATGAGACGCGGGAGAATCTGTATTCCGGCACGGCGCTGCGTTTTCTGAAAGGTGATGAGTGACATGGTGACACTCGAGACATTGAGCTATCTATCGACGGCGCCCGACCAGTTCATCGACATCACAGAAGATGTGCATGCCGCCATCGAGCGTAGTGCGGTGACCGATGGACTGGCAGCGATTATTTTGTCGCATACGACTTGCGGTATCGTGGTGAACGAGGGGCTTCCGTGCGTGGAGACCGATCTCATGGAGACGCTCGATCGCATTGCCCCGCCCGATGCCCCCTATGCGCATGCTCATTTCTTGCCGAGCTATGGCGCCACGGGCAATAACTCCTGTGGCCATATCAAGAGCATGATTTGCGGCAATAGCTGCTTCTTCCCCGTTCAAGACGGCCACATTGTATGTGGCGGAGCCCAGAACATCTACCTTGCGGAGTTCGATGGGCCTCAGAAGCGAAAAGTGTACGTTGAGGTGCTGGGCGAGTAGCAGTTGATGCCTGCGAGTCGGCGAGCTAAAGGAGATTGACCATGTCGTTTATGGCTTCGATGTTTGGGACCGAGAAACCGGTCATTGGCATGCTGCATCTGCAGCCGCTGCCTGGCGATCCTCTGTATTATCCGGGCGGCAGCGTTTCGCGCGTGATCGATGCCGCCAAGCGCGATCTCGAAGCGCTGCAGTCGGGTGGCGTGGACGGCATTCTGATCACCAATGAGCTGTCGATGCCCTACGAGCAGCATGTGTCGGCAGTGACCCTTGCCGCTACGGGGCATGTCATCGGCGCTCTTGCCGCAGAGTTCTCGACCCCTTGGGGTGCAGAGGCTATTTATGACGGCGATGCCACGATCGAGCTGTGCGCCGCCGTCGAGGCGCAGTTTACACGCTGTAATTTCTGCGGTGCCTGGGCTGGCGATCTTGGCCTGATCAATCGTGACTTTGCGCACACCATGCGCCGCCGCGCCGCCCTGCGTCTGGATGACCTAAAGATGTTCCATTTCATCACAAGCGAGGGCGAAGTGTATCTTAACGACCGTTCGACTCCCGATATTGCCGATTCGCTGGTATTCAACTGTCTGCCCGATGCCCTTGTCATTGGCGGATCTGCTGCCGGGCGCGGAGCTTCGGGCGAGCTTGCCGACGAGGTGCGCGCCCGTGTTGGCGATGTGCCGGTGGTATGTGGAACGGGATGCCGCGAGAATACCGTTGCAGACGTGTTTTCACATTATGATGGCGCGTTTGTCGGTACCTGTCTCAAGCGAGACGGCAAGCTCGACGCCCCTGTCGAAGCCGAACGGGTCGCGCGATTCATGGCTGCCGCCCGTGCCGCGAGAGGGGAGTGAGCGGCATGCCGTACTATCTTGGCATCGACATCGGAACGAGTGCGTCCAAGGGTGTGTTAATTGATGCGGAGTGTCGAATTGTGGCGCAGGCATCTTGTCAACATGAGACCGAGAACCCTCGGGATGGTTGGTATCAGCACGATGCAGAAGCGATTTGGTGGGGTGATTTTTGCCGGCTGTCTCGCGAGCTCATCGAGCGCGCGGGCATCGAGGCGAGTCAGATCCGCTGCGTAGGGTTGTCGGCTTTGGGCTGTGATTGCGTGCCGGTCGATGAAGATTGCCACGCCTTGGCTCCGGCAATATTGTACGGGGTCGACGCTCGCTCGAAGCCGCAGATTGACGAGCTTCTTTCTGAATATGGTCCCGATCGAGCTCGTGAGCTCTTTGGACACGACCCGTGCTCGTCCGATATCGCTCCCAAGGTCCTTTGGTTTAAGGAGAATATGCCCGAGCTCCATGAGCGGGCGGCGAAGTTTCTTACGGCTTCATCCTATCTGTGCGCCAAGCTCACCGGCAGGTTTACGATCGACCGTTATCTTGCCGAGGATTTCCTTCCCTTATACGATCGCGAGACGTGGCAGGTCAATGAGCGCGAGTGCACGCGGTTCTGTCGCCCCGACCAGATGGCCGAAGTCATGGCGGCGACCGATGTGGCCGGCGTAATCACGGATCGGGCGGCAGTTGAAACCGGTCTTGCGAAGGGAACGCCGGTGCTTGTCGGAACGGGTGACTCGGGTGCCGAGGCGATTTCTACTGGAGTGTTCTGCCCCGGGGACATGATGGTACAACTCGGGAGCACGGCATATTTTATCTACCTAGCGGACCATATGGTCGATGATGCCCGTCTATGGCCGGGGACATTCATCATCCCCGGGACTTACGGCATCTGCGCCGGCACCAATACAGCGGGTGCGTTGACGGCATGGTTGCGACGCGAGTTGTACCGCGATGCCGTGGATGCCGAACGCTCCGGCGGCCCCGATGCCTATGAGGTCATGGCGCGCGATGCCGGGCAGGTAGGTCCCGGAGCGGATGGCCTTCTGTGCCTTCCATACTTTGTGGGCGAGCGCACCCCGCTCAACGATCCCGAGGCGCGTGGCGTGTTCTTCGGTCTGACCGAAAGGCATACCCGGGGCCATATGGTCCGCGCTGCTTTGGAGGGGATCGCCTATACGGTCGCGGCTCATGTTGATATTATCGAGCGAGATCATGGATTGCCTATCGAGCACATCATGCTCGTGGGAGGCGGAACTAAGAATCCGGTATGGATGCAAGCGGTTGCCGATGTCTGCGGTCGTGAAGTTTCGGTTGCGAAGGTTACGGTGGGCGCATGTTTTGGCGATGCCCTTATGGCGGCACTTGCTGGCGGCGCCTATTCATCATGGGGTGAGCTTGCCCGGGTTCTTGGGGTCGCGCAAACGATCGAGCCTGATATGGACGCTCATGAGCTGTACGCATCGCGCCGCCATATCTTTGATGAGCTATATGCGCGAAATTGCGACCTTATGCACGAGCTGGGGTAGCGCCGCCGAATTGCTCCACGCTCTTATGGGGCTGCGTTGTGCGATTCGCGTGTTTCTTGAGAGGCGTGGGCAAAAAATGCCAAATATGAGTACTGTCACTAATTTAGTGGCAGCAAAATCAGGCTCTTGAGGCCTTTATTGAGCGTCTTCGGGCGATTGAAACCTGTTATGGATGGCTTTAAGTATGCTAAAACGACCTGATAATGAACAGTTGTATATTATCAGGTCGTTGTTTTGATGCAAAATAATGTGACTAGTTTTACAACAGTACTCATATTTGGCATTTTTTGCCCACCAGGGTTAGTGGAAGTCGAAAATGGAGCGGGAATTTTCCAGGACGACCGACTTGACGCTTTCCGCGGCGCAGTCTTTAAGCGTGGCAATGATCTCGGATGTTCTTATGAGTGAATCGACGAGCTGCCGCGCGGATGTTTTCGCGTCTGGTTCGGCCGGCGCGTCGGTTTCGAGCAACAGGCGGTTCAGTGGAATCTGTCGTGCGTATTCGCGCCCGCGTTTGGTCGCAAGCATGCGCTCATTGATGGAAAAATAGCAGCCAGCGTTGCGAGCACGGCTGAGCTCATCCGAGGTACCGTTAAACCAGTGAAAGATGATGGTGGGGGAGTTGGGAGTGTCCTTTAGAAGGCCGTTCGACTCCAAAATGTCCAAAGTTGCTCCCGCCGCGCGAACGGCGTGAATGGACAGGACACGCCCAGCGAGTGGGCGCCGCGATAGAGTTTGGCAGAGCCGTTCAAATGCCTGCATCTGGATTCCCTCGGTACCCGCGAAGCGCGGTGAGAAGTCGAGCCCGATCTCGCCAATAAAACGTTCCCGGCTGGCGAGTTCACAGAGCAGGTTGACCTCGGCGGTTCCGCATCGGCCGTCGGCAATCCACCAGGGATGGAGGCCCACCCCTGCGATGACATGGCTGTTGTTGCCGGATCGCTCTCTCGCCCCCGCAAAATCGCGCGGATCGACGCCGCAATCAAAGAGCCCCAGCCCCATCGTTGCGGCCTCGTGGGCAACGGCGTTCGGGCGGGCCATGAGATCCAAATGACAGTGAGCATCAAAGAACTGCGGCTCCATCGCGGTGTGCCTTGCTAGTCCAGGCGCTGGCCGTCGGCGCGTACGCGCTCGGTTCCACGTCCACTGATCTGGCGAATGACCTCGCCGGCAATCATCTGGCCCATGATGGGCGGCATAAAGCTGGCGGTTCCCAACTCAGTGCGCTCATGGATGTTGGAGGGGTCGCGGGGCTGCGTCTTTACCGATTCTTCGCAGCTAAACAGCACATGCAGGTTTTTGATGCCACGCTTTTTGCACTCCTTGCGCATGATACGGCTCATGGGGTCGCGCACCGTGTCGAAGATGTCGGCAAAACGCAGGCACTCGGGATGCAGCTTGTTGGCCCCGCCCATGGAGCTCACCAGCCGTATGTCGTGGTCTTGAGCGTATTTGGCAACGGTGAGCTTGGCGGAGATGGTGTCGATCGCGTCGATGACGTAGTCGAGCTTGCCGCCCGTCTGCTCCAGAACGTTCGCGAAAAACTCGTCGATGTTATCGCTCAGCAGGTATTCGGTGCGCTTGATGACGGTAGCGGCGGGGTTGATATCGTGGATCATCGCCTCCATGACATCCACCTTGCGCTTGCCGATGGTGCTGTGAAATGCGATCGCCTGGCGATTAATATTGCTTGGCGCAATGATGTCCTTATCCAGAATCACGAAGTGTCCAACGCCGCCGCGAGCGAGTGCCTCGCAGCAGTTGGAGCCCACGCCGCCGCAGCCGAGTACCAACACTGTGGCGTTGGCGAGCTTATCGAGTGCCTCGCGGCCCATGATGATCTCGAGCTTGGTGTCGCGCGTCTCGACGGGCGCGGCGGCTACGGTTTCGGTCATAGATATCCTCCGATGGGGAAGTGAAATACACGTTTAGCTATCGCCATTATAGGTATTATCGCGTTTATCGCGGTTTCGTTTGGGGTCTGTGAGCCTGTTGAAATAAGGATGAGGTTCGCATAAGATTGAAGCAGATGGCACCCGTTGCCGCGGGTTAGCCAACTCCGAAACACGTTTATGGCGTGAGAAGTGGCCGTCTTCGCTTTACGCGGGGGCGGCTATTTCATTCGACCTCCAATGTGGATGCCGAGCTCCACAGCCGCGATTACAAGCAATAACAACGTCAGGACATCGTCAATACTCATAGTCCATCTCCTTCTCTGGTAGAGGGGAGCTGGCCCATCTGCTTCTGGCTTCTATTGTAACTAAACGCGAACGAATGTTCTATAGTTTCGATTAAATTAGATAATTAGACAAACATCTAAATATCGAGTATAGTGTGCGCGTCGAACGAACTGGTGAGAGGAGGTTCTATGACGGGAGAGGGTTTTAAGGCACTGGCCGATCCAACGCGGCGGCGCATTTTGGAACTGCTGCGCGAGGGCAATTGCACGGCGGGGGAGCTTGCCGAGCATTTCGACATCAGCAAACCGTCGCTCAGCCATCACTTGGCAACGCTTAAGAATGCTGGGCTGGTGACCGATGAACGTCATGGTCAAAACATCGTATACAGCTTAAACACCACCGTCATGCAGGACTTGATCGGCTGGTTTATGGGCTTTACAAGCGCTGAAGGTGATAAGGATGAATAACGAAAACAAGGGCATTCACGCCACGGGGGTATCGTCGCGCGTATGGGTCGCGCTTGCCGTGCTGTGCGCGGTCAACGTGGCGGCGCACCTCTTGGTGATGCCGAGCCTGCCTGCGCAGATCCCCACGCACTGGGGTGCGAACGGCGCTGTAGATGGTTGGGGCCCCAGCTGGATGGCTTCTGCGCTTGGCGCACTGCCGTTGGTGTTTTTGGCGGTCTTTTACGTGGTGCCGCGTATCGATCCCAAAGGCGAGGCGTATCGGACCTCGGGCAAGTTCTATCAGGGCTTTGTGATTGCTTTCACGCTGCTCATGTGTGCCGTAAGCTGGCTGGGGGAGCTTACGGTTTGGGGTGTAGTTCCCGCCGTTGGAACGGTCAACTTGCTGATTTCCGGCGCCATTGGCCTGCTCTTTATTGGCATGGGCAACTACCTGCCGCGTGTGAAGCAGAACTATACGCTCGGCGTTAAGACGCCTTGGGCGCTTGCCGATCCCGAGAACTGGCGGCGCACGCAGCGCTTTGGTGGCGCCTGCTTTATGGTGCTGGGTGCCGGGCTCATCGTGATGGGCGTGGTGGGCACAGTGCTTTCGAGCGAGGTCACAGCCGCGGCAGTCGCGGTACTGGCATTTGGGTCGGTCGGGGCCGTGTATGTCTACTCGTATCTACTGTGGCGCAAGTCGCAGCGGGCTGTTCGCTAAGGTTGCGGAAAACTAGCGTACGCAGGTCAAAATATGCTCCAGGGGACTTTTCCCAGGTAGTATTAGGGGGTGTGGGCAACCATGCCCCTTTTTATTAGAACGCGCGGATTTATCCCCCGGCCTTTTCCGGAAGGGCGGATCAGAAGTCTTTCCGCAGCTAGATAAGGAGAAATGACTGTGGCGGAGTTCATCTACCAGATGTATCAGGCTCGCAAGGCCCATAGCGACAAGGTGATCCTTGACGATGTGACCCTGAGCTTCTATCCCGGCGCCAAGATCGGCGTCGTGGGCCCCAACGGTATGGGCAAGTCGACCCTGCTCAAGATTATGGCCGGCATCGAGGAGGTCTCCAACGGCGATGCAAGGCTTACCCCTGGCTACACCGTTGGCATTCTGCAGCAGGAGCCGCCGCTCGACGACGACAAGACCGTCATCGAGAACGTGCGCATGGCATTTGGCGATATGATCGCCAAGGTCGATCGCTTCAACAAGATCGGCGAGGAGATGTGCGACCCGGATTGCGACATGGACGCCCTTATGGCCGAGATGGGCAAGCTCCAGGACGAGATCGACGCCGCCGACGGCTGGGATATCGATTCCAAGCTCGGCCAGGCCATGGACGCCCTGCAGCTGCCCGATTCTGACATGCCGGTCAATGTGCTTTCCGGCGGCGAGCGTCGCCGCGTGGCCCTGTGCAAGCTGCTGCTCGAGGCTCCCGACCTGCTGCTGCTCGACGAGCCCACGAACCACCTGGACGCTGAGTCGATCCTGTGGCTCGAGCACTTCCTGCACAACTACCAGGGCGCCGTTCTGGCCGTCACGCACGACCGTTACTTCTTGGACAACGTCGCCGAGTGGATCTGCGAGGTCGACCGCGGTCATCTTTATCCCTACAAGGGCAACTACTCAACGTATCTGGAGACCAAGGCCGCGCGTATCGAGGCCCAGGGCAACCGTGACGCCAAGCTCGCCAAGCGCATGGAGGCCGAGCTCGAGTGGGTGCGCAGCTCGCCCAAGGCTCGCCAGGCCAAGAACAAGGCCCGTCTGGCTCGCTACGAGGAGATGGAGGCCGAGGCCCGCGCAAGCCAGAAGCTCGACTGGACCGACATCCGCATCCCTGTGGGCCCGCGTCTGGGCAACAAGGTGCTCGAGGCCCATCATCTGCACAAGGAGTTCGATGGCCGCGTGCTCATCGATGACCTTTCGTTCACCCTGCCGCGCAACGGCATCGTGGGCGTCATCGGCCCCAACGGTGTCGGTAAGACCACGCTGTTCAAGACGATTGTGGGTCTGGAGCCGCTGACTTCGGGCGAGCTCGAGGTGGGCGAGACCGTCAAGATTTCTTACGTCGACCAGAACCGTGAGGGCATCGACCCCGACAAGAATCTGTGGGAGGTCGTCTCGGACGGCCTGGACCACATGATGGTTGGCGAGACCGAGGTTCCCAGCCGCGCCTATGTGGCGAGCTTTGGCTTTAAGGGCCAGGACCAGCAGAAGCGCGCCGGCGTACTCTCCGGTGGCGAGCGCAACCGTCTGAACTTGGCGCTTACGCTCAAGCAGGGCGGCAACCTGCTGCTCCTCGACGAGCCCACGAACGACCTCGACGTCGAGACGCTGTCCTCGCTCGAGGCGGCGCTGCTCGAGTTCCCGGGCTGCTCGGTGGTCATTAGCCACGACCGTATGTTCCTGGACCGCGTCGCCACGCACATTCTGGCGTGGGAGGGCACCGACGAGAACCCGGGCAACTGGTATTGGTTCGAGGGCAACTTCGAGGCCTATCAGGCCAACCGTATCGAGCGCCTGGGCGAGGACGCAGCCCAGCCGCATCGTATTCATCGCAAGCTGACGCGCGATTAGCAACAAGAAGAAAGGCCGCCAGCAAGGGCGGCCTTTCTTGTAGCAATTGCATTGCAGCTATGTCAGGGCTGCTGGTTTGATTCATAATCAAAGTCATCTCTTTGGGATTAAAGCTCGTTTTTGCTATGAGTGATTTTCTAATTCCGTTTAAAACGTAAAGACGTATTGGGTTGCAAGGACATAAGCAAATCGAATTGAAATATAACCAGTGCTGTAACGTTACAAAAAAGATTATAGAATAGGAGTATCTTATAAGTCGCTTCTCTAGAAAGAAGATCATATGCTTTCGCGTCGTCGTTTTCTGCAACTTGTCGCGTCTTCAATTGTCGCCTTAGCCGCACGTCCGAAAGAGGTTTTTGCTTCGACGGACAATATTGATGGTGAGCAGATACAATTTACTTCTGAAATTGCGCAAGAGCTTGCCGATAAATATATAAAGGGACTCCTCGGCTCTTCGTATACGCCTTCTGACCCTATTCCTTTTGTAGACGTTGATGGGTCCCCGCTTGGCTACATTGTTCCGGTTGTGACATCCAATAGAGCCGCGGGCTATTTGGTTTTAGATGCTTCAGATGATGAAATACTTACGGGATATCGTTTTGGAGACGGCTTAGTCAGCCCTATGGATCGGGGAGGAGATCTTGGTGTCGAGTCTTATTCTTTCAATAACCCAGTCGTAATGATCAATCCATTCGAATTCGGCGTGCAATCTTTGGACGGTTCAATAACAACAAATTGCGGAAGAACAATCCCGGCTGTTTCCATAGAAGGACGGCCTGTCGTTTTATCGAATAAACCTTCAAGCTGGAACGATGTTGTAATTTACGCAACTCAAATGCAGGATTACACAGTATCTGGATTTCGTTCCATTTCTCAGTTTATGTCATATGATGAAAGCGAGATTAAGAGGCTTACCGCCCACTATGCTTGTATGGTGACAGCTTTTTCGAACGTTGCGGAACTGTATGGCATTGCCAATTTATATAGCGACCCTTCGCAATATATGCAGATATGGAATTACACCAATACCCATGCTCTTTCCGATGAAGAACAGACTGTTCCCGGCGTTGTTTTGGGTGGAACGCCGATATCAACCTGTGCAACGGGGTTTACAAATTACTGCGCAAGCAGAGGAAGTACTCTTATCGCCCGCACTGTCTCCTCTCCGGCTATCGCGAGCATTCAAAATGAGATTAACTCTAATAGACCGAATGTTTTACATGCGAGTTTGTACAACGGATCAGCCCATTCTGTAACAGCGGAGGCTTACGCCACACTTACTGGTAAGAAAACTGGAGAGACAAGGCAGATGATTGGCATAGCGGACGGCTGGAATTCATCTTTATCCTTCCTGAAGTATGATCAGAGCTATTATGCGTGGACTTATGGAACGACTTTTTCGAAGTAGGGCGATTCGTCTAGCTCTGTCTTTGGTGCTGATGGCTTCATTGGTGGGCTGTTCAACAAAGGAAGAGATATCGCGCGGAGGTTCCGGAGAAGTGACTGCGACAGACTCAGGTTCATTAGAAATAGCTGGCGGGCATGCCGATGTGATGTTACAAGGAAAAGGCGTGCTTAGGTCGATTGATGCTGAAGACGCTGTCTGCTCAATAGAGGATTTGAAGACAGGTGAAACTGCATCGTACCGAGTTTCAGATAATGCTGCGAATATGATTGAGTCGATACCGACTGGAGCGCAGGTTTCTTTTAGATACTTTGCTCCGCAACTTGAGGATGAGCTTGCTTCTCTGGTGTCTATATGCACCGATGACAACTAAAAGGCCTGAATTCAAACGGCCTCGGATGGTCAATTGGCTATCCGAGGCCGTTTTTTACTCGACCGGGGCTTCGACCTTGTCGATGGCCCAGGCGGCTCCGAGACCGCCGGTGGTGTTGCGGCGGATGCGCACGGTAACCTCGCGGCGCTCGCCGGCCTGCGTGTAGCACAGGGGGAAGTTTGCGCGGTTTCGCGCGGCCTCGATGGTACCGCGCTCGCGGGCGATCCAGTAGTACTCGCCGACAATGCCGAGGGTGTCGGCGCCGTAGGGGAGATAGGTTGACAGCTGGTGTAGCAATGGGCCGGGGCAGAAGACCTCGGTTGCGAAATCGACGGGGAAGTCCTTGGGGATGGCGGGCGCTGCAGGTGCGGGGGTTGGGGCCGCTGCGGGTACCGAAGCCGGTGCCGGCGCGGGAATTTGGTCGCAAGCAGAGGCGGGCATGGATTCGATGACGGGTGCGGGCTCCAGCGTCGTTTTCGGCTTGATCGTGGAATCTGCGGGCTTCACGGTGACGGGCGCGTCTGCAGCTGCAGCTTCAACCTCAACCTGCGTCGCGTTCTCGTTCTCGACGCTCGACTTTGCCTCGATGGGTGTGGATGCCATGGTGGTGATGCCGGCGTTTGCGTTCTCGGGGTCATAGACGACCGTGAGCGAGATGGCGGGCTGCGGCGTCTCGGGCTCCGGCGCCGACTCGGTAGCGCCTTGATCGTCGGGCTCGTCGGGCTGATCGTCCTCGGTCTCGTCGCCAAAGACATCGCTGTTTTGGAACGCAGGCGTTTCGGGCTGGTCAGCGGCTTCTTCGGTTGTCGACTTGGGAGCTTCGTTGAGCTCCGCAGTGGCTTCCTGCTCGGATATGACTTCGGGATCGGTCGTGGCGGTGATTTCGGTGTCGGCTTCTGCCGTTACCTCAATAGCGACTTCGATCTCTGCCTCGGGCTCGGGCTCCGGAGCGACTTCGGCCACGGGCTCGGGCTCGGCGCGCTTAACGTGCTTGGGGCGCACGGCCTTGAGGTCCTTCTCGCCGCGCTTTTTCTTTTTGTAGGACTGCTTGGCACCCTTGGCAGCCTTGGGCTTGTCCTCGCCCTTGGCAAGGGCGGCATCCCAGGCCTCGTTGGCGATGAGCGTGGCATACAGGCGACCGCCCTTAAAGACGGTCAGCCTTATGCAGTCGTCGAGCTCCTCGAGCAGCTCGCGCGTGGACTCGAAGCCCAGGTCATAAGCGGCCATGTCACCAGCAGCGAGCGCCTCCTCGACCTGCGTCATAAACGTTTGCTTGCCGCACCCAATCGCATCACGCAGCAGACGATACAGATAGATGTGGTTGCCCAGCGATAGCGTGGGCTTAACTATTGTCTTGCTCATGGCAAATCTCCTCTTTACACACCAAAGCATCTTACCATCGCGCGGGGCTTGCTACCTCGGCGCCCAAGGCAAACGGGCGCGACCGTTGCCGGTTCGCGCCCGTTATACAGGTCGATTATCTATGAGGGGCAAACGTGCTTAGTTGCCCGATGCCGTGCCTTGGCTCGAGCTGTCAGATGCCGTGCCGGACGCGGTTCCACTCGAGCTGTTCGAGTTGCTGGTGTTGCTGCTGTCTGCTGAGCCCGTTCCCGACGTGGTGTCGCTCGTCTGGTCGCCCGTGCTCGGTTGAGAGCCGTCAGTCGTTTGGCTTGAGTCGGTTGTGCCGGATTGCGTACCGTTGTTGTTCACAGAAGAATCGGCGCCCTGCGACTGATCGGGGGTGTTCGAGGACGAGTCGGTGGATGCGGAGGTGCCCTGCGAGTCGTCCTGCTGGCTTTGCGATTGACCAGTGCTGTCCGCGTCGTGCTCGGTCGTGCGCGACGACAGAATCGGCTCGGGGCGCTCGCCTAGACCCTCACCGGCGGTGGTGATAAGGATGGCGCCGGCGCAGGCGATGACCGCGACGATGGCGATGGCGATCGAGAAGACGATGACCTTCTTTTGCGTCTGGCTGCGCTCTGCCGCCGCCTTGGCGCGCAGGCTGTCGGGAGCGACGCGCGCCGTGGTCGCGCGCCCCGCAATCTGGCGCATCTCCTGCGTAGTCGCGGCGCCGCCCAAGTGCTCCTCGGCATTAAACTCAACGGGCTCATAGGCGCCGGCGGGGTAGTCGACGGCGGCGTGCGTGCCTTTGAGGGCTTCGGCACTGGCAGAGATAAAGTGACGGTAGACCTGCGAGGACACAACGGTGATGACCGAGCTCACGGCGGCGCCGATTACTGAACCGGCGATGCCAATCTTGGAAGCAAGCGCGACGCTTGTGGCAGCGGCTGCGGCGCCGGCGATGATCTGAGGAATGGAAATGTCGTCGAACAGGCCCTTTTTGGGCGCGATGGCCATGGTCTGTCCGATGGAATGGTTCTCGTGCACGCCGTTGTTGAGCGCGGCCGGTGTCATGACGCGCGTGCGCGGCGCGTCGGTGTACTTGGTTGTCATACGGGGTCCTCCCGGTGTAAATCTGCTCCGTTTCGTGTAGCCATCAGGGTACCCACCAGATGTGAATCGTACGTGACATTTAACAGATACCATCAACTCATCAAGGGGGGCTTGCTGTCTTTGGCGAAATAGCTTGATGCTAAACTGGACTTACGATTGCGAGGTGGTTTACGTGATGTACCCGTATATGACATTCGAAGACGGTACCGAGGTCATTCATTCTGACCTGATTACAGATGGCGATATCGAAAAGGTTATCGTGCATTTTGAGCGACCGACGGCAGGGGGCTTCGACTCCGCTCGTTGTGAGTTGCCTTCCTGTTCGTGGACTGACTGGGAAGGGCATTTTACTCAGAGTGAAAAACGAGCTTTCGAAGAGTGTTTGAGCAAATAATTTAGATTAGTTCGAGTTTAGTTCGAATAAAGAAGCCGAATGCGATGACCTAAAGCGTATGCATTTTTAGTATTAGATGCGTATGAAATGGAGGATGTGAATGGATGAGCTAATAGACTTTAAAAAACGATTTCTCAAGAATGGCGAGCTGGTTTCAATTCCAAAAAAGGAAAGCTATAAAAGAATCATGCTGCTATGGGCCGTCTCTTTCTTTGAATTAAATACAAGTTATACGGAGCTTCAGGTTAATCGTGTGCTTTCACAGCTCTATCCTGATTATGCCGTGTTGAGGCGGTATTTGGTTGATTATGGATTCCTATTAAGGGATGAACGAGGCCTGAAATACGAGGTTAATCGTGATGTTCACGGTATTGAGAGCTAGCCGTCCGGTTCGGGTCCTATTTATTGCTAGAGGGATAAGCGAAATAGGCAATTGGTGTGCGAATATTGCTTTGCCAATGCTGATTTACGAGGTAACTCACGATGTTTCTGCAACTGCTTTGATGGTCTGCTGCAGATTTGCCCCCTCTCTGTTTTCAGTTGCGCTCGCGCAGCTGCCTCAGAAGATGGGTATCGGGACACTGCAGGCCATGAGATTGGCAGACTTAATTCGCGCGGGATTATTCGTTTGCTATATTTTTATTGATAGTAAATGGAGTATGTTTGCTATTACGTGTGCGGTATCGCTTTGCCGAACGGTTGAAATGCCCTGCTTTTACTCGTTGTTAAGAGCCAATACGAATAGTATCAATCGCGACGTAATTAATAATTCGTTTGGGTTTCTGCAGAATTTGATGATGGTTCTGGGGCCAGTTGCCGGCGGTTTTGTTGTCGCTCAATTTGGGGCGGAGGCTGTTATTGCATTAGACGCGCTTTCTTTTGCCGTGTCGTTCTGGTTGCTGCGAGATGTTCCGTCGGTTATCGAGGTTAATGATAAAGAGGGGATAAGCAAAAATGAAAAAAACAGGACTGCATTTAGTGATCTTAGCGCGAAGCACTTGGCAATTGGTTTCCTATTAATCGATATTTCTAGTGGCGTGGCATTCGGCTCTCTGAATTCTCTTTTGCCAGCTATAGCGCAATTGCAATTTGACTCGTCATCGATACAATACGGATTCCTTCAGAGTAGTCTTACAATCGGACTGTTGTTCGGAAATACAATATATGGTCGTTTAATCAGTGGTTCCGATTGCGTTAAATCATATTGTTTTGTGACGTATCTTGCGCTCGGTGCGTATCTGGCGTTTGGCTATCGCTATGCGTCTGGGATATCGTTTATTTTCCTTTTTATCGTCGGTGCCGGAAACGCCATTCAAGATGTGCTTCTCATAACATCGCTGCAGGATTTGGCGAGAGACGGATCTGAATCGATAGGCCTGTTTTCAATTAGGGAGTCTTTGCAATCGGTTGCTGTTGTTATTTCAACACTCCTTGTTTCGCTGTTCACGAGCATCGCGATGTTCTCAATTCTCGTTACAGGACTTGGTGTATTTTCAATTATGATGGTAGTTGTGTTTCAATTGAATTATTTGCGAAAGATGTGACGTTGATATGCCTTAATTTTGAAATACATGCTCTTAGCACAGGTTGGCCTCTCAGTAAACTGGGAGGTTGCTTTGGCTAGTTAGAGATATGTGAACGTCCGTTAGACTGAATCTCAGGGTAGAAGGGGCCTCCAGTGTCCAGATCAACAAGGCAATGCTGCGTTTCGGCTAATAAGAACGATGGCTTTTTGCGTGTGGCGGCGGCGTCGCCGCGGATTCGCGTGGCCGATGTCGAGGGCAATGCCGAGGTTGCGCTGGCGGCTGTTCGCGAGGCTGCTGAGCGCGGCGTTCGTGCGTTGGTGCTGCCCGAGCTTAACCTGTGCGGCTATACCGCGGCCGATTTGTTCCATAACCGCACGCTGCTTCACGCCTGCGAGGCTGCTCTGGTGCATATCCTCGACGAGACTCGTGAGCTGCCGATTGTCTTTACTGTCGGTCTTCCCGTTACAGTTGCCGAGAATATCTACAACTGCGCCGCCGTGTGCTGCGCGGGCGAGCTTTTGGGTCTCACGGCCAAGAAGTATCTGCCCAACTATGGCGAGTTCTATGAGCGCCGTTGGTTTGCTCCGGCGCCTGCGGATCCCGTGTGGGTTGAATTTGCCGGTCAGGGTCCGGTCCCGCTGGGTTCGGGGCTTGTCTACCGTTGCTGTGATGAGGGCGCCGAGGACCTGGTGCTGGGCGTTGAGGTCTGTGAGGACCTGTGGGTGCCGGCGCCCCCTTCGACCGAGATGGCGCTTGCCGGTGCCACGGTGATTCTCAACCCCTCCGCTTCCGACGAGATCATCGGTAAGGCAGATTACCGCCGCAGCCTTATCTCTAACCAAAGCGCGCGCCTGTACTGCGCCTATGCCTACGCGGATGCGAGCGAGGGCGAGTCCACGACCGATATGGTCTTTGCGGGCGAGAACCTCGTCTATGAAAACGGATCTAAGCTCGCCGCCACGAAGCTCCTTACCTGCGATATGGCCATCGCCGACGTTGACCTTGACCGCCTGGTTGCTGAACGCCGTCGCTCGACGACGTGGACGCGTGCCGACGATGCTCCGGAGGCCACGACCGTTGAGTTCTCTTTTGAGGGCACGCTCTCCGAGGCTCCCGTCCTGCGCAACGCCTGCGACATCGACCGCGTTTTCCCGCGCGCGCCCTTTGTTCCGGCCGACCATGGTGACCTGGCCGAGCGTTGCGAGACCATCCTCGACCTGCAGACTGCCGGCCTCAAGACCCGCCTTGCCCATACGGGTACCAAGGCTGCAGTCATCGGTCTTTCGGGCGGTCTGGATTCCACGTTGGCGCTGCTTGTGACCGTGCGTGCCTTCGATGCACTGGGGCTGCCGCGCACGGGCATCACTGCCGTGTCCATGCCCGGCTTTGGCACGACGCATCGCACCAAGTCGAATGCCGAGTCGCTTGCCCGCGACCTGGGTGTGGGCTTCCGCGAGGTTTCGATTCACGCGGCCGTGGAGCAGCACTTTAAGGATATCGAGCATGACCCTGCTGTGCAGGACGTGACCTACGAGAACAGCCAGGCTCGCGAGCGTACACAGATCCTGATGGATCTGGCCAACCAGGCCGGCGGTTTTGTCATCGGCACGGGCGACCTGTCGGAGCTGGCGCTCGGCTGGGCTACCTATAACGGCGACCACATGAGCATGTACGCCGTCAACGCGAGCGTGCCCAAGACGCTTGTGCGCCATCTGGTGCGCTATGCGGCTGATGTCTTTGGCGGGCGTATTGCCGAGGTCTTGCTCGATATCCTCGATACGCCGGTGTCCCCCGAGCTTCTGCCGCCCACGGGCGATGGCGAGATTGCGCAGAAGACCGAGGATTTGGTGGGCCCGTATGAGCTGCACGATTACTTCCTCTACTACCTGCTGCGCTTTGGGTTTGAGCCGGGCAAGATCTACCGCATGGCGCTCAAGAGCTTTGAGGGCGTCTACGATGAGGCTGCGATTCATACGTGGCTGCGTACGTTCTATCGTCGCTTCTTTGCCCAGCAGTTTAAGCGCAGCTGCCTGCCCGATGGTCCCAAGGTGGGCTCGGTGACGCTCAGCCCGCGCGGCGATTGGCGCATGCCGAGCGACGCCAGCTCGCGACTGTGGCTCGCCCAGATCGATGCGCTCAATCCGATTGACTAAGGTTGGCTAAATTGAACCAATACGGGGGTTGCAAGCGTTACACTTTTGCAATCTGATGGCCCGTATCGCGCGGCGCTCTTGTCGGAGCGCCGCGCTTTTTGTATCGAAAGGTGGCACCATGCAGGCATCGCAGCGTCTCGACCGCTTTGGCGCGGAGGTTTTTGCCTCGCTCAACAACAAGCTGCTCGCGCTTAAGGCCCAGGGCAAGACCATTTACAACATGAGCGTGGGTACGCCCGACTTTAAGCCGTACGACCACGTGGTCGAGGCGCTCACGCAGGCAGCCCGGGACCCGGAGATGTGGAAGTACGCCCTGCGTGACCTGCCCGAGCTTAAGCAGGCCGTGTGCGACTATTACGAGCGCCGCTTTGGCGTTTCGGGCATTACGCCGTCCATGGTGCAGTCGTGCAATGGCACGCAGGAGGGCGTGGGCCACTTGGGCCTGGCCCTGCTCGATCCGGGCGATACCATCCTGGTGCCCGATCCGTGCTACCCGGTCTTTGAGGCGGGCGCCAAGATTGCCGACGCCAAGCTCGAATATTATCCGCTGGTCGCCGAGCACAGCTATCTGCCCTATGTCGCCGGCATCGACCCCGAGGTGGCAGATCGCGCCAAGTATATGATCGTGTCGCTGCCCGCCAACCCGGTGGGCTCGGTGGGCACGCCCGAGGTTTACGAGGAGATTATTGCCTTCGCCCGTGAGCACGACCTGCTGATTGTCCATGACAACGCTTATTCCGACATCGTGTTCGACGGCGAGCCGGGCGGCAGCTTCCTGCAGTATCCCGGTGCACTCGAGGTGGGCGTGGAGTTCTTCTCGCTCTCCAAGTCGTTTAACGTCACCGGCGCGCGCATCGGCTTTTTGGTCGGTCGCGAGGACGTGGTCTCGGCCTTTACCAAGCTGCGCAGCCAGATTGACTTTGGCATGTTCTTCCCGATCCAGAAGGCCGCTATCGCGTGCCTTAATGGTCCGCGCGACGAGGTCGAGGCGCAGCGCCTGAAGTACCAGGAGCGCCGTGATGCCCTGTGCGACGGTCTTGAGGGCCTGGGCTGGGAGCGCCCCAATGCGCATGGCTCCATGTTTGTGTGGGCCAAGCTTCCCGGTGGCCGCACCGATTCCATGGCATTTTGCGAGGAGCTTATGGAGAAGGCCGGCGTTGTCGTGACGCCGGGTGCGAGCTTTGGTCCTTCGGGCGAGGGCCACGTGCGCATGGCGCTGGTGCTGCCGCCCGATCAGATTGCGCTGGCCGTTGAGGCTATTCGCGAGGCCGGTCTTTACTAGGCGCTGGCGGTTCGTCAATAGCTCGAAATCGATTTCGTACAGTTATTTTACGAATTCTGCAAACAATTTCGGTAAACGGTCGATTTTTGGCTGCGAATAGGAGCATAATCAAAGTCCCGATTGGAAGTATTGGGATTACGGCAAACCGCTCGAGTCGTTCCCGGGCGGTTTGTTTGTGGAGAGAGATGGGAGTACATAATGGTTAACGAGAAGAAGGTCGCTATTGTCGGCTGCGGTTTCGTCGGTTCGTCTTCGGCATTCGCACTGATGCAGAGCGGTCTGTTCTCCGAGATGGTCCTGATCGACGTGGACAAGAACCGCGCCGAGGGCGAGGCCCTGGATATCGCGCACGGCATGACGTTTGCCGAGCCGATGAAGATCTACGCCGGCGATTATTCCGATGTCGCTGACGCCGCTATGATCGTCGTCACCGCTGGTGCTGCTCAGAAGCCCGGCGAGACCCGCCTAGACCTGGTCAACAAGAACGTCAACATCTTCAAGTCCATTATTCCCGAGATTAAGAAGTCGGGCTTTGACGGCATCCTGCTGATCGTCTCTAACCCGGTTGACGTTCTGACCTACGCTGCCATCAAGATGTCCGGCCTGCCCGAGGGTCACGTTATCGGCTCCGGTACCGTGCTCGACACCGGTCGTCTGCAGCAGATGCTGGGCGCCCACGTCGAGGTTGACCCGCGCGACGTCCAGGCTTACGTCATGGGCGAGCATGGCGATTCCGAGTTCGTCGCTTGGTCCAGCGCTCAGGTTGCCGGCGTGCCGCTGAACACCTTCTGCGAGCTTCACGGCCATCTGGAGCACGAGGCCGCCGAGAAGCGTATCGCCGAGGATGTCAAGAACTCCGCCTACACCATCATCGAGAAGAAGCACGCCACCTACTACGGTGTTGCCATGGCTGTTAAGCGCATCTGCACCGCTGTCATGCGCGACGAGCAGACCGTTCTGCCCGTGTCCTCGCTCATGGTGGGCGAGTATGGCCTGTCCGACCTTGCCATCTCCATGCCGACGGTCGTTGGCCGCGACGGCGTTGTCTGCCGCGTCCCCGTGCCGCTGAACGATGACGAGCAGGGCGAGCTCACCGCTTCTGCCAAGGCTCTCAAGGACATCATCGACAGCGTCGATTTCTCCTGCTAAATCAAGCTCGTTTGCCAGCAAGCTACAATGAAGGCGTCCAGGCCCCACGGCCCGGGCGCCTTTTTGGTGCATTGGGGTCAGGTTTGTTTGCACCAAAAAGGGCGCGATTGGTGCAAAGTAACCTGACCCCAATGCACCAATCTCCGATGCACTTGGGGTGGGCTCGACCGCTATACTGATTCGTGCTGAAATCGATCTAGAACGGAATGCCGTATATGAAAATCAATCACGCGATCTTGCATATCCTGGACTTTGACTCGGCCGTCAACGTTATGAGCCAGCGCGAGCTTGATATCGAGAGCCGTACCGTGCGCAGCTTCGTGACTACGCACCTGCGTCGCGCCCGTACTTCGGCCGATAACAAGCGTGCCACGTTTGCGGAGAACTCTGCATTCGGCGGCGAGCTCAAGGGTTATTTCTTTGGCGAGCGCGAGTTCGTGGACCTGTCTCAGCAGATCGCAGAGTTTATCTCTTCCGAGCTCACCAAGGCCGAGAAAGCCGAGTCCACCGACGTACTGGTGGCCGACTTTGATGACGACGAGGACGCCCGCTGGTTTGCCGTGATGCTGCTTGGCTCCAAGCAGGCCTTTATGCACGAGGTGGGCCGCGAGGAGGGTGAGGTACGCAACGATATCGCGCGCCATTACGCTATTCTGCCGAATCCTTCCCAAAAGGTGCCGAGCTACGCCATTGTGCGCGCGAGCACCATGGAGATCGGCTACGTGGACAAAAAGCGCAAGATCGCCGGCGAGGACCGCATGCTCATTCCCGACGGCCTGCTGCAGTGCGACACAGGCGTGTCGGGCAAGGAGATCATCGACACCGTGACGCGCGTGGTCGAGGAGGTCGCCGAGGAGCACGGCGCCAACACGGCTGTGGCGCTTGCCAAGGTCAAAGCCGCTGTTGCCGAGAAGGTCGAAGACGACGAGGAGCTGCCGCCCTGGGATATCGTCGACGAGGTCTTTGAGGATGAGCCGGTCATTAAGGAGAGCGTGCGTGCGGCACTGACCGAGGAAAAGGTTCCCGAGCGCGTGCCTGTGGAGCGCAAGCAGGTCGAGCGCGCGGCCGTGCGCAATCACAAGATTCGTACCGACACGGGTATCGAGATCAGCTTCCCGGCCGAGATGGGCTCGAACTCCGAGTACATCGAGTTTGTCAACGAGCCCAACGGCCTCATCTCCATCGAGCTCAAAAACATCGGAAGTATCGAAAACCGATAACGAAAGAGCGGGCTGAGGGAACTGCCCCTTCAGCCCGCTACCCTTTTCGTTAGTTCATTTATTTCTCTTGCTGTGGGATAGGTGGCGGAGTTAATGGCCCTGCGAACAAACCCGCTAGTTCCTGAATGCTTCCTGCAGATTGCCAGTCGGCCATGCCTTGCTTCCACACCAACGTCGAAGCGTTCAATGAACCCGCGGTGCTCATTTGCTGAAGTGTCTGAACGGGAAAAGGTCCGGTGGCTTTGTCGCCATTAGCAACAAAATAGCTACTTCGGGGTAGGGGCGGTGGAGCTTGAACGCTGGCTCCCAACAGGCTATTCATGTTGCCGGCTATATTCTGCCCTAGGGCGCCCCCGATTGCTATTCCAGCTGTGATTCCAGCCATATTCAATCCTGAATCTGGGGTTGTACCCCCAGTTTGGCCGCTTTGACCAAGAGCCTCTGCACCCGCAACTCCGACAGCAGTTTGTGCCTCAATTTGATAGGCGGTCATATTGGAGGATTGAGTCTGCTTGTGAATGCTGTACTGAGACTCCTCACGTTCAATGCGGAGCTGCTCCGCCAGGTTCTGCATCTTTATTTGCTGGGCATCGTGAATGGTTTTTATATCAGCCTCGGCCTTCGCCCTGGCGGTTGCAGCTGTGATATCGCGGGTGACGGCCATTAACTGTTTGAATGTTTCGCTGTCCTTATCGATATCAATTGCGGAAACATCGACACTGGACAGTTCGACCCCGAATAGCTCATCGAGCTTTTCTGAGAGTGCCTCGGCTGCTAGTCGGGAGATGCCATCCGTCTTGTTTTCAAGCTGTTGGATGGGGAACTGTTGCGTTATTGCCATGTTCGCCACGATGCTTTTGACTTTGCGTGCAACGTGGTCTTTGATTTGATTTTGGAGGTCCGTGGCATCGAATTCATCGAGACGATGCAATTTGATGAAACGCCGGTAATCGGCTATGCGGTACGTGATGGTTCCTCGTACGGCGACCGGAATCCCGAACTCTGGATATCGAGAATCGAAGACGTCGAAGTACCTGACTGCAAATTTGGATTGCAGTACTTTTGCAAGGTTGATGAAATAGACTTCGGCTTGGAAAGGAGTCCCACCGCCGTATGCTAGCGCAACGAGATTGGCTATGATCGGCAGGTTCGATGTTTCAAGGGTCTTGTCAAATGGGCCTTCGATATATTCCTGAATGAGTTCGCCGCCTTTTTGCCGATAGACAAAAACAGCGACGGATCCTTCTCTTACGCGGAGAGAAGAACCCCATCGAATCCCGTTTTTACGACGGACGTTATTATCGGGTCGCCATTTCCAAATCAGATAATCCTTTTGATCACATCTGATTTGGTCCATCATTCCCGCGTTTATTGGTTTTGACGACATGTTGACCTCCGAGTTCGATGCTAGCGTCTGCGAATGCGACAGATGCATGGGTGAGTTAGCCTGTTATTCCGCAGGCACGTAGAGCAAATGGAGCACCCCATAAGCCCAGAATGAGCGCGATCGAGATAATGACGGGAATTGCCGTTGAGATTGCAGCTGATTTTTTGCGATCTTCAAGCTCCCTTTCCTTGCTGTCCTTCATCAGTTTGAACTGCTCAAAATCCCTGGTATTTCCGAATATTCTTTCGGCTTTCGCATATGCTTGGTCAAACTGCGACTTCCACGCTTTAGAAATAAGTCGCTCTGATTCGCTGATTTTCGAGACGTCATGCACATCTGTGTAGGGATCGATGTTCGAATTGGCAACAGAAAGGAATTCAATAAGATCCTCTTTTTCAGAGGGGATGGGAAACGATTTGATTGCACTTGCAATCTTCTTGTCAGTTGGACTGATGTCTGTCGATGCGGTTTTTTCCTTCTTTGGACGCTTCTCCTCAATCGAGTTGATGGTTTGATAGAGCCGTCCGATGGCTCCTTCGGAAGCTTCTTTGAGTTTGTAGCCGCATGACGGGCATGTGTTCTCGTGGGGCGAGAGGAGCTCACCGCATGCCGGGCATTTGAGTGGCCCTTTATGCTTCTCCTCTGCTTCCTGTTTGTTTTCATCAGATTTGCCCCGTGGCTGATTTGGCTCAGAGGGCTGCTTGACGCCGTGCGGAGCGGATTTTGGGGCTTCATTGGGTAAGCCCCCGTTGTCGCCGGGGGCTTCGCGCAGCCAGTCTGGCACGGCCGCACCGCAGTGACCGCAGTAGATATCACCATCGAGTAGTTTATTTCCGCAGGTTATGCAATAGCGCATTGTCAGATTCCGTATCAGTAGATGATAGATTTAAAACAGGAAGAACATCCTGCGAAGCATGGACCAGATGACCAGGGCGGCGATGGCGGCTGCGATTTTTCCCTTAGTGTCAAGGGTTTTCCATTTCTTGAACCCCAATGCCGCCAGGTTGGCGAGTTCGCGAAAGGTCGAATTCACTGCTGTGGACAGTTCGTCGGAATCAGAAGACTGGTTTATCTCGACATTTTGGTCCGTGTTTGGTTTAGCTGTCCGTATTTTTTCGTTGGCGACTTTGTTGGTTTGCGCCTGCTGGTTGGGATCGAGGTGCACGGTCTTCGTTTCAACGGCCTCTGGGGCTTTAACCTTATTCGCGTTCGATTGGACTGGAGAGTGTGCTGCTTTGCCGCATTTTGTGCAGAAGGAAAGTCCCTCGCGCATTTCGGCTCCGCAGTAATAACAGTACTTCATCTTTTAGACCTAACTCTAATAAGGTAGATATAATGCGAAAGCAAACAAAAGGGCGATCTCTCTATGGGACTTCTTGTCGAACAGCACGACGATGGTCTTGTCGTCCTTCGGCTTGATAGCTGCAACAAGGCTTCCATCCCGGTAAATCTCAGTTTTCGTTGGTTTTTTACACCCGAAGGGCTTGCTGCTCTTAGCGATGTATTGTCCAGCTACATGTTGTTGTTCGCCCGAAACGAAGCCAAGCGGGTTGAAGCTCTCCTCAAATCGATAGCTCTCATCTTGAGTGAACCTTGGCTTGGGTGTTACAAGGCGTTCAAACAGAGAATTGGGGCGCTCCGGCGCTTCCTTTCGTTCCCTTTCACGAATGTCCTCATGGGAGATGCGCATCTGGACCGAACTGTCATAGCTGCCCAGGTCGTCAGGATCAAACATGTTTCCATCTATAGCTTTATGCATAAATGTAAGTGTTGCTTGGGGATATCCACTTTCAGTTAAAAACGAGTAGACGGATTCATCTTCATTTCGTCTTCCTGTGACGTGATATACAAGGCCTTTGGTTGAGTTAATTACTTTGTAGGAGCGAGCTTTATTAAATGCGTCAAACGGAGACAGGTCGGTTTTGCCTTTAATGAATAGCTTGTTCTCGTCCTTAGTCTTTTTCTTTTTCGGTTTGGACGATTTCGGTTGCTCAGGTTGGACCGGCTCGATTGGTATAGGGCCTCCGCAATAGCTGCAATATGATTCAGGACCATGAAGTGGCTTGCCGCAATGAGGACAGAAGGGCATCGGTAACCTCGCTAAAAGAAATCAAGCGGCTTGACGGTACCGTCAAGCTTCACTAAACAAGTTAGTGAAGCTTATTGCTCTCTCTTTGATTTGAATAATTGATATTTCTAGGGGGGCATCGGTGAATCGCGATGCGTTGGCAGAAAGTTCAATAAGCCAAGAATAATCAAATTCTAATTTGGAAATAAATATTGAAAATATTTTGAAGTATACTGTGAAATATAATCCGGATTAATTTTTGGAGGTCCAAATGTCCCCGCTTGTTCTGGAAAAACCGGTATTCACAAAGGACCAGGTTGTCTCGGCTACTGAGGCAAGCAAATCGCTCTCCACAATCCGCAAGCGCGCCAAACATGCACCGCAGTTTATCGCCGACCATAACGATATCGATACGGTGATTATCGACTACGCCGCCTATGAGGAAATGTACGGCGCGTTGCAGTATCTGCGTGAGCTCGAGATCGATCGAATCGCTGCCGATCGAATCAAAAACGGACCGCACGAGTTTATTCCGTTTGAGGATGCTCTGACGCCCGAGGAACTCGAGGAGTTTGAGTCGATGGATTCCGATGCGATTTCCGACGAGGATTTGTTCGAATGAGCGGGCATTTTGTTGCTGGCTTTTTGAGCCGAGACGTCGAGAAGGAATATCAAAAACTCGATGGATCTCAGCGAAGGCTCGTCCGTATTGCAGTCGCAAAATTAAAGACGCGCGCCGATGAAATTGGAACGCCGCTTCACGGTGAGCTTGCCGGCTGCAAAAAGATTAAATGGCGGAATGCGGGACTCCGAATGGTTTTTCGAATCCGAGAGGACGGAACGGTTGAGATCGCTGAAATCGTGGCAATAGGGCGACGCGACCGGTCTGAAGTCTACAGGACGGCGGCAGCGCGCATGTCAAAGCGACCAGCCATGGTCGAATACGATGGAACTTTGAGATAAAGAAGGCCGAAGCCCCAGATTGGGCTTCGGCCTTTTTGCTTGGGATTGAATTGCGCTGCAGGCTGACACGCCTCTAGAGTTGACGCAGGCCTTCCTCCAGGCCGGTCTTGCTGTCGGTCTTCTCGTCGCGCATCTTGATGACGCGGGCGGGGACGCCGGCGACGACGGCACCGGCGGGGACGTCCTCGACGCACACGGCGCCGGCGGCAACGACAGCGCCCTTGCCCACGTGCACGCCCTCCAGGACCACGGCGTTGGCGCCGATCATGACATCATCCTCGATGATGACGGGCGTGGCGCTCGCGGGCTCAACGACGCCTGCCAGTACGGTGCCGGCGCCGATGTGGCAGTTCTTACCCACGGTTGCGCGGCCGCCCAGGACGGCGCCCATATCAATCATAGAGCCCTCGCCGATAACGGAGCCGATGTTGATGATGGCGCCCATCATGATGACGGCGCGGTCGCCAATCTCGACGCGGTCGCGGATGATCGCGCCCGGCTCGATGCGGGCGTTGATGCCCTTAAGGTCGAGCATGGGAACGGCGGAGTTGCGGCAGTCGTTCTCGACGTCGTAGTAGTCGATGGAATCGGCATTGGAGTCGAGGATGGCCTTGAGCTCATCCCAGTCGCCAAAGACGGTCTTGCCGCGGCGACCGCCGTAGACGTGCGCATCGCCCCACTGGACCTTCATGCCGGGCTTCTCGCGGACATACAGCTTGACGGGCGTCTTCTTGGGCGCGGTGGCGATGTAATTGATAATCTCCTGTGCATCCATCTCGGCTGCGTTGCTCATATACTGTTTCTCCTTTACGTGGGCTTGGTTAATGATTGGTTAGGCAAACATGACCTGGTCGAAGGTGTAGAAGCCGGGGTCGCGGACGACGAGCTTCTGGGCGGCGGCCAGGGCGCCGTTGACGAAGATCTGGCGGCTCGTGGCGCGATGACTGAGCGTGACCTCCTCGTCCTGGCCAAAGAAGCTCACCTCGTGCACGCCGGCGACGGTGCCGCCGCGCAGCGAGTGCATGCCGATCTCCTTGGGGTCACGCGCGCCACACATGCCCTCGCGACCGTAGACGGGGTGGTAGCCGGCCTCGGGCTCGGCCTCGACCACGGCGTCAAGCAGCAGCTTGGCGGTGCCGCTGGGGGCGTCGACCTTTTGGTTATGGTGCGTCTCGACAATCTCGCAGTCAAAGCCGGGCAGCTCGCGTGTGGCCTGGGCCACCAGGTGACGCAGGGCGGCGATGCCGATGGAGTAGTTGCCCGAGTGCATGACGCGGGCGTTCTGGCCCAGCTCGCGCAGGCGGTCCATCTGCTCGGGCGTGTAGCCCGTGGTGCCCGAGACGAGCGCGGCGCCTGTGCGCTCGACATAGGCGACGACGGCATCGAAGGTCGCAACGTTGGAAAAGTCGATGATCGCGTCGGCGGTGGGCGCGCTCTCGAGCTCGCTCAGGTCAAAGCCAATCTGAGCCACGATATCGAACACGGGCTGTCCGGCGGCATCGGTGATGCCCTCGGCGGTGGTGCGGATGAGCGAGCCCATGCGGCCCGTTCCCATAATGACGGTCTTAATCAACCAGACCAGCTCCCTTCAGAGCATCGGTAAGTGCGGCACGCGTATCGTCGGCCATGGGGCACAGCGGCATGCGGTAATTGGCCTCGATCATGCCCATCTGGGCGAGCGCTTCCTTAACGGGGATAGGGTTGACCTCGCTAAAGAGAGCGTTGATGAGCGGCTGGCCGGCAACCTGGATATCGCGGGCGCGTGTCACGTCGCCATCCAGATAGGCGCGGCACATGTCGTGCACGAGCTGCGGCTGCACATCGGCCCACACGCTGATGGTGCCCGAGGCGCCCAGACTCATGAGCGGTACGGTGAGCGCGTCCTCGCCCGAGTACATGCGGAAGTCGTCGGACAGCAGGTGGGCGATCTTGGCGGCAAAGGCGACGTTGCCCGAGGCCTCCTTGATGCCCATGATGTTGGGGTGCGCGGCCAGGCGTTCCACATTGCGCTCGCTAATGCCACAACCGCAGCGGCCGGGAATGTTGTACAGGATGCAGGGGATGTCCACGGCATCGGCAACCGTCTTAAAGTGCTGGTAGATACCCTCTTCGTTGGACTTGTTGTAGTAGGGGGTAATGAGCAGCAGGCCGTCGGCGCCCAAGCCCTGGTAGGTGAGGGACTTGGTGAGCATGGTCTGCGTGGAGTTGGAGCCGGAGCCGGCGATAACGGGGATGCGGCCTGCTACCTGCTTGACGATGGCGGCGACGACGGAGTTGTCCTCGTCATGGGTCATCGTGGCACTCTCGCCGGTGGTGCCCAGGGCGAGGATGGCGTCGGTGCCGTTTTGCAGATGGAAATCGACCAGGCGCTCAAGGGCATCGAAGTCGACGCTTCCGTCCTTTTTATACGGCGTAACGAGGGCAACGATTGAGCCCTCGAGATTGCGAATGTCCATATTCTTCTCCTTCGCTTCTGCGATCTGGATGCGCTTGTTCCACTGGGCAGCAACCGCCAGGCGCTCGTCCTGAGCGCGACGGCGGGCGCTTTCGGCGCGCGATTTGGCCAGCAGTTCGCGGCCACACGGCAGTACGTCGAGCGTGGCAAAGTAATCGCCTGGGCGCTCGGCGCGACGGATGAGTTCGGCTGAGCCGTCGGGACGCAGTAGCACCTCGGCAGAGCGCAGACGGCCGTTGTAGTTGTAGCCCATGGAGTAGCCATGCGCGCCTGTATCGTGGATCACCAGCAGGTCACCCATGTCGATATGCGGCAGCTTGCGGTCGATGGCGAACTTGTCGTTGTTCTCGCACAGATTGCCAGTGATGTCATAGGTGTCCGTGACGGGCGCTGCGGTCTTGTCGGCGCCGCCCGGCTGGCCCATGACGGTAATGTGGTGGTAGGCACCATACATAGCGGGACGAATCAGGTCGACGGCACTTGCATCCACGCCGATATAGTCCTTGTAAATCTGCTTTTCGTGGATGGCCTTGGTGACCAGGCATCCGTAGGGGCCCATCATAAAGCGGCCCATCTCGGTGCAGATCGCCACATCGCCCATGCCGGCAGGAACCAGGATCTCGTCGTAGGCCGCGTGTACGCCCTCGCCGATGGCGTGGATGTCATTGGCCTGCTGCTCGGGCAGGTAGGGGATACCCACACCGCCGGACAGGTTGATAAAGGCGACATGTGCACCGGTCTCGCGCTCCAAGCGCACGGCAAGCTCAAAGAGGATGCGTGCGAGCTTGGGATAGTAGTCGTTGGTGACGGTATTGCTGGCAAGGAAAGCGTGGATGCCAAAGTCCTCGGCGCCCTTGGCCTTGAGCATGCGGAAGGCATCGAAGAGCTGTTCGGTGGTCATGCCGTATTTTGAGTCGCCCGGGTTGTCCATAATGCCGTTGGAGAGCTGGAACAGACCGCCCGGATTAAAACGGCAGCTGACCGTCTTGGGGATGGGGCCTGCAACGCGCTCATAAAACTCAATGTGGCTGATGTCGTCGAAATTGACGATGGCGCCCAGCTTATCGGCAAGGGCAAAGTCCGCCGCCGGCGTGTCGTTGGACGAGAACATGATGTCCTGGCCGGTGATGCCCAGCGAGCGGGCGATCATGAGCTCGGTATAGCTCGAGCAGTCGCAACCGCAGCCGTATTCGTTGAGAATGGAGATGAGTGCCGGGTTGGGATTGGCCTTGACGGCAAAGTACTCCTTAAACCCCGGGTTCCACGCAAAGGCGTCACGTACCTCTTGCATGTTGCGGCGGATGCCCGCCTCGTCGTATAGGTGAAACGGCGTGGGGAACTGCTCGACGATATGCTCGAGCGTCTCCTTATCCACAAACGGCTGCTTGGCCGCATATGCCGCATTGGGGGTCAATGCCATGTCCCGTAAACCTCGCTATCCAGACGGCGCCATCGGCGCATCGAATCCGCATAGCGTGGACCCAATGTCCGGATAGCGCTCCCGCATTGCTGCAGACAGTCCTGCGGGTGTTTCCCGCAGGCCCACCAGGCTGTTCGTGCCCGAAAAACCCAGTTCGGCGGGTTTCGCCTCCCCGCAGGGTCAAAGTCTGCCGACTCGCCCGCGGCTCTTCGTGCCCGCGCCTCTATCAAGTGGTAAAGACCCTACCACGTTGCACTTTACCAAACAAGAGTATTCGTATATAACGTTTAAAAAATGCAGCATCATGCTAGAAACAAGAGCGCCACAATCCGGCGGCACAATAGGTGACAACCGAATTGTCCCATGAAAGGAATTCCTATGACCGAGCTCCAAGAACTCCGTCGTTATCGTCGCGACCTGCATCGCATTCCGGAGCTCGACTTCGATCTTCCGCAGACGATCGCCTATATCGAGGGTGTGCTCGCTCCGCTTGCCTGCGAGGTGACCCATCCGTGTCCGAGCTGCGTCTGCGCCTTCTTCGATGCCGGTGTGGGCGCTGCGCACGCCATAGCGATTCGCGCCGATATGGACGCGCTGCCCATCGCGGAGGCGACGGGCGCGGCCTTTGCCTCGACACATCCCGGTAAGATGCATGCGTGCGGTCACGACGGTCACATGGCCATGGCGCTTGCGGCGGCGACTTTTGTCGACCGTACGATTCGTGAGCAGCCGGGCGTCATCAAGCGCAACGTGCTCTTTGTGTTTCAGCCGGCCGAAGAAACGACCGGTGGCGCCAAGACGGTATGCGAGAGTGGCGTGTTTGAGCGCTACGGGGCAGATCGCATCTTTGGTTTCCACGTATGGCCCGATCTGCTCGCCGGCACGTTGGCGAGCTGCTCCGGTCCGCTGCTGGCGCGCTCGAGCGAGACGCACATTCATATCCATGGCGCGAGCATCCATATCGCCAAGACTTACGGTGTGCCGGCCGAGGAGTCGCACGATGCGGCGCTGGCGGCTGCCAAGTTTTTGGTTGCCGAGCGCGAGTTGATGGATGAGCTGGGTGCCGAAGAACCCTGTATTGGTAAGTTTGGCTTGCTGCAGGCAGGTACCGTTTGCAATGCGGTGGCGGGGGAGGCCCATGTTGCCGGCAGCCTGCGCGTGTTTACGGACGATATGTTCGACCGCGCGCGCGAGGGTGTGCGCCGTGTGCTCGACGAGGCGTGCGCGTCGACGGGCTGCACCTACGACCTCGACTTCGCCGAGGGATACCCGCCGGTCGATAACGACCCTGAGCTGTTTGCCGGCGTCGCGCCTGCCTTGCCCGAGCTGCAACTGGTGGATGAGCCGCTGCTCATTGCCGAGGATTTCGCGTTCTACCAACGCCATCTGCCGGGCGTGTTCTTCTTATTGGGCACGGGCGTGCCTGCCGGTCAAGACAATCCGAGCGACGCCGAGGGCTGCCCCGCCTATGCCACGAGCGCCCTGCATACCGATACCATGCTCTTTGACGAGGAAATCCTGCTCAAAGGCCTCGATGTCTATAAACGATTGCTTTCGCTTGCCTAATGGGCAAAGAAGTAATTGCCTAGAAAATACGAACAGATGTACGGTATAATGAAGATGTAAGTCTATAGAAACGTTTGACGTTATTAACGTAAGGCGATACTATGATTGCATCATATAAAGATGAAGATACCGAACGCTTTGCCATGGGTGTGCGGGTCAGGAAGTTCATTCCTTTTGAGCGGGTCGCATTGAGGAAGATCCGCCAACTGCAGGTCTGCGCTTCGCTTGATGATCTTCGCATTCCGCCAGGCAACCGCCTTGAAGTATTGAAGGGCGATCGTGCCGGTCAATACAGTATTCGCGTCAACGAACGCTATCGGGTCTGCTTTGAGTGGAGACAGGGGATGGCTTGGAATGTCGAAATCGTCGATTATCATAAATGAGGAGGCTGCGGCTGATTTGCTGTCACCGGTGACTCCTGGTGAGCTTCTCAAAGAGGAGTTTCTTGTTCCCATGGGTATTTCTCAATATCGCCTTGCTAAGGAGACCGGGATTCCGGCTCAGCGTATCGGGCAGATTATTTTGGGGAGGCGCCGTGTGACGGCCGACACTGACCTCCGTCTTTGCCGTTATTTTGGCCTGACGGATGGTTATTGGCTGCGCGCTCAGGTGGCGTTTGACCTTGAGGCCGAGAAAAGGCGGATTAAACCTGAGCTCGACAAGATTGTTCCTGTCCAGCAGGTCATCGCATTGTAGAACCCAAAGACGCTGAGAATGGAGTGGCGATGAGGCGACGTCGGCAATCTGCCGTATATAGTCCGGGTGGTTGCGGGTGTGGTTTGCTACTACTCCCGGTTATTGCTGTGAGCATAGGTGTGATGTTTGCGCTTGCCGGGCTGGCTGCGGTGGCACTTATGCTTCTTATCGCTGCTATTGGCGTAACAATCTGGTTGTGCCGTTCCCACGAACAACGCCGTGCCGACGGCAAGACCAATGTCGGTTGGGTCGTCTTCCTGATCATTGCGTACCTGCTGAGCATCAGCTACCTGGCGTTCTTTGTCCTGTTGATGATTAGCGCCTTTACCGGAGAGCCCGTTACGGTGGGGTAGTGTTTCGGGCTGCCGCGGAAGGCGCGCTTGCGCGACCGTTTATCGCAGCATTAGCTCCCAGCTAATGAATTCGAACTCAATCCTTTCTACGATGTGCTGTGTGCCGGCACGGTAGCCGGATCGTAGGAAGGATGCATCATGAAAAAGCTCGAGACCGAAATGCTGCTGAGCCGTCGCGCTGCGCTTGGCGCGTTCGCAACTGTCGCCCTGGGGACTGCTGGCCTCCTCGTGGGCTGTGGCAGCGATAAGGCGACTGTCACCGAGGACGCCGGCGATAGTGATAAGAAGGAAGAGCCCAAGAAGGAAGAGCAGACGACGACCGATCTGGCCGTCGGCACGACCGTGACTACCAACGCCGGTCTTTCCATTGTCGTAGACTCCGTTCAGACGGGTCTTACCAATTATGACGGCTCGACCATGACGGGCATCCACGTCACTTATACCAATATCGGCGATGAGGGCGCGGACTACAATGTCTACGACTGGAAGGGCGAGGACGCCAACGGCGCTCAGCAGAATCAGGGCTACTATAGCGAGGGTTCCGAAGAGCTGCAGTCGGGCACCCTTGCCGCCGGCGGTTCCGTTGCGGGTAACATCTACTTTGACGGCGACATCAAGAAGGCTCTGTATTTTGCCAACATGTTCGATAAGTCTGCCACTGCAAGCTGGGTGCTGGCCTAGCATGTCGCTGCCGGTGAATCGCGGGGGAGGTGAGGCCATATGCCCGATAAAAAGCTGACCGAAGAGCTGCTCAACGAGCTACTCGATGCGCCCAGTATCGATGGCTATATTAGGGAACATGACTTTGCCGCCCCGTCGCTTTCGGAGTATCTGAAGCAGCTTTTACAGGAAAAGGGCCTGGAGCGATCGCGCGTGGTGCGTATGGCCGACCTCAACGAAACGTTCGGCTATCAGATCTTTACCGGCGCACGCCATCCGAGTCGCAATAAAGTGCTGCAAATTGCCTTTGCGATGGCGCTGTCGATGAAGGAGACCAACCGCGCACTGACGGCCGCCGGAGCCAGCGTTCTCAACTGTAAGGACCGGCGCGACGCCATCATCATCTTTTGCATTGATCGCGGCTGCAGCCTGCAAAAGGTTAACGAGGAGCTATATCGCTTTGGTGAGGAGACGGTCAGCTAGCCGGTGGTGCCAAGCTTGGAACCGTTTAGGAAAGCCCTAAACGCGCAGGGCACGGATGCCGCAGGGCGCCCGTGCCCTGCGCTATTATGGACGCTATGGATACTCAGGACCCAACATATTCCGACGATGAGCTGACTGCCGCGCTCGCTGAGCACCTGGCGTCGCTCGACCGTAACGACAGCTATCGCGTTGATCGCGTGCTTAAGCGCTCGCCGGTCGAGACGACCGAGCTCGTGTATTTCGAAGGCTCTGGCGGCGGTTCGCTTGGACCTTTTGTGCGCAAGCGCATCGATGCGTCGGCGCAAATCGGTGGTGCCTATGAGCGCCTGTTTGCAGCCCAACGAGCGGGTCGAAGATTTGAGCACCTGCCCAGAATCGTTGACTGTCGCCGCATCGGCGATGATCTCGACGTGGTCATGGAATACATCGAGGGCGATACGCTTGAGGCGTTGGTGGACTGTTTGGGAGCCACGTCCGATTACGCGCGCGAACTGTTCCCAGCTCTGTGCGATGCGGTGAGCGAGCTCCATGCCGGTTTTGCGCCGGAGGGGGAGATGTCGGCGCCGGTGATTCATCGCGACCTTAAGCCTTCGAACATTATCGTTTCGGGTGTGAAATACACGCCCGATGCCGGTATGAGCTTTTCGTCGCTGGTGATTATCGATTTGGGGATCGCGCGCGTATGGCGCGACGGTGCCGATGCCGATACCGTCAAGTTTGGTACGCGGCCCTACGCGCCGCCCGAGCAGTATGGGTTTGGGCAGACGAGCGTGCGCAGCGATGTGTATGCACTCGGCGCGCTTCTCTTCTTTTGCCTGACGGGGGCCGACCCTAAGCCGGGACGCGACATGCACGAACAATGCGAGATGCGCGGCGTTCCTTCTTCTCTGACCGATGTCATTTGCATGGCGATGGCGCTCGACCCAGCCAAGCGTTTTGCGAGTGCGGAGGCATTGGGACGGGCGACGCGCGCGGCATACGACCTGAGTTGCCCTGTGCGACCTCCTGCGCCTGTGCCTGTTTGTACTCCGGCCTCGGAGACGGTGTTAACGCCCCAAGGGCTCCAGAGCTCCGCAGAGCTTCCTAAGCCAGCCGCCTCCGCTGCATTCGGTCTGCTTTCTCGCATTCCGGAGCCTCTGGGACGCATTTGGAATACGCTTGTCTGCCTCTCGTTGCTTGTATTTTTTGCCGGAAGCCACTTTGCCGTCTTTCACCCCACGGGAGCAAATCAAAGCTACCCGACGTGGCTTCTCATAATCGAGTACTTTTTCTTTGTCGATGGCCTTATGGTGCTTATGCATTTTGCGCTGCTCGACAAGCGCCGCCTTCGTCGACGATTCGCACTGCTCGACGGCTACCGCGGCAAGAAGCTCGCGAAGCTCTGGCTCAAGGCATTGGGTGTTTTGCTCTTAATCATTATCGTCATTGTCGCAGTCGCCAACGTAACGGGCGTTGTCGACACCTCTGCGGCCTAAAAGAAAAGGGCCCCGTTTGGGGCCCTTAAAAGTTGCACCTAGATGCGGTTCATCTGGGCTGCGACCTTGTTGTACCAGTCCTGCCACGTGGGCGGGCAGTACTTTTTGGCCGCTGCCGGGGTAAGGGTGGAGCCGTAGTTGGCGCCCAGGTAGGCAACATGAGCGGAGATGCCCTCGCTCCAGCTGCCGAAGCTACGCCAGCCGCCGCCACGAGCGCTCCAGCCCCAGGCGTTGTAGGAATTGGCGCAATAAGTGCCCTTGGTGCTCTCGATGCAGGCGATGGCGGGGGACCAACGGGGGTCGACGCCGGTATTCCAAGCGGCGACGGCAAAGTTATAGCCTTGGCCTGCCATGGGGGAGCCGGCAAGATAATTGTCGATGCGGCTCGTCCACTCGTTGATGAACGTATCGTAATCGGAGTTACCGGTATTGGCGTTGTTCACCGTGGTATCGATGGTGGTGTTGGTGTTGGTGGCCTGGCTGCTGGAATTGCTGCCGCTTACGCCCTCGCCCGAGAGCTTCTCGGCGGCAGCGGCCTTATCGGCCTCGAGCTTGGCAAGCTCGGCGGCATTTTCCTGCTCGGCTTTTGCCTGCGCCTCGCTGCGGAGCTGCTGGGCCTGTGCCAGCGCATCTTCGGCGTTTTTTTGCTCCGCTTCAAGCTGGGACTTGGCCTGCTGGAGTTCGGCCTTGTTCTGCTCGAGTTCGGTTTGCATGTTGTTGAGCTCTTCGATCTCGTCGACGCTCGAGCTCGTGATCTGGTTGGTGTATTTGCAGGTGGTGATGAACTCACCCAGGCTCTGCGCGTTGACCAGGAAGCTCACGATGGGATTGGTGCCCTTCTGGTACTTGTACAGATCGCGCATGGCGGAGCTTGCCTTGGCCTGCTGCTCGGGAAGCTTAGCCTCGATTTCCTCGATGCTCGCCTCATTGGAGTCGATTTGCTTTTGCAGGTCGTCGAGTTTGGTGCGGGCATCGTTGTAGGCGCTCGTGGCGGCTTCGATTTTTTGCTGTGCGGCGGAAAGCTGATCCTGCGTTGCCTGCGAGGCGGCATACGCCGCAACGGGGGAGAGCATCGGCGTGGCAGTCAGTGCGACAGCGAGTGCGGCGCTCGTGATGATACGAGCCGGCTTCGACGCGATGAGCGCTGCGACGCGATGATTCGAATGCTGCATCCAATCCCTCTGCAATCAATCGTAGGTTATGGTCCGAACGGTATTCTACTACTGCTTTCGACCTCAACTTGAACCTTAAAGGTTTCAAAGGGTCAAGTTGAACTTGAGGCTTTGGCTTTGACCTGCAGTTATAGTGAATTGTTGAGAAACCATAGAGTTCAACTTTAACGTTACGGAACTCTGTCTGATCGCAGATTCACGCCTTAAGAGCTACTCCAACATGGGGTTTTGCACCTATAGGGTTCCCTCGCGGCGAGCCTGCTCAACTTCTTCGAGCGCCTCGGCTGGGGTGAAGGAACACGTGCCGTCGCCGAGCTTGACTGTTTGGATATCGTCTCCGACATGCACCTCTCCGCCTCGAAGCACCACACCGAAAATGCCCTCGTGGGGAAAGATGCAATCACCGGCGAGATAGTAGATAGCACAGCGGGTGTGGCAGACCTTGCCGATCTGGCTGATCTCGACCAGAACGTCGTTGCCGATCTTGAGCTGTGTGCCCAAGGGGAGCGAAAGCAAGTTGACACCTTGTGTGGTGAAATTCTCCCCAAAGTCGCCTTCGTGCACATCGAGCCCGCGATGCTGTGCCGTCTGGATTGATTCTGCGGCCAAAAACGAGACTTGGCGGTGCCAGTGCCCGGCGTGCGCATCGGAAGCGAGACCAAACTGTTCAATGACGGTATCGTGCCCATCGGCGACGGGCGACTTGCGTGTGCCTTTGTGCGTCGACGTGTTAATCGAGACGATGCGGGCGGGTCCTTCGTAGGCGTTGCTGGCAGTGCGAAGGGGGGCGGTTGTCTGTGAGCGTTCCGCTAGCTCGCGTTTTGCAGCGTCAAGGATGGGGTTGTCGGTCAGATGTTCTTGGGGCACGCGTGCGCCTTTCGCTTATGAGATTGACAATATGTTGAATCCTACAACAACGGTAGGTTCATTGTCCGTTGTCGTACAGCGGTGAGTGCCGTCTTTGCGCCGAGTTTGCTCCTCCGATTGCCATAGATACGGTGGAACTTTGGGCACTGGCGGTTTGGCACGCTAGAATGAATCGGTTGCACTAAGACCGCCCGTTGTGCGGGCAGTTCATGATAGGAAGTTTCCATGGCATTGCAATTTACAGAGCGCGAGTTCATTCCCGTGCTGCTCGGCGGCGACATCAACGCCTATTCGGTGGCGCGTGCTTTCTACGAAGAGTATCAGGTCAAGAGTCTGGTCTTTGGCAAGTATCAGACGGGCCCTGCGTATCGAAGCCAGATTATCGACTACACGCCCAACGTCGACATCGATACCATGCCCGTGATGCTCAAAATCGTCAATGGCATTGCCCAGGCGCATGCCGATAAGACGATCGTCCTGATGGGCTGCGGCGATAACTATGTTGCCCTGGTGGCTCAGGCAAAGGATGCCGATGAGCTGGCGGATAACATCGTCGCGCCCTACGCACCTTACAGCATGCTCGAGCAGTGCCAGAAGAAGGAGATCTTCTACGAGCTGTGCGAGAAGCATGGCGTGCCGTATCCGCATACCTTTACCTTTACGGCGCAGATGCTCAACGCGCAAGGCGAGGCGCCGGCCGAGGTGCTCGACCAGATTGACTTCCCCTTCCCGATGATCCTGAAGCCGTCCGACGGCATCATGTGGTGGCAGCATGAGTTCGAGGGCCAGAAGAAGGCTTATGAGATTGCCGATCGCGCCGAGCTTGAGAAGGTTATCCGTGACTCCTATGCCAGCGGCTATACCGACGACCTGATCTTGCAGGACCGCGTGCCCGGCAACGACGAGTACATGCGCGTGCTCACCAGCTATTCCGACCGTAACGGCAAGGTGCGCATGATGTGCCTGGGCCACGTGCTGCTCGAGGAGCATCAGCCCCATGGCGTTGGCAACCATGCTTGTATCATCACCGAACCCAACGACGAGCTCATGGGCGGCGTGCGCAAGCTGCTTGAGGACCTGAACTTTGTTGGTTATTCCAACTTCGACGTCAAGTACGACGAGCGCGATGGCTCGTTTAAGTTCTTCGACTTCAACACCCGCCAGGGCCGCAGCAACTACTACGTAACCAACAGCGGCTTTAACGTTGCCAAGTACGTGGTGGACGAGTATGTGTTCAACCGCCCGTTTGAGCCGGAGTTTGTGACGGCGCAGGACGAGGCCCTGTGGATGGTCGTCCCTATGGGCGTCGTCGACAAGTACGTTAAGGATCCCGAGTTGCGCGCGAAGGTACATCGCCTGGATAAGGAAGGCAAGGGCGCCGACCCCTCGTTTATGAAGGGCGACTTTGTCTTTAACCGCTGGCTGCGCATGTGGCACACCAAGCTGCGCCACTTTAAACTGTTCAAGACGTATTACAAGTAGATGAGTGCGGCGCCCGTCCGGTTTGCATCGGGCGGGCGCGGGTATGATACGCGCAATTGCGCAAGCGTCACCAAGGAGGCGGCGATGGAAAAGCTGGGAGTTATCGGCGGCATGGGCGCCGAGGCCACGTCGTATTACTACGACCAGGTGGTGCGCCATACGGCGGCTACGTGCGACCAAGAGCATATCGACATGGTGGTGTTTTCCAAGTCGACCATGCCCGATCGCACGCTGGCCATCAAGACCGGTGAGCATGCCGAGCTGCTGGCGACCATGAAGGAATGCGCCCAGGCGCTCGAGTCGCTGGGCTGTGCGCACATTGCCATTCCCTGCAACACGTCACACTACTTTTACGACCAGATCCAGTCGTTTACGAAGGTGCCGATTATCCACATGCCGCGCGAGTCGGTGCGCTATGCCCTAGCGGGCGCGGTGATGGGGGAGTGCGAGTTCGATCCCAACCTGAGCATGCCGGCAGAGCCGGTGCGCAAGATTGGCATCATGGGCACCGACGGCACCGTGGGTGCGGGCGTCTACGGGCGCGAATGCGAGTCCGCGGGTGTCGAGGTTGTCTACCCCAGCGAGAAGCGTCAGGCCGATGTGATGTCGCTTATCTACGACGATGTGAAGGCCGGACGTGAGCCCGATATGGATAAGTTCGACCGCGTGATGTGGGAGTTTGCCCGCAGCGGCTGCGATCGCGTCATTCTGGCCTGCACGGAGCTTTCGGTGCTGCAGAAATACCGCGAGATGCCCGAGATCACCCTCGACGCCATGGACGTCCTGGTGCGCGAGTCCATCATTCGCAGCGGCGCCCCCTACCGCCAATAGCCCTCAACCTGCCAAATAGGGACAGGTTTATTTTGGTGGGTTTTATCTGGGGAAACAGTAAAGGCCTCGGCTCGTTTGGTGCGAGCCGAGGCCTTTTGCATGTACCGGTTGCTGCTGGCGATTGCTAGAACAGGAATCCCAAGATGATGAGGGTGACGCTGATGGCGAGCACGGCGATATCCAGGCCCTTGATGGGATAGCGCTTGTACGAGCTGGCGCGCGTGCGCAGGTAGAAGCCGCGCTGCTCGGCGGCAAGCGCGGTGGCGTCGGTCTTTCCCACGCTCGAGATAAGCAGCGGCACGCACAGCGGCAGCATGAGTTTGAGCTTCTTGATGGGGTTCTTGGTGTCGTACTCGACGCCGCGTGCGGTCTGCGCCTCCATGATGGCGTTCATCTCCTGGCCAAACACCGGCACAAAGCGCAGCGCCGTGGTAAAGGTGAACGCATAGCGATACGGCACGTGCAGCACCTCGACGCAGGCGTTGGCAAGGTCGTTGAGCTTGGTCACCATGAGCATGAGGATGAGTGGCAATGCCACACCCAGCAGACGCAGGCAGGCCTTTGATCCGGTGATGAGCCCCGTGTCGGTGATAAAGCCCCATATCACGTTGCCATCGCGCATAAAGGCCAGCTGGAGCAACAACATGATAAGTGCGAGCGGAATCAGCAGCTTGAGCAGCGAGAACAGGCGATCGACGACGCCGGCGTAGGCGCCCAGCGCAAGGGTGAGTGCCAAAAAGCCCAACAGCGCAACATAGGTGTCGGACAAAAAGATGCCGATGATGATGGAGGCAGCGAGGCCCAGTTTGACGACGGGGTTCAGGCGATGCAGCAGCGTGTCGCCCGGCATATAGTCGATGACGTTAACCACGGCGGACCATCTCCTTGGTAATGCGAACGATATCGGTGACCTCGCTCACCTGCGCAAAAGCGGGGGAGACGGAGGATGCCAAGCGGCGCGAGAGCTCAATGACCTGGGGCGGTTCCACGTAGGCGCGCTGCATGAGTTCAATATTCGAGAACAGCTCGTGTGTGCGTCCGCGGTCGAGGATACGGCCGTCGGCCATCACAACGATGCGCTCGGCAAAGTCGGAAACGACTTCCATATCGTGGCAGACCATGATCACGGCGCAGCCGCGCTCGGCCATGGTGCGCACCGTTTCCATGACGGTCATGCACTCGCGGTAGTCAAGGCCGCTCGTGGGTTCGTCGAGCACTACGATCTTGGGCTCAACCACTACGACGGAGGCGAGCGCCACCATTTGTCGCTGGCCGCGCGAAAGCGAGAAGGGCGCCTCATCGGCGGGCAGGCCAAAGCGGTCGATGACCAGTTGGGCGCGACGCAGGGCCTCGGCTCGGTCGATGCCGGCAAGCTCCAGGCCAAAAGCGACCTCGTCGAGCACGGTATCCTTGCAGATCTGACGGTCGGGGTTTTGGAAGAGCGTTGCGACCTCGCGGGCAATGCGACTCGTGGGAACCGCGGCGGTGTCCAGACCCGTGACGCGCACGCTGCCCGAGGCGGGCTTAAGCAGGCCCGTGAGCAGCTTGGTGAGCGTGGTCTTGCCGGCGCCGTTTTGGCCGACGATGCCCACGAGCTCGCCGGGGTAGAGCGTCAGGCTAAGGTCGTGTACGGCGGCGCCACCGTTGGGATAGGCAAACTCAACATGATCGAAGATGAGCACGGGTCCGGCGTCCTTGGCATGAGGGCGCAACGACGGGGCATGCGGGGAGCCCGCGGGAGCCTGGGCTTCGCTGGCCGCGTGCGCGGGGTCGACGATGCCCGAAATCAGACGCTCGGCCTCATCGACATCCAAGCAAGGGGTGCCGCTTGCCAGATCATCGGCCTCGAGGCTATTGAAGATGCGTGTGACGCGGGGGCAGTCGACGCCAATGGTGCGAAGCTCATCGGTATGCGCGAAGACCTCGTGCGGCTCGCCCTGTAGCGCGATTTCGCCATGGTTGAGCACGAGCACGCGGTTGCAGTACTCCGAGAGCAGGGCGACCTTTTGCTCAACGACGACGATGGTGATGCCGAGTGCGCGGTTTGCCTCGCGCAGGGTCTCGAAGACCAGCGTAGAGCTGGCGGGGTCGAGTGCTGCGGTGGGTTCGTCGAGCACCAGCACGCGGGGGCGCATAGCGAGGATGGCGGCGATTGCCACCTTTTGTTTTTGGCCACCCGAAAGCGTGGCGATCTCGCGGTCGCGCAGGTCGCTGATGCCGACGGTTTCGAGTGTCTCGCTTACGCGCTGTTCAATCTGATCATGGGGGACGCCAAAGTTCTCCAGACCAAAGAGCATCTCGTCCTCGACAACCGAGGCGACCATCTGCGTATCGATGTCCTGCAACACGCTGCCGACGATCTGCGACACATCGGTGAGCGAGACCTCACAGGTGTCGTGGCCGTCAACCATGACGGAGCCAAAGAAGGTGCCGGTAAAGTGGTGGGGTACGGCTCCCGACAGGCAGGCGGCAAGCGTGGATTTGCCTGCGCCCGAAGGCCCGATGATGCCGATAAAGTCTCCCTTGTTCACGTCGAGCGAGATGTGCTTAAGCGCCTGCTCGGTCTGCGTGCCATAGGAGAACGAGACATCGTCGACGTTGATGATCGTTTCCATGGATACCTTTCATAGTCATCGGGGACGTTCTTACACGACGAGTCGTCTATGAACGTCCCCAAAAGCTAGCTGTTTGGGACAGTCCTTAGTGACGGGGCCGCTAGCGCGCGGCCCCGTCCATCATATCAGGCTATTTGTTGAGCACCTTGCGCAGGGGGAAGAAGAGGGCCTGGACCACGACGGCGTTGAAGACGGCAGTGCCGAGCACAATGGGCACCTTGGCGAGCGCCGTGGGCAGCGCGGCACCCATGATGACGGTGCCCAGGACGGCGAAGAGGGCACCCGAGACCAAGGTGGTGAGCAGGCCGGCGATGAAGGGGTTGAGCTTGCTGCCGCCGATGTTGGACTTGACGAGCGCGGCCATGGTCAGCGCACCGGCGAGTTCGGTGACAAAGTTGAGGCCAGGGATCGACGTGGTGATTTGGATGACGGCGGCGGACAGGATGCCAAAGATGGCGGCCTGGGCAAAGTTCGCCTGCGTGAGCGCGATGGCTAGGGCATAGGCGGCAATGATGAACTGCGGCTTGATGCCCGTTGCGGCAAGCGCGTTGCCGACGGTCATGTTGAGGATAAAGCCGGCGGCAAGCAGGACGGCGAGTAGGACGAGCGAGGTGATATCAAGGATGCCCTTGTCGGAAGCGGCGTTGGCGGAAATAGTACGAGCCTGGGTGTTGGTGGCCATGATGTTCTCCTTAAGGTGGGATTTGAGATAAGAGTGTCCTAGACCCCCACGAAAGGGGTTAAATCGAAAAGGGGATTAATTTTGAATAATGGAGCACGGAGACGGCTTTGCGAGGGGCCCACGTTGGCGCGAAAGAGGAGCGAAGCGTACTTGGGTACGCGAGCGACGAATGAACGCCAAGATGGGGTGGCTCGTAAAGCCGAGTGGGTTAGTTGAGCTTCAGGGCCTTCTGGATGGGCAGGTAGAGGGCACCGACCAGAATGGCGTTAAAGACGGCGGTCATGGCGACGACGGGAAGCATGGCGGCGGCGAGCTCGCCCACCACGCCGAGCATGGCCATCTTGATGACCATGAAGATGACGCCGGAGACAAAGGTGGTCACGAAGGTGGCGACAATAGCGACAGCGGGCTTAACCTGGCCCTTCTTGCCGGCGGCGTTGACGATGGCGGCCATGAGCATGGCGGCGATGCCCTCGGCGGCAAAATCGATGAACGGCGAGGTGGTGGTGATCTGGATCACGGCGGCCGAGATAAGGCCGATGACGAGTGCCTGACCGATGTTGGGGCGCACGACCAGGATGGTGAGGCAGAAGGCCGAGATGATGAACTCGGGGCTGATCATGCCGCCCGAGATACCCGAGATGGCCTTGCCGACGGTGAAGTTGAGGATAAAGCCGGCGGCAAGCAGAATGGCGAGCAGGACGAGGGCGCGGACGTCAAGTTTGCCGCGGTCGGCGGCCTGGACGGTGCGGGGCTGGGTGGCGGTGGTGTTCTGAGACATGGTAAAGATCCTTTCGGAAGGGGAGTGTAAGAGAAAAGCGGAGGCGCGTGATGCGAATGCGATCGGGCTCGAGATAGAAAAAGGCCCCCGGTCGAAACCGGAGGCCTTCCAATCACCTAGAGCGCAAAAACAGGCGTGAGGGACTCACTGTCGACCGATCGTATTCGCATCACGCCACCACCAGTTGTTGAGAGACTCCATCGTGTTCTTCATGTTGGTGGCTCCTTTCGTGATGCCGTGGCGCGGTCGCACCTAGTTGCTGTTGCGCTGCACTATAGCACAGCAAAGTGTGTGCGGGGAAATCTTTTTTGAAAAGATTTCAGCGATGTTTCCCGCCGGTCAAAAGGACGGGCGGGACGAACCGTGCCATCCCGCCCGCACCAGTGAGGGATTACTCCTTGTTGCGGCGATAGAGGATATAACCGCCTGCGGAGATGACGGCAACGCCAGCGATGGCGAATGCGGCCACCATGCGGCCATCAAAACGATCGCCAGTGGTGGGCAGGCCGCCCTTGGTGTTCGTCTTATTGGTGGTTACCGTGGTCGTGGTGTTGTCCGACTTGCCGGGCTTCTCAGGCTTGGCAGCGGGCTGCTCGGGCTTAGCGGGCTGCTCAGGCTTCTCGGGGGTGCTGGGCTGTTCGGGCTTGCCGGGCTGATCCGGGGTGCCGGGCTGATCCGGGGTGACCGGGTCGGTGGCAAGGGCGTCCTTGGCGTAGGTGATGGACTCCTTGAGGCCGTTGGTCTCGGTGTTCAGATCACTCGGGGTGAAGCGTTCGTCAAAGTTTCCGGCCTTCTGATAGGCGCGCATCTCCTGGAGCAGGGCCTTGCACTTCTTGTAGGTGTTCTCGGTAGCAGCATTGCCGGCCTTGTTGGCCAGGGCGGTGCGGCCCTCGGTGGTCGTTTCGGCCAGCATGGCGGCGTCAACTTCCTTGTTCTGCTCGATGAGCTCATTCTGGAGCGCGTCGAGGTAGGCGCGGACACCGACGCCAAGGGTGTCAGGGTTCTCAAAGCAGAGCGAGCTGATGTCCATGAGGACGTAGTTGATGGAGTTCTCCGGCTCCTCGTTGTACACGACGTCAGTCTGTTTGCAGTGATCGAAGGAGACGGTCTGGTCGCTGAAGTACGGGCTGACCTCAGTCATCAGAGCGGAGTACAGCGGGATGGCGACAGAGTACGCGGCACGGGAGAGCATCTCCCACTGGATGGTAGCGACTTCGGGATCATACCCGCGACGAATTTGGAAGAGATTGATCTCGGTGTTACGCTCGCTGCCGATGGCGTAGACGCCGTCAGTGTTGGCGTTAAGGCCAGGGACGCTTTCGCCGCGGTTGCCAAAGGCGCGAATCAGTTCAAAGGTGCTCCAACCAGACTTGCTAGGCTTGAAGAACAGGGGCTGGATTTCGCTGACCATAGCTCCCTTTTGGGTGGGTTTTCCTTCCTTCTCAACTGTGATAATTTCGTAATCCGTGCCTTCGGTCAGCGGATTTGCAAAATAATCGCGACCTTGCACATAGCGAGACCACTGGTGAACGCCGGAATCGGCGAGGCTTTCGCCATAGGTCTTGGCAACGTCGAACTTGCCGTCGGTGTACTCGGCAAAGCCCTTCTCCACAGGCATGGACTCGATGCCCTCGGAGTGGAGGCAATTCTTGGTGTCATTGAGGTCGACATCGTAGTTGAGGCTACCGATATTGGGGTTGACCGAGGCGACGTCGTCAGCGAGCTTCATGGCAATCCACTGATGGGCGGAAAGCGTGGCGAACAGCCAGGTCTCGTTGTTGTCGGCGATGATGATCTGGTCGTTGGTGCAGACGCCTTGATCGTCGATCAGGCTGCCGAGGAGCTCGACGCCCTCGCGGGCCGTGGCGCTCTCGCCCAGGATGATGCTGCCGTAGCTATATTCGCCCAGACCTACTTCCTCATCGATGGGGTCTGCTGCTTCGGCATCCTCGTTATAGGAAGTGCTCAGCGTGGCAGAGCAGGACACGCCCTTCTCGTTGATTCCGGCCTCGGAGTAGGCATCGGTGCGGCCATACCAGTTTGAGGGATGGTCACGTACATAGCTGTAGCGATAGGTGGGCTTGTTCGAGGTGTATTCAAAAGCAGATTCAACCGAGCTGTACGTAAAGCCAGCTTCGTGGGCAGGCTCGATGCCGAAGTGCTTGAGGTAGCGCTTGCCAAAGTCCTCGGCACGGCCATAGTACGTGTTGCCGTCTGCCGTAAGGTTTTTGCCCATGTACATCTGCGTGCAGGCGAGCGCAGAGGTCGGCATGGACATGATGGTTGCAGCTCCAAATGCGAGGCCTATGCCAAGCTTTTTGAGCGCGTTGACGGGGTGAGTTTTCCTCATATTCCCTCCCAGCATGCGAAAGCCCTCTGTCGCCAGAGGGCTTCAGCCAATAAAGACACTCCCTTAGCGTAACGAATCGGAAACAATATTCATCTATGAAAAATGCTTACTCGATAAGCGTAATGAAATATGCGATGAGCGGTTAAATATACTCAGTTTGTAGCTTTAGCCAAATAAAGACACCTGCAATTACTGCATCTGGATAAAGCGTCTGGAAATACCGAAATGAAAAATCCCCCGCTGTTTGGCAAATGCATAAACAGCGGGGGAGACGATAATTGGATGAATATCATACCAATGTGGAGTTACTTCTTCCGGCGGTGAATCACGTTAATCGCGTAGCCGACGAGCATGGCCAAAACGATGACGATAAAGCCGAGCAGGGGATTGTCGTTCATGGGGTCCTCCTATTTACCAAGCGGTGAGAATTCGTCGACGATCAGGTCGAGACATTGCGGAAGCGCGCGGGCGCCAAAGACGCCGGAGTTGCTGGAGATAATCTCGCCATCGAACTGCATGCCCAGCGATGGTGTACAGGTAATCTTAGCTTCCTTGGTCTGGATGATCTTGAACTGCGGGCGACCGAGCACCTTGCCGGCGGGGTCGAGCGCAGCGGTGATCACGGTGGGCAGCAACTGCACGGTTTTTACGGGCTCGATGACCGCGATGTCGACCATGCCGTCGTTCATGCGACAGTCGGGGAACAGGTTGATGTCGTTTTGGATGACCGAGGTGTTGCCTGCCATGCAGCAGATGCCGTCTAGCTCCTCGACAATGCCGTCATGCTCAATCGTAAAGTGCGCCACTGTGGGATTGGGCGTGGCAAGCGCCGACAGGAAGTAGGCGATCTCGCCGATGTCGTTTTTGGTGGGGGCGGCCTTCATCATAATCTCGGCATCGTAGCCCGAGCCGGCGATGATGATAAAGCCGTGGCGCTTCTCGTTGCCGTCCTCGTCGAGCCAAAAGAGCTCACCCATGTCGACCTTGACCGTGCGGCCTGCGCGGCAGGCCTTGGCGAGTGCCGCCGCCTCGGGGGCATTGCCGATGTTGTTGAAGAACAGGCATGCCGTGCCAGAGGGAAAGACGAGTGTGGGGACGCCGCATCCGCGCATCTGGTCGAGCACATTGGAGACGGTGCCGTCGCCACCCGAGACCACCACGCGATCGAACTCGCGCACGTCTGCCACGGCGTCTTCGGGCTCCATACCGTCGCCGATAAAGCGCATCACGACCTCGTCGCCGCCCTGCGAGAGGGCGTGCGTGAATGCGAAGATTTCATCTGAGCTGGGGCCCGATGCCGGGTTGTGGATGATAAGGCAGCGCATACTTACGTTCCCGTTCTGTGACTAACCGAGTATAGTTGTAAGGCAATGCCGATATCCTACCCGTGTTTTTCGGGCCTAACCTTATTCGATGGGTTGATATGTACATTTCCACACATCAGGCTCTACTCGACTTTTGCCAGCGCGCCCGCGAGTTCGACGCGATTGCCGTCGATACCGAGTTTTTGCGCGAGCGCACGTTCCATCCGCGTCTGTGCCTGGTTCAGATTGCCACCCCTGCCGAGAGCGTCGCGGTCGACCCCCTGGTGATCGACGACCTGTCGCCGCTCGCCGAGCTTATGGCCGATGAGAGCGTAACCAAAGTGTTCCACGCCTGCTCGCAGGATATGGAGGTCATGCTCCATACTGTGGGCGTGCTGCCACGTCCTATTTTTGATACGCAGGTGGCCGCCGCCTTTTTGGGCGAGCGCCAGCAGATTTCCTACGGCGCGCTCGTGCAGACGTTTTGCGGCGTATCGCTGCCCAAGACCGAGTCGCTGACCGACTGGTCGCGCCGTCCGCTGACCGACAAGCAGATTGAGTACGCGATCGATGACGTCAAGTACTTAATCGTGGCCTATACCGAGATGATGAGCCGTCTGCGTGAGCTGGGCCGCGTGGACTGGGTGCTCGACGAGCTACGCCCGCTGGCCGACGAGTCGCACTATCGCGCCGACCGTCACGAGGCATTCCGTAAGGTCAAGCGCATCAACTCCTGCAGCCGCCATCAGCTGGGTATTGCGCGCGAGCTTGCCGCCTGGCGCGAGGACCGTGCCGAGCGCCGCAACATCCCGCGCAAGTGGGTCATGTCCGACGATACGCTGCTGGCGCTCGTCAAGCGCAATCCCGTGCGCGTCGAGGAGTTCCGCAGTATCCGCGGTACCGATCAGCTGGGGGAGCGCGACGTGGACGGCGCGCTCATGGCCATCAAGCGCGGCGCGAGCTGCCCGCACGATCGCCTGCCGCTCATGGTGCGCGGGCATCGCCAGATCTCGCCGGAGCTGGAGAGCGTGACCGATCTTATGTATGCGCTCATTCGCTTGGTTGCCGAGCGCTCGGGCGTGGCAACCTCGGTCATTGCCTCGCGCGATGACCTTGCCGACTATATTGAGCATCCCGAGCAGAGTCCCTTGCGCGAAGGCTGGCGCTTTGAGCTCGTGGGCTCGCGCCTGGACGATCTGCTTTCGGGCAACATGGGGTTGACGGTCAAAGACGGCAAAATCGAGCTGCTATAGTTACGCGGTTTTGCCAGGCGCTGCAAACGTTCTAGTGCGGTAATGCCGAAACATCGATGCTGACTTGCTGGTCGGCTGAATGGGTAGAATGCCTCCAACGTGTAACTCGATTCGGAGGAATTCGCATGCCTTATTACTATGGATACGGCTTTGGCATCGACCCGCTGTACCTGCTGGTTGTTCTTGTCTGTACGGTGCTCGGTCTTGCCGCGCAGAGTTATATCAACTCGACGTACAAGACGTGGTCCAAGGTGCGCTCGGACGGCGACACGGGTGCTACGGTCGCTCGCCGCATGCTCGACGCCAACGGCTGCATCGCGGTGGGCATCAAGGGTGTCGCCGGCGAGCTCACCGACCACTACAACCCGCAGGATAACAACCTGTATCTTTCGGACGCCAACCGTTCGGGTGGGTCGGTCGCAAGCGTTGCCGTCGCCTGCCACGAGGCGGGTCATGCCGCCCAGCGTCAAAGTGGCTACGCCATGATGAAGGTTCGCACCGCTTTGGTCCCCGTCGTCAACTTTACCCAGAACACCTGGACGATCGTGCTGCTCATGGGCCTGTTCATGAACATCGCGGGACTCACGACCCTCGCACTGATCTTCTTTTCGTTTAGCGTGCTGTTCCAGCTGGTTACGCTTCCGGTCGAGATCGATGCCAGCCGCCGCGCTGTGGCCTACATTGAGCAGTCGGGCATGAGCTCCAAGCAGGTTAACGGTGCCAAGAAGGTGCTGACGGCAGCTGCGCTCACCTATGTGGCAGCGGCGCTCACCTCGATTATTCAGCTGCTCTACCTTATGGCTCGTTACAACAGAAACTCCAACCGATAAGAACTTGGACTGACAGGCGCCGCGGGGATTTGTGTCCCCGCGGCGCTGTACTATGTGTGGGACTTGAATTTGCGCAGGGCCGGAGCCCTTGTGCACGATGACGAAAGGAGGCTGCGTGGCAGGCTGGAATCTAACCGGCAATGCCGTTTCCGCCGAGTTCGACGGGGCGGACGAACAGGAGCGCAAAGAGCTCAGCGTGAGCCAGGCGGTCGAGATCGCCGCTGGTGCGCTCGATGCCATTCCGCAGCTGAGCGTTTTGGGCGAGGTCACGGGCTTTCGTGGCCCCAATGCCCGAAGCGGCCACTGCTACTTCCAGATCAAGGACGACTCGGCTGCCGTCGACTGCATCATCTGGAAGGGCGCCTATCTTAAGCGCACCTTCGATTTGCGCGACGGTATGCAGGTGAGCTTTAAGGGCAGCTTTAACCTCTACAAGCCCACGGGCCGTATGAGCTTTGTCGCTCGCTCATTCTCGCTGGCGGGGGAGGGCCTGCTGCGTCAACAGGTGGCGCAATTGGCCGAAAAGCTGCGCCGCGAGGGGCTGATGGACGAGTCCCGCAAACGTCGCATCCCAGTGTTTTGCTCACGCGTGGCGGTCGTCACCTCGCTTTCCGGCGCCGTGATCGATGACGTCAAGCGTACGCTGCGCCGTCGCAACCCGCTCGTCGAGCTTGTCTGTGTGGGTGCCAAGGTCCAAGGCGAGGGTGCGCCTGCCGAGCTTATTGAAGGCTTGCGCCGCGCCGCTGCCATTACGCCGGCGCCCGATTGCATTTTGCTCGTGCGTGGCGGCGGTTCCTTCGAGGATCTTATGACCTTTAACGACGAAGAGCTTGCCCGTGCGGTGGCGGCCTGTCCCGTGCCTGTGGTGACCGGTATTGGCCATGAGCCCGATACCTCGATCTGCGATATGGTGAGCGACCGTCGTGCCTCCACGCCCACGGCAGCGGCAGAATCCGTGGCACCGGCTATGACAGAGCTGGCGGATGTGCTCGAGACGCGCCATCAGCGCCTAGGTGCTGCGATGGCTTCGATGATCGGGTCGGATCAGGTCGATCTGGAGATGCTCGATCAGCGTGGTCGGCGTGCCTGGGATACCTATACGACGCGCTTGGGCGATGCGCTCGATGCGGCCGCGTGCCGCCCGTGCCTGAACGATCCAACGTTTATGGTTGAGCGTCGCGAGTCGGAGCTTGCCCTGACGGCCGATCGCCTGTCGGGCGCCATTGCGCGCTCGGTCGGTGCCTTCCGCTCCAACTTCGAGCGTCTGCCCGAGCGCTTGGTCGCAAGCACCTCGGGGCTCGATGGCAAGCGCCATGCGCTCACGCTCGCGAGTTCCCGTCTGGAGCATCAGGGACGCACGATGTTGAGCAAACCCGCGTCCGACTTGGGTCGCGCAGCGGCCTCGCTCGATGCCCTGTCACCGCTCAAGGTGCTTGCCCGCGGCTACTCCATCGCATACAGCGATGGCGGCGTGGCTACGAGCGCTAAGACTTTTAAGCCCGGTGACGCCATCCGCGTGCGTATGGCGGATGGTAACGTGGCAGCAACCGTCGATACGGTTGAGTAAACCGTGTTTTATGGTGATAGACCTTTAGGAAAGGAAACAGATATGGCAGAGAAGACCCCGGTCGAGCAGCTTACGTACAAGCAGGCCTCGCAGGAGCTGGAGCTCATTATCCGCAGCCTGGAGTCGGGCGACATGGAACTCGAGGAGTCGCTCGAGAGCTACACCCGCGGCGTCGAGCTCCTCAAGAGCCTGCGTACCCGCCTGGCCGATGCCGAGCAGAAGGTCTCGGTGCTCCTTAAGGACGTCGACGGCAACGACGTGCTCGCCGACGGCGAAGCCGCTAACACCGAGGACAACCTCTCGTTCTAACCACCTCGCAGCCCACTTTGGGGTAGTCTTTTGGGAGGGGGCTTTTTTGACTACCCTTGCGCGATAGCTCGCCGAACGCTTGTGTTCGCGCCAAAAGTAGTCAAAAAAGCCCCGTCCCAAAAGACTACCCAGGTGGGTGGGTCATTAGGGGTGAATGTGGCTTGCCTTTCGGCGCGCTAAAGATGAGTTGAGATGCTATCGCTTCTCAATTACATTGGGTTCAACCATTATTTCAAGCGTGTGTAAATACTCATCTTGATTGTCGGATATGTATTCGCTTACATACCAGAATTCTAAAAGGGGACCCGTGGCAACGAGGCGATTCCGGTCCATGAATTCGTTCATTTCCCTCCATACTATCGGCGTTATTTCTGCAGGGCCGGTGGTTGTCCTGCAAAGATAGTCGCCTTCCGGGAAAATCTCACACCCTTTATCGTCACTTGACCCGAGCGAAAGCAGCGTTTTCTTTGCTACTAAGCAACCGTCGGTGCTCCTGCGCGATGGGTCAAGGATGAAGCATGGAACCGTGTGTATCGAGTCGATTTCCATCCCGAGTTCTTTCATGCGTTTAATGGTGGCGTAGGGAATTATGTCGCCGCTTAGCTCGTCTTCGCTTACGATGACATATCCTCGGGGTCCCTTATGAACCACCCTCGATTGCTTCTCCTCGCGCGCTCTTAACGACATGGATATATTTTGCATGCAATGCTCGATCTTTCGGCGCCGTTGCGATAGCTTTGCAATGGCTGCGTCGATGCTGTCAAGTTCGTTGCTGAACAGCTCAAAGCTTGTTTCGAGCGAATGGTTGTCTAGGAAAGACCTGATTTCGCTAAGCGTGTAATTCATGTTGAGCATTGACATGATGATGTTAAGCCTGCCGAAATCGTCCTTCCTGTATTCACGGTAGGCATTCGCTCCGCGCTTTGGGGCAACTAGACCAATTGACTCGTAATAGCGAAGGGTGTCTGCGCTTACGCCGTAGAGGCCGGCCGTCTGCTTGATATTAAGGGAAAACTCGCGTTCCATGTCACACCTTCCGACTGCCCTAGGGCCACTCAAAACCTTGGAACTATTCTAATGTTTGTTACACCGTCATTGTCGGGCAAGCGGTCGTTTTGACGAGGTGAACGGTATTAAGCGCCTGGTTTCCAGTTGGTATTCCATTGAAACACGTCGTTGACCTTTGACTTTCCCCAAATATTAAGATGGCTTCAAGCCAGCTAGCTTAAACCATATCGATCTAGCATCTTAATTGTGAGGAAGGACAAGCAATGAAGGTCAAGACTAGGACGGGCATAGTTTCGGGCAAGACGCTCGATAACGGGGTTGAAGCATTTTTGGGCATCCCCTATGCAAAGCAACCGGTAGGTGATCTTCGCTGGCGTGCCCCCGAGCGCCTTGACGATTCCGATGAGGTAATTGAATGCGTGGAATTCGGGCATTCTGCCAGGCAGTTTATCGATGAAGTCGAACTCGCTTCGCTTCATGAGCAGGGGGAGGATTGCCTGAGCCTTAACGTGTGGGTCAGGGGACACGAGCGCAAGAACCTTCCTGTCATGGTGTATATCCATGGAGGTGCCTACTTCTCAGGCGGATCTGCCGACCCGCTATATAACGGCTCCAATTTTGCGGCAGCGAAGGATGTCGTTATTGTTTCGATTAACTACCGTCTGAACTTGTTTGGATCGCTGCTGCTCGATTGCCTGCCGGGTGGGGAGGATTACAAAGAGGCTGGTTATCTTGCCATTCTTGATCAAATCCGCGCGCTCGAGTGGGTGCATGAGAATATTTCCGCCTTCGGCGGTGACCCCAATTGCGTTACGCTTTTCGGTGAGTCGGCAGGTTCTTCCAGCCAGGCTCTTCTATCCATTTTGCCAGAGGCAAATAAGTATTTCCAACGTGCGATTTTGGAATCCGGCCCTATCCAGCTTTATAAGACCCGTGAGCGCGGCGAGCACTTTGCTCGGGAGTTCGCCGAAATCATGGGATGCAAAACCGCCCAAGATCTCTTGGCGAAGTCGGCAGACGAGCTCATTGAGGGCATGCAGGTGTGGTGCGATCGTCATACTTACGAAGTGTCGCTAATTTTCTCGCCGGTTTGCGACGGTACTTTCCTTCCTAAAAAGCCGATGAAGGCCTGGGCGGAGGGCGCAGCCAAGGATATCGATATTATGATTGGGTGTACCGAGGACGAGTTTACGTATTTCCATTTCTACTTCGATGACCTTCCCGGATTCTGGCACGGCCAATTCCCGATTCATTTTGATGATCAGATTGATATTGATTACTGGGAGCAGGCATATCGAGAGGCATGGCCTGAGCGCGATTTTGCCGAGAATTACACCAATTTTATGAACTCAACCGGTTTCTTTGTCGGCACCGACCTTATGGCTGAAGAGCAGTCGGCGTTTAAGCCCGTGTACAACTATTTGTTCCGTTATAAATCTCGTGTCGAGGGAATGGGTTCTTGCCACGCAATCGAGGTGCCGTTCGTTTTCAAGAATCTTGATACCGCGAGTGGTCTGATGTTTACGGGCGACAATCCTCCAGCGCATCTCGCGGATGAAGTGAACGATGCGTGGTTCAGCTTTGCGAAGACGGGCAAGCCGATTGTTGAAGGCAAGGCGCCATGGGACCCCTATACCGCTGAGAACCACATTCATATGGTAATTGACGACAACGAGTGGAAGCCGGTGCATTCGCTGCATGCGAAAGAAGATTCGGTGTTCCGTCCTATGTACGAGGTGCTACTCAACGATTAGTGAAAGAAACTGCAATGGAGTGGGCTGATTAGCCCCATTGAATTCAGCTTGAACTATCCCTGCGTAAGGAGAAAGAAATGGCTCAAGAAGAAAAGCTATCGGGTTATCGATGGATGATTTTATTCGTAGTTTGTCTCATTTGTTTTATGGCAAACTTCATGCAATATCAGGTTTCAGCGTGGGGCGTCGTTGTGATGACGACTCTCGGTATCGATGCTGGTGGACTTACCAATCTTATGCTGATGCCGATGCTCACCGCTGTGTTTTTGTCGATTCCAGCAGGATCTCTTGCTGATCGCTACGGCGTTAAGCTTGTCGTGTCAATTGGCATGGTGCTTTCTGCCGTGGGCGGCTTTCTGCGCTATTTCATGATTAATGACTTTACCATGCAGATCGTTTCGATGTTTATGATCGGCTTTGGCATTGCGGCGCTCAATGCCAACCTGGCAAAGGTACTGGGTTCCTGGTTTAAACAGCAGACCTCCCTTGCCGTGGGAGTTTTCTATGCCGCTTCATGTGTGTCCATCGTGATAGCCCAGGCATTCAGCACTTATTTTCCTTCGCTTGACGTGTCTTATCTGGTTGCTGCTATTGCCGAAGCTGTAGCTGCTGCTCTGTGGATCTTCTTTATGAGGAACGTCCCGGAGGGCGAGCCCATGCCCGAGCCCGAGCCGGTCATGAAGTACATTAAGATTGCCGCAAAGTCGCGCGGCGTTTGGTGCATTGCCTTGGCTTATGGCCTAACCCTCGCTTCAACCACGGCATATTGTGCAATTCTCCCGTCTGCACTCGAACTCGTTCGCGGTGTTGATACTGCTACTGCTGGATCTATGGCAGCAATCATTACTGTCGGCAGCTTCTTTGCCTGTTTTGCGGGACCGGCTGCCGTCCTCAAGCTCGGTAAGAACAAGCCGTTTCTCATTGTAACGACGGTGATTGCCGCTGTTGTAATGGTTGCAAACTGGTTTTTGCCGCTTGGCACCGTCATGTGGGTGGCTCTCGTCCTCAACGGTTTTATGACGGCTCTTTCCGGCCCTATTATTCAGGCAATGACTCCTGACCTTCCCGAGATTGGTGCAAAATATGCTGGTAGCGCTGGCGGAATAATCGGTACCGTTGGCCTTCTTTGCTCCTATTTTGTTCCCGTTATTGTCTCGTCAATTTCTGGCGACAATTGGACGTTGAACTTTACGATCGAATCGATTCTCTTCCTCGCCAGTGTTTTGCCTATTGCGATGCTGCCTGAAACTGGCGCTGCGGCAAAAGCCGAGATGCCTGAGGCCACTGAAATATAATAGAACGCTGTTTCGCATGGTCGCGGCCTCCTGATGATAGGGGACGCGACCATTTTTAAAGTGAGGTGGGCACCATGGACGGTGACGCACGGGAAATAACGCTCAGGGATGAGCAGGGGCCGGCTTCGAGCGGTTACCGCTGGTTAATATTGCTGTTGACGTGTGGCCTCTGTTTTTTGGGCAACTATATGCAGTATCAGGTCGCCGCCTACGCCACGGTCATCATGCCTCAGATGAATATCGACCCTGTCGGATTCTCGTCTCTCTTTCTGGCGCCAATGCTCGCGGCGGTTTTCTTTAGTCTTCCGTTCGGATCACTTGGAGATAGGTTTGGGCCCAAAGTAGTGATACTTGGCGGGTTTTGCGTTTCCTTAGTTGGCGGCGCGATCAGAATAATCAGCCTATCGAACTTTCCTGCTCAACTTGTCTCGATGTTTTGCATTGGCGTGGGGATGGCGGCATTGACTGCCAATAATGCAAAGACGCTTGGACTTTGGTTTGCAGATAAGACGGATGTTGCGATGGGCATTTACTATGCGGCGACTTGCTTTGGCATCGCGGCGGCCCAGGCGTCATCGGCGTTTATGCCTTCCGTGCTAATGGGCTATACAGCTGCAGAAGGGTTGTTGGCCGTTCTGACTATCTTCTGGAGCATATTTGGTAGGAACGTGCAGAATGACTCACTTATTCCTGATGGCATTGAGCACGACCAAGCACTTTTGACTGCATTTCGCTCGCGCAACGTTTGGCTTTGCGCGATTTGCGCCGCTTTCTCACTTGCTGCCACGACCGCCTTTTCTGGTGTGCTGCCTCAGGCTCTTGAGCTTGTGCGAGGCACCGATGCCTCGACGGCCGGCGAAATGGCGGCGCTGACAACCGCTGCTGGGATTGTCGGTTGCTTGATTGCTCCGATTCTTTACGGCAAATGCCGCCTTACGCGACCGTATCTTGTGATTGTCGGGCTTCTTGGTTCCATTTCAATTGCGGTTGCGTGGTTTGCCTCGGGCTTAAAGTCCATGGGGGTATTGCTTGCGGTGTGCGGCATCGTTACGAGCATGATGGGTCCAGTTGTCCAGGCTCTGCCAGTCTCATTTGCAGAAATCGGCACTCGTTATGCAGGCAGTGCTGGTGGCATTATGGCCGAAGTTAGCCTTTTGGGTTCTTATATGCTTCCTATTGGGATTGCGGCTATTTCCGGTTCAGATTACGACAAACAAATGATGCTTATTACTCTGCTTTACGGTCTATCTGTCCTCCCGGTATTGATCATTCCCGAGGTCAAACGCTCTGAATAGGTACGAGCATATGGATGGATGAAGCCCTCTGGCCATTGCGATTGCCGGGGAATAGAATTCGCTCAATTGGGATCTTTGAAGTGGGCTAAACTGTTTTGGTGTTTCATTGAACAACAGGACTTTTTGCGTTGTCACTAGAAAGGAACCAGCCATGTGTGATTGCATCTTCTGCAAAATTGCCAACCACGAGATTCCCTCGACTGTTGTCTATGAGGACGACCAGGCCATCGCGTTCGACGACCTCAATCCCCAGGCGCCCGTCCACACGCTCGTGATCCCCAAAAAGCACTACAGCGACATCGCCGACAACGTGCCCGCCGAGACCATGGGCGCCATGGCTCACGCCATCCAGGAGGTCGCCAAGGCCAAGGGCCTGGAGGACGGTTTCCGCGTCATCTCCAACAAGGGCGTCAACGCCGGCCAGACCGTCATGCACCTCCACATGCACGTTCTCGGCGGCAAGAACCTGGGCGAGAACCTCATCTGAGGGCGCGCAGCCCGTCGCCTTGGCTGCCTTTGGAGTAATCTATGCAGCTTTCTCAACTCGAATACCTTCAAGCGGTAGCGAACTATGGCGGCGTGCGCAAAGCAGCTCGCGCCGTTCATGTGAGTCCGCAGGCCGTTTCATCGGCAATTAAGAAGTTGGAATCTGAGTATCAGATTGTTTTGCTCGACCGATCGGTGGGGGAGGCTGTTTTGTCTCCGGCGGGCAGAGAATTTGCGCGTCGTGCACGCGTGATCCTGGCGCAAGTCGACGATCTCAAAAAGTACGCTCAATCGAGGGGCGATGGCGTTTCGCCCGACGGCCACTTTCGTCTTTACGCCCCTTGCCTTCATGGACGGGGGCGCCTTTTTGCCGAAAACTGGTATGACTCGTTTGAGCGCTTGCATCCTCAGATCCACCTCGATGTGTGGCATCAGCCAACTGCAACATGTTTTGAGTCGCTCATGCTTGGTATTTCGGATGCAGCCATCTCATTTGAAGAACCACGGGACAGCGCCCTTTCTTCGAAATACTTGGGTGAAAAGGAGCTCAAGGTTCTTTCGTGCCCGGCGGGCCATCAATCTGTGGACGCTATGACCATTCGTGAGCTACTGGGCGGAAGGCTCGCTGTTCCAATTAATTTGTCGCCCTGTCTCAATGCAATCAACCAATGCCCCGAAGCTCAGCTCGTTAATTTCCGCTTCCGTGATGTTGAATACGGAAGCAGAGCTCAGGTTGAGTTTCTTCAAGCCGGGGGATTGATATTGAGTTTGTCTGGGTCCTCTCTCGCATCGGATGGATCAGAAGTGAGCGAGTGTTCCATTGAAGGATCGCGTGACGTAACTCTGCCTATCTACTTTTGCTATCGGCAAAATGCGTGGACTGATCGACATCAGACAGTTTTCCTTCACCTATTGCGACATCTCGCTTCGTGAGACTATTTGGTATCGTGGCATCAAGTGAATATTGACGCTTTGCAACGCATGGTTGACGGCTTCGCCCTCATACTTTTCAACGATTTCGGTTTGGATTATTGACTCTTGGAGGGCGAAGCATGAAAAACCGTATGGTTTTGCTTTATATGGCGTTCGTTTTCCTATCGAACTTCAGCACCATCTTGTTTTTTCTGACGGTTTACCTTGAGTTTGTCGGATTCTCGATGGTGGCGATTTCTGGCATGATGATTGCATACCAAGTGAGCAAGTTCATTCTGGAGATTCCCACTGGCTTTATTGCTGACAGGTTTGGGCGAAAGGCGAGTGGCCTCGTCGGCGTCGTGGGAATGCTCGGGTACTATGCCGCCCTGCTTCTCATCCGGTCTCCTCTGCTTTTAATCGGAGCATTTGTTCTCAAGGGTTTTGCCGTCGCATGCGTGAGCGGATCCATCGAAGCGATTTATATTGACAGCGTCTCCCAAGAACAGCTCGTGAGACTTAATGTGGTTGAGCGATTCGTCTTCTATGCGTCTTATGCCCTTTCTGCTTGTGTGGGCGGTTTCATCTCGTCTGCCAGCGCGTATCTCATCGGTCTTTCGATCGATATCGTTGCAATGCTGTTGACGTTGGTTGTCGTTGCCTATATTCCTGGGGGACGAAGAGGGGACACCACTGTGACGCCCGGGCGTGGAATTAGCCCGAAGATGATCGGGGACGCAATTGCGGGTAACGGCATTCTTCGCTCAGCGTTCATCATGGACTGTTCTCAGGCATTTGCTTTCGTCGCTTTGGAAGACTTTTTCTCGCTGCTGCTTGCGGGTCGCGGAATGAATGCCATCGCTTCGGGTGTGACCATTGCGGTCCAGCTCTTTGTCTCCGCCTCCATAGGGTTCATTGTGCCCAGCGTGATTGCTCGTGTCGACAAGGGCCGTTTTGCGCGCATTTGCGGCATAGCGCGTCTTTGCCTAACCGCCTTGTTTTTGCTCCCCTTTACTCCAGCCTATTTATTGCCTGTGTTTTATGTGCTGCAGACGGTCGCTTACGCGTTGTTTGCCCCAATCAAATACTCAGTTTTTCAAAATGCTGCTGATTCATCGATGCGCTGTTCACTGATTTCGGTTCAAAGCCAGATGGTGGCGGTGGGCGCCGTTCTTTTCTATCTGCTCAATGCTGTGTTGAGTAGCGTTGTGGGTATTCGGGTTGTGCTGCTTGTTGCGCTTGGGATTTCTTCTCTGGCGTATATTCCCGCGTTATTTCGTCTTACAAGCCAAAGACCATGAGCATGCATGCATCGATAACTTATATATCAACGCAATAAACCCGAGCGCGAGGGCGTTTGGGTTTATTATTGAAGCGTATGTAACCTGGCGGCGCCACACCGCCTGTTAGTAGGGAGACACATGAACGTTCTGGTCGTCAACGCAGGATCTTCGACCCTTAAGTATCAGGTCATCGATACCAAGTCCCACAAGGTGTCCGCAAAGGGCTCCTGCGAGCGCGTCTGCTTTACCGGCGGCACCTTCACCCACGCTGCCAACGGCTCCAAGAAGGTGACCGAGAACATCGAGTTCCCCGACCACAAGGTCGCCATTGAGGTCGTCCTGAAGGACCTCGAGGCCAACGGCGTCAAGATCGAGGGCATCGGCCACCGCATCGTTCAGGGCGGTTGGTACTTTGGCGATTCCTCCCTCGTCGACGAGGACGTTCTTGCCAAGATCCGCGAGGTCGCCCCGCTCGCCCCGCTGCACAACAACCCCGAGGCCAACGTTATCGAGTTCTGCCTGGAGCAGTATCCCGACCTGCCCAACGTCACGGTCTACGACACCGCTTTCCACTTCAACATGCCCGAGGTCGCCAAGACCTACGCCCTGCCCAAGGACGTCTGCGACAAACTGCACATCCGTAAGTACGGCGCCCACGGCACCAGCTACCGCTACATCTCCAAGAAGGTTGCCGAGATGACCAACGGCGAGGCCCGCAAGGTCGTCGTGTGCCACATCGGTTCCGGCGCCTCTCTATGCGCCATCGAGGACGGCAAGTGCATGGACACCACCATGGGCCTTACCCCGCTCGACGGCGTCATGATGGGCACCCGTTGCGGCTCCATCGACCCGGCTACCGTGTGCTACCTGCAGCGCGAGGGTGGCTACACCTTCGACGAGGTTGACGAGATGATGAACAAGAAGTCTGGCCTCATGGCTGTGACCGGCGGCAAGACCAACGACTGCCGCAACGTCGAGGAGCTCGCCGCCGCTGGCGACCCCGAGGCTCAGCTCGCCTTCGACATGTTCGTCTACAAGATTGCCGCCAAGGCCGCCGAGATGGCCACCTCCATGTGCGGCATGGACACGCTCGTCTTTACCGCCGGCATCGGCGAGCACGCTCCGGCTGTTCGCGCCGGCGTGGCCGACCGTCTGGCCTTTATGGGTGTCAAGATGGATCACGCCCGCAACGCCCTGCGTGGCGACGGCGCTTGGTGCCTGTCCGCCAAGGATTCCAAGGTCAAGATCTTCGTCATCCCCACGGACGAGGAGTTTATGATCGCTTCCGACGTCGAACGCATCGTCAACGGCAAGTAATTGATGCAAGGGGAGGGGACTGGATGGCCTTGTGCCGTTCAGCCCCCTTTTATGCGCTTTGGGCGAAGAGTTTAATAGATATTTATTGAATTCTGATAACTTCTTATTAAGGATACGGCCGCCTTATGGGTTTGCCGACCGTACTGTAATCACGAAGGAGTCTCATGAACGTACTTGTTGTCAACGCCGGTAGCTCAAGCCTTAAATATCAGCTTTTGGATACCGATACCCGCGAGGTTTTCGCTAAGGGCAACTGCGAACGTATCGGTTCGGACATGGGCATCTTTGGCCACTCCGAGAACGGCGGCGCCAAGCAGACCGAGGAGATTCCCTTCCCCGACCATCGCTCTGCCATTGCGCGCGTGCTCGAGGAGCTCGAGAAGACCGACTTTACGATCGATGGCATCGGCCACCGTATCGTTCAGGGCGGCTGGTACTTCGATGATTCCGCGGTCGTCGACGATGAGGTCATGGCCAAGATCCTTGAGGTGGCGCCGCTTGCCCCGCTGCACAACTACGGCGAGGCCGCAGCAATTGAGTATTGCCGCGAGAAGTATCCGGAGCTGCCCAACGTGGCTGTTTTCGATACGTCGTTCCACATGACCATGCCCGAGGTCGCCTACACCTATGCGCTGCCCAAGGACGTGTGCGACAAGTACCACGTGCGCAAGTACGGCGCCCACGGCACGAGCCACCGTTACGAGTGGATGATGGCCAAGGAGATCCTGGGCACGCGCTGCCACCGTCTGCTGTCGTGCCACCTGGGCAACGGCGCCTCGCTCGCCGCTATCGAGGACGGCGTATGCCGCGATACCACGATGGGCCTCACGCCGCTCGACGGCCTGATGATGGGTACCCGTTGCGGTTCCATCGACCCGGCCACCGTGTGCTACCTGCAGCGCGAGGGCGGCTACAGCTACCAGGAAGTCGACGACATGATGAACAAGCAGTCCGGTCTGCTTGCCATCTCGGGTATCTCCAACGACGCCCGCGACATCCGCACCCGCGCCTCCGAGGGTGACGAGCGCTGCCTGCTCGCCTTCGACATGTTCGCCTACAAGGCCATGCAGCAGGCAGGTTCCATGATTGCCTCCATGGCTGGCGTGGACACCATCACCTTTACCGCCGGCATCGGCGAGAACGACTGGTCGATCCGCAAGGCCTTCTGCGACTGCTTTGAGTGGCTGGGCGTGCGCATCGACAACAACAAGAACCGCGAGGCCGTGGGCAACGGCCCGCAGGTCATCAGTGCCGCCGGCTCCACCGTCACGGTCATGGTCATCCCCACCGACGAGGAATACATGATCGCCCACGACGTCGAGCGTCTGACCGCGAATAACTAGTGCGTTCGCTTGCGATTGAACGAAAGGCCTCCAGAGCAACAGCTCCGGAGGCCTTTTTACTAGCAGGCGGAAATGCCAGTCCCAAAGTGACCATCACCAGTAACGCCTGCGCTCTCAACAACGGCACCCAGCCATTCAGATTCTCAGCCCAAGCTCGTAGCCAAGCCGCCGTCCACCCCAGATTCCCTGAGCACCACGTAGCGGCAGGGTCCCTACGGTGTAAACCTCTGAAAACAATCCGCAAGGCGCGAGAAGCCCCGCCGCACGTAGTGCGCAGCGGGGCTTCTCGCATGCCTGAGGACGTTTTCAGAGCTTTACACCGTAGGGACCCGAGGGGATACGTCCGCTACTCAGCCATCTGAGCCTGGACGGCGGTGATGGCCACGACACCCACGATGTCGTCGGCAGAGCAGCCGCGCGAAAGGTCGTTGACCGGCTTGGCGATGCCCTGCAGGATGGGGCCGTAGGCGTCGGCGCCGGCGAAGCGCTGGACGAGCTTGTAGCCGATGTTGCCGGCCTCGAGGTCGGGGAACACGAGCACGTTGGCCTTGCCGGCGACGGAGGAGCCGGGAGCCTTGAGCTGGGCGACGGTGGGGACGATAGCGGCGTCGAGCTGCAGGTCACCGTCGATGGCGAGCTCGGGAGCCTTCTCCTTGCAGAACTTCACAGCCTCTTGGACCTTCTTGGCGACCTCGCCGCCGGCGGAGCCCATGGTGGAGTAGGAGAGCATAGCCACGTGCGGCTCGACATTGCCCATGAAAGTGGACCAGGAGTGAGCCGAGGCGATGGCGATCTCGGAGAGCTCGTCAGAGGACGGGTTGATGTTGAGGCCGCAGTCGGCGAAGATCAGCGTGCCGTCGGTGCCAAACTGCGGGGTGTCGGTGCACATCACAAAGAAGGCCGAGACCAGCTTGGTACCCGGAGCGGTCTTGAGGATCTGCAGCGCGGGGCGCAGGGTGTCGGCGGTGGAGTGGCAAGCGCCGGAGACCAGGCCGTCGGCATCGCCCATCTTGACCATCATGGTGCCAAAGTAGGTGGCATCCATCACCTGGGCGCGAGCCTGCTCGATGGTGACGCCCTTCTTAGCGCGGAGCTCGGCAAACTTCTGCGCGTACTCCTCGTGCTTCTCGGCGTTGCGCGGGTCGATGACGGTGGCACCGGGAACGTTGATGTCATCAGGATTGCCCAGGATGACGATGTTGGCCAGGCCTTCTTCGATGATCTTGTTCGCCGCGACGATGGTGCGCGGGTCCTCGCCCTCGGGCAGGACGATGGTCTTAAGGTCGGCCTTGGCGGCAGACTTCATACGGTTTAGGAAATCGCTCATGTTACTCCTTACAAGCGTTTCGCTAAGCTCCAGGCACCCGGCTGTTCACGAATAAACCCGCTGCTAGCGGGTTTACCTTTCAATTATGTTCGCCGCGGTGCTTGAGCTTTCCTTGTGTGGCAAGCTCATTATAGGACGCATTAGCGCTATAATCGCTCTGATAAATATGTCTCGACGTATGTTCGAGAAAAAGCCCAGTTAAAAAGCGTGTGGCTTTTGACAAGGAGTATCGATGCAGATTACCTCAGGCCTGCCTGAAGGCTTTAATGCCGGTGCGTACGACATGATCGTTGTCGGTGCCGGGTACGCTGGTGCCGTTTGTGCCCGCCGTCTTGCCGAGACTATCGGCTATCGCGTTGCCGTTCTGGAGCGTCGTAGCCACATTGCGGGCAATGCCTACGACTGCGCTGACGAGGCTGGAATCCTGATCCACGAGTACGGTCCGCACATTTACCACACCTTTAACGAGCGCGTGCACAATTTCCTGTCGCGCTTTACCAAGTGGACGGACTATCAGCACAAGGTGCTTGCCAACATCAACGGCACTCTTATGCCCGTGCCCTTCAACCACGCGAGCCTCAAGCTTGCTTTTGGCGATGAGCGCGGCGAGGAGCTGTATCAGAAGCTCGTGGAGACCTTTGGCAAGGACGTCAAGGTGCCCATTATGGAGCTGCGCAAGAAGAACGACCCGGATCTTGCCGAGGTCGCCGATTACGTCTACGAGAACGTCTTTTTGCATTACACCATGAAGCAGTGGGGTCAGACTCCCGACCAGATCGATCCCTCGATCACTGGTCGCGTTCCCGTCTTTGTGGGTGATGACGATCGCTACTTCCCGCAGGCCCCCTTCCAGGGTATGCCGCAGGACGGCTACACTGCGCTGTTCGAGCATATGCTCGATCACGACCTGATCGATGTATTCTGCGACGTGGACGCTCGCGATCTCTTTGAGATCGATGAGACCACCGTCAAGGTCGACGGTAAGGTCTATGGCGGCGAGATCGTCTACACCGGTCCGCTCGATGAGCTGTTCAACCTCGACCTGGGCGCCCTGCCGTACCGCACGCTCGATATGAAGTTCGAGACGCTCGATATGGATCAGTTCCAACCCGTGGGCACCGTCAACTACACCACGAGCGAGGACTACACGCGCATTACCGAGTTCAAGAACATGACCGGTCAGGTCCTGCCCGGCAAGACCACCATCATGAAGGAATACTCCAAGGCCTATACGCCCGGCTCGGGCGAGACGCCGTACTACGCCATTCTTGAGCCCGAGAACCGCGAGCTCTATGAGCGCTATCTTGAGCGCGTCCAGAACCTGACGAACTTCCACCCGGTGGGTCGCTTGGCCGAGTATCGCTACTACGATATGGACGCCGTGACCAATTCTGCCCTCGATCTTTCGGATGAGATTATCGCCTGCCATGCATAAAGTCATAACATTCGGTATTCCCTCGTATAACGCCGCTAAGGACATGGACCATTGCATCACCTCCATCTTGGAGGGGAGCAATTATGCCACCGATATCGAGATTATCGTGGTGGACGACGGCTCCAAGGATGAGACGGCCGCCAAGGCCGACGAGTGGGAGGCCCGTTATCCCGGTATCATCCGCGCGGTACACCAGGAGAATGGCGGCCACGGTATTGCCGTCCTTTCGGGTCTGCGCGAGGCGCAGGGTACGTACTACAAGGTCGTAGACTCCGACGACTGGCTCGACGGTGCAGCGCTTTCGACCATGCTGTCGATCCTGCGCGGCTTCGAGGAGCGCGATCAGCGCGTTGACCTGTTTATCTCCAACTACGTGTACGAGAAGGTCTACGAGGGTACGCATACCGCTATTGGTTACAAGTTTGCCCTGCCGCGTAAAAAGATCTTTACCTGGGACCAGATCGGCCATTTCCGCCTGGACCAGAATCTGCTCATGCACAGCCTGTGCTATCGCACGGATGTGCTGCGCGAGTCCAACCTTCCCATGCCGCCGCACACGTTCTATGTGGACAACATCTACGCCTACGTGCCGCTGCCGCGTTGCAAGACCATGTACTACGCCGACATCGACCTCTATCGCTACTTTATCGGTCGCGAGGGCCAGAGTGTCAACGAGGCCACGATGGTCAAGCGTCTGGACCAGCAGTTCCGTGTTACGCGTATCATGATGGAGTCGTACCACCTGTACAGCGATGTCGAGTCGTCGCGTCTGCGTTCTTACATGATGGGCTACTTCACCATGATGATGGCGATCTGCTCGGTGCTCACCAAGCTTTCCGAGGAAGAATGCGCCGATGAGCGCCTGAAGACGCTGTGGAATGATCTGAAGGCTTACGACGAGCGCATGTATCGTCGCGCACGTTATGGTGTGGTGGGCTTCTTTACCAATCTGCACGGACGGGCCGGAGACAAAACCACACTCGGCCTATACCGTCTTGCCTCAAAGATCTTCAAATTCAACTAGCTGCTGAGTAATCGCTGCTGATAGGTTGACTGGGCCCCTTGGCCTTTAGTTTGCTACTGCGAACAGTCCTGCTCGCACGGAAAGCACATTAAGTGCTTTCCGGCTCGTGCGGAACTTGTATCAAACTAAAGGCCAAGGGGCCTTTGCTATAAGAATCGATTGTCAGACAGTTTGAATTTGAAGATCTTCGACGCGCGGTACACAGGGGCCTGGGCTGAAAAGAAGCTAGTTGGTAGGTTGCCCGGTGGGGCTTGGTTATGTTTGTCGCGAGTTCCGCACGAGCCGAAGAGCACTTAATGTGCTCTTCGTGCGAGCCAGGACTGTAGAGCAGCAAACATAACCAAGACCCGCCGGGCAACCGGTCAGGTGAGGTTATTTGGCGGCGCCGGGGATGCCGTGGGAGGTTTTGGCGGTTTTGGCTCCGTTTACGATGGCGGTCTGTAGGACCCTTACAGCGAGCATGCCCAACAGGTCGAGGGGCACGGCGGCGCTTGCCTGGGTGCCCAGTTTGCCGCTGGCGAGGGTGTAGATGGTGTCGCCGTCGTTGGTGGTGTGCGTGGGGCGAATGGCGTGCGCGTAGGCGTCTGCGGCCATCTGGGAGACCTTGGTGGCCTGGGCCTTGGTGAGCTCCACGTTGGTGACGATGCAGCTGATGGTGGTGTTGGTGCGGTCGAGCGGCATTTGCATGGAGCCAGCGGCGGCAAAGGCTGCGAGCTCCATGTCGACGATCTGGTCGCTATTGGCTGCGGTTCGCATGCCGGCGACCCACTTGCCGGTGAGGGGGTCAACGACGTTGCCGCAGGCGTTGACCGAGACCACGGCACCCACCTTGATGGGACCGAGTGCCACGGCGGCGGCGCCAAGACCGGCCTTCATGCAGGTGGCAGGTCCCATGAGCTTGCCCACCGTGGCACCGGTGCCGGCGCCTACGTTGCCCTGCTCAAGGGTGGCGGGGGTGTTATCGAGCGCCTCGCGTACGGCGGCGATGCCGGCATCGATGTCGGGACGAACCGTGGGGTCGCCGTAGGCGAGGTCGAAGATGCAGCTGGAGCACACGATGGGCACCTGCGTGGGGCCGACGGGCAGGCCGATGCCGCGGCTCTCGAGCTCGCGGGCAACACCGCTTGCGGCCTCGAGGCCAAAGGCCGATCCGCCCGAGAGGCAGACGGCGTGAACCTTGTCGACGGTGTTCTCGGGGCGCAGCAGGTCGGTTTCGCGCGATGCCGGGGCACCGCCGCGAACGTCGACACCGCCGGTGGCGCCTTCGGCTGCCACGATTACGGTGCAACCGGTGCCGGCCTCCTCGTCCGTATAGTTGCCAAAGCAAAAGCCATCGACATCGCAAACGTCAATGGCCTCAAGCAGTGTATCCATGTTTTACTCCTATCGGTTTTCCGCCGGGCCTTATGCCCGGTCGGGATCCGTACGGTACGCCAAAATTGTAGGCGCTGGGGGATACCCAGCGCCAGATGCAATTACGAGAGTTTTTGAATCGCGCGTGCGACGCGTGCGATGGGTAGACCCACCACGTTGTAGAAGTCGCCCGAAATATCGCGCACGAGCATGCGTCCGCCGACACCCTGAATACCGTAGGCGCCGGCCTTATCCATGGGTTCGCCCGAGTTGACGTAGCGCTCAATCTGCTCGTCAGTGAGCTCATAGAACGTCACGTTGGTCACATCGACAAAGGATAGGCTCTCGGCGGCATGCGGGGCGGCTGTGTCGCCTGCCTTAACGATGCAGACGCCGGTTGCGACCTGGTGCGTGCGGCCCGAAAGCTCACGGAGCATAGTGCGTGCTTCGTCCTCGTTTGCCGGCTTACCCAAGATCTTGCCGTCGAAGGTGACGATCGTGTCGGCGGCGACGGTCAGCTCGTTGGGCTCGGCGTGCTCGGCGGCAACGGCAGCGGCCTTAGCGCGTGCCAGGCGCTCGACAAGCGTAAGCGGCGCCTCGCCGTCAAACGGCGTTTCATCGATATCGGCAGGGATGATGCGGATGTCATAGCCCGCCTCGCGCATAAGCTCGATGCGGCGCGGCGATTGCGAAGCCAAAATCATAGCTGGATGCCCTCGGCAACCTTCTCGACGGCCTTGTCGCCGGCGAGCGTGCGAAGCAGCTCAAGCGCAAAGGGGAGCGACTGGGCCATGCCGCTGGCGGTGATGATGTTGCCGTCCTGCGTGACCTTCTCACCGGTATAGGTGCCCTCGGGGAAGCTCTTCTCAAAGCCGGGGAAGCACGTGGCGTGGCGCCCCTCGAGCAGGTCGAGCTCGCCCAAGATAAACGGGGCGGCGCAGATGGCGGCAACGTGCTTGGTCGCGGCGAACTCGCAGACCACGTCGCAGACGCGCTGATCGGCGCGCAGATTGGTAGCGCCGGGCAGACCGCCGGGCAGCACAACGCAGTCGTACTCGTCAAAGTTGATCTCGTCAAAGAGCGCATCGCAGGTCACGGGGATCTGCAGCGAGCTCACGACCTCGCGCGTGGGCATGATAGAGACGAGCGTGGCACGCACGCCGCCGCGACGCATGACATCGACCATGGTCAAGCATTCAATAGTTTCAAAGCCATCGGCGGCGAGAACGGCAACGCTGGGCATGAGGGTTCCTTTCATAGGCGGCATACAATTAGCCGTCTTATACCCCGAACGCGCCCGCTTGCCACGCTCAATCGCCGAATGATTTTTCCGCGCAATGGTTAAGTGGCTAGTTGCGCTTGAGGTGGACGACGGTCTCGCAGTGGAAGGTTTGTGGGAACAGGTCGACCGGTGTGATCTTGACGGGGGAGAAGGTGCCTTCTTCGACAAAGCGCTTGAGGTCGCGCGCTAGGGTGGCAGGGTCGCAGCTCACGTAGGCGACATCGCGGGCGCTCGTGCTGGCGATAAGGTCGATGGCCTCGGGGGCGAGGCCTGCGCGCGGCGGGTCGACCACCAAAACGTCGGCATCCTGATCGGGGAACTCGCGCACCGCGTCGCCGCCAATGACGTCGACATTATCGAGCTTGTTGATTTCCAGGTTACGGCGCAGGTCGCGCACGGCGGGGCCATAGGCCTCGACGGCGGTGACAAAATCGCAGCGGCGGGCGAGCGGCAGGGTAAAGGTGCCGGCGCCGCAGTACAGGTCCACGGCCAGCTCGTCTTCCTGCGGGTCGAGCGCTTCCATGACGAGCTCGATTAAAATCTCGGCGCCCTTGGTGTTGACCTGGAAGAATGACGGGGCAGACAAGCGCATCTGGCCGTCGGCGATATTCTCGGTCCAGGAGCCCTCGCCGGCGAGCATCTCGACCTTGGAAACGCGGCGGGCTTTCTTCTCGCCCTTGCTCATCACGCGCACGATGCTCGTGGGATGAGCGGCGTCTGCCAGCACGCGGGAGACCTGCGAGCGCGGGAAGGAGCCCGTGGGCGTCCATAGCGCCACCTCGAGCGCCTTGGTGCGACGCGAGGCGCGAATACCCACGCGCTCAAGGCCAAGGTCATGGCTGCCGCTCAGATAATTGAGTGCGCCGACGACCGATTTGAGTGCCTTGGGAAAGCGTTTGTCGAACAACGGGCACGAATCAACGGTCACGATCTTGCTGGGGTCGACGCCGTGCATGCCAAGACGCACGCGGCCGTTGACAACGGTCGGCTCGAGCTCGATTTTATTGCGGTAGCCCCAGTCGTCCTTGGTACGACGGATAGGCTGCACCAGCTCATCGACCTGATCGGGGCTGAACTTGCCGATGCGCTCGAGCGTGGAGCGCAAGTTTTGCTCCTTGGCGGCAAGCTGCGCGGTGCGCGAGAGATTGCCCCACGAGCAGCCGCCGCAAATACCCACGAAGGGGCAGGGAGGCTGGATGCGATCGGGGCTCGGCTCCAGAATCTCGGTGGTGCGGGCGCGCATAAACGACTTGCCGTCCTGCACGATCTCGGCCTCGACGGTGTCACCTGCCACGGCGCCCTGGACAAAGACGGCCTTGCCGTTGTCGGCGTGCGCCAGCCCGTCGGCGCCGTACGTCATCGATTCTATGGTGAGCTTCATATTCCTGCCTGTCATTCGCGTTGTTGTCCGCACCATGGTAGCAGGGAAAAGCGCCCCGCATCCGAGGCTTTCCTCAAATGCGGGGCGCTTCTACAAACGTCTATTTGGTCTTGCCGGTAATGAGCGTCTTAAGGCCTAGACCGATCAGGCCCAGACCCATGCGCACGCGACCGGGACGATGGCGCTCAATGGCCTGGGTCTTGCCAACGGGCTTCTCACGACGGACGCTCGTCTCGGGCGCGGGCCTAGCGGCCTGCGGCTCGGGCTGAGGTGCGGGCTCGGGCTCAATGACGGTCGCCTGGACCTTCTGGACCACGGGCGCCGCCGGCTGTGGCTCGGGCTCGGGGACGGTTACAGGCTCCGCTTCAACGACGGGCTCTGGTGCGGCCTCGACCATGGATTCCGGTTCCGTGACAAGCTGAGGTTTTGCCGCCGGGGGAGCGGAGACGGCCTCGGCATTACGATAGGCGCGCTCCAGCAGGGCCTCTTGCGAGTTGAAGGGCTTCTCGCCTTCCTTGCGCTCCACGGGAACCCAGGTGCCGTCGCTTGTCAGGCTGCGGGCCTTCACGTTGTCGCGCAGCTGCATGCCCATGTACTCGTGCACCAGGGCGCGGCAGGTGGGGTCGAGCACGGGGAAGGCGATCTCCACGCGGTGCTCAGTGTTGCGCGTCATCATGTCTGCCGAGCTCAGGTAGATCATGTCCGAGTCCACGCCAAAGGCGTAAACGCGGGCGTGCTCCAAAAAGCGCCCGACGATAGAGCGGACGTGTACGTTCTCAGTCTTGCCCGGAACGCCGGGCTTGAGGCACGAGATGCCGCGGATGATCATGTCCACGCGGACTCCTGCGCACGATGCCTCGGCGATCTTGTCGATAACCTCGCGGTCGGTGAGCGAGTTGAGCTTAAAGAACACACGGGCGGGCTCGCCGGCAAGGGCGCGCTGAATCTCGCGATCCAGGCCGCGCATGATGAGCGGCTTGAGGCCTACGGGCGCCACGCCCAGGAAGCGGTAATCGCCGCGCAGGTTGCCCAGTGACAGGTTGCGGAAGAACAGGTTGGCGTCCTCACCGATGCCGGGATGGGCGGTCATGAGCATAAAGTCGCTGTAGAGCTTGGCCGTCTTTTCGTTAAAGTTGCCGGTGCCCAACAGCGTCAGGCGCGTAAGCGCCATGCCCTCGCGATAGGTGAGCTGGCAGATCTTGGAGTGGCATTTAAAGCCCTCAGAGCCGTAGATGACGGTGCAGCCGGCCTCTTCCAGGCGCTCGGCCCACTCGATGTTGTTCTGCTCGTCGAAGCGGGCGCGGAGCTCCATAAGCACCGTGACCTCTTTGCCGTTCTCGGCGGCGTCGATGAGCGACTCGCACAGGCGGCTCTGCTTGGCCACGCGGTAGAGCGTGATGCGCAACGAGATGCACTCGGGGTCGTAGGCTGCCTCGTGAACCAGGTCCAAGAACGGGTTCATGGCCTCATAGGGATAAAAGAGCAGCTTGTCGTGCTGCAGCACCTGTTCGCGGATGGAGCGGTTCATGTCGATGGTGGGATTGGGCTGCGGCTTAAACGGCGTAAAGAGCAGCTCGTTGCGCAGGTGCTCGGGAATCTTGCCCTCAATGCCAAAGACATAGCCCAGGTTGAGTGGAATATCGCAGGTAAAGACCGAGCGGCGCGAAAGCTCGAGTGCCTTGCGGATGGTCTTGAGCGTTTGCTTCTCGAGCGAGCCCGAGACGGCGAGTACTACCGGCTGCAGGCGCAGGCGCTTCTTGAGGATGCGCTTCATGTGCTGGCGGTAGTCCTCTTCCTCCTCGACGCCCTCGCCGTCCGGATCGATGTCGGCGTTGCGGGTGACGCGGATGAGCGCGCGATCGAGCGGCTTATAGGAGCCAAAGCAACTGTCCAGACAGGCGAGGATGACGTCCTCGAGCAGGATGTAGGAGTAGGTGCCGGTGGGCGAGGGGATCTCAACCACGCGGTTCATCGAGGCGGGAATCTCGATGAGGCCCAGCAGACTTTCCTCGTCGGTGACGCCGTCCAGGCCGCAAGCCAGGTGGAGTGCACCGTTGCGCAAGTTGGGGAAGGGGTGGCGCGGGTCGATGACCAACGGCGAGATGACCGGCGACACGTAGGCCTGGAAGTAGCGGGTGACAAAGGTGCGCTCCTCGGGCGTAAGCGAATCGACGCGCGCGCGGTGGACACCCAGGGCGTCGAGCTTGCCCTCGATGCTCTTGAAAATGGACTCCCAGCGGTCGAGGAGCCCGGGCAGCTCCGCCACGACGGCTTCGACCTGTTCAGAGGCAGTCATATTGCTCTTGTTGTCCACGGGTTGCTTTTTGAGCTCGGCCAGGTCAGACAGGCCGCCTACGCGGACCATAAGGAACTCGTCGAGGTTGGACTCGAAGATCGAGACGAACTTTAGGCGCTCGAACAGCGGCACGGACTCATCGAAAGCCTCATCGAGCACGCGGTTGTCAAAGCGTAGCCAGCTGAGCTCTCGATTCTGCGTGTACGAGAAGTCGCGCGGCGGCTTGCGCAGCTTTGCGGCGGCTTGCTTCTTTTCGATTTTGCTCGGCATATGCATCTGTCCGTTCAGTCCCCACAGGGGACGGTAGCCTAACACTATTCACTATTGTCTCAATTTAGTCGACTTGTGGCACGGATGTATCGCGTGAACGGTATCTTTACCTACTTCTTACGCTGTCAAGGCATGTAGCTAACTGCCCGCCTTGTTTTGAAGGCAATTGATATCCACACTCAACTGGTGAGGATATATGAATAAGAATGATTGCAAGCTGAATATTATCGAATCCAAATCGAATCGTGGACAAACGTCATATATATGCAGAAAATCGTTTTAGCTATGCAATTCCTAAACATGAAAATATTTGTGTGATCTAGCTTAATTCCTCAGAAAAAAGAACGTTTACCTTTGAAAACCTGCTTTAGAGAACCGAAGTGCATCATGGGGGAATCATATGCGATATACCGTTCATCGCACTTTGTTGACCGTTCGGGGGCGAGGTGGAATTGCGGGTGGTTTTTGGATATAACTAGAGCTGTCAGCAAGCAGCGTCCCATACGGAGGGGCGCTGATACATTCGGCCCCGACAAGGGCCCGAAAGAAAGGTAGGAGGCCATGACGAAAGGTCTGCACGTGCCTTCCGAGATCGGCAAGCTCAGGAAGGTCTGCCTGCACCGTCCCGGCGACGAGCTCCTCAACCTGCCGCCCGACGAGCTCGAGCGACTCCTGTTCGACGACGTCCCGTTCCTGGAGGTCGCACAGCAGGAGCACGACACCTTCGCCCAGATCCTGAGGGACCAGGGCGTCGAGGTCCTCTATCTCGAGAACCTCGTCGCGGAGGTGTTCGACCAGGTCCCCGGCGCCCGCGCCGAGTTCACCGACCAGTACATCGCCGAGGCAGGCATCCGCGGCCAGCACATGCCGCAGATCGTCCGCGAGAAGCTGGACTCCATCGAGGACAACCTCGAGTTCGTCAAGAAGACCATGGCCGGCATGACCAAGTCCGAGATCGAGATGCCCCTCACGGCCTCCACGACCCTCGACTCCCTGGTCAACTCCGAGTCCGAGTCCGACCTGATCATCGACCCGATGCCCAACCTCTACTTCACCCGCGACCCGTTCGCGGTCGTCGGCGAGGGCGTCAACCTCAACCGCATGTACTCGGTCACCCGCAACCGCGAGACCCTGTACGGCAAGTACATCTTCAAGTACCACCCCGACTACAAGGACGTCTCGCTGTACTTCCGCCGCGACTGCCAGTTCCACACCGAGGGCGGCGACGTGCTGAACATCAACGAGAAGACCCTCGCCGTCGGCATCTCCCAGCGCACCCAGGCAGCGGCGATCGACGTCATGGCCCAGAACATCTTCTGGAACTCCGACTCCAAGGTCGAGCGCATCCTGGCCTTCGACATCCCGGTCTCGCGCGCCTTCATGCACCTCGACACGGTCTTCACCCAGATCGACGTCGATAAGTTCACGATCCACCCCGCCATCATGGGCACCCTGCGCGTCTACGAGCTGACCGCCGGCAAGAACCCGGGCGACGTGAACATCCGCCTGATCGAGGACACCCTCGAGCACGTCCTGGAGGACGCCACCGGCGTCGACCAGGTCAAGCTGATCCCCTGCGGCGGCGGCGACCCGATCGCGGCCTCCCGCGAGCAGTGGAACGACGGCTCCAACACCCTGTGCGTCGAGCCCGGCAAGATCTGCGTCTACGCCCGCAACACCGTCACCAACGACGTGCTGTACAAGGAGGGCCTGGACCTTCTCGTCGTGCCCTCCGCCGAGCTCTCCCGCGGCCGCGGCGGCCCGCGCTGCATGAGCATGCCCTTCTGGCGCGAGGACCTCTAAGGTTTTCAAAGACCCGTACAGGTCTTAAACACACATCTAGCTGCCATTAGATGTCTCCCATTGGGGCGGTGCGCTCTTGCGTGCTGCCCCAAATTTGTATGAGGAACGACAGCACTATGTGAATGGCCGCTTTTGTCAGGAGTCTAGCCATGGATATCAAGACAATCGGCGTTGAGGAGTGGCTTAACGTTTGGGAGAAGAGCGCTACGTGGGATATCGCCCAGTCGACGATTTCGTCGCTCACCATGGGCGAGCTACGCGCACTTGACGAGCAGGACGGCGCCACGTTCTACGAGCGCCTGGACCGCGAGAAGATGAACTACGGCTGGATCGAGGGTTCGCCCGACTTTAAGGCCGAGGTCGCCAAGCTCTACCGTCGCGAGGTCAACCCCGACCACATCCTGCAGACCAACGGCTGCACGGGCGCCAACCTCAACGCCATCATGGCCGTCGTCGAGCCCGGCGACCATGTTATCGCCGAGTGGCCCACCTATGCGCCGCTCTACGAGATTCCGCGCACGCTTGGCGCCGAGGTCGAGTACTGGGAGCTTCGCGAGGAGCTCGGCTGGAAGCCCGATATCGAGGAGCTCAAGCGCCTGGTGCGCCCCAATACCAAGCTCATCTGCATCAACAACGCATCGAACCCCATCGGTACGGTGCTCGATGCCGATACGCTCGGTCAGATTGCCGAGGTCGCCCGCTCGGTGGGCGCCTACGTGCTCTGCGACGAGGTGTACCTGCCGCTCGAGAACACCGAGTCCTTCATGTCGATGGCCGATGTGTACGAGAAGGCCATCGTCACCAATTCGGTATCCAAGACCTATTCGACGCCTGCGGCCCGCGTGGGCTGGGTCGTGGCCGACGAAGAGGTGTCTAATCGCATCCGCACCTATCGCGACTACACCATGATCTGCGGCGGCGTGTTCAACGATGCCCTGGCGACCTATGTGCTCGAGCACAAGGACAAAATCCTGGAGCGCAACCGCAAGATCGTGTTTGGCAACCGCGATATCACGCAGGCCTGGATCGACACGCAGCATCGCGTTTCCTGGACGGCCCCGCAGGGCGTGTCCACCTCGTTTATCCAGCTGGATATTCCCGAGGACGACGAGGAGTTCTGCAAGCGCCTGCTGGCCGAGAGGGGAGTGCTGCTGGTTCCCGGCAGCCGCTTTGAGCTTCCCTGCGGCGCGCGCTTGGGTTACTGCGCGAGCGAGGATGTTCTTCGCGAAGGCCTGAGGCTTTTGGTCGAGGCGCTGGCCGAGTTCGATCGCTAGGTTTCCGACATCCTTCGAAAGCCGTTCATAACTGCCTACGATTATCGAAAACAGGCCCGTTCCCCACGAGGGGAGCGGGCCTGTTTTTCTATACCGAGAAGTCAAGTTGTTACAAATGGAGCCGTAGGACAAGCGAGTATCCGCTGGGCCTTATACTGAGCTTCCGGTGAACGGTACCAAGCGTCTGGTAAACGGTAATTTGTTTACTAGAAATGAATAGGACAAACTTTTTTCTGAATAAAAATGAAAATGGTTGAGACGCGGTGTGAATCGCTAATTCTATTCATAGCTTTATTGGAAATATGCAATTTGAGGGTGGTTTATCAAAGATTCGTTCCATTCGATATTTGGATTGAAAACACGTTTAAGCACGTAAATACACTTTATTATGACGAAGTGTGCCATGCGTGAAGTATATGTGTATGCCGTTCACCCCCTATAAAAAACCGTTCGGGGGCAAGGTGGAAGTATGAGCTGATTTTGGATATAAATATGTCGTCAGCAATAACGCCTCACACGGAGGGGCGCTAACGAATCGGCCCCGACAAGGGCCCGAAAGAAAGGTAGGAGGCCATGACGAAAGGTCTGCACGTGCCTTCCGAGATCGGCAAGCTCAGGAAGGTCTGCCTGCACCGTCCCGGCGACGAGCTCCTCAACCTGCCGCCCGACGAGCTCGAGCGACTCCTGTTCGACGACGTCCCGTTCCTGGAGGTCGCACAGCAGGAGCACGACACCTTCGCCCAGATCCTGAGGGACCAGGGCGTCGAGGTCCTCTATCTCGAGAACCTCGTCGCGGAGGTGTTCGACCAGGTCCCCGGCGCCCGCGCCGAGTTCACCGACCAGTACATCGCCGAGGCAGGCATCCGCGGCCAGCACATGCCGCAGATCGTCCGCGAGAAGCTGGACTCCATCGAGGACAACCTCGAGTTCGTCAAGAAGACCATGGCCGGCATGACCAAGTCCGAGATCGAGATGCCCCTCACGGCCTCCACGACCCTCGACTCCCTGGTCAACTCCGAGTCCGAGTCCGACCTGATCATCGACCCGATGCCCAACCTCTACTTCACCCGCGACCCGTTCGCGGTCGTCGGCGAGGGCGTCAACCTCAACCGCATGTACTCGGTCACCCGCAACCGCGAGACCCTGTACGGCAAGTACATCTTCAAGTACCACCCCGACTACAAGGACGTCTCGCTGTACTTCCGCCGCGACTGCCAGTTCCACACCGAGGGCGGCGACGTGCTGAACATCAACGAGAAGACCCTCGCCGTCGGCATCTCCCAGCGCACCCAGGCAGCGGCGATCGACGTCATGGCCCAGAACATCTTCTGGAACTCCGACTCCAAGGTCGAGCGCATCCTGGCCTTCGACATCCCGGTCTCGCGCGCCTTCATGCACCTCGACACGGTCTTCACCCAGATCGACGTCGATAAGTTCACGATCCACCCCGCCATCATGGGCACCCTGCGCGTCTACGAGCTGACCGCCGGCAAGAACCCGGGCGACGTGAACATCCGCCTGATCGAGGACACCCTCGAGCACGTCCTGGAGGACGCCACCGGCGTCGACCAGGTCAAGCTGATCCCCTGCGGCGGCGGCGACCCGATCGCGGCCTCCCGCGAGCAGTGGAACGACGGCTCCAACACCCTGTGCGTCGAGCCCGGCAAGATCTGCGTCTACGCCCGCAACACCGTCACCAACGACGTGCTGTACAAGGAGGGCCTGGACCTTCTCGTCGTGCCCTCCGCCGAGCTCTCCCGCGGCCGCGGCGGCCCGCGCTGCATGAGCATGCCCTTCTGGCGCGAGGACCTCTAAGTCTTTCCGTTTCCGGTGCGGTCCCCCCTACAACCGCACCGGTTTCGCCCGTCAAACGGGCACCGCTTCTACTTTATTAAGTAATTCATTTCTTCGAAAGGAAACGAACCATGGGTGTTAACCTCTCCGGCCGTAGCTTCCTCAAGCTCCTCGACCTCACCACCGAGGAGATCGAGTACCTGCTCAAGCTCTCCAAGAACTTCAAGGATATGAAGCGCGCTGGCGTTCCGCACCGTTATCTCGAGGGCAAGAACATCGTCCTGCTCTTCCAGAAGACCTCCACTCGTACCCGCTGCGCCTTCGAGGTCGGCGGCATGGATCTGGGCATGGGCGTCACCTACCTCGATCCCGGTTCGTCGCAGATGGGCAAGAAGGAGTCCATCGAGGACACCGCTCGCGTTCTCGGCCGCATGTATGACGGCATCGAGTTCCGCGGCTTTGCCCAGGACGACGTCGAGGAGCTCGCTGCTAAGTCCGGCGTGCCCGTCTGGAACGGCCTGACCACCGAGTGGCACCCCACCCAGATGCTCGCCGACATCCTGACCGTCCAGGAGAACTTCAACTACGACATCAAGGGCAAGACCCTCGTCTTCATGGGCGACTGCAAGAACAACGTCGCTCGCTCCCTCATGGTCGTCTGCTCCAAGCTCGGCATGAACTTCGTGGCCTGCGGCCCCGAGGAGTGCATGCCCGCTGACGACGTCATCGAGGCCTGCAAGCCCATCGCCGAGGCCAACGGCTGCACCATTAAGCTGACCACCGACGTCAAGGACGGCGTCACTGGCGCTGACGTTCTCTACACCGACGTGTGGGTCTCCATGGGCGAGCCCGACGAGGTCTGGGCCGAGCGCATCGCTCAGCTCACCCCGTATCGTGTCACCTCCGAGGTCATGGCTATGGCCAACCCGGGTGCCATCTTCCTGCACTGCCTGCCCAGCTTCCACGACACCAACACCACCATTGGCGCCGAGAAGTGCGAGCAGTTCGGCATCACCGAGCAGGAGGTCACCGACGAGGTCTTCGAGAGCCCCGCTTCCAAGGTCTTTGACGAGGCCGAGAACCGCATGCACACCATCAAGGCTGTCATGTACGCCACGCTCAAGTAAGAGCATCTAGCATCTCGCTCGGGGTGTATTGCTGCACACCCCGAGCGGTTTTGTCTGGTAAAAATCTCGCGTCGAGCGGTGGGCACGGCACGGAAGATCCGTTTTGCGCGAGAAGAGTTAAATGATTTATGAAGGGGGGATGAGAACCATGACTGAGACCGCTAAGAAAAAGCGCGGTATGCCTTCATCGTTCACCATTCTTCTTGCTCTGCTGGCAATTGTCGCAGTGATTACCGTTATCGTCTCCGGCACGTCCGGCGGCGAGGTTACTGCAGCCCGCCTGAGTGATTTCTGCACCGCCCCGATTTTGGGCTTCGCTGACGCTCTGCCCGTCTGCCTCTTCGTTATGATCCTGGGTGGCTTCCTCGGTATGATGACCGAGACCGGCGCTCTGGACAACGGCATTGCCGTTCTGGTGCAGAAGCTTAAGGGCAACGAGATCATGCTCGTTCCTGTGCTGATGCTCATCTTCTCCCTCGGTGGTACCACCTATGGTATGTGCGAGGAGACCGTTCCCTTCTACGCCCTGCTTGCCGCTACCATGATGGCCGCTGGCTTCGACCCCATGGTCGGCGCCGCTACCGTCCTGCTCGGCGCTGGCTGCGGCTGCCTGGGCTCCACGGTTAACCCGTTCGCTGTCGGTGCTGCCGTCGACGCTCTGACCGGCGTTGACATCGCCGTGAACCAGTCCATCATCATCGGCCTCGGCGGCGTCCTGTGGCTTGTCACCACCGTTATGTCGATCGTCTTCGTGATGAACTATGCCAAGAAGGTCAAGGCCGACAAGGGTTCCACCATCCTTTCGATGCAGGAGCTCGAGGATGCCGAGGCCGCCCACGGTAAGGCTGCTTCTGAGGTTAACAAGGAGGTCAAGCTCACCGGTCGTCAGAAGGGTGTCCTGATCGCCTTCGCCTTCACCTTTGTCGTCATGATCGTCGGCTTCATCCCGCTGGCCGACCTCAACGAGGGCGTCGCCAACTTCTTCGATGCTGGCGCTGTCTACGACGCAGACGGTAACACCGTCGTCCAGGGCTGGTCTGCCCTGATCACCGGCCTGCCCATTGGCCAGTGGTACTTCGACGAGGCTTCCACCTGGTTCTTCCTCATGGCTATCCTGATCGGTATCATCGGTGGCCTGTCCGAGAAGCAGATCGTCAACACCTTCATCACCGGCGCTGCCGACATGATGTCCGTTGTTCTCGTCATCGCCCTCGCCCGTGGTATCTCCGTCCTCATGGCCAACACCGGTCTCGACGTCTACGTCCTCGACGCTGCCGCCAACGCTCTGGCTGGCCTATCCGGCGTGATCTTCGCTCCCATGAGCTTCCTGGTCTACTTCGGCCTGTCCTTCCTGATCCCCTCGACCTCCGGTATGGCCACCGTCTCCATGCCCATCATGGGACCGCTGGCTGTCAAGCTCGGCTTCTCGCCCGAGGTCATGGTCATGATCTTCTCCGCCGCCATCGGTGTCGTGAACCTGTTCACCCCGACCTCCGGTGCCATCATGGGCGGCCTCGCCCTGGCCAAGATCGAGTGGACGACCTGGCTCAAGTTCGCCCTTAAGCTCATCGTCGCTCTCTCCGTCGTCTGCGCTGTCATCCTGACCGTCGCCTGCGTGATGCTCTAAGTACCCAACGGGTACCCCACGGAAACCTTGACGATCCTGTAAAGGATCACCTGGTCATCGTCTGTCCGGTGGGGTCAACCCACCGGTAGACTCCTACCTTTAGCCCCCTCCCGTTCCGTGCGCGGGAGGGGGCGCTTTTTTGTTCCGCGGTTTTACCAAACCGCGGAACTGCTCGACGCTGCGCGCTGCCCAGAACGACAATTTGTCATTCAAAAGGCAAGGCATGACCAAAAGGTCTATGCCTTGCCTTTTTCATGCCAACTTGTACGTTCTGGACGGCGCTCGCTGACGTTGGCTCTACCAGCGGCGTTGCCATTGTTGGTGCAGGGGGCGCCTTGCTCGCTCTGGCGGGCTTTCGCTGACTTATGCTCAACCTGCGATGTTTCCTTTGTTGGTGCAAGGGGGCGCCTGGTGCAAAGGGGTCAGGTTTGTCTGCTCCAGGTTGGTGCAAAGTAGCCTGACCCCTTTGCACCAAAAGGGGGAGTTGCGGTGGAATAGTTCCTGTTTGGCTGCCCTGAGGGCTAAGCAGGAACTATTTCACCGCAACTTATTCGAGCACGTGTTTGGTTGGTGCCTGTTGGTTGCCTGGGTGTTGGTGGGGGCTGGCTCCGTTATAATCGCGTAGGAACTTTATTTACGAAACGGGACGGGAGCCATACATGCGCCAGGGTTTCGACAACGCGAAGTATATCGAGCTGCAGGCCGCTCATATTAAGGAGCGCATCTCGCAGTTTGGCGGCAAGCTGTATTTGGAGTTTGGCGGCAAGCTGTTTGACGACTATCACGCGAGCCGCGTGCTGCCGGGTTTTGAGCCGGATAGCAAGTTCCGCATGCTCAAGAGCATCGCCAACGACGTCGAGGTCATCATCGCGATCAACGCGAACCACATCGAGAAGAACAAGGCCCGTGGCGACCTGGGCATTACCTATGACGAGGATGTGCTGCGTCTGGTCGACCTGTTCCGCGGTAACGGCTTTGCCGTCGCGGCCGTGGTCATCACCCAGTATGCCGGCCAGCCTGCTGCCGACGTGTTCCGCAATCGCCTGAACGCGCTCGGTATTCCCGCCAAGCTGCACTATCCCATCGAGGGGTATCCGCACGACGTCGACTTGATCGTGTCCGACGACGGCTACGGCAAGAACGAGTTCGTCGAGACCACCCGTCCGCTCGTCGTGGTCACCGCCCCCGGCCCCGGTTCGGGCAAGCTTGCCACCTGCCTGTCGCAGCTCTATCACGAGCACAAGCACGGCACTGCCGCCGGCTACGCCAAGTTCGAGACCTTCCCGGTCTGGAACCTGCCCCTCACACATCCGGTCAACATTGCCTACGAGGCCGCCACGGCCGACCTCGACGACGCCAACATCATCGACTCCTTCCATCTTGAGGCTTACAACAAGACCACGGTCAACTACAACCGCGACGTCGAGGCCTTCCCGGTGGTCCGTGCCCTGATGGAGAAGATCTTGGGCGAGAGCCCTTACCAGAGCCCCACGGATATGGGCGTCAATATGGTTGGCTTTGCCATCACCGATGACGATGCCTGCCGCGATGCCTCCAAGATGGAGATTGTCCGTCGTTACTTTGCCGCGGTCGAGGCCGTGCGTCGCACCGGTGTGGGCGACGAGCAGGTCGACCGCCTCAAGCTCATTATGAAGAAGGCTGGCATCGACAAGAATTACTCGCCGGCGCGCTCGGCCGCCCTTACCAGGGAGCAGCTGACGGGCGGTCCCGTGGGCGCTATGGTCATGCCGGACGGCTCTGTGGTGACGGGTAAGACTTCCACGCGCCTGGGCGCCGCGAGCTCGCTCATCATGAATGCCCTCAAGCATGTCTCGGGCGTCGACCTTGAGCTCGAGGTTATCAGCGACGAGGCGATCGAGCCCATCAGCAAGCTCAAGACGCATTTCCTGGGCAGCAAGAATCCGCGCCTCCACACCGATGAGACGCTCATGGCGCTTTCGATTACCTCGGCCACGAGTGAGACGGCGGCCCGCGTTCTTTCGGGCCTGGAGCAGCTGCGCGGCTGCGACGCCTTCTTTAGCGTGATTATCTCTCCGACGGATGAGACGGTGCTGCGCAAGTTGGGCATCAACGTGTGCTGCGAGCCCAAGTTCGAGCGCCGTGGGTTCTTCCACCGCTAAGACGAGTTTATTGGTCTGATAAGGCCGCATGGGGTATATGCCCCATGCGGCTTTTTTATCAACAAAGCCTTAGTTCGAGGTAAAAATAGGCCGTTTACCTGCCTATAAGCGATTTGGGCGGTATACAATATCGCTGATGAAACATCCTTTGCGGGATGCGCCGGTCGTGCACGGCGCGTTAGATGCTCGTGCTCGGTTTGAGGAGGCTGCCATGGCGGGCAAGGGTCGTGCGAGTGTCAACGATATGAAGCGTGTCGAGGTGCTGGTGCTGATGGAGATCGCTCAGCAAACCGAAGGCAATGGCGGGCTGTATGGTTTCTCGCGCAAAACGCTTGCCGAGCGCGTGGGGGTTTCGCCGTATCGTGCCCGCGCCGCAATCGATCGCTTGGATTCGGAAGGCATGATCGATGTCGTCTCGCGCTATAGCGACGATGGCGGTCAGCTTGCGAATGGAATTCGCCTTACCGAGTGCGGCGAGTGGTATCTAAAGGGCGTCCGCGCCGGCATGCTCGTTCAAGATATGCTCGAGGACGAGGCCGCTGATCGATAGCAGTGTGCAATCCTTGCCGCAGCAGCGCCGTCTGGGAAACCGGGCGGCGTTTTGTTTCGAGTTTGAGAAATGCGATTGCGCCTGAGAAAAAATGTGAACGGCTCGGGGCTCAAGTATTACAATGAAGACCCGTAAGATGTGTATGGACAACTTCTACGGGAAGCGCAGGTAACTCAATATGACCAAGCATGTGTTCGTGACCGGTGGCGTGGTTTCGTCCCTGGGCAAGGGTATCACCGCGGCCTCGCTGGGCCGTCTGCTCAAGTCGCGCGGCTATAAGGTAACGATGCAAAAGGCCGACCCGTATCTGAACGTCGACCCCGGCACCATGAGCCCGTTTCAGCATGGCGAGGTCTTTGTGACCGAGGATGGCTATGAGTCCGACCTGGACCTGGGCCATTACGAGCGTTTTATCGACGAGAACCTGACCCGCGATTCCAACTTTACGACCGGCGCCATCTACAAGAGCCTGATCGCCCGTGAGCGTCGCGGCGACTTTTTGGGTGGTACCGTGCAGGTGATCCCGCACGTCACGAACGCCATCAAGGATAAGTTCCGCCGCATCGAGGAGCAGACCGGCTCCGATGTGGTCATCACCGAGCTGGGCGGCACGATTGGCGACATCGAGTCTCAGCCGTTCGTCGAGGCCATCCGTCAGTACCGTAAGGAGGCCGGTCCCGAGAACGTTTGCTACATCCACGTGTCGCTCGTTCCCTATATCGCCGCCGCCCACGAGGTCAAGACCAAGCCCACACAGCACTCCGTCAAGGAGCTCCGCAGCTTCGGTATCCAACCCGATATCATCGTGTTGCGCTCCGATCACCATATCGATGACGCCATCCGTGGCAAGATCGCGAGCTTCTGCGACGTCGACACCGACTGCGTCTTTACCAACGAGGATTGCGCGAGCATCTACGATGTCCCGCAGCTGCTTGCCGAGCAGGACTTTGACCTGCGCATTTGCGAGCGCCTGGGTCTGGACCCGCGCGAGCGCGACATGAGCGAGTGGAATGAGTTCCTGCGCAAGCAAAACCATGCCAACCATCACGCCGACAAGGTCAAGATCGCCGTCGTGGGCAAGTATACGCAGCTGCCCGATGCCTACCTGTCGGTTATCGAGGCCCTGCACCACGCTGGCGTGTTCTACGATCGCCACGTTGACGTGCAGCTGGTCGATGGCGAGAGCCTCGACGAGCAGAACGTCTCCGAGGTCCTGGGTGACGCCTCGGGCATCTTGGTCCCTGGCGGCTTTGGCAAGCGCGCCCTGGAGGGTAAGATCCTCGCGGCCGAGTTCGCCCGCGAGCACAAGATTCCGTATCTGGGCATTTGCCTGGGTATGCAAGTCGCCGTGTGCGAGTTCGCCCGCAATGTCGTCGGCCTTGCCGGCGCCAGCTCCTCTGAGTTCGATCCGGACGGTCCGTTTAGCGTAATCGACCTGATGAGCTCGCAGGAGGATGTGACCGAGAAGGGCGGCACCATGCGTCTGGGCGCCTATCCGTGCAAGCTCGCCGCCGATTCCCTCGCGCGTGAGGCATATGGCGAGGAGCTTGTCTACGAGCGTCACCGTCACCGCTTTGAGTTCAACAACGCCTTCCGCGACCAGCTCGAGGACGCCGGTCTGGTTATCTCGGGTCTTTCGCCCGACGAGCGTCTGGTCGAGATGGTCGAGCTGCCGCGTGACGTGCATCCGTGGTATGTGGCCACCCAGGCTCACCCCGAGTTCAAGAGCCGTCCGACCAACCCGCAGCCGCTGTTCCGCGAGTTCGTGCGCGCCTCGATTGGCCAGCACGAGGGCGTCGACCGTCTTCAGGTGACGCCCATGAACCTCGCTACGGACTAAGGGTGCCGGCGAACAAAGAACATACCGAAGCTACTCCCTCGTCGCTCGCTGTGGCGGCGGGGGAGTATCTCGATTACCTCGCGGTTGAGCGGGGTTTGGCGCGCAACACGATTGCGGCCTATCGCCGTGACTTGATGACGTACTGCGCCTATCTGGAGCGGGCGGGTATTGCGTCTTTTAAAGATGTGAGCCGTCAGGTCGTGGAAGGCTTTGTCGCCGATCGCCGTGACGGAGGCTATTCCGATGCCTCGGTGGAGCGCGCGCTTGCGGCCGTAAAGGGTCTGCATGCCTTTTTGGTGCGCGATGGGGCTGTGGCCCAAAATCCGACTGCGGCGTTGCGCCTGCCCAAAAAGGCCGAGCGCCTGCCGGAATACCTTTCGGTGGAGGATGTCTCGGCACTGCTCGATCAAGACTTTCCCAAGAGCGAGATGGGGCTGCGCGACCACGCTATCTTGGAAGTGCTCTACGGTTGCGGCTTGCGCGTGAGCGAGCTTGTGGGGCTCGATGTGGGCGATATCCATATCGATGATGGGTTTGTCCTGGTGCGCGGTAAGGGCTCAAAGGAGCGTCTGGCTCCACTGGTGGGAAGCGCGGCACGTGCCCTGACACGCTATATATATGACGGGCGCGCCCTCCTGGCTGCTCATGCTCGCGGGGCGGAAACCTCGGCGGTCTTTTTAAATAAGAACGGACGTCGCCTGTCGCGCCAGGCCGTGCATGCGATATGTGAACGCTATGGGCGTCAGGTGGGATTGGTGGGACTCCATCCCCACACTTTGCGCCACTCCTTTGCTACCCACATGCTCGCGGGCGGTGCCGACCTGCGCGTGCTGCAGGAAATTTTGGGCCATGCCGATATTTCGACCACGCAGGTCTACACGCATGTCGACCGCACGCAGCTGACTGAGGTCTATCTGGCGGCACATCCGCTGGCGCATCGCTAGCACCTCGCTGACCTGCATATTCATAACTATTAGGGGGACGGGCCCCAGATTGCCGTGACACGTTTTTGCACGCACGCGGCAATCTGGGGCCCGTCCCATTTTTCGCCATGCACTACCGCGGTGGTGGGTCGCGTGTGTCGTGGGTGGGGGAGTTTGGGAGCGATGTGAACGGCATGTAAAGGGACGTAAAAATCGCCTCAAGGTCAACTTGAAGGTTGAGGTTCACGGGCGGGGTGCTACAGGTGGCATCCCGCCTTTGCTGTAAACACAACATATTGTGTTTTCGAACATATGCTCGGGGGTGTTTTACAACATATTGGGGGTGGAGTGGTGGGGCGGGGTGGGGGAAGGGGTGGGGAAAGGTGTTGAAAAATGGGGCGGTTCCCCATATTATTAATGTCGTCGACAGGCGGGGTGGTTCCCCGCGTACGTGCCATCTGAGTAACCGAGGGGAGGGCGCACATGGGAATGACGGGTGCATACGAGCGCAATCTCGATGCAAAAGGTCGTCTGTCCCTGCCTGCACCCCTTCGCGAGGAGCTTGGAGAGCACGTTCGCGTGTTCAAAGCCCTGGATGTCGATGCTCTGTACGTGTTCTCTGCCGAGGCCTTCGATAAGTGGGTCGAAGGACTCTTCGCGGGTCGTGAGGGCCACGAGGGTTTTAACCCGCGTGACATCAACGACCAGAAGCTCATGAGGGCGATCAACAAGCGCACCACGTCGATGGATGTGGACAGCGCCGGTCGTATCGGTCTTTCTGAGTCTCTCCGCAAGCAGGCGAACCTCGACCGCGAGGTCACGGTTGTGGGCAACTACGACCACCTTGAGGTCTGGGACCGCGCTACGGCCGATGAGGACGATGACGACGAGGCCCTGCTGGACCTCTTCTTCTCGTAAGGGCAAGGCACGAGTAACGGATGGAGCGTGGGATCTTGACACAAGAATATCGGCATGAACCTGTCATGCTCGGCGAAGTGCTTGAGTCGCTGCAGCTAAAGAGCGGCTCCGTCGTCTGCGATTGCACCCTTGGCGGTGCCGGCCATTCGGTAAAGATGGCCGCGCAGGTGGGGGAGACGGGCCTTTTGCTCGGCGTCGATCAGGACGACATGGCCCTCGAGGCCGCTGGTGCCCGTCTGGACCGCGAGGTTCCCGGCGTACCGCACCAGCTGCTGAAGGGCAACTTCGGCGACTTGGACGAGCTTCTTTGCTCGGCCGAGGTGCCCGGGGTCGATGGCTTCCTGTTTGACTTGGGCGTTTCGTCACCGCAACTCGATATCCCTGGCAGGGGCTTTTCGTATAACGAGGACGCCCCATTGGACATGCGGATGGATCCGGGTAACAACACCTTAAACGCAGCTGAGGTCATCAACAGCTATAACGAACACGACCTCGCCCGGATTCTACGCGTCTACGGCGAAGAGAAGTTCGCCTCGCAGATTGCGCGCGAGATCGTGCGCCGCCGCGAGCAAGAACCGATCGAAACCACCGGCCAGTTTGTCGAGATCATCAAGGCTGGAATACCGGCTGCCGCTCGTCGGCATGGTGGTCATCCGGCCAAAAAGAGTTTCCAGGCCATTCGCATCGAGGTCAATCATGAGCTCGATGTGCTCGAACGAGGGCTTGACGCCGCCACCAGGTGGCTCAACCCGGGCGGACGCATCTGCGTCATCTCGTATCACTCGCTCGAGGACCGTATCGTAAAGAACCACTTTAAGGAGATGAGCCAGGGGTGCACGTGTCCGCCGGAGATTCCGGTGTGCGTGTGCGGCAACGTGCCGATACTCAAGGTCATCACCCGCAAACCCCTGGTTGCCCAACCCGATGAGGTTGAGCGCAACCCTCGGGCGAGATCAGCCAAGATCCGCGTGGCGCAGCGCCTGTAGGCGTGTCCGCGCGATATTGGACCTCCCGCTCGCACTATAAACGAAGCTTAAACACACTACCAACGTACTCGGGATGGGAGGCGGCATATCATGGGCTATAACACCTCAAACGCAGCACTCGCCTATGATATGAACGCCATGCCCGCCTATCGTGAGGCACCGCAGGCCCCCGTTGCTCCCCGCGAGCAGCGCACGCCGCGCTTTGATGTCTACACGGGCGCGGGCCGTCAGGCAAACCAGGCGGTAAGCCCGGTTTTCATGAGCGTTCTTAAAACGTTTTGCATCATTGCGGCCATCTTCATGACGATCGGTGTCGCCCGCGTGGCGCTCGCCGGCGTTACGGCCCAGGTGCTCAACAGCAACGCCGAGCTTACCAACACGCTCGAGAAGGCGACCGATGAGAGCTCCGACCTCGAGGTCATGCACTCGGTCTATGGCGCCGACACGCGCATTCGCGACCTTGCGGGCGCTTATGGCATGGTGGAGCCCAGCGAGAGCGTTACACTTGATTTTTCGCAGGATGCAGCCGCGGGCGCCAACGCAACCGCGACCGCTCAGTAACAAGACGGTAGCTGAGTATGACAAATGACTATCGCCGCGGTCCCGATGGGGGCCGTGGTTCTGGACGTCCCTCATCGCGGGGACGTTCTGGTTATCAAGGAACGGGTCGGCCATCTTACAACGCGGGGCCGTCCCGTGGCAACGACCCCGCATCGCGACTTCGCGGTTCGGGTGGTCCTCAAGTGCATAACACCAGGTCGCGCAAGAACTCGTCGACCGAATGGCTCACGGGCACGCCGCTGCCTCGCCGCAACGTCGTCATGGGGTGCATTGGGCTCGGTTTGGCTGCGGGCGTCTATCGCCTTGCCGACTATCAGATCGTGAACGCCGGCAAGCTGCGTGAGCGCGCCGATGCGCGTCGCCTTCTCGCCCAGACGCTCTATGCCAAGCGCGGCACTATCTACGACCGTAACGGCAACGTGCTGACGTCTTCGGTCGAGTGCCGCAATATCGCCGTGAACCCGCAGCTGGTCGAGGATGTCGACAAGACGGTGTCAGCGCTGGTCAAGGCGACGGGTATCGATAAAAAGACCTGTCGTAAACTCGTTGATTCCGATGGCACCTGGGTGTATATCAAGCGCCAGGTGGACGAAGACGACGCCGCGGCGCTGGAGAAGAAAAACCTGCCCGGTGTGCTCTTTGAGCAAGCTATGAAGCGCGTGTACCCTTACGGCAATCTGGCCTCGCAGGTGCTGGGCGTGGTGAATGTGGACAACGATGGCCTGACGGGTCTGGAAAAGCAATACAACAAGCTCTTGACCGGCACGAACGGTTCTCTTGTGCGCGAGCGCGCGAGAGATGGCAGCTATATCGCAGGCGGCGCCTATAAAAAGGTTGCCGCGGTCGACGGCGTTGATATCGTGACGACGCTTGACGTCAATATCCAGCGTGCGGCTGAGGATGCTCTGGCCGAGGCGGTCGAGAAAACGAAGGCCAAGAACGGCTCGGCCCTTGTGACCGATCCTACAACGGGTGAGATCCTCGCCGCCTGCTCGTACCCGACGTATGACCAGACCGATCTGGAAAATGCCAAGACCGAGGATATGAACTTGCGTCTCGTCACCGATGCCTATGAGCCCGGCTCGGTCTTTAAGACGCTCGTGGCGGGCACCGGCTTTGATTTGGGCGTCGTGCGCTCGAGTACGTCGTTTGAGGTGCCGGCGAGCATCAAGGTGGGCGACGATACCGTCACCGATGCCGATAAGCGCGACTACGCCATGACCATGGATGTGCGCGAGATGATGCGCCGTTCGTCCAACGTGGGCTTTGTCCTGGTAGGGCGCAAGATCGGCGCCGACGACTTTGCCGCCTATGTGGACAAGTGGGGCATCGGACACAGCTCGGGCGTCGATTTTCCGGGAGAGAGTCTGGGTATCGTCAAGGAACGCGACCAGTATGATGGCGCCACACTGGGCTCGATGAGCTTTGGCCAGGCACTGTCCGTCTCGCCGATTGAGATTGCGCGTGCCGTGGGCGGTATCGCCAACGGCGGCGTGATGATGACCCCGCACTTCTATAAGTCCAGCAAGGGCGATGAGAAGGATTGGGGCGAGGGCGAGCGTGCGATTTCGCAGGATGCCGCCGCGCAAGTGACGTCGTGCATGCAGACGGTTGTCTCGGAGGGCACCGGCATGGGCGGTGCGGTGGATGGCTATGACGTGGCGGGTAAGACCGGTACGGCCGAGCGCGCCGACGAAAACGGCGGCTACCTTAAGGAGAACTACATGTCGTCCTTTATGGGCTTTGCGCCGGCTCAGTCGCCCAAGGTGCTGTGCTATATCACGCTCGACGGGACGCCGAGCGGCTCGGACGCTGCTGCGGTGCCGTTCCAGTCCATCATGGCCAACGCGCTCGATGTACTGGGTATCCCGCGCGCAAAGTAGGGGGTTACAATCTTGGGCGTGGTCCATTGTTCAATCTGAGGGGTGTTCACATGCCCTGCACCACGTATGCGTGGCACTGGGATACAATACGCCGATAGCATTATTAGGTTTACAGGGGAGCAGCAATGATAGAGATCGCCGTCAACAACCTCGTGGCCGCAACAGGGGCCCGAACCGTGACGGAAGGAGTCGATCGTGTTTGCCGCGGGTGCGTTATCGACTCGCGTCAGGTCGAGGAGGGGACGATCTTTGTCGCCTTTCCGGGCGAAAAAGTCGATGGCAATGACTTTGCTTCCCGTGCTATCGAGGCGGGTGCCGGTGCGGTTGTGATGACGCGCGAGCCCGACCCCGAGTCGGTCTCGCTGGCGCAGGACAAGGGTTGCGCCATCTTGCTGACCGACGATCCCGAGGAGTTTCTGCTGCGTCTGGCGCATGCGTATCGCTTGGAGCTTGGCTGTCTGGTCGTTGGCATTACCGGCTCGATCGGCAAGACGACGACCAAGGACGTACTTGCCGCGGTGCTCGCCAAGCGCTATCGCGTCTGGGCGACCAAGGGCAATTACAACAACCTGATCGGCATGCCGCTCACGGTGCTGAGCGCTCCCGCCGATACCGAGATCCTGGTGCTCGAGATGGGCATGAACCATTTCCACGAGATTGAGCGCCTGTCCCAGTCTGCCAATCCCAACCTTGCCATCGTGAGCAAGATCGGCACGTCCCATATCGGTATTTTGGGCAGCCGCGAGAACATCGCCCGCGCCAAGTCCGAGATTGTCCAGGGCATGTGCGCTGCCGGCGACTTCTTGCCGCTGCTCGTTTTGGGCGGCGAGGACGACTTTACTCCCTTCATCCGTGACACGTTTGCCGCGCCTGCCGGCGTTGACGTGATGCTGGCCGGTGTTTCTGACGACGACGAGGTCCGCGCACGTGACATTCGCGTTGACGACGAGGGCCATCCGGTCTTTACGCTCGACTTTGGCCAGGGCGAGACGGTCGATACCATGCTTGCCATTCCCGGCGTGCAATCCGTGCCCAATGCCGTCAAAGCCGCTGCAGTCGCCTATCGCCTGGGCGTGACGCCCGAGCAGATCGATGCTGCCTTTAGGGGCCTCACGATCACCGGCCACCGTCAGGAGATCAAGCACGCCAAGAGCGGAGCCCGCATCATCGACGACTCCTATAACGCCAGTGCCGAGTCTATGGCCGCCGGTCTCGATCTGCTGTGCTCGCTTATCTGCCAAGGCTCGCGCATGGCGATCCTGGGCGAGATGGGCGAGATGGGCGACGAGGCCCCTCGCATGCATGAGCTCGTGGGCGCCTATGCCGCCGCCAAGAAGCTCGACATGCTGGTGTGTGTGGGCGGCGAGCTGGCTCAGCTTATGGCCGATGCCGCGCGCATGATGGGCATGGACGAGGACCGCATTCAGGTGTTTTCCAATTATCAGCAGGTGCTCGACCGCATGGGCGGCGCACTCGAAAATCATGATGTTGTACTGGTCAAGGGTTCCCGTTTTGTTGAGCTCGACCGCTTTGTGGAAGGTGTGTGCTAGCCCATGTTCGGCAATCCCTCGTATCCTACGTATCAGGCCTTTTTGGGGCTTGGCATCGCTGCCGCCATTGCGCTGCTGCTCATGCCGTGGTGGATCAAGCTGCTCAAGGTCGAGGGTATCGGCCAGCAGGTTCGTGCCGATGGCCCCAAGCGCCATCTGATTAAGCAGGGTACGCCCACTATGGGCGGCGTCGTCATCCTCGTCGCGATTTCGCTGACTTGCCTGCTGATGGGCAAGCTCACCACCGAGCTCGTGCTCGTGCTGCTCGCCACGCTGGCGACCGGCGTACTGGGCCTGATCGACGATCTGACCTCCGTCACGCATGGGCGCTCGCTCGGCCTGACGCCTCACGCCAAGATGATCGGCCTGACCATCATTTGCGTCACGTTTACGGTGCTTGCCGTCAACTGGTGTGGCGTCGCCCCCGAGATTCGTTTTCCCGGTGGCCTGACGATCGACCTCGGCGTTCTTTCGACTACCATCGGCGGGTTTACCTTCCCGTGGCTCTACATCGTCTTTTGCTGGCTGATGATCGCCGGTCTTTCCAATGCCGTGAACCTGACCGACGGCCTGGACGGCCTTGCCGGCGGCACCTCCATGATCGCCATGCTCGCCATGGCTGCCATGGCGTTTTTGCACGGCGATGTGAACCTGTCCATCTTCTGCACCGCGTGTGCCGGTGCCTGCTTGGGCTTTTTGTGGTTCAACTGCTATCCGGCGAGCATCTTTATGGGCGATACCGGTTCGCTTGCCCTGGGCGCCGCGTTTGCCTGCACGTCCATCATGACCAACACCGAGGTCGTCTCTCTCATCATCGGCGGCCTGTTTATCATGGAGACCCTGTCGGTCATGATTCAGGTCGTGTACTTCCACTTTACGCACAAGCGCGTCTTCCTTATGGCGCCCATCCATCATCATTTCGAAAAGAAGGGCTGGGCCGAGACCAAGGTCGTTATTCGTTTTTGGATTATCGCTGCGGCATTTGGCGCCGTTGGCCTTGCTCTGTTCTTCCAGTTGGGATAGTGGTCATTTATGCCTCTTGCAGATTCCTTTAGCCTGCTCGTTTTGGGCCAGGGCAAGTCCGGCCTCGATGTTGCCCGCTGGGCGCTGGCACATCCCGAGCGTGTGAGCGCCGTTACCGTCTATGGCGGCGGTACCTCCGAGCCCAATGACGCCACGCGTGCGCTTGAGGCTGCCGGCGCATCGTTTGTCTATGGTACCGAGCAGGTTGAGGGCGCTTACGACGTGTGCGTGACGTGCCCGGGCATCTCGGAGTTCTCGGCCTTCTTCAAGGCCGGGCGCGAGCACGCCGCTCAAATTATGGGTGAGCCTGAGTTTGCCTATCGCCTGTCTCCCCATAATTGGATTGCCATCACGGGCACCAATGGCAAGACGACCACCACGTCTTTGACCGATTATCTGCTCAAGGCAGCCGGAGAGGCCAGCGTGGCCGTCGGTAACATCGGCGAGCCGCCGGTCAATGAGGTCGATGGACGCGCGCATAATGAGTGGTTTGTGGCGGAGCTTTCGAGCTACCAGATTGCTACGAGCTCCGAGCTCCATCCTCGCGTGGCGGTGCTGCTCAACATCACGCCCGATCACTTGGGCTGGCACAAGAGCCATAAGAACTATGCGCTTGCCAAGATCAAGCTGTTTGACAATATGTCCGACGATGACCTCGTGGTTGTCGATATCGAGGATGCCGGCATCCATGAGTTCGATGAGTATATCTACACGCCGGGTCGCCGCATCTGCAAGGTCGCCTTTGATGAGCCTGAGGGTGAGGACGCTGCCTTTGTGCGCGACGGCAAGATGATCGTGCGCCTGAAGGGTGTCGAGACCCCGCTCATCGCTACATCCGAGCTCAAGATCTCGGGTCATCACAATGTCATCAATGCCCTGTGCGCCGCTACGGCGGCCCTGGCCGTCGGAGCCGATGCCGACGGAATCTGTCGTGGCCTGACCACGTTTCAGCCGCTTGAGCATCGCGTGGAGCCCTGCGGCGAGATCGATGGCGTGCGCTATGTCAACGACTCCAAGGCGACGAACACCGACGCCGTCGAGAAGGCCCTGACGGCGTTTCCCGACGATGACGTGATTTTGCTGCTCGGTGGCCATGACAAGGGAACGCCGCTCGCTGACTTTGCCCGCGTCGTTATGGATAACGTGCGCTCGGTCGTCTGCTTTGGCGATGCGCGCGAGCGTTTTACCGCCGCTATGGACGAGGCAGATGTCGATGGCGACGTGGATATCGCCCAGGCCGATGACCTGCGCGACGCCGTGGACGTTGCCCGCTCGCTTTCGAGCCGTGGCGACGTGGTTCTGCTTTCGCCCGCTTGCTCTTCGTTTGACGAGTTCTCGGGCTACGAGGAGCGCGGCCGCGTGTTCAAGGGCTATGTGGCCCAGCTTGCCGCCGCGGCGAAATCGCAAACGGAATAGGGGTTGCCGGTGAGAGAGGAGAGCCCCCGACAAAGCATGAGGAGGCCCGACTCGGACCGTGCTTCCTCACGGCGCAGCACGCCGCGTTCTGGCCGCGGTGGGCAAACGTTCAGCGAACGCTATATTGCCGGCGTTCCCGCTCGCATCATGCGCCCCCGATTGGTATTTTTGGCCTGCTTGTTTTCGCTGGTGTGCTTTGGCTTGTTGATGGTGTACTCGGCATCTTCGGTCGAGGCGCTGCACGAGAACGGTTCGGCGACGTTCTTCCTGTTTCGACAAGCCGCGTTTGCCGGGGTTGGCGTGCTGGCCATGGTTGCCATAGCCCGCTATTTGCCGGACAGCTGGTTTGGGGAGGATGTGCTCAGGATCTTCCTGTTCGTCATGATGTTCTTGCTGCTGTTGGTGTTCTTAGTGGGCAGCGGCAGTCGTGGCGCCACGCGCTGGCTCAACATCGCCGGCATTCAGTTCCAGCCCTCCGAGTTTTTGAAGCCATTTGCCATTGCGTACTCGGCCATTATGCTCGATCGCTTCTTTTCGCCCGGTGGCAACATCAACGAGTTCCTTAGCAAGATGGGCATCTGTTTGGGCCCTTCGATTCTTCTGATTTTTATCCAGCCCGACTTCGGCACCATCCTGATCATCTTGCTGACGCTGGTGTGCATGGCGCTGTTTGCGGGATTGGACCCCAAATATATCGTTTGGACGATCGCCGGTGGCATCGTTGTTATTGCAATCGCCCTTATCGCCGAGCCGTATCGTATGACGCGTGTCGAGGTCGCTTGGAATCCCTGGGCCGATGAGTACGGAGATGGCTACCAAGCCACGCTCGCCATTATGGCGTTTGCATCGGGTGGCCTGTTCGGCCGTGGTATCGGTAACTCCACCATGAAGTACTCGTATTTGCCCGAGGCGCATAACGACTACATCCTTGCCATCATTGGCGAGGAAGTCGGCTTTGTCGGGACCGTTCTGTTCTTCTTGGTATTTGCGATGCTGATTTACTCGGCATTTCGCATTGCTGAGCAGGCGACCGACCGTCGCGGGGCACTCATGGCATCGGGTTCCGCGGTCATTCTCGCAGTGCAGTTTTTGATTAACGCGCTGGGCATCCTCAACGTGTTTCCCATGACGGGAAAGCCGCTGCCGTTTATCAGCTACGGTGGCTCGTCGATTATCGTGTCGCTTATGCTTGCCGGGTTGATCCTGCGCGTTTCGTACGAGAGCGCCCGCCGTGATGAGTACGACCGTCGTCGCGAGAGCTTTGCCGTTATGGACGAGAGCACTGCCGGCGTGCCCCATGTGCGCGGTGAGCGATCTACGCGCAATGGCTTTACCGTTTTGGATGGCTCTGCGTCCGAGCCGGCTGCTCGTCCGCGTGCGCGAACGGCGCCGCAGGGTCGCCCGCAGCGCCCCACGCCTCGCAACGCGGGCGGCGGATATAATCGAATCGATTTGAATTCGGACCCGTCGGCGCGCCTGCGCACCGACGACCAGGGGCCGCGCGTACGAAGGGACTACCATGACCGATAAGATGACCGTTGCTATCGCAGCCGGCGGCACGGCAGGACATATCAACCCCGCGCTCGCCTTGGCCGAAGAGCTGCGTGACCGCGGGCATCACGTCGTGTTTGTGGGCCAGTCGCACAAGCTCGAGGGCCGTCTGGTCCCCGAGGCCGGGTTTGATTTTGTGCCCATTACGGTCACGGGCTTCGACCGCTCCCGTCCTTGGACGGCGCTGACCTCGCTGTGGCGTGTCAACAAGGCCAAACGTGCGCTCGCCAATCATTTCTCAAAGGTCGGTAAGCCCGATGCCGCCATTGGTTTCGGTGCCTATGTCGAGGTGCCGCTGTTGGGCTGGTGCAAGGGTGCGGGCGTTCCGTATTTGCTGCACGAGCAAAACTCCGTTCCGGGCCTGGCTAACAAGATGATGAACTCGCATGCCGCCCGCGTGTGCATCTCGGTGCCGGCCGCGCGCTCGGTCTTTGAGCGTGAAGATGACCCCGAGCATGTGCTTATGACCGGTAATCCGGTGCGTCGCTCGGTGATTGAGGGAGATCGTTCCCGCGGCCGCAAGGCGCTCGGCGTGCCCGAGGACGCGACGCTGCTGCTGGTCTTTGGTGGCTCGCTCGGTGCCCAGCATCTCAACGAGCGCGTGGCCTCGCTCAAGGGCGAGCTGCTGGGCCGCGAGAACCTCTACGTCTTACATTCGACGGGAGCCGACGGCTTTGAGGAGACCGAGCGTGCCCTGGCGCTGACGCCCGAGGAGGCGAAGCGCTATCGCGTGCAGCCCTACATCGACAACATGGGCGACATGCTGGCTGCGGCCGATCTGGTGCTCTCGCGCTCCGGCGCCTCGAGCGTGGCCGAGATCGCCGCTCTTGCCGTGCCCTCGGTGCTGGTGCCCTATCCGCATGCCACGGCCGACCACCAGACCACGAATGCCCGCTATCTGGTCGATGCCGGTGCGGGCGTGCTTTGCGCCGATGCCGATATCGATGCCCCCGCTTTTGCCGAGGAGCTGTTGCACCTTGTCGATGACGCTGCGGCGCGCGATGCCATGCGCCAGGCGGCGCGCGGCTTGGCGCAGGATCGCGCCGCCGCACTTTTGGCCGACGCGGTAGAGGGTTTGCGTTAGTTAGACGGGATATCGCCGGTCGCCCTCGCGCTGATGAGGTAGGTGCGGTACAGTTAACGGGTTACAGGCAGTGTTTACGCAAGGAGTACACGAGCACATGGCTGATTCCCAGACTGCAACCTCCGCGCCCGAGTTTAAGAGCGCCCACTTCATCGGTATCGGTGGCGCCGGCATGAGCGGCATCGCCCTCGTTTTGCACGAGCGCGGCTATGCCGTTACCGGTTCCGACCTTAAGACTTCGCGCTACATTCGTCAGCTTACGCGCGCCGGCGTGAAGGTTCACGTTGGTCACGAGTCTGCGACGATCGACGAGGTCAAGCCCGACGTGGTCGTGGTCTCCACCGCTATTCCCGAGTCTAACCCCGAGCTTGTTCGCGCCCGCGAGCTGGGTATTCCCGTGTGGCCTCGCGCCAAAATGCTCTCGGCCCTGGGCCACGACTATACCACCGTCGCCGTCGCCGGCACGCACGGCAAGACCACGACGTCTTCGATGTGCGCCACTATGCTCGATCGCATGGGCCTGGATCCCAGCTTCTTGATCGGCGGCATCGTTGAGGGCTATGACACCAACGGCAAAAACGGCTCGGGCGATTACTTTGTCGCCGAGGCCGACGAGTCCGACAGCTCTTTCCTGTTCCTGAACCCCAACGTGGTCATCGTGACCAATGTCGAGGCCGACCATCTCGATCACTACTCGGGCATCGAGGAGATCGAAGCCACCTTTGCCAAATTCATGAGCCTGGTGGGCGAGGACGGTACCGTCATCGTCTGCGGCGAGGATCCGCATCTGGTCGAGCTCGCCAAGTCGACGGGCCGCCGCGTGCTTTCCTATGGCTTTGCCGAGAGCAACGACATCGTCTGCGTGCATCCGGATGTCAAGGGCATCCAGAGCGACTTTGTCGTTCGCTTTGAGGACGGCACCGAGCACGCTGTGGAGATCAAGAGCAACCCCGGTCGCCACAACATGCTCAACGCCACGGCAGTTTTGACCGTCGCTCACGTCCTGGGTCTCGACATCGATGCTGCCGCCAAGGCGCTGTCGAGCTTTGAGGGCGTTCGCCGTCGCTTTACCCATGTGGGTGATATCGACGGCATCACCGTGGTCGACGACTACGGCCATCATCCCACCGAGATCAAGGCGACGCTTGCCGCCGCCTCGTCGCTGGGTTACAAGCACGTCGACGTCGTGTTCCAGCCGCACCGCTATTCGCGCCTGCAGGCTCTGTGCGACGATTTCGCCGACGCCTTTGCCAATGCCGACAAACTGCTGCTGATCGACGTTTTCTCTGCCGGCGAGATGCCCATCCCCGGCGTTACCTCCAAGATGCTCGCCGATACCGTTCGTGCCAAGCATCCCGGCAAGGAAGTCGTGTACTGCTCCAGCCGTCTCGAGCTCAACCAGGAGCTCGAGCAGATGGTGGGCGAGGGCGACCTGCTGCTTACCATGGGCGCCGGTGATGTCACGACGGTCGGTCCCGAGTTCATCGATTATCTGACTGCCAAGAAAGACGCTTAAGCTCCATGGGTCTGTTTAATGCCGTCATGGCGCTTTCGGGCATGATCGACACGGATGTGATTGAGGACGAGCGACTTGCGCGCCATACGAGCTATCGTATCGGCGGCAAGGCCGACCTCTTTGTGACGTGCCACAGCTATCATGCCCTCCGCCGCGCCGTGGCGGTGCTCGACCGCGAACAGGTGCCGTGGGTGATTATCGGCAAGGGATCCAATCTTTTGGTTGCCGATGCCGGCTATCGCGGCGCCATCATTTCGCTGGGGCGTGAGTTCCAGCGCACGGTTGTTGCCGAAGACGGCCGTACGCTGACCGTTGGCGCGGGCGTGATGTTCGCGCGCTTGGTCAATGACGCCCTGTCTCGCAGCCTCTCGGGCCTTGAGTTTGCCGTCGGTATTCCCGGTTCGGTCGGCGGCGCCATATCTATGAATGCCGGCACGCGTACCGAGTGGATCGGTTCGCTCGTTGAGGATGTCGTAACGTTCGACCCCTCCTCCGGCATTAAGCACTATTCGGGGTCCGAGATAACCTGGGGCTACCGCGAATGCAGCCTTCCTCGCAATGAGATTATCCTCGAGTGCGTTCTTAAGCTAAAACCGGCTCCTAAAGCCGATATCCGTGAGCGCATGGAGCGGTATCTGACCCGGCGAAAGCGTACGCAGCCCATGGGGCGCGCATCTTGCGGATCGGTCTTTCGCAATCCGCCCGATGCGAGCGTGGGCAAGCTCATCGAGGATTGTGGATTAAAGGGTTTTTCGGTCGGCGGCGCGGAAGTTTCGCCCGTGCACGCTAATTTTATCGTTAATAACGGAACCGCTTCGGCCGATGATGTGGCCGCGGTTATCAGACATGTGCACGGAAAGGTGAGGGAGGCGTATGGCATCGAGCTCAGACCGGAAGTTAAATTCCTCGGCTTCTAGAGCATCGAAACCCACCTTCCGCCGCGCCGGAGGGCGTTCCGGCGCACCTGCCAAACTTCAGCGTAAGGCCGTCACGCCTTCGAAGCCCTCCGGACATGTGCGACCTGCCAAGCGTCCGGTTGTCGGCTCGCAGCTCGGCAACCGTCCTGCCGCAAAAAAGACCTCGCGTCCCTCGGTGACGCCAAGGCCCGTCATGGGCACCAAGTCCGCTCGTCCCGTGGCAACGCCTAAAACCTCGATGGGGGCCAAAGCGCCGCGCCCGGGCCACACGCTGGGTGCATCGAAGCCGCGTTCGCTGACGTCGGTGCCGGCTGCCGCTGAGAAACCTTCGAGTAAAAAGGGCTTCAACCCGCTGACTTCGCTGGGGGCCATGGCTAATAAGACGACCGATGCCGTTCCCGCCGTTAAGGGCAAAGGCAAAATCGTGGGCGGCGTTCTTGCCGCATTGGCCGTGCTCGTCGTCATTGCCATCGTAGTGATCAACTCTGGATTGTTTGCCGCTACCGACATTCAGATTCAGGGCAGCGAGCATGTGACCAAGCACGATGCCATTCAACTGATCGATTTGCCCGAGGGCACGTCGCTGTTTAACGTCGACCCCGATCAGATCACCGAGGACCTCAAGCAGAATCCGTGGGTTTCGGGCGTGGATGTCCAACGCCAGTTTCCCCATACGCTCATCATTACGCCGACGGAGCGCAAGGTTGTTGCAATCGCCTATATCAGCTCGGACGATCTTGCCTGGGCCATCGGCGACGATGACACCTGGATCGCTCCGCTTTCGACCTCGGTTGAGGTGGATGACCAGGGCAACGTCATCACGACGGGTCAGGGCTCAAACACCCTGACCGGCATTGATGCCGCGCTGGCACTGGCCAAGCACTACGGCGCCGTGCTGTTGACCGATGTATCGGCCGATGTCGCCCCGGTCTCTGGTCAGGCGGTGAGTTCCAAGGCCGTTAAGGCCGGCTTGGACTACGTGCGTGGTTTTTCGAGCGAGTTTCTGGGGCAAGTCAAGGATATTTCCACGCCTTCGGTCGAGGCCATCTCGGCAAACCTCAATAACGGTATTGAGGTGTCGCTGGGCGATTCTAATGATATCGCCAAGAAGGAGCGCATTGTCACCAAGCTGCTTTCGCAGGTAGAGGGCGTGACGTATGTCAACGTGCGCTCTCCGGGCAACTATACGTTTAGGAACGCACCCACCTCATAGCGGCGTTTGGGCCTTTGTTGACAGGCCATACCACGCCGTTTATCTGGTTTGTTTGGTTTTCACGGTCAATTATTTGACTGATACGTTCATAATGTGCAAACATAATACGGTTTACCTTTGCATTTACTTTCAACCTGAAGGTTAATGTGCGCAGGGGTCGACCCATGCTATGGCTATAACCTTTGTTCGGAGGACCGACATGCACGAGACAGAGATCAACAACTACCTTGCCGTCATTAAGGTGGTCGGCGTCGGCGGCGGCGGTACCAACGCGGTCAATCGAATGATCGAAGAGGGCATCCGCGGCGTCGAGTTTGTCGCCATCAACACCGATGCTCAGGCACTCGCGATCTCTGATGCCGATATCAAGGTGCACATCGGCACCGATCTTACCCGCGGCCTGGGTGCTGGCGCCAACCCCGAGGTTGGCCGCAAGGCTGCCGATGAGTCCCGCGACGACATCGCCGAGGCGCTCGCTGGCGCCGACATGGTGTTCATCACCTGTGGCGAGGGCGGTGGCACCGGTACCGGCGCCGCTCCCATCGTTGCCGATATCGCGATGAACGAGGTCGGCGCGCTGACCGTCGCCGTCGTGACCAAGCCCTTCACCTTCGAGGGCCGCAAGCGCAAGAAGAGTGCCGAGGAGGGCATCAAGACCCTCTCCGATTGCGTCGACACCATGATCGTTATCCCTAACGACAAGCTGCTCGACATCGCCGAGAAGAAGACCACCATGCTCGAGGCCTTCGCGATTGCCGATGGCGTCCTCTCCCAGGGCACCCAGGGCATCACCGACCTCATCACCGTCCCCGGTATCATCAACCTGGACTTCGCTGATGTTAAGACCATCATGAAGCAGGCCGGTACCGCCATGATGGGCATCGGTACCTCCTCTGGGGACACCCGTGCCGTCGACGCTGCTCAGCAGGCTATCTCCAGCCCGCTGCTCGAGAGCTCCATCGATGGTGCTACCCGCGTCCTGCTTTCCATCGCCGGCTCCAAGGACCTGGGCATCCAGGAGATCAGCGACGCTGCCGACGTTGTCGCCAACGCCGTCGATCCCGAGGCCAACATCATCTTCGGTACCGTTGTCGACGAGTCCCTGGGCGATCAGGTGCGTATCACCGTCATCGCTACGGGCTTCTCCGACTCCAACGTCAACCGTCAGGACGAGCTCTTTGCCGCCCAGCAGTCCCAGAGCAAGGCCGCTGCCGCCGAGCCCCAGCGCACCGCTCCTGCTACGAGCCCGGCTCAGGCCGCCCCGACTCGCAACGTCGGCGGCACCGAGCTCCCGAACTTCGGCAACGATCAGTTCGAGCTTCCCGATTTCCTTAAGCGTGGCAGCTTCTAATCGGTTGTTCTCAACGTTTTGCATGGGGATGCGTCCATTTGGATGCATCCCTTTTTTGTTTCGCTTTTGTAAACGAAAGCCTCCAATCTCTTTACGTTCCCTTTACGTTTGCCCTTGGTGCAGCGGGTATCCTTTTAGGGAAGTATGACAGCCGCGTACATGCGGGCTGCAGCGGCGATGCCGCGGTACTTGTGTTATTAGGAGGCTTTAGTATGGCAGCACGTGCGGACAGAGTTTCGCGTGTCGACCATGATGGAGTTACGTTGGTGGAGGGCGCGACGTCAAATGTCCGTTTTGCCTTTACCGAGCGCACCGGTGGCGTTTCCGAAAAACCGTACTCCTCGCTCAACCTGGGCTCGCATGTGGGCGATGACCCCTTTTCCGTTCAAGAAAATCGTCGGCGTGCGCTCGACGCTATGGGAGCTGCAGAGTGCGAGCACAACCTGCTTGTTCCCAATCAGGTACATGGGGATCGCATTGTTACGGTGACTTCGAACGGTGCCGATGATCTTGAGCTTATTCGCGAGCAGATTGCCGCGGGCTGCGATGGCATTGTGTGCACGGCGCGCGAAGTGCCCGTGCTGCTCTGCTTTGCCGATTGCGTGCCCGTGGTGCTGGTGGCCCCCGGCGGATTTGCCGTGGTGCATTCCGGATGGAAGGGCACGATCGCGCGCATTTCCGCCAAGGCGTGCCAGGCGCTCTGCGATGCTGCCGGCTGCGATGCGAGCGACGTTTCCGCCTATATCGGCCCCCACATCTTGGGTGACGAATATGAGGTATCCCAGGAACTCATGGATCGTTTTGCCTCCGAGTTCGCATGCATCGATGCGAGCGCTTCTCGTATGCTTGACCTTTCGGCCGCGATTCGCGAGGCACTTGAGGGCATCGGTGTCGCCACGGCAAATATCGTGGATGCCCAGCTTTCCACCGTGCGTCAGAACGGCCGCTTTTATTCCTACCGTAACGAGGGCGGCACCTGCGGGCGCCATGCTGCGATCGGCGTGATGCTATGAGAAAGATCGTATCGGTCCTGAGCGCCGCGGTGCTCACGCTCACGCTGTGCGCCTGCTCTTCGGGATCCTCCACCTCTTCCATTACCGTGGCTGGCTCCACGACGTGCCTTCCCATCGCCGAGATTGCGGCAGAGGGTTTTAAGGAAGAAACGGGCACCGATGTGCTCGTTTCGGGCTTGGGCTCTTCTGCCGGCATTGAGGCCGTCAGCGCCGGCACGGCCGATATCGCCAGCTCCTCTCGTGGCCTCAACGCCGACGAACAGGATCTGGGCCTGACTCCAATCGTTATCGCCCATGACGGCATCGCGGTCATCGTGAATGAGGACAACCCTGTTGAGAACCTCTCGACCGAGCAGCTTCGCGATATCTATGCCGGCAAGATCACCAACTGGAAAGAGGTCGGTGGCGAGGACCTGAAGATTCAGGTTATCAACCGCGATGAGGCTTCCGGTACGCGTGAGGCCTTCCGCACTATCGTGATGGACGGCACGCCGTTCGATCGCCGTTCGGCCGTTCTTTCGGGCACGGGCCAGGTGCGTGATGTCGTGTCCCGTTCGCGTGGGGCCATCGGCTACATTTCGCTGGGCTTCGTCGATAGCCTCAACGCCAAGACTTCGGTCAGGGCCGTCTCGGTCAATCATGTCGAGGCCTCCGAGAAGACGGTTGCAAGCGGCGGCTACCCCATTTCGCGTGACCTCTACTTCTTTGTGAAGGGAACGCCTTCCAAGCAGGCTCAGGATTACATCGACTACGTGACGTCCGAGAAGATGGACAAGCAGATTCGCGAGGCGGGCTTTATTCCCGTCACCAATGACGGGAAGGGGAGTGAGTAGCATGGAAGCACAGGAAAGCCCCCAGACTGAGCAGACGGCTCAGGCACCCAAGAAGCGTGAGCTGGCGCTTGTTTCGCGCAGCACCTATGTCAAGGAAAAGGCGCTCCAGTGGATCTTCTTTGCGTGCGCATTCTTGGCGGTCGTCACCGTCATCCTGATTTTTGTCTTTACCACGTACTCGGCCCTGCCCGTCTTTACCGATATTGGCCTGGCAGACTTCTTTAGCTTTACGTGGGCGCCTTCCGAGGGCCACTACGGCATTATGTCGCTGCTGGCCGGTTCGGGCCTGGTGACTGTCGGCGCCCTTGCCATGGGCGTGCCCCTGGGCGTAGGTACCGCCGTGTATCTGGTCGAGATTGCCAGCAAGCGCGTGCGCAAGCTCATCAGCCCTGCTGTCGACCTGCTGGCCGGTATCCCCTCTATTATCTACGGCTTCTTTGGCATGATCATCATCCGCCCGTTTATCGCACAGCTGACCGGCGGCCTTGGCTTTGGTGCGCTGACGGCGTGGTTCGTGCTCGCCATCATGATCGTGCCCACCATTACTACGCTCACCATCGATGCCCTCAATTCCATTCCCATGGGCATTCGTGAGGCATCGTATGCCATGGGCGCCACCAAGTGGCAGACCATCTATAAGGTTGTGCTGCCGGCAGCCAAGCTGGGCATCGTGGATGCCATCGTGCTGGGTATGGGTCGCGCCATCGGCGAGACCATGGCCGTGCTTATGGTTGTTGGTAACGCCCCAGTCATTCCGGACAGTATCGCGAGCCCCATCTCGACACTTACGAGCCAGATCGCGCTCGACATGAGCTACTCCTCGGGCCTGCATCGCTCCGCCCTGTTTGGCATGGGCGTGGTCCTGTTTATCATCTCCGCTGCGCTGGTGGGTATCGTCCGCCTGATTTCCAAGAAGAAGAGGGGGTAGGCTATGTCCGATTCCGTTGACACGACAGTCGATACGACCTCGTCGCGCGAGCGCATCAAGCGTGCCCTTTCCCACGGTAAGAAGGGTCGCATCAACAAGGACCTGTCCAACAAGATTATGCTTGGCGTGTTCCGCGCCGCGGCCTATATCACCACGCTGGTGTTGGTCGCCATCATCGCCTACGTGGTCGTTAACGGCCTGCCGCATATCTCGCTCGACTTTATCTTCGGTTGGCCCCAAGGCGTGAACGCTGAGGGCGGTATTTGGCCGACGATCGTCTCGACCGTCTACGTGACGGCGCTCGCCATGCTCATCTGCACGCCGGTTGCCGTGCTGGCTGCCGTCTATCTGGCCGAGTACGCTAAACAGGGCAAGGTCGTCGAGCTCATTCGCTACGCTGCCGATGCCTTGGCCTCGGTGCCGTCCATCGTTATGGGCCTGTTTGGCTATGCCCTGTTTGTCGAGGCTATGGGCTTGGGCCTTTCGATGGTCTCGGCCGCTCTGGCGCTCGCACTTTTGATGCTCCCCATCGTCATGCGCACCACCGAAGAAGCCATTCGCGCCGTGCCGCGCTATATCCGTTGGGGCGCGTACGGCCTGGGCGCCACTAAGTGGCAGGTCGTCTCAAAGATCGTGCTTCCCTCTGCCTTTGGCCGTATCGCCACTGGCATCGTGCTTGCCATCGGCCGCGCCATCGGCGAGACCGCCGTCGTGCTCTATACGATGGGCCAGGCCATCAACCTGCCGATCTCGCCGCTCGATTCCGGCCGTCCCATGACGGTTCACCTGTACCTGCTCGCCAACGACGGCATCAACATGAACGCAGCCTACGGCACCGCGCTCTTGCTGATGGTGATTATTTTGGCCTTCAACTTGTTTGCGCGCTTCCTGTCGCGCAAGCGCCGCTAGCTAAGGAGTCCCATGTCCGTTTATCAGTCCGCTCCCACGCTGGAGCAAGCGGCCATCACGGCCAAGGATTTCAACTTTTGGTACGGCGACTTTCATGCGTTGACGGGTCTCGACCTCAACATCGCCAAAAATGCCATCACCTCATTCATCGGCCCCTCGGGCTGCGGCAAGTCGACGTTTTTGCGCTGCATCAACCGCATGAACGACCTCATCGAGGGCACGCGCGTCGAGGGCACCATGACGCTCGACGGCAATGACATCTATGCCGAGGGCGTCGACCCGGTCGACCTTCGACGTCGCGTGGGCATGATCTTTCAGCAGCCCAACCCGTTTCCTAAATCCATCTACGAGAATGTCGCTTTTGGCCCTCGTCTGCAGGGCGTGACTAGCAAAAGCGACCTCGATGACATCGTGGAAGAATCTCTCAAGCGCGCCAACCTCTGGAAAGAGGTATCCAATCAGCTCAACAAGGATGGTTTGGCGCTCTCGGGCGGTCAGCAGCAGCGTCTGTGCATCGCTCGTGTGCTTGCGGTGCAGCCCGATGTCCTTCTGATGGACGAGCCCTGCTCCGCCATCGACCCCACGTCCGTCTCTAAGGTCGAGGATCTGATGGCCGAGCTGGCGCCCGAGATGACGATCATCATCGTCACGCATTCAATGCAGCAGGCAGCTCGTATTAGCGACTACACCGCGTTCTTCTTGCAGGAAGTTGCCGGCGAGCCCGCTACGCTCATCGAGTATGGTCAAACCGACGCGATCTTCACCAGCCCGGTGGATTCGCGGACGGAAGACTATATCACCGGCCGCTTTGGCTGATCGGTGCGACTAGTCCCAAACCGATCGGACCTAGTCCGGTGCGTATTCACTGTGCGGGCGGCATGACCGCACCCAACTGATTGGAGTGAACCATGCGCAAACTGTTTTCCCGTCAGCTCATCGAGGCCCGTCACGAGATGCTGAGCATCTACGAGGCCATTGATCTGGCCCTTCACGACGCCGTGAAGGCCTATGTGACCGACGACCGCAAGCTCGCCGTCAAGACCAAGAAGCGCACGCTTTCGATTGACGCCCGTTGTGCCAACCTTGAGGCCGTGTGCTACAACCTGATCGCCACACAGTCGCCGGTCGCCTCCGACTTCCGCTTGCTTCAAACGATCATCTATGTCGACTTTAACCTGCAGCGCATGACCGATAAGGTTCGCCAGATCTGCCGTGCCGCCAGCCACATGGTCAAGGCCGATATCTCGCTGCCTCAGGAGCTTGTGACCTTGGTTGATGCCGAGGCCGAGGCCGTCTACCAGGTGCTGGGTTCCTCGATCTCCGCTCTGGTCGCCAACGACATGTCCATCATCTGCAACCTGGCTGTCGAGGACGAGCCGGTGCACGCTGCCTATGAGAAGTTCTTCCGTACCTTCAACCGCATGGACGCGGGCGAGTTTATGGACGACGACAGCAACTACGACGATCTGCGCCGCGCCATCATGGTTTCGCGCTACCTCGATCGTATCGCTTCGATTTCCATCGATGCCGCCTGCCGTCTGACGTTCCTGCTGACCGGCCAGCGCATGAATGCCGGCGATATCGCCCGTGCGGACGAGGACGAGCTCGAGAGCATGCGCGTGCCTTCGGGTGAGGGCGTCATCATGAGGCCCGCTGTCGACGCACGCTATGTTGCCAAGGTGCCCGCCAACGAGCTGAGCGAGGGTCTTCGCTACCTGCTTGAGCACCTTGAGGACGAGGATGACGCCGAGGACGACGAGGAGTAGGGTAGCCCCGTTCGTCGAAAGATTGTAAATACCTAAGTGAGCGCGACCTTGCGAATGCGGGGCCGCGCTCTTGCGTTAGCATGAGACTACTTGTTTGGCTGTTTGCGGAGGCGATTGGCAATGGATAATTATTTGGACTTGATGCGCGCTCGCCGCGAGCAGATTCTCGAGCGTTTTTATGTTGCACTCGATCGAGCGGGTCGGCCCCATGATGCCGCGCGCCTCATTGCAGTGTCCAAGACCGTTGGCGTCGATGAGACGGTCGCTGCGATTCGGGTGGGGTATCGACACTTTGCCGAGAACCGTCCGCAAGAGCTCGTCCGTAAGCTCACGGGCCTGGCGGGCCATCCGGACCTGCCCGAGGTGCGCTTCGATATGATCGGCAACCTGCAGACCAATAAGATCAATGCGGTGCTGGGCTCGGCCGAGCTGATCCATTCGGTAAGCTCGCTGCGTTTGGCGCAGGCCATCTCGAGCCGCGCGGTTCGCAAGATTGAGGCGGGCGAGCTTGCCGCTCCCCAGCGCGTATTGATTGAGGTCAATGTGAGCGGCGAGGAATCGAAGGGCGGCTTTTCGCCCGATGAGATTCGTGCCGCCATGGGCGAGCTTGCAGAGCTTGAGGGCATTTGTGTGCAGGGGCTTATGACCATGGCGCCCCGGGGGAACAAGGATGTGGCACGCCGCACATTTGCCGGGCTACGCGAGCTGAGGGATGAGTTGGAAGCGGCCCATCCCGATCTGAGGCTGCCCGAGCTTTCCTGTGGGATGAGCGAGGACTTTGAGCCTGCCCTTGAGGAAGGCTCTACGCTCGTTCGCCTGGGCAGGGTAGTATTTAGCCCGGAGTTTGCAGTAAAATAAGGCTCTGAAGTGCGCACTGATTATCGGGGCGCCTGCACTAAACCGCGAGAGGACACAACCATGGGCTTCCTTGACGAGATTAAAAATAAGATGCACCTGGGCGGCCAGCAGGGTTACGACCAGGGTTATGGCCAAGACGACGACTACGGCTACGATGACGGCTACGACGACGGCTATCAGAACAACGGCTACAGCGGCGCCTCGGGCGAGGGTTTCTACACCCAGGACGAGCCGAGCAATGGCTTGCTGGGCCAGACGCGTCGTGGCGAGGCCGAGTCGGTTGCCGTGTATACGCGTTCCGGCCAGCTCGTTGGCGATGATTCTCGTCACGCCACGACGTACAACCCGCCTTCGCGTTCGCAGGATACTGCCGGCGGCGGATATCGTCCTGGCGCCTATGACACACCGTCGAGCTATGCCGAGAATACCCGCGCCCGCGCCGCCGCTGCGCCCGCGCCTGCGCCGAGCGATGCCTCGGCCTATGCAAGCAATATCATCAACGCCACGCCCCAGCTGCCGGCCTATGTCCTGCGCCCCGAGAGCTATGACGATGTTGAGACCGTTGTGCGCCGCGTTCGCACCAAGCAGCCTGTCGCGCTGATCTTCGTAGGCGTCCGCACCGAGGTTGCCAAACGCGTCCTGGACTTCTCTTACGGTTTCGCCTGCGGTCTGGGCGCCACGGTCAAAGAAGTGGGCGATCGCGTGTTCATGGTGCTGCCCGCTGGCTGCGAGGTTAAGGATTCGGACCTGAAGAAACTCCGTGCCGACGGCTATCTTAAGTAAAGACAAGACGAGGAGATTCTCATCAACATCTACACTATCGTCCAGCTGGTCAACACGCTGTTTAACTTCTATTCCACGCTTATTGTGGTCTACTGCCTTATGACGTGGATCCCCATGAAGCAAGGCGGCTTGCTCCAGGATATCGCTGCGGTGCTCGATAGCGTGTGCGGTCCGTGGCTCAACCTATTCCGTCGGTTTATTCCTCCGATGGGTGGCGTCGATTTTTCGCCGGTCATTGCGATTATTGCGTTGCAGTTGGTGCAGAGGCTGGTTCTGCAGCTTCTTATAGGTATACTCGTATAGAACTGACTCAGTAACTTACGTCGGGCGTATGGCGCCGAGGCGATGATAAAGGAGACATGTTATGGCTATTACCCCTGCTGACATCCAGGCTCAGACTTTCTCTGAGGCCAAGCGCGGCTACGATCCCGCCGAGGTCGACGTCTTCTTGGAGACGCTATCCTCCGAGGTTGACGCTATGCTCGCCAAGATTGTCGACCTTAAGGGCCGCCTGACTGCCACCGAGCAGCAGCTTGCCGATGCGCAGGCTCAGCTTGCCCAGGCTCAGGACGCTGCCGCCCAGGCCATCCCCGCTGCCCCTGTGGCTGCCCCCGCCCCCGACTTCACTGCCCAGGAGCGCCAGATTTCCGCCGCCCTGATTGCCGCCCAGCAGACCGCCGAGAACATCGTCAACGATGCTAATGAGAATGCCGAGCGCATTCGCAACGAGGCCGACGCCAAGGCCCGCGAGGTTATCCGTCAGGCCCTGACCGAGAAGCAGGCCGAGCTCGAGGAGATCGATCGTCTGAAGGCTTCCCGTGAGGAGTTCAAGGCCGAGTACCTCAAGCTCATCCAGCACTTCATGGATGACGCTCAGAACTCCTTCCCGGCCGACCTCATGGCCTCCACGCCGGTTGGTTCCGCCGCTTCTCCGGCTGTGACCGTCCCTGCCGCCGAGCCCCTGCCCGTCGCCGATCCGGTTGTCCCCGTGGCCGATCCCTTTGCCCCGATCGACAACTTCGCCGCTGACGACCTGGACTAACGCCGGATTACAATCAGTCGATAAAAAAGGACCCGCAAGTTCGGGTCCTTTTTTATTGCATGTCCCAAAAAACTACTTGATGAGGAAGTCGGGGAGGGGAATGGTACGGGCCTCGCGATGCTCGGGGTCGGCAATATGGTCGGCAGGATAGCCGCAGACGAGCATGTGATAGGGATAGACGCCCTCGGGCAGGTCGAACTGCTCACAGGCCACCTCAGGCTTAAAATGGCACACCCAGCACGTCCCCAGACCCTGCTCGGTAGCCTCCATCATCATCTGATCGCACACAATGGAGGTATCGATAGTACTGGAGTTCATCTGGTCATACGGACGCACCCAAGCATCGTCGGTAACGCTGCAAATAAGGAAGATAAGCGGAGCCCCAAAGATAGATCCGTCACGAGCAAACCGAGGCTGACAAGCAGCAGCCTTCTCCAACAACTCAGGAGTATCAAGCACCATCACACGGGTCGGATGATTATTACAAGCAGAGGGAGCAATCCGCCCCGCCTCAACAATGGCATCGACCACCGTCTGCTCAACAGCCCGCGACTCAAACTCACGACAAGAATACCGAGAACGAGCCAAATCCAAATAGCTCATACAAAGCCCTCCAACAATCAAATAACGAAACAAAAGACAACCAAAGGGTACCCAGAGCAGCATCCAACCAAACGCTCAGCACGGCCCCAAAGTACCCAACCGAGCACCAAAGGCCACATCAGCCAAGGCCTCATCACGCTCAAACCATCAGCCTAAGTTCCCAATGGTGGCACGTAAGGCGAAGGGCCGGCACCTGTTTACTTTCGAACGACTCTGCCACGCAGCCGGAGTGAGAAAGCAAACAGGTGCCGGCCCTTCGCCGCCGGGACACGTACCCCCAATTAACTGTTCTTCATTACGATCGAATCCACAACATCAGCCACATTCTCGCAGCAGTCGGCACAGTACTCCAGGAAGGCATACACGTCACGCCAAGCGATGACTTCGAGCGGATCCTTGCCGTTGACGTGCAGGTTGCGCATGGCGTTGATGTAGAGCTCGTCGGCCTCGGACTCGATGGTGTTGATCTGGATGACGAGCTCGCGCAGGGTCTTGGACTTGCGGTAGTTGGGCAGCTCGACCATCAGGTCCTTCATGGCGCGGCAGGCGTCGGTCACCTTGTGGGCGATCACGATGGCATCCGGATGGATGCTCTGGATGTTGGTGAAGTAGACGCGCTGCACGACGCCCTCGATACGGTCGAGCACGGTGTCGAGCGAGCAACTCATCAGGTCAAGGTCCTCGCGCTCAAGCGGGGTGATAAAGGCCGTGAGCAGGGCGTCTTCGAGCTCGTGGTGCTTCTTGTCTGCCGCGTGCTCGATTGCATGCATTTTATCGAGCATGTCGTGGATCTGCGCGGGGTCGAAGTTTTCGAAGATCTGGGTGAGCAGCTCGGCAGCCTGGACGGCGAGGTCGGCGCAAGCGACGTAGTTGTCAAAGTAGAACGAATCGGGTTTCTTTGCCATGAGTGGGTCCTTTCGAGGCGAAGACGGGTGGACGAAGTATTACGGTCCGGATGGACACTCGGTTTGACTAGAGGAACATCATGAACAGCTTGGCCATGACAAAGCTGATGAGCCCGCAGGCGGGGAAGGTGAAGAACCAGGTGAACATCATGTCCTTGACCACGCCAAAGTTGATGGCCGAGAGGCGCTTCACGGCACCGACGCCCATGATGGCGCAGGTCTTGATGTGGGTAGAGGACACGGGGATGCCGGTGAGCGTGGCGAGCAGCAGGTTTGCGGCGCCTGCGAGGTCGGCGGAGAAACCCTGATACTTCTCGAGTTTGACCATGCTCTGGCCGACGGACTTGATGATACGCTCGCCGCCCACGCTGGTACCGATACCCATGGTGGCCGAGCACAGCAGCATGATCCAGATGGGGATGCCGGCATCGCCGACGCCGGTCTGGCCGTTGGCGAAGGCGACACCTAAAAAGAGCACGCCGATGAACTTCTGTCCATCCTGCGCGCCGTGCATAAAGCTCATGGCCGCAGCGCTCGCGATCTGAGCGTATTTAAAGAAGACGTTGGCGCGTCGCCTGTTGGCGGCGGCAAAAAGAATCGAGACGAGTTTGCACAGGACCCAGCCCATGACAAAGCCCAGACCGATGGAGAGTGCCAGGCCGTAGATGACCTTCATCCACTCGTGGACGTTGACGCTGCCGGCACCGCCGAGGGCGATGGCAGCGCCGGTGAGGCCGGCGATAAGGCTATGGCTCTGCGAAGTGGGGATGCCAAAACGCGACGCCGTGGCACCGTAGACGACGATGGAGAAGAGCGCGGCGCACAGGCAGGCGAGTGCCATGGTGCTGTTTCCGCCAAAGTCGACGATATGTGAGATGGTATTGGCGACGCTCGCGTTAAAGTGCGTCATGATGAGCACGCCCAAGAAGTTGAACGCGGCGCTCATGAGGATGGCGGCGCGGGCGGGCATGCAACGTGTGGTGACACAGGTTGCGATGGCGTTGGGCGCATCGGTCCATCCGTTGACGAAGATGGCGCCGAGCGCAAGGATTACGGTGACGGCAAGGACTGGGTTCGACACAAGTTGGCCGAGGAAGGTTGAGAACGTTACGTCCATATATGGGCTTTCTCGAAGTTTGCAGACACGTTACAAAAACATGATAAATCGTATCACCTCCTGCGGGTTTCTTTACCGAGTTCTGATGGGAGAAGTGAATTTTTTAGCACTAAAATTGAATATTAGCCCTGTTGACCGCGGGTGTTCTTTTTGCTAACACGCCATGGGGACATGCGTGCGCGCCCCGACACTCCAAAACCACAGTCTGTTCGCTTTACAACATACAAACATGCGTTCGATAATAGATGGCATGGAATATCGACAGACAGATGGCAAAACTCGGCGCGTGCACAAGCAGTATGTGGACGTTGTGGCCCGCATCCTCGCGGGCGGACAAGTTGTGCCGGTCACCGTTTGCTGGGTCGACGGACGCTGTTTTACGATTGACGAGATCGTCTCGTCCACAGGCTTTGGCCTGACGGTCCACGGTATCCGTACGGCAACCTATAAGGTTCGTTTTGGCGGACATGCGACCGAGCTGTATCTGGAGGATCAGACGCGCGAACGGCCGGATGGCTCGCAGACGCACGTGATGCGTTGGTGGGTGTGGGCGTTCGACCGCACGCTCGAGGGCGAGCGCCGTAAGTAAGAGTGCATGGCGTTCGGGTACAATGACAGGAATCTTGTCATCTGCCGCGCCGCCTTTCGCGGCGCTATTTGAAAGGACGAAGTATGAACGATATTCAGGGCTACCAGAACGGTCCCATCGAGACCGGTGCAAGCCGCGCTAAGGAGATGTCGCCGCGTGCGTACAACCTTGCCATGTCCGCCCTCATCTTCCTGGGCTTTTGCGTCATGGGTGCCGGCGCCTACTTCACGAGCACCATGGCGTTTGCGCGCATGATGATGAGCGGCGCCGCTCTGCCGCTGGTCTTTGGCTCGTTTATTCTGACCATTGTCGGCATCGTTATGATGTCGGCTGCTGCCAGCAAGCAGTCGGTGGGCCTGTCCCTTGTGGGCTACGTGGTCTTTGCGAGCACCTTTGGCCTGACGGCGTCGTTTGGTCTTGCCAACTACGACCTGCCCACCATCAACACCGCCTTTATCGCCACGGCCGCCATCACCTTTGTCTTTGGCGCGTTGGGCGTAACGTTCCCCAAGTTCTTCCGTCGCGTATATGGCATTGGCTTTGGCATTCTGCTTGCCACCATCCTGGTCGAGATCGTACTCATGTTCATGGGCGTCTCGCAGACCATTACCGACCTGATCGTGATTGTGGTGTTCGCCGGCTTTACTGGCTACGACACCTATGTTGCCACGACGGTGCCGCCCACGCTGCCCAATGCGGTGCTCATGGCGTCCAACCTGTTCGTGGACATCATCAACGTGTTCCTGCGCATTCTGAACATCCTCGGTCGTCGCGACTAGTTCGGTGCATTGCGGCGTTTCTTGTCGGACACGGTAAAACGATGCGAAAGGCGGTCCTTCGGGGCCGCCTTTTTAATGCGTGGCGGGGTATCATGGATGGGAAAAGCCGATAGCGGCAGCGACAGGAAAGGTGACCACTTATGGCAGACGTCGACAACAGGAACCGTAACCGCAGGCCCAACCGCGCGGGACAGCCGAACCCCAAGCGTGAGGCTCGCGCTAAGGCCGCCGAGCGTCATGTGGCGGCCGTGTCCGAGGCTTGCGCCAAGGATATCGAGCGCTCGCTTGCCGGCGTGCGTGAGTTCGACGGTATGCCTGCCGGCTTTGTCGCGGCGATGAAGGCCAAGGCCCAGGCGGCTGCGGCTGCTGAGGAGCCGGTTGCCGAGGAGCCGGAGGCCGCCGAGGTAGAGACCGCGGTTGAGCCCGAGGCGGCACCCGAGTCCGTCGAGGAGCCTGCCGAGGAAGTCGCCGAAGCCGAGCCTGCGCCTGCCGAGGAGTCCGCTCCGGTCCTGCCCGAGGTCACCGTGCTCGACGCTTCCGCCACGCAGGCCATCCTCGATAATGGTCGCGGCTATGCGCAGTTCTGCGACATGGCCGTGCTCGCCTTTGCCTCGTTCACCAACCCGGGCGGCGGCTATATCCAGGGCTATCTGGGCCAGGAGGCCACGCTCTGCGCCGATTCGTATCTGTACAACGTGCTCGATAAGCAGCGTAAATGGTACGGCGAGAACCGCCGTCGAAATATCAACTGCGAGCTCTACCGCAACCGCGCCCTGGTGGTGCCTGCCGTGCGCTTCGACCGCAACCATGTGCATGCATACGCCGATGTGATCGTTGCCGCCGCGCCCAACGTCAAGCGTGCTCGCCAGGAGTACCGCGTGAGCGACGATGCCCTGCTGGACGCGCTGCGCGATCGTATCCGCTTTGTCCTTGCCATCTGCGATGAGCTGGGTCGCGAGAAGCTCGTGCTGGGCGCTTGGGGCTGCGACAACAATGGCTTCGACGCCGAGGCCGTGGCAGAGCTCTTCCGCAAGGAGCTGGCGTCGGGCGACTTTAAGGTCAAGCAGGTCTTCTTCGCCGTGCCCTCTACGCGCTGGGATGAGGATTTTGCCAAGTTTGAGCATGTGCTGGCAAACTTCCCCGAGCGCACCGAGGAGTCCTATGCCCAGGTTGCCGCCCGCGCCGCGGCTGCCCGCGCCGCCGAGCAGGCCCAGGCCGCTGCCGAGGACGAAGAGGATGACGACGACTGGCGCAAGTACCTGTAGGGCGACGCGCGCGATGTGACATGCCAAGCCGGCGGGAGGAACTGCTCCTGTCGGCTTTTTACTGAGTGGGGAGTTTTGCGATGAAAAACGTTCTGTGCTTTGGTGACAGCAACACCTATGGCTATGATCCGGCTGGTATGCGCGATGGCACCGCGGTGCGCTATACGCAGGATGTGCGCTGGTGCGGCGTGGCGCAGCGCGACCTGGGTGAGGGCTGGCATGTGATCGAGGAGGGCCTCAACGGCCGCACGACGGTGCGTGACGATATGTGCCATCTGGACACTAACCTCAACGGTATTCGCGCGCTGCCGATGCTGCTCGAGGCCCATAAGCCGCTGGATGCCATTGTGATCATGCTGGGCACCAACGACTGTAAGACGGTCTTTAACGTGACGGCCTCCGATATCGCCCGTGGCGCCATGGCGCTGATTCGTGCCGTGCGCGCGTTTCCCTGGACCGACGCCGCGCCCTGCCCGCGCATTCTGCTGATGGCTCCTATCAAGATCAAGCCGCAGATTGCCGATGTGTATATGACCGACTTTGATGAGCGCTCCGTCGAGGCGTCCGAGCATTTTGCCGAGTACTACGCGCATGTGGCCGAGCAGTTTGGTTGCGACTTTTTGAATGCCGCCGACTTTGCCGAGGCGGGCGATATCGATTATCTGCACATGACGCCCGAAAGCCACGAGAACCTGGGTCATGCCGTGGCGGCCAAACTCCAAGAGATGCTCGGTGAGTAGCGCGACTCCAAACCACCACAAAGGGGACAGGCACCTTTGTGGTGGTTTTGCCCGCGTTAGCGAACGGCTCGGCTGTCACATGGGTATGGACGAGCTTATTGACCTGTTTGCCGAGGGTGATGAGCTCGTCTCAAACACCGCTTTTGAGGATTTGGACCTTGCTTATGACGTGGCGAACGGTGCGACGTTCGATGGCGTTGTATTCCGATCTTGCGTGTTCGACGGCGTGGACTGGAGCGGCTCGACCTTTCGCGACGTCGTGTTTCGCGGTTGCCGCTTTATCCGCTGCAATATGGAAGGCTGCTGGCTCAACCGCTGCGACTTCGTTGATTGCTCCGCACCGGGGCTCAACTTACTCAAGGCGTGCCTGTCGAGCGTTTCGTTTACATCGTGCGTCCTGAGCTACGCGAATCTTTCGGAAGGGCGCATTGGTCCCATGGCGGCGCGCGATACGCGCATGACCGAGGCGGCACTCCAGGGCGCTAAGCTGGGGCAGCTGCGCTTGGACGGTTGCGACCTGACGCGCGTCGATGTGTTTAAGACGCCGCTTTCCGGCGTGGATGTATCGCGCTGCACATTCGCGGCGCCCATTGTTTCGGGTGACTACCACGAGCTGCGAGGCCTGACGGTCAATGCCGAGCAAGCGCTAGCGCTCTCGGGCTTGCTGGGTATTCAGCTTGCCGACGACTAGACGTCAAAATGGAATAACCACCACAAAGGTGCCTGTCCCTTCGTGGTGGTTTTTGGTTGCTGTCTCAGTACTGCCACATGTGGTTGACGGGGCCGGAGCCTTTGCCCATGTCGAAACCTGCGGCGAGGGCTCCGGTTAGGTAGGCCTTGCCGGCGTTGACGGCATCGGCAAGATCCATGCCCTGGGCCAACGCGCAGGCGATGGCGGATGAGAGTGTGCAGCCGGTACCGTGTGTGTTGTCGGTCTCGATGCGCTTGTGGCGGAACCACGTGGTGAGCGGGTCGCCCAGATGGTTGCCCTCGTCATCGAGCGGCGCGGGCTCGGCCAGTACATCATTGGCCTCGTTGACAAGATGCCCGCCCTTAACGAGGGATGCGCAACCAAAGCGGCGGGTGAGGAGCATGGCGGCATTTTGCTGTGTGCGCTCGGAGTCGATCTCGTAGTCGAGCAGGGCCATGGCCTCGGGAATATTGGGCGTGATGACCGTCGCCAGCGGGAACAGGCGGCGGGTGAGCGCCTCGGCGGCGTCTTCGGCAATCAGGCGTGCGCCCGAGGTGGCAACCATGACGGGGTCGACGACAACGTTCGTCGCGTCCCACGCGCTCAGGCGGTCGGCGATAACCTCAATAATCTCGGCAGAAGATACCATGCCAATTTTGACGGCGTCCGGACGGATATCGTCAAAGACAGCGTCAATCTGCGCGGCGACGATATCGGGGGAGATTTCCTGTACGGCGGCAACGCCCAGCGTGTTCTGTGCGGTAATGGCTGTGATGGCCGTCTCGGCATACAGGCGATGCGCCGTGATGGTCTTGATGTCGGCCTGAATGCCGGCGCCACCGCTGGAATCAGATCCCGCGATGGACAGAACGGCAGGTACCCTACTACGATCCATGTTCGCTCCCTTGATTCGGTCGGATTCAAATGGGTCTTTAAGCCAGCATTATAAAGATGCCCGGGCCGACTCTATGTCGAACCCGGGCGGGTGATGCAATCTTTACGCAAATGTAAGCAAATGTTCACACGTCAACAATTGACGGGAGCCAACTCGCTGCTAAAACGATCGCAGCGAAAAACTAGTCCTCCATGCCGAGGTCGATCGTGGTGCCCTCGAACACCTTGTTGACGGTGCGGACGGCGCACATCTTGCCACACATGGTGCAGGTGCCCTCGGTGGCGGCAGGGGACTCCTCGTAGCGCTTCTTGCCGGTGACCGGGTCGAGGGCGCATTTCCACATAGCGTCCCAGTCGAGCTTGCGGCGCGCCTGGCCCATCCTGTCGTCCAGATCGCGGGCGTGCGGCACCTTCTTGGCGATATCGGCGGCGTGTGCGGCGATCTTGGTGGCCATGAGGCCGTCGAGCACGTCCTGGGCGTTGGGCAGGCACAGGTGCTCAGCGGGCGTCACGTAGCACAGGAAGTCGGCGCCGGAGCTCGCGGAGATGGCGCCACCGATGGCAGCGGTGATGTGGTCGTAGCCCACACCGATATCGGTCACCAGCGGACCGAGCACATAGAACGGGGCGTTGTGGCACAGGCGCTTCTGCAGCTTCATATTGGCGGCGATCTCGTCGAGCGCCATGTGGCCGGGACCCTCGACCATGACCTGGACGCCGGCGGCCCATGCGCGCTTGCACAGCTTGCCCAGCTCGATCATCTCGGCGGTCTCGGTGGCATCGTTGGAGTCGTAGAGACAGCCCGGGCGGCAGGAGTCGCCGAGCGAGATCGTCACGTCGTACTCGTGGCAGATCTCGAGCACCTCGTCGTAGAACTCGTAGAACGGGTTCTCGTTGCCGGTGACCTCCATCCAGCCAAACAGCAGCGAGCCGCCGCGGCTGACGATGTTCATCAGGCGGCCGGTCTCCTTAAAGCTCTTGATGACCGACTTGTTGATGCCGCAGTGGATGGTCATAAAGTCCACGCCATCCTCGGCATGCGCGCGCACGACCTCGAGCAGGTCGTCCTTGGTCAGCTTGACCAGCGGCTTTTCCATGTAGCCGATGGCGTCGTACATGGGGACGGTGCCCACCATGAGCGGCGTTTCGTCGATGAGCTGCTGGCGGAACTGGCGCGTCTTGCCCGAGTTGGAGAGGTCCATGATGGCGTCGGCGCCAAAGTCCTCGGCGATCTTGACTTTCTTCCATTCCTCGGCGGCATCGGCCTTATCGCCCGAGATGCCCAGGTTCACGTTGACCTTGGTGGACAGGCCCTCGCCGACGCCAAAAGCGCGCATGCCCTTTTTGATGTGCACGATGTTGGCGGGAATGGCAATGCGGCCGTCGGCCACGCGCTCGCGGATGTACTCGGGGTCGCGATGCTCGCGCTCGGCGACCTCTTTCATCTGCGGTGTGATTTGCCCGGCGCGGGCGAAGTCGATTTGCGTGACGAGCTTGGGCTCGGTCTGTGTGCTCATTGGCACGGCTCCCTTCGTTGGCATTACCCATATCAGGTTTGCGGGTCAGGGCGGGCGCGCCCAATCTCAGCCTGCCGTCTTGTCCTGCAAGCTCCCCGTGTATGTAATGGGCTCAAGTATAGCCTGAATGGGTACGATTGAGCCAACGAGTGTGCCTGTGGGGAGGCGAACATGGAAGACAAGCATCTATATCGAGAGACGCAATGGGATGTATCGGCCGAGGAAAGCCGTGCGCACCATGGACTGGTCGCGATTGGTTTTGCGGTGCTTGCCGTGCTGGTGATTGCCTTTTGTATTTGGACATTCGGCGGTCGCAGCGACGCTGCCTGGGGGTTCGAGGCCGACGAGGGCCTGCCGATTATGACGGTGAAGGTCTCTGGCGGCAACACGGTGGCAGCTCCTGGCGACTATTGGTATCCGCGCGACGGGTTTGTACAGCTGCAGTTGAGCGGCGGGTCTATTCCGGGCGAGGAAATCGAACGCGTGACGTTTGATGCGACACTCAAAACGCTGACGGTGGAGCTCAAAGATCAAGGGGATGTGCCCACGACGATGGATATCGCGCTGACGGAATGGCGTCTGGAGCCCCCGTCGGGCGTTAAGGTGTCCGAGGTTGAGCACGTCAAGGTCGTCTACCAAGATGGCTCGACAAGCGAAATCGCCAAGGCTGACGGCCTAGCAGAATAGGTGCTGTGCCTAGGCAGCACCTTCAAAAGAAGCTGCGGTGAAATAGGGACTGTTTTACCAGTTTAAAGGCCAATCAGTCCCTATTTCACCGCAACTTATGAGAGGTTGGTTGCAGCGGTTGCGGCGGTGGGGCTACAGGGTCTGCTCGTTCAGGAAAACCAAGGTGGTTTCGGTTGAAAGCTCGGGGGCGTAGAGGTAACCGATGCTGAAGTTCGTGAGTTCGCTTGCGTCTTCGATCCTGCTTTCAGCCATCCAGCGCACCATGGAGCCGCGCGCCTTTTTGCTGGCGGTCGAGCGTTGGATGGGCTTGCCGTTGCGGACGCCTTCGCCAAAAAGGCACGTGATGGCTGTGGCGTCGGCTGCGAGGTGGGGCAAGACGGCCTTGGCGTACTCCACGCTGGCAAGGTTGACGACGGTGGTGCTGGAGCCTGTCGGCGCAATGACTGACGCAAGCTTGCCTGTCCAAAAAGCGTAGAGGTCCCAGGCACCATCGACGGCGAGCTTGGCGCACATTTCCAGGCGATACGGCTCAACGGCGTGGAAGGGACGAATGCATCCGTACAGACCGGAGAGAATCCAAAGATGGCTCTGAAGCCAGGCGAGTTGCTCGGCATCCATGACCTCGGGTGCCATGCTCTGGTATTGAATGCCGTGGTAGGCCATGATAGCGGGGGAGACGCGACGGGCGATATCGGGGTCGCAAAGATCGTCGTCCACAAGAACGGGCACAAACTCATGCAGGGTGTCGAGGCATGGCTCCAATAGCTTGTCGCTCACGTTCCATAGGGTTTGCAAGCCGCCAGCGCCTTCGCTTCGCTCAATGTCCAACAGCGCTTGATGCAGCCGGGCGGTCTCGGGCACAAAGGGCGGAATACCCTGGACTCCGAAAGCATCTTGAGCCGCCCGCATCTGTTTGGCGGGGGAAATGATGATTTGCAACATGGAACCTTCCTCCCGCTAAAGAAGTTGCGGTGGAATACGGCCTGTTTTGGCTGTATGGGGGCCAGATTAGTCCGTATTTCACCGCAAGTTATGGGTGGGGCTGATTAGGCGCGCTCGAGGAAGGCCTTGTAGCCGCGATAAGCCTCGTAGATGTCGGCCTTGTTGGCGACCTCCCACAGGGCGTGCATGGACAGGACGGCCACGCCGGAGTCGATGACGTTCATGCCGTACTCGGCCATGATGTAGGCGATCGTGCCGCCGCCACCTGCGTTGACGCGACCGAGCTCGCAGGTCTGGAAGTCTACGCCGGCGTTATCCATGATGTCGCGGATGAGCGCCATGTACTCGGCGTCGGCGTCGTTGGAGCCACCCTTGCCGCGGCTACCCGTGTACTTGTTAAAGCATAGGCCGCGACCCATGAAGGCAGCGTTCTTGGTCTCGAACTTGCTCGCGTAGCCCGGGTCGTAACCGGCGGACACGTCGGAGGAGAGCATGCGGCTGCGGGCGAGCGCGCGGCGCAGGGCCAGCGGGCTGTCCTCGCCGGCAAGCGTCATGATCTCGGCGACGGTGTTCTCGAAGAAGCGGCTCGTCATGCCGGTGGCACCTACGGAGCCGATCTCCTCCTTGTCGACGATCAGCGTGATGCTCGTGCGCTCAACGTTGGCGACATCGATCTGGGCGAGCATGGACGGATAGGCGCAGACGCGGTCGTCGTGGCCATAGCCCAGAATCATGGAGCGGTCGAGGCCCATGTCGCGGGCGGGACCGGCGGGCACGACCTCGATCTCGGCGGAGAGGAAGTCCTCCTCCTCGACGTCGTACTGCTCCTTGAGGATGTCCAGGAACATCTGCTTGACGGGGTCCTTGGGGGCGTCCTTGTCGTCCTCGTCAAACTTGACGGGGCGGCCGCCCACGATGACGTCGAGGATCTCGGCGTCGACGGCGTCCTTGGCGGGCTTGGCCATCTGCTCGCTGGAAAGGTGAATCAGCAGGTCGGAGATGGTAAAGACCGGGTCGTCGACCTTGTCTCCGATGTTGATGTCGACGGTGGTGCCGTCCTTTTTGCAGATAACGCCCACGAGCGCGAGCGGGGAGGCGACCCAGTGATAGCTCTTGACACCACCATAGTAGTGCGTGTCGAGGTAGGCCATGTCGCCGGCCTCGAAGGCGGGGTTCTGCTTAAGGTCCAGGCGCGGCGAGTCCACGTGGGCGCCCAGGATGTTAAAGCCCTGCTCGAGCGGGGCGCAGCCCAGGTTGACGAGCATAAGGTCCTTGCCGTGGTTGGCGGCGTAGACCTTGTCGCCGGCCTTGAGCGTGCGGCCCTCGGCGATTACGGTCCCCAGATTGACGTAGCCCGCCTCCTCGGCCATCTTGATGCCGGTCTTGACGCACAGGCGCTCGGTCTTGTTCTCGCTCAAAAACTGCTTATAGCCGCGGCAAAGCTCCTCGAGCTCTTCGATCTGCTGTGGCGTGTACTTTTTCCATGCGCAGGGACGCTCCATGACGCAGGCTCCTTTCGGATCGATCGTGCTGGTTGATGTACCGTGAGCCATCGTATCACGCGCGGGCTCGCGGCGGCAGGGGAGCCCGATGTGCGGTGGCCGCGGGGCGGGGAGCGTGTAAACTGGTGTGAGCAAACCGTGCCCAGCCCAAAGCGAGGTATTCAATATGTCTGACAAGCGCCGCACCTTTGCCGTCATCGATGGCAACTCCCTCATGCACCGCGCCTTCCACGCCGTGCCGCCGACCATGAACGCGCCGGACGGTCGCCCGACCAACGCGATCTTCGGCTTCCTGAATATGTTCCTCAAGATGATCGACGCCTTCAATCCTGATGGCGTCGTCGTGGCGTTTGATAAGGGCAAACCGCGCGTGCGCATGGAAATGCTGCCGCAGTACAAGGCGCAGCGCCCGCCCATGGATCCCGACCTGCATACTCAGTTTCCCATGATCAAGGAGCTGCTCGCCGCACTCAACGTGCCGATTCTGCAGTCCGAGGGCTGGGAAGGCGACGATATTCTGGGCACCATGGCACGTCTGGGCGAGGAGGCCGGCTGCGACATGCTGCTGGTGACCGGCGACCGCGATATGTATCAGCTCGTTACCGAGCACGTCAACGTTGTGTCGACCCGCAAAGGCCTGTCCGACGTCGCGATTATGACGCCCGAGAGCGTGGACGATCTATATCACGGCATTACGCCGGCGCTCGTGCCCGATTTTTATGGCCTGAAGGGTGACACCTCCGATAACATCCCCGGCGTGCCGGGCATCGGCCCCAAAAAGGCGAGTGCGCTTATTGCGCAGTATGGCAGCCTGGACGAGGTTATCGCGCACGCCGACGAGGTTAAGGGCAAGATGGGCGAGAACCTGCGCGCGCACATCGACGACGCGCTGCTGAGCCGCAAGGTGGCGACCATTCGTACCGATGCGCCCGTCGAGCTCGATTTTGATGCGACGTCCTTCCCGGCGTTTTCTGCCGACGAGGTTTCCGCGGCGCTGGGCACGCTCGGCATTACGGCCATGCAGAACCGCTTCTTGGCGCTGATTGGCGGCGAGGGCGGGGCCGTGGGTGCGGCCAGTGTATTTGAGATGCCTGCGATGGTGCGTGCCGCCGCCGGCGATGCCGAGGCACTCGGCGTCGTCGCGGCTGAGGTCTCCCGCGCGATTGAAGCCGGCGAGTGGGTCGCCGCCGTGGTGGACGACGACAAGGAAGAGGGCGCACTCTTTGGTCTGACGCGCACGCTGTGGCTGGCGACTTCCAAGGGCTTGTTCGCGCTCGAGGAGGGCGACGGCAGCGCGGCGGTCGAGGCTGAGGGCTTCAACGTTGTCCACGGTGTGATCGCCGGCGTGCTCGCGCGTCTGTTTATGGAGGGCCGTGTGGCGAGCCCGGACATGAAGACGCTTCTGCACGAGCTTTCGCCCATCGATTCTTCTGAGCCCGAGCTCATGGATCCGCTCGCCGCCGATTCCACGCGCATTTTCGATACCGTGGTCGCTGCCTACCTGCTGGATTCCGACCGTTCCGAATTTGACGAGGCGTATCTGGCCGATGCCTATCTTCAGATGTCACTGCCTGCGGCCCGCGGCGCGGAAGGTGCCGGCGAGGACGCGCCCGTACCCGCTGCTCGCACGGCTGCCCTGACGCTGGCCCTGGTGGCCCCGCTGCGCGACCGCATGGCGCGCGAGAACGCTGCCAACGTGTTCGACGGCATCGAGATGCCGCTCGTGCCGGTGCTTGCCAAGATGGAGCGCGCGGGTATGCTCGTTGACCCCGATCGTCTGCACAATCTGTCCGAGGGCCTCGCAACCCAGATTGCCGCGGTCGAGCGCAACATTCGCGACCTGGCCGGTGATGAGACCTTCAATATCGGCAGCCCCATGCAGCTGTCGCATGTGCTCTTTGACGTGATGGGCCTTCCGGCCAAGGGCCTCAAAAAGACCAAGCGCGGTTATTATTCGACCAATGCCAAGGTGCTGACCGACCTTGCGCACGACCACGAGATCGTGCGCCTGATCTTGGACTGGCGTGAGAAGTCCAAGATCAAGTCGACCTATCTGGACACGCTGGGCCCGCTGCGCCGTGGCGACGGCCGCGTGCACACCACGTACAACCAGACCATCACCGCGACGGGACGTCTGTCCTCGAGTGACCCCAACCTGCAGAATATTCCGACGCGCTCGGAGTTGGGTCGTACCGTCAAGACGGCGTTCTCGGCGGGCGAGGGGAGCGTCTTTTTGGCGGTGGACTACTCGCAGATCGAGCTGCGCCTGCTCGCGCACCTTTCGGGCGACGAGCACCTGGTGCGCGCCTTTAACGAGGGCGAGGACTTTCATGCCGAGACGGCCGCGCGCGTATTTGGCGTCCCGGTATCCGAGGTAACGCCCGACCTGCGCAGCCGCGCCAAGGCCGTGAACTTTGGCATCGTGTACGGCCAGCAGGCCTACGGTCTGTCGCAGTCGCTGCATATCTCGATGGCCGAGGCACGCGATATGATCGATCGCTACTACGAGGCTTACCCCGGCGTGCGCACATTCCTGGACAACGTGGTGGCGCGTGCCAAGCAGACGGGGTATGCCGAGACCATGTATGGCCGCCGCCGTCACATTCCTGAGCTCAAGGCCAAAAACCCGCAGCTCCGCGGCTTTGGTGAGCGCACGGCCATGAACCATCCCATGCAGGGCACCGCGGCCGACATCATCAAGATCGCCATGGCCCGCGTAAGCCGCCGTCTGGAAGAAGAGGGCTTTGCCGCCCACATGATTCTGCAAGTACACGACGAACTGGACTTTGAGTGCCCCATCGACGAAGTCGAGCGCCTAACCACCATGGTCCGCGACGTCATGGAACACGTAGTAGACCTCCGCGTACCGTTGATCGCCGAAGCCAGCACCGGCATAACCTGGGCCGACGCGAAATAGGGAAGCACTCCGTAAGGCAAGCTCGCCCAAGACGCAAGCCCTCACATACTTAAGATTTGGGACAAACACTACTGATTAATTTGTCCCACAGTAACCAAAACAGAGGGGAGCCCCTCATCAGCAAGGAGCTCCCTTCATCCAATTAAATTCAGCCAAAGTATCTAGGCGCCAAGACACCATCTCGGCGGCAAGCGGGTGAACCTAGGGCCTGGCCGGGCGGCAGGGGTTAACTTTTCGTAGATTCCGCACGCAAAGAAAGCCACTTAATGTGGCTTTCGTCTTGCGCAGGACCTGACCGAGCGAAAAGTTAACCCCTGCCGCCCGGCCAGGCCCGATGAGATGGCTAACGAGCCGCCAAGATGGCGTCGATGAGCGTCAGTACGCCCCCGTCGTTGTTGCTCGGAATGCGCCACTTGGCATGCGCGTTCATATGCTCCTCGGCATTGTCGACGATAAAGCTGTGACCGACGCGCTCAAGCATGGGAATATCGTTGTAGGTATCGCCCACGGCGGCGGCATCGGCGATATCGATGCCGAGCTGTTCGCACAGATGTGCGACACCGGCGCCCTTGTCGACGCCCAGGTTCATAAAGTCGATCCACTCGCGACCGGCATTGGTGACATAGAGCTGGTCGCAGAACGCGGGGTTATAGGTTTCGCGGAACGCGGGCTCGGCATCGTAGGCAGGGAAGAAGATCGAGATCTTGTTGGACTCGATGTCGAGGCCCTCAAAAGTGTCGACGTAGTTGATCGTGTTGTAGTAGACGCTGATCTCGTCGTGATACTGGTGGTCGCGGGCAAGCACGTAAAACTCGTCGTAGCAGCACAGCACGGGAACGGCGCGCGGGTCCTCCGAGGCACAGGCAAGCACCTGCTGGTACAGAGCCACGTCGATATTGCTCTTATAGATATAGTTGCCGCGATAGATGACGCAGGCACCGTTGTCCGGGCAAAACGCGAGGCGGTTCTTAATGCCCTCGAACATTTCCTCGAGCTTGGGGGCCGGGCGTCCACTGGCGGGGCAGAATACGATGCCAGCGTCGGCGAGCTTGTCCAGACGCTCATCGAGGCCCTGAGGCAGCACGCGCTCGTCGGTGAGAAGCGTCTTGTCCATATCGACGGCGAGAATCTTAATGTTGCCGATATTGGCATCTGATTCGTAAGTTTGCATAAAAGCGCGCCTTTCGTTTCGAGATTGTTTCAGACGTTATAACCATTAACTAGTAGTCGGGCGTATTTTCGCAGGATTGACGCGTATTTGCACCACTCTTCACAAAGTAATGAAAAAACTTTTCAGAAATTTGAATTTGTCGCTTGTGCAGCAAGCACTTTAGCGTATGATAGCGACCATCAAAAACGGAGACGGCAAAAGCGCCGCTTACCGAGGAAAAGGTACCGTTTGCGATATATGAATTGCGCCCGGCGATACGTGAAAGGAGAGGCAGATGCAGTTCGTAAAGATCATCACCACTGCAGACAATGCCATCCGACGCCAGCGCGCAATTTCCCGACGACGATAACAATCGTCTCTGTCCGCATGGGGCGAAATGCCTCAACAGAGTCATTTTGAGGTCGTCGGGTTTTTAGCACGACATAGCCGCATGTTTCTAGGGCATGCCTGTGCTGCATTCTGCTGAATAACCTGATATTGCACGGTTTTTGACCTCAGGGTGACTTGCAACTGACCGATGTTCTAACTAGCTACCAAGGGCGAAAGGAAACAGCCATGAGCAAGGAAAAAGTCGTTCTCGCATATTCCGGTGGTCTTGATACATCCGTATGTGTCAAGTGGCTGCAGGATGAGAAGAATCTCGATGTCGTTTGCGTCTGCGGCAACGTGGGCCAGGAGGAGACCGGCCTGGATGCCAAGAAGCAGAAGGCCCTCGACCTGGGCGTTCTGGACTGCCAGGTGCTCGACCTGCGCGATGAGTTCTCCGATGAGTTCCTGACCAAGGCCATCGCCGCCAACTCCATGTACGAGAACAAGTACCCGCTGCTCTCCGCTCTGTCCCGCCCGCTGCTTGCCAAGAAGCTCGTCGAGGTCGCTCACGAGTTCGGAGCCACCTATGTCGCCCACGGCTGCACCGGCAAGGGCAACGACCAGGTCCGTTTTGAGGCTGCCGTCAAGGCCCTCGACCCTGAGCTCAAGGTTATCGCCCCGGTTCGTGAGTGGGATCTGAAGTGCCGTCCGGACGAGGTCGCCTACGCCCACGCCCACAACGTGCCGGTTCCCGAGGGTGCCAACGACAACCCCTATTCCATCGACGACAACCTGTGGGGCCGCGCCATCGAGTGTGGTCACCTGGAGGATCCCTGGAACGAGCCGCTTGACGACGCCTGGGTTATGACCAAGAACCCCGAGGACACGCCCGACACCCCGACCTACACCGAGATTGAGTTCGAGGCCGGCAAGCCCGTCGCCGTCGACGGCAAGAAGATGAAGCTCTCTGAGATCGTCATCGCCCTCAACAAGATCTCCGGCGACAACGGCTTTGGCCGTCTGGATCTGGTCGAGGATCGTCTGGTGGGCCTCAAGAGCCGCGAGTGCTACGAGGTTCCCGGCGCCCTGACGCTCATCACCGCCCACAAGGCGCTCGAGGATATCTGCGTCGAGGGTGACCTGCTCAAGACCAAGATCAAGCTCGAGCAGGATTGGGCTACCGCTGTGTACAACGGCCAGTGGTATAGCCCGCTCAAGAACGCGCTCGACGCCTTTATGGCCGACACCCAGAAGTTCGTGACCGGCACCGTCCGTCTGAAGTTCTTTAAGGGCAACTGCCATGTCGTCGGCCGCAAGAGCCCGTTCAGCCTCTATGACTACGGTCTGGCCACCTACGACCGCGACACCACGTTTGACGAGAAGGCCAGCGCCGGCTTCATCGAGATCGACACGCTGTCGCTCAAGACGTGGGCTAAGGTCCAGGGTCCCAGCTCCGCTGCCGCCCAGGCCTAAGGCTTCCTTCCTTCCCTTGGTATCCGCGCGGCCCATCCGCGTGATACATAACGGGCGCATGGGGTCCCTACCTTTCGTTATGCTTGCTGACACTTCTTAACATCGGTGGCCCCTACGTTCCGCCCGCATATATGATGCCGCATCTGCGGCTGAGTCCGAGCCCCGCCGGGGTTGTCCGGCGGGGCTCTTTCTATCAATTTGACGGCCTTGTGCCTCTATATATCTGAGGAGTACCTACTATGTTTGACGCTATTGCACACGCTTTTCTTTCACTTGCCCCCGAGCTCGATACTGCCAAGGTCGAGGAGGTTCCCATGAGCCTGAAAGCCTGGATCGACGGCTCGCAGGGCAACATCCGTAGGGAGTCGCTGGGCGCCAAGTGCCAGGTGCGTCACTTCTTCGCTATTTAGTCCGTCTTGCCCCGCGTGTGACGGGGATGTGCAAAACTAGCAGTTGATAAATCGCTTTAGCGACATGGCGTAGTGCTTTGTGCGCCGATGTTTTGGTATTTGATGAAAGGGGACGGTCCCATGGCTCTTTGGGGTGGTCGTTTTGAGGCGGGCGTGGCAGAGGTCACGCAGGAGTTTGGTGCGTCGCTGCCGGTCGACAAGCATCTCTATAAGCAGGATATCGCCGGCTCCAAGGCGCATGCCAAGATGCTGGCCGCCCAGGGCATCATCAGTGCCGAGGACGAGCGGGCAATTGCTGAGGGCCTGACCGGAATCGAGCAGGATATCGATGCCGGCAACTTTACCTTCGACATCAACGACGAGGACATCCATATGTCCATCGAGAGTGAGCTGACGCGCCGCATTGGCGAGGCTGGCAAGCGTCTGCACACCGGCCGTTCGCGTAACGACCAGGTGGCGACCGATACCCGCTTGGGCGTCAAGGCGCTGGCCAAGGAGCTTATGGAGGCCAACCTGCAGCTGCGTCATGTGCTGGTGGACGCCGCCAAGAAGTATGACAGGGTCATTCTTCCCGGCTACACGCACATGCAACATGCGCAGCCCGTGCTGCTGTCGCATCATCTGCTGGCGTATTCCTGGATGTTTGCGCGCGACTTTACGCGCCTGAAGGCCGCTTTCGATGCCGCAGATAACTGCCCGTTGGGTGCCGCGGCGCTTGCCGGTACGAGCTACCCGCTCGATCGCCAGATGACGGCCGCCGAACTTGACTTTGCGGGCGTGATTCCCAACTCGCTCGACGCTGTTTCGGACCGTGACTTCCTGCTCGACCTGCATTACGCCGGTTCCGTCATGGCGATGCACCTGTCGCGTCTTTCCGAGGAGATTGTGCTGTGGTCGAGCTCCGAGTTCGGTTTCATCACACTGTCCGACTCGTACTCCACCGGCTCTTCCATCATGCCGCAGAAGAAGAATCCCGACTTTGCCGAGCTCATCCGCGGCAAGAGCGGTCGCGTGTACGGCAACCTGGTCCAGCTGCTGGTGACTATGAAGGGCCTGCCGTTGGCCTATAACAAGGATCTTCAGGAGGACAAGGAGGGCGCGCTCGACACGGCCCACACGCTCATGCAGTGCCTGTCCGTTATGGCCGGCATGATTTCGACCTGGACCGTCAATGAGGGCGCCATGGCGCGCGAGTGCGGCGTTGGCCACCTGGCAGCCACCGACGTTGCCGACTACTTGGCTAAGCGCGGCCTGCCGTTCCGCGAGGCGCACGCCGTGGTGGGCCACCTGGTCCTGATGTGCGAGAAGCGCGGTTGCAACCTCGAGGATCTGCCCTTTGAAGTGTTCCAGGAGGCAAGTCCGCTGTTTGAGCGCGATATTACCGAGGCGCTCGATATTCCCTCGATTGTTGCCGCACGTACGACTGAGGGCGGTACCGCGCCTGCTGCTGTGGCCGTACAGTTGGAACGCGCCGAGGTGCAGCTTGCGGCCGATGAGGTCACGTTTGGTTCGCTGACCAAGGTCGTCGAGATGGGTCATGGGGCAAATTAAGGTCCTGTCTGAAACTGTTTCAGTCATTTATTGATAAATCGTTTTTGCTTTTACGGGCGCCCGCTGATGCGGGCGTCCGTATTTTGTTGCCACGGGGGAGGGGCTTGTCGAGAACTTCTGTAGGACCTTTGGGCAGCTTGTGAAGTGGATACGTTCACGGGCGGCTACCGACCGTCTGCTCGGTTCGATGCGGTTGATGGCGGGGTGGATGGTACTCTAGTCGGGCTTCGAAACAGAAGTGACACATATGGAACGCTTCAATAAATTGCAGCGCTTCAATAAACAGCTTTTTGTTTAACTGCAGCTAAAACTCTGTTACGATGCAGTCCAGGCGGGTGCCGGAATGGGACTTGGGCACGCGCGAACCAACTTGAAAGGCTACCTTATGGCTATCGAGAAGACCTTCATCATGATTAAGCCCGACGCCGTGCGCGATCGCAAGATCGGCGAGATTGTTGCTCGTATCGAGCGCAGCGGCCTTGTTATCGAGCGCATGGAGATGACCACGCTTGAGCGCGCCACCGTCGAGGAGCACTATGCTCACCTCAACGACAAGCCCTTCTTTGGCGGCCTCTGCGACTTTATGACGAGCGGTCCGGTCGTCAAGATGGTCGTTTCCGGTCTTTCCGCCGTCTCCAAGATGCGCACCCTCATGGGCGCTACCAACCCGCTTGATGCCGCTCCTGGCACCATTCGCGGCGACTTTGCCGTCGATGTCAACGCCAACGTGATCCACGGCTCCGACTGCCTGGAGAACGCCGAGATCGAGATCAAGCGCTTCTTTGGCTAAACCAGCTTTGACTCCTTAAAGCTGTTAGCGTGTGGCTTGGGCGCCGCGGGACTCCATCCGCGGCGCTCTTTTTTATGACAAATATCTACTAAGAGGGCCCGCCCGGATGTGCGTTCCGGGCGGGCCCTCTGCTGTTAGCTTGTGGCGTTGTTAGGCTTTAAGCCTCGTCGACAACCTTGAGGCCGCGGGTCTGGTCGATCTCGTTGAGGAGGTTGACACGACGCTCGTGACGGCCGCCCTCAAACTCGGCGTCGAGCCACTCGTCGACGATCATCTTGGCGAGCTCGGAGCCCACGACGCGGGCGCCAAAGGCGAGCACGTTGGTGTTGTTGTGCATACGGGAGAGCTTGGCGCTGAAGGGCTCGGAGCACACGACGGCGCGCACGCCCTCGACCTTGTTGGCGGCCAGGCTGATGCCGACGCCAGTGCCGCAGATCAGGATGCCCAGGTCGACGTCACCGTTGGCAACGGCCTTGCCCACCTTGTAGCCGGCGATGGGGTAGTCGAAGCTCTCGGAGGTGTCGGTGCCAAAGTTCACGACCTCGCAGCCGCGATCCTTCAGGTGCTCGGAGATGATGTTCTTGAGCTCGACGGCGGCGTGGTCGTTACCGATACCGATCTTCATGGATGGTTCCTCTCTGGTCCGTGCGGCGGATTTGCTAAAGGTTTTACCGCGTTCGACTGCATGATAGCGCGACTTTTGCGTAAACACTCGGGCGTTTTTTGGTTAAACGCTTTATCAATTTTGAACATCAGTTCATCACGAAATCTGCCGCCAGTTTGATGCTCGCAACCGTCTGCCGGAACCCGGGTTGCGGTTTTTGGGCCCTTGGTATCAAATAAAGAAGTTGACTATGTATAAGAAATAAGTCGTTGTGTATACAGGAGGCACCAATGCCCACCGATTCCATTCGAGATGCTGCGTTCTGTGACGTTTTGAACCGCGAGCTTGTTTGCGCGCTTGGCTGCACTGAGCCTATCGCCGTTGCTTACGCGGCGGCGCTTGCGAGCCAGACGCTCGGCTGCGAGCCCGAGCATATGGACGTTGCCTGTTCGGGCAATATCATCAAGAACGTCAAGAGCGTGACCGTGCCCAACTCGGGCGGTATGCACGGCATTGAGGCAGCGGCGGTGCTGGGCGCTGTGGGTGGTGACGCCAAGAGTGCGCTCGAAGTGCTCGAGAGCGTCAATGACGCGAACCGTGCCCGCGTGACCGAGCTGCTCGCCGATGCCGGCTACTGCGATGTGTCGCTTGTCGAGGGTGTGCCCAACCTGTATATCAAGGTGACGGCCATGGCCGGCGGTCATACCGCGGTTGTCGAGATTACCGATCACCACACCAATGTGACGTGCCATACGCTCGACGGCATTCCAGTGTGCGGAAAGTCGGCGGGGGAGTGCGCTGCCTGCGCCGAGCGCGTGGTTGCTGAGCGCGCTGCCGATAAAGCCGATACGCCCATGAGCATTGAGTCCATCATCGACTTCATCGAGCGTGGCGATATTGAGGGCGCTCGTGCTGCTGTTGAGCGTCAGATCGAGCTGAACGGTGCCATTAGCGCCGAGGGCCTGGCGCATGCTTGGGGCGCCGAGGTTGGCCGCACTTTGCTGGGCGCTCGTGCCGACGATGTGGCGTGCCGCGCCCGCGCCCGTGCCGCCGCCGGCTCCGATGCTCGTATGAATGGCTGCGCCTTGCCGGTCGCCATCGTGTGCGGCTCGGGCAACCAGGGCATCACCTGCGCGCTGCCCGTTATGGAGTATGCCGAGTACCTGCGCTGCGACCATGAGCGCCTGGTACGCGCCGTGATGCTGTCCGATCTGATTGCTGTGCATATCAAGAGCTATATTGGTGCGCTTTCGGCGTTTTGTGGTGCTATCTGCGCGGCATGTGGTGCCGGTGCGGCCATTACGTGGCTGTGCGGTGGCACGCGTGAGCAGATTGGCGCTACCGTTTCCAACACGCTCGGAAACGTGGGCGGCATCGTGTGCGACGGTGCTAAGGCGAGCTGCGCGGCCAAGATTTCGGCTGCTGTCGATGCGGCGATTCTGGGTCACGATATGGCCATGCAGGGCCGCGGTTTCCGTGCCGGCGAGGGCCTCATTCAGGACACCGTTGAGCAGACCATTGCCAGCATGGGCTACGTGGGCCGCGTGGGCATGAAGGACACCGACGTCGAGATCCTCAACATTATGATCGGAAAAACGCAGGTGTGTTAGTTACGCGGTTTTACCAAACCGCGTAACGGGTCGACGCTGCAAACCCGCCAGAGCGGCAATCTGCCTTTCAACTTCGGCGGCATGATCAAAAGATCAATGCCGCCTTGTTTCAAGGCACCTTGCACGCTCTGACGGGTTTTCGCTCATATGACCCAATCCGCTGTCAAGAGCCACAATGGCCCCGCCGACCGCTTGCAATCGGTCGGCGGGGCCTGCCGTTGAACCCGTCCCGGTCCGCCCCCGGCATGTCGTCGACGCCTTCGGCTCAGTCTCATATCCGCGGATACCGCTGCGGCGGCCCGCAATTCTCTCCTTCGGCGGGGCTCCCCAAGTCTGTCGACGCGCATGCGGCCGATGCCGCGCGCACAGCGAAAGCGGGGGTATCCCCGAAGGCTGCCCGGCTCGCCGGGACGGGGGCTATGTCTATTCGGTTGCCTCCCGGCACATCATGCCGAGGGCCCACAGCCACCTCACGAGCTCGGCGGCGGTGGCGGCGTTCGCCTTCGCCTGGGGCATGCCCCTTTCGAGCATCTCCTCGCGGCGCCGGAGCAGGCGCTCGGACCCCTTCCTCCCGTGCATCCTTATCTCGAGCGGGACGCCGCTGTCCTTTGGCATCAGCTTCGGCTGGTGTTTGGCCTGGGCGTAGCACCAGGACCCCTCGACCGCCAGCCTCCTGACGAGCGCGTTGCCTGCCCCGCTGATCCCGCCGAGCCGCACGGAGTCCGCGCTCGACCTCTGCTTCGGGGCGAGGCCGAAGTAGGCCGTCACCTGCCTGCCGGAGCGGAACCTCGAGAAGTCGCCGACCTCGGACGCGAAGGCGGCGGCGAGCGAGAAGGCGCACCCCTTGATAGACTGGAGCGCCTCGACCTCGGCCGAGAGGGGGCCCGCCGCGACGGCGGCCCTGTACTCGGCGAGGAGGTCGTCGCGCGCCTCGGCGGCCGCCTCGACCTCGTTCCTCAGCGCCGTCAGCGCCCGGATGCCGCCGTCGTCGGCGGGCCGAACCTTGTCGAGCCACCTGAGGAAGTCGTACGTCCAGTACTTCCGGGGGTTGCCGGCGGGCGTCGTGCCGCCGTAGGCGTAGCCGCGGCGGGCCAGGAACGCCAGGAGCCGCTGTTTCGCCGCCGCGAGCCTCGCGGTCGCGGCGTCGTGGGCTGCGGCGAGGTCCCTGAGCCCCTCGATCTCGGGGGACGGCACCCATACCGGGGTGACGTCGTGCGACAGTATCGCCTTGGCCATCCTGGCCGCGTCGTTGCGGTCGTTCTTGGACGAGAGGTCGGCCGCCGACCTGGGGACCTTGGAGACGGCCGCGACGACGCAGTCGACGCCGAGGCCGGAGAGCTCCCTCTGCGGGGCGAAGCCGAGGTAGCCGCTCTCGTAGGCGGCGAGCGACGGGCCGGGGAAGCCCGACATCCACTCCGCGACCTCGCCCCACGGGTTGCCCCGGAACCTCCTCGTCGCGGCCTCGCCCGTCTCCGCGTCGAGCGCGCAGACGGTCGTGGACCTGAGGTGTACGTCCATTCCGAAGGCGGTAGAATATCTAGGCACGGGAGCCTCCCAACCTCGTTGCGGCGCGGCTGCGCCTCTGGCACTTCAACAACATTGTCGCAGCCCCGACCCGCGGTCACGAGCGGGGGCTCCTGTCGTTTCCGTGCCCTCGGATTGGGTCATAGTGTCTGTCGGTGCCAAAGCATCGGCGTTGTATTTGTTGTTTTGATGCGCCTACGACAGCTCGTCTGCTACTTGGTGTTCGTAGAAAGCTTCTACTACGGCGTTGAAGTTGTGGGCGAAGTCTTCCATGGTTCCGCGCCAGGTTGCTCGGCTCGGCTTGCCCTGGCCTACGTAGGCGGTTTGGATGCCGCAGTCGGGGCTGGGAAAGTCGCGCTTGGGATCGTTGCCCACCATGAGTACCTCGTGCGGATCGAGTCCCATAACCTGCAGCTGCTCAAGATAATAGGTGGCATCGGGCTTGCAGCGGGTGGCGTTACCCATGTGTGTGACGAGCTCGAAGGGCGCGTCGGTCAGCTCGCCCCAGCCCATGCGACACTCGATGGCGCCTTGGGGAAAGCTGGGGTTCGTAAAGAGTGCGCAACGCAGGCCGGCATCTTGCACGGCCTGGAGCGCGGCGTGTGCGCCAGGCATGGCCTTCGCGTTGATCGTGTCGTCGTTCTTGTACGGCAGCACCTCGCGCTCGTAGTAGGTAAATGCCTCGTAGATGGTGGGGTCCGAGAGGCAGATGCCGCACCGGCGCTCAACCTCTTCTTGATAAAACTCAAGATTGGTGCGATTGTCCGTGCCGCTGCGGCGGTTAGCGTTGAGGTCGACCAGAATGGTGCCGAGGCGTGCCATCGTGCCGCCACGGCTGCGACGGCCGATATCCGCGAGCATCGACGAGACATCCTTAAAATAGCGAAGGATGAACGCATTGAGGTTGATGCTAAGAAGCGTTTCGTCCATATCGAAAACGACAGCTTTGAGCACGCGAGCACCTTTCTCGTAAATTCGATCTAGAATCGTTGGTTCCGGATACTTTACCCCAAAGCCATCCTGCGCACTGCTTATCGTCAAGTTGTGGAGACAGCAGTTCATAAGATTACGAAAAAGTCTCCACACGAGTAAAAAATCGCAGTTCACGCTTGAAATCGAAGTCGTTTCCCCGTAACCTATACGAACGTGATTGCATAAGCGTCACATTAGTATCTGTCGGCTCCCGAGTGTTCCTAAACGTTGTGTGCTTGTCGCACCCTTCTGTAGGTCCTAGCAATCGGGGCCCCGTAGTTCGAAAGGGGTCCACCTTTGAGTGAGATTCAGAACTCGTCCATTTTCTCTCTTGACGATGTCAACGAGGAGGAGATGAACAACCTCATCGACGGTACGATTACCGACTTTGATGAGGGCGATCTCGTTAACGGCACTGTCGTTAAGATCGAGCATGACGAGGTGCTCGTTGACATCGGATTCAAGTCCGAGGGCGTTATCCCGGTCCGCGAGCTGTCCATCCGCAAGGACGCTAACCCTGCAGACATCGTTGCACTCGGTGATCCCATCGAGGCTCTGGTTCTCCAGAAGGAGGACAAGGACGGTCGTCTGGTCCTGTCCAAGAAGCGTGCCGAGTACGAGCGTGCTTGGAACCGCATCGAGGAGAAGTTCAACTCCGGCGAGAACGTCGAGGGCGAGGTTATCGAGGTTGTCAAGGGCGGCCTGATCCTCGACATCGGCCTGCGTGGCTTCCTGCCCGCTTCCCTCGTCGACCTCCGTCGTGTCAAGGACCTCACCTCCTACATGGGCACCCGCATCGAGGCCCGCGTCATCGAGATGGACCGCAACCGCAACAACGTCGTCCTCTCCCGTCGCGTCGTGCTCGAGGAGTCCCGTAAGGCCGAGCGCTCCGAGATCCTGTCCAAGCTCAAGTCTGGCATGCGTCTCCAGGGCACCGTTTCCTCCATCGTCGACTTCGGCGCCTTCGTCGACCTCGGCGGTATCGACGGCCTCATCCACATCTCCGAGCTCTCCTGGAACCACGTCAACCATCCTTCCGAGGTTGTCAAGGTCGGCCAGGAAGTCGAGGTCGAGGTTCTCGACGTCGATCTCAACCGCGAGCGCATCTCCCTGGGTCTCAAGCAGACCACCGAGGATCCGTGGCGCGCACTGGTCAAGAAGTACCCCGTCGGCGCTATCGTCGAGGGCACTGTGACCAAGCTTGTCCCGTTCGGCGCTTTCGTCGACTTGGGCGAGGGCATCGAGGGCCTGGTGCACATCTCCGAGATGGCCAACAAGCACGTCGATCAGCCTTCTCAGGTCACCCACGTGGGCGACAAGGTTCAGGTCAAGGTCATGGAGATCGACCTCGACCGTCGTCGCATCTCCCTGTCCATGAAGTCCGCTGCTGAGACTCTGGGCGTCGAGATCGAGGTTGCCCCGCTGCCTTCCGAGAAGAAGGACGAGGAGACCGACGCCGAGTAAATCGGTTTGACGATCATTTGTTTTAAGGGATCCGCCTGAAAGGGCGGGTCCCTTTTTGTTTTGCGAGCGAAACGGCAGATTGCCGCCTAGGTCGTCCGTTAGCTATTGAGTTGTCGCGGCATGAAAAAATGCCGACATCCCGCCTCGGGGAGGAGGCGGGAACGCACCGAGTAGACGGAGGGGTGCGGAGCGCGGTCGCGTCTCGACTGACGACGTTGCCCATCGACGGGACTATTGTAACGCATGGGCGGTTCTTGGTTTATCGTGTCGAGCGCGCGTGTTGTGTCGCCTCGTGCGTTGGCGGTGTGCTACACTCTTGCACTGCTGAGTGGGCCAGACGGTTGCGCGATGTACTGCTTGCGGTACGCGTGAGGAAAGTCCGGGCTCCAGAGGGCGGGATGCCGGCTAACGGCCGGGCGGAGTGATCCGACGGAAAGCGCCGCAGAAAAGAAGACTCCCACCTGCGCCGCAAGGCGTAAAGGGAAAAGCTGAAACGGTGGTGTAAGAGACCACCAGCGTCGTGGCAACACGGCGGCTTGGCAAGCCCCATCCGGAGCAAGCGCGAATAGGAACGCTATGGGCCGGCCCGGTCCGCGTTCGGGTAGCGTGCGTGGAGCTGCACGGTAACGTGCAGACAAGATAAATGACCGTTCACGACAGAACCCGGCTTATCGGCCCACTCAGCTTTTTTGTTGACGCTGCGACGGCGTCAGCTGGCCGATTTGGCGCTCATTCGTCGGTCGCCGCCATAAGGCGTGCTCCCTCCTCTTTCGGGCCAAATCGACTCAGCTGACGCCGTCTCGCTGTCTTTACCTGGTCATCGGCAGCCTCATTTTTGTTGCGATCTCGTCTTTCAAGGCACCTTGCTCGCGCTGGCGGGTTCTCGCTTTCGTTGACGGAATCATCGGCATTTCCGTTCTTGTTAGCGAGGGTACCAGTGCTGTCTATGCCGTATTATTGAGGCTGTTTGTTGCTTTGCTTTTGTTTGAGGGGCTTTGTTGGACAGCTATTTTACTTTGCAATCTAATGTTGAGGCTATGGGCGAGTTTGTCGACCGCAAGAGTCGTTTTATTGCCCAGCTGGTCCATATTGAGTCCGAGGACGAGGCAAATGCCTTTATCGAGATGGTTCGCAAGCGCCATTACGATGCTCGTCATAATGTGCCCGCATGGATTTTGGTCGATGGGCGCGAGCGCCAGAGCGATGACGGTGAACCGAGCCGTACAAGCGGCATGCCGACGCTCGAGGTGCTTCGTGGTGCGGGGCTCAAAAATGTTTGCTGTGTGGTGACGCGCTATTTTGGCGGTACCCTGTTGGGGCCAGGTGGCCTGGTGCGTGCCTATACGGCGGCGACGCAGGCGGCGGTTGCGGCGGCGCAGGAAGCCGGGCAGATCGTTGAGATGACGAGCGTTGTGCCCGTTGACGTGCATGTGGCTTATCCGCAGTATGAGCAGGTGCTTCGTCTGGCGCAGGACTCGGGCGCCAAGGTTTCGGACACTGACTACGCGGACGCTGTGACACTTCATTTGGTATTTAAGGCGGGGGAGCAGGAGCCGTTTTGCGCAAAGATGCGCGAGCTTATGGCTGGCCGCGAGGAGATCGAGGTCGGCACTCCCGAGTTTGCCGAGTTTTAACGGCGACGGCCGGCGTGCCATGGGATATCCCAGGCGCGCCGGCCGTCGCATTTTTGTTGTTGTCGTTTACTCGGCGAGCTGCTTCAGCACGTCGCAGGCGATCTCGACGGCATCGTCGATGCAGCCGGGGCAGCTGCGGAGCGGACCCTGGTCCGAGCCAATGCCCTTGAGCGTGCCGCAGATGGTCGTCGTGTTCTTCTCGCCAAAGCGTTTGGCGATCTCACGCGACAGCTTGTAGGTCTGCCCCTTGGTCTTGGGGTTTTCCATGCCGTCGCTCATCACAAAGCCCATGACGGCCACGGCGCCCGAGATGGCGCCGCAGGTCTCGGTCATCCCGCCCATCCCGGCACCGAAGCCCTCGGTGAGGGTGAAGGCAGTCTCGGGGTCGAGTCCAACGGCGGGTGCGAGCGTGCAGGCGACGGCCTGCGCGCAGTTAAAGCCGCGGGCGTGGTATTCGGCAGCCTGAGCCTGGCAGGCGGCGGTATCGAGCTGGGTGGTATCAATCTGTTTCATGAGCGTCTCCTTGGTCACGGTGTACCCGCCTATGGTACCCTTGCCGACGCTTTTGCTCATCGAGAGCCCCATGCATATCGCATTGTTTTTCGCTATCGAACACTTTCTTAAGTTTTGGGACAAATAAACCCGATTACTTTGTCCCATAACCTACTTGGGGGATGGGTTGAGAGGGGTGCGAGGTAGCGGTATCGTGAACCGAATAAAATAAAACCCGAGCAAGGGAGCAAGATATGAGCGAGCAGACTATCGGTACCACGTGTGTTCAGGGCGGTTATCGTCCGGGCGATGCGGAGCCGCGCCAGGTGCCTATCTATCAGTCCACGACGTGGAAGTACGACACGTCCGAACACATGGGCAAGCTGTTTGACCTGGAGGAGTCTGGCTACTTCTATAGCCGCCTGCAGAACCCTACCTGCGACCTCGTTGCCGCCAAGATCTGCGAGATGGAGGGCGGCACCGCTGCGATGCTCACGAGCTCGGGCATGGCCGCGAACTTCCTCGCTATCTTTAACGTTGCCGGTGCCGGTGATCACGTGGTCGCGAGCTCTGCCATCTATGGCGGTACCTACAACCTGCTCGCTCACACTATGGGCCGCATGGGTCTGACCTGCACTTTCGTTGCTCCTGACTGCACCGACGAGGAGCTGGAGGCCGCTTTCCAGCCCAACACCAAGCTCGTCTTTGGCGAGACCATCGCCAACCCTGCGCTGGCCGTGCTCGACATTGAGCGCTTTGCCAAGGCCGCGCACGACCATGGCGTGCCGCTGGTGGTCGACAACACGTTCCCCACGCCTGTGATGTGCCGTCCCTTTGAGTGGGGTGCCGATATTGTCACCCACTCCACCACCAAGTACATGGATGGTCACGCGGCATATATCGGCGGCGTGATCGTAGACCACGGCCAGTTTGACTGGATGGCCCATGCCGACAAATTCCCGGGTCTCACCACGCCCGACGAGAGCTACCACGGCGTAACCTATGCCGAGAAGTTCGGCCGCGAGGGCGCCTTCATTACCAAGGCCACCGCACAGCTTATGCGCGACCTTGGCCCCATGCAGAACCCGCAGGCGGCGTTCTTCCTGAACAGCTCGCTTGAGAGCCTGCATGTACGCATGCCGCGTCACTGCGAGAACGGTCTGGCCGTTGCCAAGTTCCTGCAGAGCCATCCCAAGGTGCGCTTTGTGAGCTATCCGGGCCTTGAGGGCGACAAGTACTACGACATGGCTCAGAAGTACATGCCCAACGGTACGTGCGGCGTCGTGAGCTTTGGCTTTAACGGCGGTCGTGCGGCGGCCGAGACCTTTATGAAGAGCCTTAAGCTCGCCCAGATCGCAACGCACGTGGCCGATGCCCGCACCTGCTGCCTGCACCCGGCAAACGCCACCCATCGCCAGATGAACGACGAGGAGCTCATTGCCTGCGGTATCTCCGCCGACATGGTGCGCCTGTCGTGCGGCTTGGAGGACACGGCCGATCTGATTGCCGACCTTGAGCAGGCGCTCGCGCAGTGCTAGGCTAGCGTGCGTGCGAGGCGTGGGACGGCTTTTCGGCTGACGACGTCCTCATAGTTCCGATTCCGTAGGCGGGACCCCGATCGTGACCGTTTGTAGGTGATTGGGGTCCCGTTTTTGCGTTGCACGATAGAAAGGATATATATGGAGAAAACTGCCGAGCAGCTGCGCCGCGAACACATTGCCCTGGAGGGCGACACCCACGGTAAGAATAAATGGGCGATTCTGTTCACCGTGCTCGTCATGACCTTTATGGCGTGTCTGGATGCGAGCATCGTGACGGTGGCGCTTCCGGTGATGCAAAAGGAGCTGGGTGTGGGTCTCGACCGCATTCAGCTCGTGAGCTCGGCGTATCTGCTCGCGACGTGCGTCGCCATGCTGCCGTTTGGCCGCTTGGGCGATGTGCGCGGCAAGGTGAATGTGTTCCAGCTTGGTGTGATCGTCTTTACGGGTGGCTCGCTGCTTTGCGGGCTTTCGGCTTCGCTCGAGGTGCTTATCTTGGCGCGTATCGTGCAGGGCATTGGCTGTGCCGCCGCGATGGCCAACAATATGGGCATCATCACCGAGTCGTTTCCGGCGCGTGAGCGCGGTCGTGCCATGGGCATTCTGGCGACCTTTGTGGCTCTTGGCATGATGTGCGGCCCCGTGCTCGGCGGCGTACTCGTGGCAAGTTTTCCCTGGGAGAGCATCTTCCTCATCAACCTTCCCATTGGCGTCATCTCGTTTATCGTGGGACTCTACACGCTGCCGCATGTCAAGCCGGAGGCTGGCGAACGCCCTATGCCGTTGACAGAGGCGGCGCGTCGCTGCTTTGCGAGCTCGGCTTTCACGATTAACCTGGCTTGCATGCTTATCGTGTTCGTGGGTATCGGTGCCTCCGAGTTTGTGCTGCCGTTCTACTTTCAGGATGCCCACGGCTTTAGCTCCGATATCTCCGGCCTGTTGTTTTTGGCGATGCCGGTCGTGAATGCCTTTGTGGGCCCGCTTTCGGGCTCGGTGTCCGACCGTGTTGGTTGTGAAGCGCCCACGGCCGTTGGCCTGGGCGTGTACGTGTGCGGTCTCTTTGCGGTGAGCACGCTTGACGAGCACTCTTCCATCTTGATGATCGTGTGCTGCGTCGCATTTATGTCGTGCGGCACGTCGATCTTCCAGAGTCCCAATAATTCGCTGTATATGGGTTCGGCTCCGCGTGAGGCGCTTGGCTTTGCGGGCAGCTTGGGCAGCTTGGCGCGCTATGCGGGCATAGCGCTGGGTATTACGGCGGCGTCGCGCATCCTGTATGGACAGACGAGCGCGGTAATGGGTAAGACGGTCACGAGCTATGTGGCGGGCCGTCCGGATGTCTTCCTGTTTGGCTTCCGCTCGGTGTTTTATGTGCTGATGGCGGTTGCTACCGTGGGCTTTGCGCTCACATTGGTACGTTTGGTGAGGACGCGCATCCGGCATTAGCGTGTTCGCGAGTCGCCTGCCAAGAATCACGCCCATCTACTACGTTTAACTGTGCACCTCAAACCATGACGCATTCGCTAAAAACAAAAGCGCAGGTAGAGAGCCTGCCGGTTTTTGAGAATCGGGGGTATGGACAGGGGTGTCAGGTTAAACGTAGTAAATGGGCCGGTTTTGTGGCGCGCGTCTCCCGCTGGTCTGCTGGGACGGAGGAAAACGGGGCTTTTGGCTCTGCGAAGCCCTCTGCGGGGCTCTGCGGGAGATGGTTTCTTTAAAACTATGCCGGTTTACTACGATGATTCGGCATATGGCGACCACATCTTCATTTTTGCAAAAATGACAAGCCTTCTACCTGCGGTTTTATTTTTACGAATTCGGGCATGGTCGAGAGCCCGCGTTTCATCGACGTAAACCGGCATAGTTTTGAAATGACATTAAATCGGTAGCAGGCATATCCGCTTGCAAAGGCAGCTATCGCCCCTCCGGAAGTAGCTAAAAGAGCCCCGTTCCAAAAAGACTGGTCTTGCGGCTTTATAGTGCGACGAGGCTTGTGGGGCGGGTGGGGGTCGGTCCGTGGTAGACTATCGTGCAACGTTTGTTCATCGCGCGGAATCATTGCCGCGAGAAAGGGTTGCGCTATGCAGGAGCTTGAGGATCGTATTCGCCGTGACGGCATCGTGAAGGCCGGTAACGTCCTTAAGGTTGATGCCTTCCTCAACCACCAGTGCGACGTTGAGCTGTTCGACCACATGGGCGCCGAGTGGGCCCGTCTGTTCGAGGGCGTCGAGATCAACAAGATTCTGACGATTGAGGCTTCGGGCATTGGCATGGCCTGCATCGCGGCCCAGCATTTTGGTGGCGTGCCGGTTGTTTTTGCCAAGAAGGCCCAGTCCATCAACCTCGACGGCGAGCAGTATGCCACGACTATCTACTCCTTTACCAAGCAAAAGGAGTATCCGGTTATCGTGGGCAAGCGCTTCCTGTCCGAGGGCGACAAGGTCCTGATCATCGACGACTTCCTGGCCAACGGTTGCGCACTCGAAGGCCTTATCAAGATCTGCGAGGCTGCGGGCGCCGAGGTCTCCGGCATTGGCATCGCCGTGGAGAAGGGTTTCCAGGGCGGCGGCGACAAGCTCCGCGATCGCGGTTTCCGCGTTGAGAGCCTGGCCCGTATCGCCGATATGGACTGCGAGAACGGCGAGATCACCTTCGCCTAATCGCGCGGCACAAGTAATTCGCATGCGATGTGACAAAGGGATGGTCCCTTTGTCACATTTTTTTGTTTGAGAGGAGGCGTTGGTATGGACGAGATCAAGATGGGCTGGCGCGAGTATGCGCGCTATGCCGAGATGTCGGCCGAGGAGCTGGCGCGCGACTGTGAGGTGCAGGTGTTTCGCGCGACGGGGCCGGGCGGCCAGGGCGTCAACACGACGGACTCTGCGGTGCGCATGAAGCATGTGCCTACGGGGATAGTCGTGACGGCGCGAGAGAGTCGCAGCCAGTTTCAGAATCGTGCTAGCTGCCTGCGCAAGCTGAAGGCCGAGCTTGAGCGTCGCGGCCGTCCGCCGCGCCGTCGCGTCAAGACCAAGGTGCCCCAACGCTCGCGTCAGCGCAGACTCAACGACAAGCACTTCAACGCCATCAAAAAGGCCAACCGCCGCAAGCCGGGCAGCGAAGATTGATCTCCTTCTAAGTTGCGGTGAAATAGGGACTGTTTGGGCTGTCAAAGCCGCAAAACAGTCCCTATTTCACCGCAACTTAGGTGGGGCTAGCGGGTTGGGTGCCAGACCTCGAGGGCGCTGGCGAGGATGTCGACCTCGATGCGAGAGGCGACGATGGCTTCGCCGTCGGCTTGGATGGGGTAGTTGGGCTCCTCGAAGGTGAGTTCGGCATGGCGGCAGCGGCGCATGCGCACCGGCGGCAGCTTGGTGTGGTGGCCATCCTTGGCCGAAAGGAACATAGGCAGCGCAACTGCACGTGGTACGGGGCCGCAGGCGTAGCAAACGTTGAGCACGCCGTCGCGGGGGTCGGCATCGGGGCAGATACGATAGCCCGAGCCATAGGTGGGGCCCAGCTGGATGGCCATGATAATCGCCCGCACGCGCTCGGCGGGCGCGCCGTCAAAGCTAACCGTCATGGGGTAGTTGCGATAGCGCAGGCCAAACTGCTCCAGGCCCGAAAGGGTATAGAGCGGAGCGCCGGTAAGTCCCGTCTTCTTGCGTAGCTCGGTGGTGCCCAGGCCGATGGCGGCGTCAATGCCGACGGAGAGCGTCTGGTCGTAATACTCGACGGCCGCCTCGCCGCTGCCGCTTGCGGGGTTCCATGAGCGAATGCGCCCGATGTCCTGACGCTGCAGCTCGCAGGTGAGCAGGGCACCAAAGTCCTTACCGGAGAAATCGTCGATGCCGAGCGTCTGGGCAAAATCGTTGCCGGAGCCTACAGGCAGAACGGCAAGCGCCGGTCGGGCTGCCTCTTCTTGCGTCATCAAGCCATTGACGACCTCGTGGATCACGCCGTCGCCGCCGAGTGCGATAACCGTGCGGTAGCCCTGGGCCTGCGCGGCAAGTTCTTTGGCGTGTCCCATGTGCTCGGTCAGCACCAGGTCAAACTGGGATGAGCGCGCGGTCATGTCCAAAAAGCGCTGCAGGCGCTCGGCCACTTCGCGTGCCGCGCCCGATTGGGCGGCGGGATTGGCGATGATCAGCGTGCGACCAAAATCTGTTGCGTGCATGGGGCGACTCCCGGCATATGGCGTGACGGTGCGGTCGCGCTCGGGTTGCGTTGCCCCCGATTGTGGCTGCACGGCGATTATTACGTCTACTCTATCAGGTCGTTGTGGCGCTCGATAGCCTCTGCCACCGTGCCGCCCTCGTCCACAATGAGCGAACGGCGCTTGGGCGAGATAATGCGCTGCGCGGGATAAACGCCGCGGTGGCCGCCGGCAAGATAGCTGATAAACGCAACGATGACAAAGAACCCGGCTGCTGTGCCGTGGAACAGGTCGATGGCCATCATGCAGGTGGTGATGGGCACGTTGAGGCCGGCGCAGAACACGCCGAGCATGCCGAGGGCCGCCAGAAAGCTGGGGTCGATGCCGGCGAGGCAGCCGATCCAGCCGCCAAGCGCAGCTCCGATGCCAAACAACGGTGTGACCTCGCCGCCTTGGAAGCCGGCGCCCAGGGTGAGCGCCGTCACGACCAACTTGATGGCTGCGTCGGCGAGTGTCGTATTGCCGGCGAAACCGGCGCCCGAGAGCCAGGTGGCAAGGCCGGCGTACTTCCAGGCATCGAGCACCGCGTAAGCTGCGAGCACCACGAGTGCGCCCACGAGGGCGCGAACAAGATAGTTGGTGATAAAGCGGCCGTAGAGGCTCTTGACGGTGCGAACCGACCAGGCGAAGAGGCGTGCGGTTAGACCGAACACGATGGCGCTGATGACGACGATGGTGACGGTTCGGGGCGTCATATCGGGGACGCTGGCGATGACGTTCGCCTCATACTCGGTGCCCAGGGCAAGCGACGTAAAGTAGCCGGTAAACGAGGCGACGAGGCAGTAGATGCCGGCGGTGTAGTCGATCTTGCCGATAAAGCACATCTCCATGCCAAAGAAGGCGCCGGCGAGGGGCGAGCCGAACACGGCGCCAAAGGCAGACGAGATGCCGGCGAGCATGAGGTCGTGATGGTCGTGCTTTTTGAGATGGGCCAGGTTTGAGATGTTGCTGGCGATGGTGCCGCCGATCTGCACGGCAGCGCCCTCGCGTCCGGCCGAGCCGCCTGTCAGGTGCGTAAGCGTGGAGCAGACAAAGGTGAGGACGGCCATGCGGGCATGGATGAGGCGGGTGCCCAGGGCAGAGTCGATTACCAGGTTGTTGCCACGTTTGGCGGCAAGGCCGTGGTTCTTATACACCCACGCGGTGGCCACGCCCACGACGGGAAGCAGAGCGTAGATCCACGCATGGTGCTCGCGATAATCGGTCGCGATGTTCAGCGAGGCCAAAAATGCCCAGGCGGCAACGCCCATGGCGAACGAGACGATCACGACGAGCGCGAGCAGCTTGGCGCTCGCGAGCAGATTACGGGCGTTACGGCGCGTGTCGGCGGCCAAGAGATGCTCAGAGCGGGTGAGCTGATGCCTGCCGGCCATTATGACGTCATTCAGGGAGAAGAAGCCTCCCTCATCGAGCGGCAGGGAGTTGTCTTGCTCTTCGCTTTCGCTGTCTGATATGTCGGTAAAAGCCATGGTGTCCTCTTCTTTGGTTGCAACGCAAGCATTATAGAGCGTGATAGAGCGTGACAAATGCGTCAAGCCGGTGGGTTGGTTTCGGTTCTGTTTCGTGCCCTGTAACCGACAGGTGTATTCGCGAGTGCAGACCGTCTCGCGGTTGAGCGGCGGGGGATTATACTGAATAAAACATAAAGAATCGGCGCCCTTGTTACGCGCCGCGATCTGTAAGAGGTGCATATGGCAGAGAAGCTCATTCCGTTGGAGGACGCGCAGGCAATTGTCTTGTCACATGTGAGCCCGACCGGGGTTGTCGAGATTCCCGTATGGCAGGCGGCCGGCCTTCCCTTGGCCGAGGAAGCCGTGGCCGATATCGACATCTCGCCATTTGCTAACAGCGCCATGGACGGGTATGCCGTACGCGCCGTCGACCTTGGTGCGGCCACCGGCAATACTCCGGTGACGCTTTCCGTTGTCGGGCACGAGGCAGCGGGTCATGTGTTTGAGGGCACGATCGGCGCGGGCGAGACGGTCCGCATTATGACGGGCGCGCCGGTGCCAGAGGGCGCCGATGCCGTGGTGAAGTACGAGATCGTCGACGTGCTCGACGGCGATGGCAACGAGGGCTCGCACGTCCGCTTCTCGGCGCCGGCTAAGGTGGGGGAGAACGTTCGCTCTGCTGCCGAAGAAGCCCATGCCGGCGACGTCGTGATGCGTGCCGGTGAGGTTGTGGCGCCGGCTGGTGCGGGCCTGCTGGCAAGCGCCGGGTATGCGAGCGTGAAGGTGCACGCCGCACCGCACGTGGGCATCATCTCGCTGGGCACGGAGCTGGTTGCTCCAAGTGAGCTTCCGGCGCGTGGCCAGATTCGCGATTCCAACTCCTCGGCGTTGATGGCCGAGGCACTCGATGCCGGTGCCGAGCCTGTCTTCTATGGCATTGCGCCCGACGACGAGCAGGCGATATCCGAGCTCGTACACCGCGCGGTGCGCGAGTGCGATTTTGTCATTACGAGCGGTGGCGCCTCGGCCGGAGACTACGATTACGTGACGGCGCTGGTCCAGCGCGAAGGCGAGGTTCTGTTCGATCGCATCTCGATGCGTCCTGGTAAGGCCATCACGTTTGGCCTGCTCGGCGGCAAACCGTACCTGGGGCTTTCGGGCAATCCGGCGGCGGCCTACGTGGGCTTTGAGGTGCTCGCGCGCCCGGCGATTCGTAAGATGCGCGGCTTTGCCGAGGGGGCGCGTCCTGTGCAACAGGCAATGCTGACACACGGCGTGAAGAAGCGCCAGGACCGTCGATTCTATGACCGCGCCACGGTTGCGCGCGATGCCCAGACCGGCGAGCTTATGGTGACTGAGGCCAAGAGCCAGAATTCGGCGCTGCTTGGCACGATGCAGCGCGCGAATTGTCTGCTGCGCATTAACGAGGGCCCGTGCGAGCTCGAGCCGGGCGATGTCGTGGATGTCGTCCGCGTCGACTTGCCCGAGGGCACCGTGCTTTAGGAGGAGCACTATGGAGTTGAAGATTTCGATCGTGACGTGTTCGGATACGCGCGATCTTGCCCAGGATGAGGCCGGAGCCGCGCTCGAGGAACTCATTGCGGCTCAGGGCTGGACGGTAGCCTCGCACGTGGTTGTGCGCGACGACGTCGACGAGATCGGCGCCGCTATCGTGGACGCTGCCGACGAGCGCCATGCCCATGTTGTGCTTACCTGCGGCGGCACGGGACTTTCGATGCGCGACGTGACGCCCGAGGCGACGCGCGCCGTCTGCGACCGCGATGTGCCGGGCATTGCCGAGGCGATTCGCGCGTACTCGATGACCAAGACGCGCCGCGCGATGCTGTCGCGCGCCGTGTGCATGCAACGCGGTCATACACTTGTCGTAAACTTTCCCGGATCCACCAAGGCAGCCCGCGAAAGCTGGGAGGCGATTGCCGACCAGCTGGAGCACGCGGCACAGATGACGGCGGGCGGCGGACACGCCAAATAAGTGTTTCACCTGCGGCGGAGTGACCCGAACGGTTGCTCCGCCTTTTTGTTTGATGCCGAGGTGAAGCCGATGCGCGCCGTAATCTGAAAATATATTCTCAGACGAGAATAATTTTTCACCACCATTATTCGCGCTAAAGTATAATCCGATTACAGAATAAAGCCTGCGGTGGGGTGCCCGGGCACAAGGTCCGAAAGGGTTCAATATGTTCGATATGGTTTCTCGCCGCGGTTTCGTCTCGCTTTCTGCCGCTGCTGCCGCCGGCCTTGGCCTTGCTGGCTGCTCGGGTAACAAGGAGTCCGAGTCTGCTGGTTCCGACGCCGGTTCTGTCAAGTCCTCCTCTAAGAAGAAGGCCGTCGAACTGCAGGTTTTCGCCGCCAACTCGCTCGAGAAGGCTCTGCCCGAGGTCCAGGAGCTCTACACCGACCAGACCGGCACCACCTTTGCCGATACGCAGTTCAAGGCCTCTGGCGATCTGGTCGAGCAGATGAAGGCCGGCGCTGCCGTCGACGTGCTCATCACCGCTTCCAAGGGCACCATGGACGATGCCGAGACTGCCGAGCTCGTCGACACCGACACCCGTGAGGACATGTTCGTCAACGACCTCGTGATCATTCGCGCCGAGGGCTCCGACACCAAGGTCGAGGCCATCGCCGACGTCGTGAACCTGGACGGCAAGATCGCCATCGGCGACGCCAAGACCGTTCCGGCCGGCAAGTACGCCAACCAGGCGCTGGCCTCCGTCGGCCTCTACACCGGCACCGAGGGCGACGACGGCGAGTACGCGCCCGAGATTGCCGACAAGGTCGCGCTGGCCGATAAGGTCGGCACCGCTGCCGCCTACGTGTCCACGGGCGACTGCGTGGCAGGTTTTGTCTACAGCTCCGACATCTACCGCTACGACGGCATCGAGGAGGCCTTCGTGTGCCCCGAGGATTCGCACAAGCCCATTGTGTACCCGGGTGCCGTGGCCGAGAGCTCAGAGCATGCCGACGAGGCCAAGGCGTTCATCGACTTCTGCCTGTCTAACAAGAAGGCGCAGAAGATTTGGGCTAAGTACGGCTTTGAGCTTTCCGAGTAGTGCAGAAGAGCGCTGCATAACGATATGCTTGAGGGCGGGCGTTCTTGCGATCGCCCGCCCTTTTTAGATTGAAGCGGCGCGCCTGCGCGTCGTTACCCTTTGTTTGAGGAGTCGCCCGTGTCAAGGAAAACGATTCGCCTGCTCGCTGCGCTGGCGGCGGTTCTCTTTGCGTTTACCTCACTGCCCGGAGTTGCTTGTGCCGAGGCGCTTTTTGCCACTGCCGACGGACGCCAAGCGACAGAGGACTCTGCGCTTATCGATGGCGTCGATTTTGGCCTCAACGCCTTTGAGCGCAACGCCAAGGGCACGGCCCGCTCGTTTGCCGACCAGCCCGAGGGTTATCGTTTTCCCATCTACAGAAAGACGTCGCTCGTAACGGTGACCACGCCTACGAGCATCGTGGTGTGGGTCGATGCGCATGCCGCCAAGGAAGCGGGCCTCGATATCGCAAATGCCTCCGACCAAAAGGCGCTCAAGAAGATGCTCGCGGGGCTCGATAAGTCTCACTCCATGGGAGGCGCGCTGCTGGAGGACTCCAAGCTCGAGTGGGTGTTTACCTCGGACAATGAGCTGGTACAGGGCGATTACCGTTATCTGTTTAAGGTGAAGGGCGACGACGGCGACTACTACACCGTCGTGAATGCCGCGGACGCCGCAAACCCCGGGCTCAATCTGGGTGACGGAGCCCTGTGGAGCGATAACACCGCCTTGGTGCCGTATGCGAGTGTCTCGACGACGGAGCCGCCCTCGCTAGCGGAGCGCGCCGCGACCTTCTTTGGCAGTATTGACTATCGCCCGTTTTGGGTGTCCATCAAGACGAGCGGTCTCGCCTTGGTGATCGCGTTTGCGCTGGGCCTGTTTGCCGCGTGGAAGACCATGGGTACCACGAGCCGCGTGAAGGGCCTGCTCGATTCGGTCTTTACCATCCCTATGGTGCTGCCGCCCACGGTCTGCGGCTTTTTGCTCCTCATGTTGTTCGGTCGCTCGACCGGGGTGGGCCAGTGGCTGATTGCGCACGGCATCTCGATTGTCTTTACGTGGCCCGCGGCGGTGATCTCTGCCGTGGTAGTGTCGTTCCCGCTTGTCTATCGTACGGCGCTCGGCGCCTTCGAGAGCCTCGACACGCAGATGCTCGATGCAGCGCGCACGCTGGGCTGGTCCGAGCGACGCATCTTTACCAAGCTCATGATGCCCCTCGGCTGGCCCTCTATTGCCGCCGGCACGGTGCTCGCCTTTGCTCGCGCCATGGGCGAGTTTGGCTGCACGCTGTTCTTCGCGGGCAACTATGCCGGCATTACGCAGACCATTCCCATCGCCATCTACTTTGAGTGGATGGGCGGCAAGACGTCGGTGGCGCTCTTTTGGGTCGTCGTCGTGATCGTCTTTAGCTTCCTGGTCATCCTGTTCATCAACATGTACACGGCGCATTCGCAAAAGTACCGCGAGCGGGGTCTCTCCCGCGCGGAGCGCAAACAGGCCAAGGAGCTTGTCGGTCAGGGCGATTCGCTCGACCCCGTCGGCGGCGATGCCCTACGTATCGATCGCGAGGCGTTGGCCGAGCTTATGCGTGACGACGCGGTCGCGAAGGGAGGTCGATAGGCCATGTCGCTCGTTCTGGATATCAAAAAGCGTTATCCCGGCTTTACCCTCGACATTCAGCTGGAAGCCGGCGAGGAGCGGGTGGCGCTGCTTGGCGCCTCCGGATGCGGTAAGAGCTGTACCTTGCGCTGCATCGCCGGCGTGGAGACGCCCGATGAGGGCAAGATCCTCGTCAATGGCGTGACCTTCTTCGACTCTGCCGCGGGCATCAACTTGTCGCCCCAGGAACGCAAGTGCGCCCTGCTGTTCCAAAACTATCAGCTGTTTCTCAATATGACGGTGGCCGATAACGTTTGTGCCGGCGTTGAGGATGCCGGCGACGCCGCAGCGCGCAAAAAGCTTGCCGAACGCTATCTGGGTATCTTTGGCCTGGCCGACTTTGCCGACCGCTATCCCGCGCGACTTTCGGGCGGCCAGCAGCAGCGTGTGGCGCTTGCCCGCATGGTGGCGGCGCACCCGGGCATCTTCATGTTCGACGAGCCCATGAGCGCACTCGATGCGTATCTCAAGAGCGCGCTTGAGCAAAACATGCTCGACCTGTTCGATGTCTGCAGCCGCACCGTGCTGTACGTGAGCCACGATATCGATGAGGCATGTCGCCTGTGCGAGCACATCTGTGTGATGCACAACGGGCATGTGGAGGAGATCGGCTCCGTCGAGGACGTGGTTCGCCGGCCGCAGACCTTGGCCTCGTTGCGCCTGACGGGCTGCAAGAACACGAGCCGCGCGCGCAAGATCGGGACTCAGGAAGTTGAAGCCCTGGACTGGGGTATGACCTTCAATGTTGGTCGCGAGGTGCCCGATAACGTGGCGTACCTGGGCATTCGCGCGAGCTACTTCCATGTGGACAACCGTGCCGAGCGAGGTCGCAACAGCTACGACCTGCACGTGGCCCGCGTGAGCGATTCGCGTTTTGAGCGCTTGGTGCTGCTGGATGTGCCCCGTGCCGACGCACCGACGCGCCTGCAGTGGAAGGTCAACAAGGTGAGTGCGCCTGTCGAGGAGTTGCCGCAGGCGGGGGAGACCCTGCGCATGCATTTTGATGCGAGCAGGATTCATCTGGTTTGCCGGTAATGCGGCGGGCAAGGCGGCCGAGGAGGCAGTTCTATGCCGCTCTGTTTTCACGTCGCCGTTCGCCGAATGGATGATGACAAAACCTTATCAATCTGATAATTATTTATCAGACAGCGAGATACTCGCATCCCAATGCTGTCATACGCGTGTCGGCGGTGTTCGTCTGGACGACGACCGTTGATATAGTTACCTTCGACGAGAAAAGGAGGGCGCCCCGATGCTGCAGAAGACATATTCGCGTCGCGTTGCCGCGCGCGCCCTCTATATGGCTCGGAGTCGCATATGAGCAGGTATGTTCACGGCTCCGGGAGAGACGACGCACAACTAAATAGCCGACCGCAAGGCAGGTTCCCCAAAATTCCGGGTTTACGCGCGGTTGGGTTTTCGCCACCCACCGCGCAGCAATACCGTAGCTATTCATTTTTGGTTCGAGAGGGGAACCGCCATGGCTGAAGAATTCGATTTCCATCCGATGTGGGAGAGCCTCGGCATGAATCTTGCCGACCACGACATGCTGCTGGGCGCTGTGGGCCAGATGTACGGGGATATGTTCCTGACGCAGAACAATCGCCCCAGGTCCACGTCCTACCTGGATTTTGTTGCCACCAACATCCACAGCGGCCGTATTAAGGAGATGCTCGACAAGAAGGAGGCCGGCGAGGCCACCAAGATCGTCGGTTCGTTCTGCGTCTATGTACCCGAGGAGATCGTGCTTGCCTGTGACGGCATTCCCGTGGGTCTGTGCTCCGGTGCCGATTGGGCGACCGATAAGGTCGAGGAGCATCTGCCGCGCAACACCTGTCCGCTCATTAAGAGCTTTGCCGGCTTTAAGCTGGGCGAGGTCTGCCCCTACATCGAGTCGAGCGACTTGGTAGTCGGCGAGAACACCTGCGACGGCAAGAAGAAGGCCTACGAGTTCTTTGCCACGCAAAAGAACATGTATGTGATGGATATCCCCAACGTGCACGACGAGTCGACGCTCGTGACCTGGAAGGCCGAGGTTAAGAAGCTCGCTGCCAAGATCGAGGATGAGTGTGGCGTCAAGATTACGCCCGAGCGTCTGAAGACCGCCATTCACGCCGTCAATGAGAAGCGCCGTGCCCTGCAGCGTTTGGCTGCGACCCGCGCTGCCGACCCGGCGCCTATCAGCGGTCTCGACAGCTTGCTGACCGTGCAGGCCGCCTTTATGGACGACACGCCGCGCCTGACCGGCGCCATCAACGATATGGCTGCCGAGTGCGAGGAGCGCGCCGCCAACGGCGAGGGCGTGGCGCCCAAGGGCACCAAGCGCATCCTGTACACCGGTACGCCCATGGCCGTGCCCAACTGGAAGCTGTTCAACCTGATCGAGAAGGCCGGCGGCATTGTGGTGGGCGAGGAGTCCTGCACGGGTTCGCGTTACTACAAGGACCTGGTCGACGAGTCCGGAGAGACGGTCGACGAGATGCTCGATGCTATCGCCGAGCGCTACTTCAAGATCAACTGCGCCGTCTTTACCCCCAACGACCAGCGTATGAAGGACATCGTGCAGATGGCCAAGGACTTGCATGCCGACGGCATCGTCGACGTTGCCCTGCAGTTCTGCACGCTCTACGAGATGGAGTCCTTCGCCGTGGAGAAGGCCGCCGAGGAGGCCGGTATTCCCTTTATGCACATAACGACCGACTACGCCGGCGAGGACGCAGGCCAGCTGCAAACCCGTATTGAGGCCTTCTTGGAAACTATCTAAGCCGCGCGGCTTCCCCAGGCACCCGATCTTGCCGTTCAAACCGTCGCTTGCGTACCAAAGTACGCGGCGCTCCTCTTTCACGGCAACCTCGGGTACCTGGGAAAGCCGTCTCCGTTGTCGGATTTCTTAGTTTTTCTTTTTTGGAGTTGTATGCCCGAGGTTTCTGAGCAGCCGTTGCCGCGCACGTTTGAGGAGTTCAACGAGCAGCGCAAGGCGGCGTTTATTCGCGTTAAGGACTACAAGCAGGCCGGCAATCGCCTGGTCGGTTTTTTGTGCAGCTATACGCCGCTCGAGATTATCGATGCCGCGGGGGCTGCAAGCGTCGCCCTGTGCGGTACGTCCGACGAGGTGATTCCCGAGGCCGAGAAGGTGCTGCCGGCAAACCTGTGCCCGCTCATCAAGTCGACCTACGGCTTTGCCTACTCGCAAAAGTGCCCGTTTACGTACTTTAGCGACATGATCATCGGCGAGACCACCTGCGACGGCAAGAAGAAGATGTACGAGCTGCTCAATGAGCTCAAGCGCACGTACATTCTGCATCTGCCGCAGAGCCGTGACCGTGCCTACGAGCGCGAGGGCTGGTACGAGGAGTGCCGCCTGCTCAAGGAGGAGCTCGAGAACTTCTACGGCATTACGATTACCGATGACGACCTGCGCGCTGCCGTGCGTCGTCGCAACCGCCTGCGCGCCGCCCAGCTCGAGATGTTTGCGCTGCAGGCCAACCAGCCGGCGGCTATGAGCGGCGTCGACCTGATGAGCACCATGTTCGCCGGTACGTTTAGCTTTGATATCGAGGCCTATACGCAGCAGCTTGAGCAGAAGGTCGCTGCCCTGCGCGAGGCTTACGACGCGGGCGAGCGCCCCGTTGCGGCGGATGCCAAGCGCATCCTGATCACCGGTTGCCCCGTGGGCGGTGTGATCAACAAGATCGGTCGCACCATCGAGTCCAACGGCGGCGTGGTCGTGTGCATGGACGACTGCTCGGGCGAGCGTACGGCCTCCATGATGATTGACCCCGACGCGCCCGATATCCTGCGCGCTATCGCCGATCGCTATCTGGACATCAACTGCTCGGTGATGATGCCCAACGACGGGCGCATGGACAACACACTGGCCATGTGCGAGAAGTACCACGTCGATGGCGTGGTCGAGAGCGTGCTGCAGGCGTGCCACACCTTCAATGTGGAAAGCGCCCGCATGCAGGAGGCCGTCGAGGGCGCTGGCATTCCGTACATGAAGATCGAGACCGATTACAGCAACGGCGACATGGGTCAGATCGAGACCCGAATCGCCGCCTTTATCGAGACGCTCTAGCTTCCTCAGGCACCGGATCTTGCTCCTCAAACCGTCGCTTGCGTACCAAAGTACGCTGCGCTCCTCTTTCGGGGCAATCTCCGGCACCTGAGAAACCTAGAGCTAAGGCGCCCGAACGCGCCACTGTCTTTGATGTTTAGATTGGGAGAGAGCCATGATGGGGATCGGGATCGATATCGGGTCTACGGCGGCAAAGGCTGCTGTGGTCGATGGAGAGGGTTCGGTGGCGTGGACGTGTGTGCAGCCAACCGGGTTCTCGTCGGTCGATGCGGCCGAGCGCCTGCGCGCAGAGCTTGCTTCGGCCGGCTACGACGTGGCGGCCGACGACGTGCGTGTGGTCGCGACCGGTTACGGCCGTGTCGCCGTGCCCTATGCGCACAAGGTCGTGACCGAGATCACCTGCCATGGTACCGGCGCTGTGGCGCTCTTTGGCGACCACGGCACCGTGATCGATGTGGGCGGCCAGGACACCAAGGTCATCCAACTTAAAGGCGGCCGCGTGGCCAAGTTTGCCATGAACGACAAGTGCGCTGCCGGTACGGGGCGCTTTTTGGAGATCATGGCCGATCGTCTGGGCATTTCTCAGCAGCAGATGGCAGACCTTGCCCGCTCCGGTGAGCCAACCAAGATCAGCAGCATGTGTACGGTGTTTGCCGAAAGTGAGGTCATCAGTCTCATCGGTCGTGGCGAGCCGCGCGAGAACATCGCGCGCGGTGTGATCGAAAGCGTCGTGTCGCGCGTGGCGACTATGGCCGGGCAGGCAGCGGGCGCCCCGTACTACCTGACCGGCGGTCTGTGCGAGAACGCTTACGTTGTGGAGCGGCTGGGAGCGCTGCTGGGCTCGCCGGTGACCACCTCGCCCCAGGCTCGCTTCGCCGGCGCGATCGGCGCGGCCATTCGCGCGCAGCAACTCGTCTGATATGCCGGACGTAGATTCGCGTTCATGCGTATACTGGGAAGAAATGACTGATTGATGAGAGGAGGTATCGATGGCAGAGGACACGATTAGGCTCACGTCTATGACCGCCGCAAGTGGTTGAGCCGCTAAGCTGGCTCCTGGAGCCCTCGCCCAGGTCCTGGGCGACTTACCCAATGTGCCCAACGACAACTTGCTCGTGGGGTTCGATACCTCCGACGATGCGAGTGTCTTCCGTGTTGGCGAGAACCTGGGACTCGTGCAGTCCATCGACTTCTTCCCGCCGATGGTCGACGACCCGTTCCTGTTTGGCCAAATCGCCGCGGCCAACTCGCTGTCGGATATCTACGCCATGGGCGGTACGCCGAGCCATGCCATGAACCTGCTGTGCATTCCCAGTTGCCTGGGTGCTGAGGTCGCCGGGCAGATTTTGGCGGGTGGCGCCGATAAGTGCGTCGAGGCGGGTTGTTCCATCGCGGGCGGTCACACCATCAACGATGACGAGCCCAAGTACGGCCTGTCCGTGAGCGGCTTTGTCCCGCTCGATCGGATGCTTGCCAACAGTGGCGCGCGCGTGGGCGATGCCCTGTTGCTGACCAAGGCGGTTGGCTCGGGCATCATCACCACGGCCATTAAGGGCGAGCTTATCGAGCAGGATGAGGCCACGGCGATGTTTGATTCGATGCGCACCCTCAACGAGGCGCCGATTCGCCTTGCCGAGGGGCTCGAACTCCACGGCTGCACCGACGTTACGGGCTTTGGCCTGATCGGACATGCGTGCGAGATGGCCGAGGGCTCGGGTGTGCAGATTGAGCTCGTGTCGGGCGCGGTGCCGCTCTTTGACCAGGTGCTCGACATGGCGCGTCTGGGCATTATCCCGGCGGGCGCCTACCGCAACCAGGACTTCTTTGGCTCGCGCGTGGCAGCTGACGAGGACCTGGAGTCGGGTATGTTGGACGCGCTCTACGATCCGCAGACCTCGGGCGGATTGCTTATTGCGGCGTCTTCCCCCGATGTGGATGAGCTTACGCACCGCCTGCATGCCGAAGGCCGTATCACCGCCGTTGTCGGTCGCGTGTGCGAGCCAGTACCGGGCGGTCCCGCTGTCCGCGTTGTCCGTTAGCGGTCCATGTATTCAACTATCTATCGTTTCAGAACGATTTACTCGAAAGGAAAACTATGTCTACCAAGATTGAAGTCAATGCCATGGGCGATGCCTGCCCGCTGCCCGTCGTCAAGACGCTCAAGGCTCTGAAGCAGCTCGATGGTGAGGGCGCCGTCGTGACCTCGGTCGATAACGAGACCGCCGTCAAGAATATCTCCAAGATGGCACAGGAGAAGGGCTGCACGGCCTCGGTCGAGAAGGTTGCGGACGCCGAGTGGCACGTGACCGTGGCGACCTCTGGCGCCGTTGTCGTGGCCGATCCCGAGCAGGATGGCGCCGCCTTCTGCGACGCCAGCGCCGGCAAGGGCAAGCTGGTCATCTCCGTCTACACCGACTGTATGGGCCGCGGCGACGACGAGCTGGGCCACAAGCTCATGAAGGCTTTCATCTTTGCCGTGACGCAGCAGGAGGAGCTGCCCGCGACCATGCTGTTCTACAACGGCGGCGCCAAGCTCACCGTCGAGGGCTCGCCGGTGCTCGACGACCTGAAGGGTCTGGCCGAGCAGGGTGTTGAGATCCTTACCTGCGGCACCTGCCTCGATCATTTTGGCATTAAAGACCAGCTCGCGGTGGGCGAGGTCACCAACATGTACGTGATCGTGGAGAAGATGGAGCAGGCCGTGCGCGTCGTGCGCCCGTAACGTTTGGGCGGGATTGCCATGAGAGAAAAGCGCCCGGCGCTGGTCATCACGTTTCCCACCACGGCGGCCGCCATGGGCTGCGAGTCCCTGTGCACAGAACTTGGCCTTCCCGGACGCACGATTCCCGTGCCGGGGGAGGTCGCTGCCGGCTGCGGCTTGGCGTGGAAGGCCTTGCCTGCGGATGAGGAACTGCTGCGTGGCGAACTTGCTGCGGCCGGCGTTCCCACCGAGGGCTTTACCGTGATCGACATGTGGGAGGTCGTGCGATGATCTATCTGGATAACGCGGCGACGACCATGCATAAGCCGCAAGCGGTGATTGATGCCGTGACGCAGGCGATGTGCTCGCTCGGCAATGCCGGGCGCGGTGCCACATCGGGTGCACTCGATGCCGCGCGCACCATCCACGGTTGCCGCGCCAAGCTCGCGCGCCTGCTGGGTTGCCCGCGGGCCGACCATGTGTGCTTTACGCCCAACTCGACGGCGGCGCTCAACACCGCCATCAACGGCGTGGTGCGCCCCGGTGACCGCGTGGTCACGACGGTGCTCGAGCATAACTCCGTGCTGCGTCCGCTCAATCGTCTTGCGGCGGAGCGGGGCGTTACCGTTGATCATGTCGGCTGCGATGCGAGCGGCGTACTCGACTATGACGAGCTTGAGCGCCTGGTGACGCCGGGCACGCGTGCCGTGGTGGTGACGCATGCCTCTAACGTGACTGGCAACGCCGTTGATGTTGCGCGCGTGGCGGAGATGGTCCACGCGGCCGGCGCGCTCGTGATCGTTGATGCCTCGCAGTCTGCCGGCGCGGCAAAGATTGACATGGCGGCGATGGGGCTCGACATCGTGTGCTTTACCGGCCACAAAGGGCTGATGGGTCCGCAGGGTACCGGTGGCCTGGCTGTGGCGGAGGGCGTCGGCGTGGCGCCGTGGGCCATGGGCGGCACGGGCGTGCACAGCTTCGACGCGCTGCAACCGATGGAGTGGCCCACGCGCTTGGAGGCCGGAACGCTCAACGGGCATGGCATCGCGGGCCTTTCCGCCGGTCTCGACTTTATCGAGGCCCAGGGCGGAGTCGAGGCGATTGCTGCGCACGAGCGTGAGCTGGCCGACCGCTTCCTGGCTGGCGTGCGAGAGATTCCGGGCATTACGCTCTACGGCTCCTTTGACCAGCCGATACGCTCGGCGATTGTGTCGCTCAATGTGGGCGATATCGATTCTGCCGAGATCTCCGATGCGCTCATGCAAGGGTGGGGGATTGCGACCCGTCCTGGCGCCCATTGTGCCCCGCTTATGCACCGCGCGCTGGGAACCGAGCGTCAGGGTGTCGTCCGCTTTTCGTTTGGCTATTTCAACACGGTCGAGGAGGTCGACACGGCTATCGATGCGCTGCGCGATTTGAGCCGCGATTAACGCAACCATTTGCGCCCCTTGATAAACCGTTTGCGCAACCGACCCGCATTATTGCCAAAATACGGTACTGTGAAATGATGGCCCACCATGGGTCCTCGGTATCTTTACGAATTGCGGGAAGGTTCCTATGAACAGGATCACTGCTGCCCTCTATAGATTTTTGGTCGTCTATCTTTCGGTCGCGATGGTTGTGACCTCGATACCGCTTGCGCCTAGCACGGCTTATGCCGATGATAGCTCGGCGCTTGCCATCGAGAGCGAGGCCCAAGAGGCCGACTCGGACTCTGACACTGATGCCGATGCGGTCGATGATTCATCATCGGCGAATGAGGGCAGCTCATCAGCAGCTTCCGACTCGACTGATAGCTCTCAGGACAAATCGTCAAGCTCGGATACCAACACTCTCGCGTCGAGCCTGGCGCAGGATCTCGCAAGCGACGCGACCGACTCCGATGCCGCAAAAAGCCTGGCTGCGATGGCAGAGCCCTCGTCCGATGACAGCGAAGTCGATGCCCTCACGTACGAGCCAACGGTCTATGAATATGCCAAGTTTATGCCGAACTACTATTTGTATCCGTGCGATGCAAACGGAAACATAACGGTTGAGATAGACGAGAGCGATCCATACAAGAATTCTGTCGACGGTCGTTGGGTAACGAATCTGATTGTCGATTACGGGATGGACAAGGTCCCCGTACAGCTCTGCGAGGGCTCTTCCAATCTGCGTTCAGTGCGCTTTGAAAATCAATCCATTTCTGAAATCGGCAAACATGCCTTCTATCAGTGTTCGAATCTCACTGATGTCAGCCTTTCCGGTATGACCATCGGGGCCATCGAATCAGAGGCGTTTTTTGGGTGCAAGTCGCTTACGAGTCTGAACATCAACGAGGTTACCAACATCGGCTCTATGGGCAATGCCGCGTTTGCTGGGAGTGGGCTGGTGTCGACGGGGCTTGACAAGGTTGTCGGACTCAAGTCGATTCCCGATAACGCCTACGACAGCTGTAGAGCTCTGACCGATAGCGGTCTGGGCAAGAACACCTCCATTACATCGATTGGCGCCTCTGCGTTCAAATACTGCTCGAGTCTTGCGACCACGGGGCTCGAGCACAATACGACGATCGAGACGCTTGGCCGCGCCTGCTTCTACGGTGCCGACTTGAGCGGCGGGGTGACACTGCCCTATTATTCCAAGATCGAGTTACTGCCGAACGACGCGTTTGGCTACACCAATCTCGAGACCGTGTTCTTTGGGTGCAACCATGTGGTGCTCATTAATTCTGATTCGTTCCCCAAACGCAACATGACGGTTATGGTCCCTGCCAAGATGATTCCGCAGTACGCTAGCGGTCGTCCTAAGCAGGTATGGGAGAGCTGCAACGGAATACTTCCTGTCCCCGTGGGTAAGGTGCTTCAGAAAATCGAGATCTCTCGCGATCCCGACAAGATGACCTATGAGCAAGGGGAAAAGATCTCGCTCGAGGGCATGAGTATCAACTTTCAGTACCCCCATTCGTTGACCATTAGCGACTACGAGTCGCTCTTGACGCGCGAGATGGGCGAGTACCTCACGGCGACCCCCTGCGATGGCGACATCTTCGATGAGTCGATGGACGGAGAACCCATACAGCTGGTGTATGACGATGGCTACACGCGCCTTGTCACGTACAGCAAGGGCAGCCTGCAGCAGGCGGCCTATGAGTACGCCAAACTCATGCCCAACTACTATCTGTATCCGTGCGATGCAAACGGAAATCTTACGGTAGAGATTGATGAGAACAACCCGCGCGAGAACTCTGTCGACGGTCGAATGGTAACGAATTTGATTGTCGATTACGGGGTGGATGAAGTCGACGCACAACTCTGCGCCGACTCCACCAATCTGCGCTCAGTTCGCTTTGAGAATAGCTCCATTTCTAAAATTGGACTGCACGCCTTCTATAACTGCCCGAATCTCACCGATATCACCCTTTCCGGCATGACCATCGGTACCATCGGGAAAGAGGCGTTCTATGGTTGCAAGTCGCTTACGAGCCTGAATATCAACGAGACTGCCACCATCGGCTCGATGGGCGAGGCTGCTTTTGCCAGGAGCGGGCTGGTGTCCACGGGGCTCGACAAGGTTGTTGGTCTCACGTCGATTCCCACCATGGCCTACGAGCGGTGCGAGGCTTTGACCGATACCGGCTTAGACAAGAACTCCTCCATTACATCGATTGGCGATTGCGCGTTCAGGTACTGCTCGAGCCTTGCTACCACAGGGCTCGAGAGCAATACAACGGTCGAAACGCTTGGCCACAACTGCTTCTCCGGCACTGACTTGAGCGGCGGGCTGACGCTTCCCTATAACTCTAAGATCGAGGAGTTGCCGAAAGGGGCATTTGACGGCACCAATCTCGAGACCGTATTCCTTGGGTGCAACCATGCGGTGCTCATCAATACCGACACGTTTCCCAAGTACAACATGACGGTTATGGTCCCCGCAAAGATGATTTCAAAGTATGCTAACGGGCATCCCAAAGCTGTTTGGGAGAGGTGCAATGGCTGCCTGCCCGTCCCCGTGGGCAAGGTGCTCAAAAACGTTGAGATCTCGTGCGATCCCGACAATATGACCTATGCGCCGGGGGACACCATTTCGCTCGAGGGCATGAGCGTCGAGCTCGATTACCCGCATACGGTATCGATTTGGAACTACGAGGCCCTCATAAAGGAAGAGCTCGGCGAGTACCTTAAGGCGACCCCCTGCGATGATGACGTCTTCGATGAGTCGATGGACGGACAGCCCGTAAAGCTCGTGTATGACGACGGCTATTCGCATTTTGAAACCCAGACCAAGGGCGTTTTGCATCTCAAGAAGCCCGCGTCGTCACCGCTTACTATCTCTTATGTCCAAGCGAACAATCGGCGCGGATGCAAGTTGATGGACGGCGTTGAGCTGCCCGATGTTTCCGGTGCGATGACGATCGATGCGGGCACCGAGGTCACGCTCGATGCCGGTGCTCTGGGAATGCTCAACGATAACCTTACCTTTAAGGGCTGGTATGATACCGAGACCGAAAGGTATATCTCCAAAGAGGCGGTCTATACGTTTACGCCGGATATAGACTTGTCCCTCGAGGCGCGATTTAAGCTCAAGGACTATGCGGTGCATATCAACGATGCGCAGGCGACCGATTCGTCGCAGGATTTTGCGCATCTGAGCGTTACCGCTCAAAACTGCTATCGCAATGCCGGCGAGACGGTTGAGGTTTCCGCAGTCACGGACAATGCCCAGTTCCTGGGCTGGTATCTGGGCGAGGGCGATGGTGCCTACGCTGTGAGCGATCAGCTCGATTTTACCTATACGGTGAACGAGGAGGACGCGCCTGAGCACTATGATGCATACGGTCCCAAGATCGAGATCACGCCGCGCTACTGTGCCCCGCAGGCGAGTGTTGTGCTGAGTGTGGACGGGGTCGATGAGAATGGGCAGCCACTCGGACAGTTCCTCTCTACCGGTCTCTACGGCATCGGGTCGCGCGTTACGGTCGTGGCGGTCCCGTCGCCCGGTTATGTGTTTGACTATGCGACCGATGCCCGCGGCAACGTTGTCTTTACCGGCGACGATGGCCCGTCCTACACGTTTGTGCTCGAGGGGGATGTGCAGTACACCGCGCATTTCCGCGAGGCGACCGATCCTGCCGAGTCGCTTGCGGCGCTAAAGGCCGCGCTCATCGCCGCGATTACCGCCGCGGCAGTTCTCGCAACCATATACGGCCTGGGCGAGATCGTCGACCCCATCGCGGCCGACGCGGTGATCGAGATCGGCATGGCCGACAACATTGAGGATGTCGCCGCCGTGGGCACCAAGGTGCTCAAGGAGATCAAGGACATCATTGACGACCACAAGAAACCGCATGATCCCGATAAGCCCCACGGCGACCACAAGATCGAGATTATTGCCACCGCGCAGCCCGAGGTAGGCGGTGTCGTTACCGGCGGTGGTTTTCACTACGAGGGAACAGTTGCCACGCTCGAAGCCGTCGCCAATCCCGGCTATCGCTTTGTGTGCTGGAAGCAGGACGGTGTTGAGGTTTCGACATCACCCGTTAAGACGATGACCATCACGGACCTGACGCCCGAGATTGTAAAGATGACAGCCGTCTTTGAGAAGGATGTGGACATTACAGCGGTTGCCGAGGCCGATGGCGTTCAGGCCGATTTCTCGACGGGCTGCACCGCAAGCCCCGTAAAGCAGAGCGTTAAACGCGGCGATGAGGCGATGGTCACCGCGAGCGAGGGCCTCGATTATGCCTTTGTGGGATGGTTCGAGGACGGCATCGAGGTTTCGCGTGAGCGTACGTATATCTTTAAGGCTGAGGTCGATCGCCATCTGGTTGCACGTTTCCGCAAGGCGGATAAGACCATCCTGGTGAATACCGATCCCTTCGACAGCGCCGAGGTCCTGTGCGATGGCGTGCCGGTCGTGGACGGCAAGGTCCGCGCGAAGGATGGGGATATCCTCACGTTTACGATGCGGCCCAAGGTGCGCCCCGACAATCCGGAGAAGACGTACCGGTTTGTAGAGTGGCACGAAACCGATGCGCAGGGCATCACAATTGCCAACAAACAGGAGGTTTGCGAATACCGCGTTAACGGCAATGCCCGGATCGAGGCCGTGATGGACGGCAGGGATACGCATACCGTGCGTGCCGAGGCCGACCCGCTCGAGGGCGGCACCGTTACACTGAAGCGCGGCGAGACTGCCGGCATGGTGCTCGAGGTTCCCGAGGGTGAGCGCGTGACCGCGGAGGCAACGCCGACCGAGGGTTATATCTTTGACGGTTGGTATCTGAGCAACGGAGGCTCGGATGCCACCTCGACGCTGGTTTCGAGCGAGCGCTCTTATACCTTTGAGCCCATTACCGACTGCGTGGTCCAGGCGAAGTTTACGCGCGCCTGCAAGGTGGACGTTGTCGTTGAGCCGGCCGCGGCCATGGCGGGCAAATATTTGGTGCATGGCGAGGGCTACTGCATGAAGGGTGAGCCTGCCACGCTGAGCATTGAGCTCACGGCCGAGGCGAGCAAACAATTTACCTTTAAGGGCTGGTACGACGCCAAGACGGACCTGCTTTTGGGCACCGACCCCAGCTACCTTGAGTTCTATCCCGAGGACGTGGAATGCACCGTGCGTGCGGTGTTTGAGGAAAACACGTATACCGTGGCGGCGAAGGCCAAGAAGACCTTTGTGGAGCGCGGTACGGTTGAGATCGAGGGGCATCCGGGGGCATCTTCGGTTACCTGCGGATACGGCGACACGGTGATGCTCAAGGCAAAGGCCAACGATGGCTACCGCTTCGATCATTGGAAGGATGACTCCGGTAAGGAGTACGATACCGCCGAGCTGGTCGTCAAGGTTACCAAGAGCGATACCTATACCGCGATCTTCACCGACTCAAAGCCCGAGGTCATGGTCACGGCCGATTCGTGGCTTGGCGGTACCGTGACGTGCAACGGGACAGTGGTGAAGCCTACGACCGATAAGTTCAAATTAGGAGAGACCCTTCATCTGTCGGCCAAGGCCCATCCAGGCTTTTTGTTCCGGGGCTGGTATGTCAACGGGCGCCTGAAGAGCCTTAAGCACGAGACCCCGTTGGTTGCCAAAGCTCGCGGTAAAACCGGGCGCTGTGTTATTACCGCGGCCTTTGTGCCCATCGATACCGTCTGCGTGCCCCTCGCCGATCCTGCAGAGGGTGGCACCGTCAAGGCGAGCCGCATCCTTGCAGACCGCGGTGCGGAGGTTGTCCTGAAGGCGACGCCCAATCCTGGTTACGTCTTTACTGGTTGGTATACGGCCGACGGCACGTTTGAGTCTGCCGATGCGGAGTTCACCTGCCACCAGGAGCGCAGCCATGTGCACGTCGCTCGCTTTATGGCAAAAAGCTATGAAGTCGACGCCACGACGGTAGTCGATTCCGGCACCGGTTCGCTGGTCGAATCGAGTGCCGCCGGCTGGGTCGAGGGCACGGGTACCGTCGAGGCGGGGCATGCCGCCACGCTGACCGCGCATGCGCTTTCGGGCTATGCGTTTGAGTATTGGGCCGATGCCTCGGGTGCCGTGGTAAGCCGTGATAGCACCTATCACGTGGTGCCGACGTCTGACACGACGCTCCAGGCCGTGTTCTCGGCAAAGCAATATACAGTGGATGTCTCGTGCGAAGAGAGCTTGGGTACGGTCAAGGGCGCGGGGACGTATGCCGCCGGGCAAGTTGTCACCGTGCGCGCGGTTGCCGCTGAGGATACGTCTTTTGTTGGCTGGTTCCGCAACGGCACATGCGTGAGCTCCAAGAAAACCTATCGATTTACCGTGCGCGAGGACACGTCGCTCTACGCCGTCTTTGCGTCGGGTTCGTATGTCGTGAGCACGGTTGCCTCGCCTGCCGAGGGTGGAGCCGTGAGCGGCTTTGGCGGCTATGAGGCCGGCGACCGTGCAACGCTTCGTGCGATCGCCAGCACCGGGTATTCGTTTGCCGGCTGGACGGACGACAAGGGCGAGACGATCAGTGAGAACGCCGACTGTACCGTTAAGGTCACGGGTGATGCCACCTATACGGCGACCTTTAAGCCTAAGTCCTATCAGGTCGTTTTGAGTGCGAGTGACGATGGCGTGGGCACCCTGAGCGGCGAGGGCTCCTATCAGTTCGGTGATACGGTCGAACTTAACGCAACGCCTATGGGAACCAAGCGTTTTGTCGGTTGGTATGTTCTGGATGCCGAGGGCAACAAGTCGCTGCTGAGTTGTGACGCCCATTGCTGGGTTAAGCTCGACAAGGATATGGTCGAGGGACTCGAGGACGATACGCTGGAGCTCCAGGCCGTGTTTGCTGATCCGTACGAGGTGACCGTTACGGGCGAGGTCGTAGTGAAGGACAAGGCTTCGAGCAGGGGCTGCCGTGTTACGGGCAGCGGAAGCTTTGCCGTGGGCGATCAGGTGCAACTGGCCGCTGCGGTCGGCATGGGCTATCGCTTTGTGGGCTGGAGCACCGACAAGGAGGGTGCCTCGATTGTCGAGACCGCTGCGGTATTGGACGTGACCGCTACGCAGGATATGACGTACTACGCGCAGTTCGAATCCGATGGACAGGTGACCATCACGGTTACGGGCTCGTCCATCTTCCGCGGCACGGCCCTTCTGGTCGACGGCATTCCTGCCGGTAGCAGGTCGTACGACAGGGGCGACATGTTTATGGCGATCGCGATTCCGTGGAAGAAGTACCACTTCTCGCACTGGGTCGACGATGCGGGCGTCACGGTGAGCTACAGCGCGTTCTATATCGGCACCGCAAAGGAGAATAGGCAGCTCACGGCTGTGTTCTATGAGACGGGCTGCGATGTTCAGGTCGCTACGTATCCCAAGGACGCGGGCTTTAGCATGGTTGCGCTCGGCACCGGCGGCTCCTACCACTCCGCGGCGATTATGTTTACTGTGCCGCATAAGGGCTGGAAGTTTAAATACTGGGTCGACGAGAACGGCCTGCCCGTGGGGGCCACGCCGGTAATCAATCGCGTGGTGTTTGGCAACCGTACCTTTACGGCCGTTTATGAGCGGGCGTCGATGACGGTTACGGCGGTGGATCCACGAGAAGGCGGACACGTCGAGGGTTCCTCCGAGGACGAATCGCTGGGGTATGCCGTGACCAACGAGGTCGAGAACGGTGAGTCGACGACGCTGACTGCCGTTCCCGATGCGGGCTATGTGTTCGATGGGTGGTATGCGCGCAACGATGATGGTTCGTTGGGTGATGAGCCGTTGAGCACGGACGCTACCTGGACGTTTGTCCCCGAGGACAACATGACCGTCGAGGCGCGCTTTGCGGAGGCGCCTAAGTACAAGGTGACGGCCCGAGCAGTCAACGGATCGGTTGATCCGGAGATTGCTTCGGTCGCTACGGATGGCAAGGTGACGCTTTCGGCGACGCCCGATGAGGGGTGCTATCTGACGCGCGTGACTGTTGCCGATGAGGCTGGTGAGGACGGCTCGGCCGGCAATGCCTATGACCTTGATATTTCTGATTATAAAGGTGGGGCGTACAGCGTCACGCTGAGCGGCGTGAGTGCCCCGCAGCATGTCACGTTTGAATTCGCGAAGGCTGCGGCTCCGGAGGTGCTCGCTCAGCCGCAGGATGCGAGTGCTTACGAGGGCGATCCGGTTGAGCTTTCTGTTGCTGCCGAGGCGGGGCGTAATGTTCGCGTTCATGCCGCTGTATCTTCGGGTTCTGCCGCCGACGTTAAGCTGAGCTACCAGTGGTATCGCGTGTCTGCCGACGGCAATGTGAAGCTGAAGGGCGAGACGGGGGAGAGCCTCTCGATTGCCCAGCTCGACAGCGACAGCGAGGGCGAGTACTTCTGCCGTATCACGCAGAGCTATCTTGGCACGGTGACAAAGACGGATACCGAGCATGCGACGGTGTCCATCGTGCCTCGCGAGGCGCTCGTGTTCAACGGGCGCGTGCTGCCGGCGGCGACCGCTCACGATGACTACCGTGTCGTGATTGCCGGCGCCAGGGGCGGCAAGGCGCCGTATGCGTACAACTTGGATGAGGTTGAGGTTCCCGAGGGCATGCAGCTGACGCAGGCCGATGACGGAACGGGCGCCTTGGTGCTCTCGGGCGTGCCTTCGGCTACGGGTGTGTGCCGCTTCAAGATTAGGTGCACCGATGACCTGGGCAACAAGCGTGTTGCAAACTTCGCGCTGGTCGTGAAGGCGAAGGAGGCCCCGCTCGCGTTTGAGGGCCAGAGCTTTACCTACAACGCGACGGCGCAGGCACCGGAGCTTTCGAGTGTACCCGAGGGCTGCGAAGACGATGTCGCGGTAACGTATGTGGGCACGGGCGATACGCATTACTCGTCTGATCGGGCACCGGTGGACGCCGGTACGTATCGTGCGTTGGCGACGCTCGACGCTAAAGGATATGTGGGCAACGCGAGCTGCGACTTTGTCATCGAGAAGGCTCCGGTCGATATTTCGATCCAGACGTCTGATGTGACATACGATGGCGCGCGACACGGTGCGGCGGTTGTGGTTGCCGGCCTTGATGCGTCCGCTTATTCCGTCACGTATCGCGGTGTCGATGGAACCTCCTATGGCCCTACGGCGCTGGAGCCGTGCGACAGTGGTAACTACCGCGTTACGGTTAAGGTGACAGACCCCAACTACCAGGGCAAGAAGTCAGCTGAGTTCTCGATTGCAAAGGCCAGCCAGGTCATTACGGGCACGACGAGCTATTCGGGTGTTTATGGCGGCGATCCCATTGTGTTCGACAACGTCGCCCAGACGCCCGTGAGCTTTGAGCTGGTTGGCTCCGCGGACGACGACGCAAACCCGGTTTCGATCAAGGGACGTTGCGCGACCGTGAAGGCTGCCGGTACGGCACGTGTTGTCGCCCATGCCAAGGCGTCTCGAAACTATCTTGCCGCCGAGGACGTCGAGTTGACGGTTACTGTTGCACCTGCCCAGTTGCTGGTGAAGGTTGACGATGCCGAACGCTTTGAGGGCCAGGCGAATCCCGAGTTTACCTCCAGCCTGGTGAGTCGTTGCGATACCTCGGACGTAAAGGTTACATACTTCTGCTCGGCGAATAAGAAATCGCCGGCGGGTGAGTACCAGATCAATGCGGCGGTCGCCGACCCGAACTTCGATGTCGCGGTCGCCCCCGGCACACTGACGGTCAAGAAGAAACTCGAGCGCTACAAGGTGACGGCGAAGGCGGTCAACGGTTCGGTTGACAACGCCTCGGTGACGGTTGTTGAGGGCGGGGATGCGACCCTTTCGGCGACGCCTGACGAGGGTTGCTATCTCGAGCGGGTGACGGTTTCGGAGGCCGACTCGGACGAGGCCGTCGACCTCGACATTTCTGATTACAAGGGCGGGGCGTACGAGGTCACGCTGAGCGATATCACCGCGTCGCAGAAGGTTACGTTTGAGTTCGCGAAGGCGGACGTGCCGCGTGTGGTCGCGCAGCCGCAGGACGTGAGCGCCCACGAGGGAGATTCTGCCGTGCTCTCGGTCGCTGCCGAGGCGGGGGAGAATGTCGCCAACCACGCGGCCTCGTCCACGGGCTCTGCCGCCGAGATTGAGCTTTCGTACCAGTGGTTCCGCATGGTGGATGGCAAAGCCGTTGCGCTCGAGGGCGAGACGGGAGAGACGCTGTCGCTTTCGGACCTTGATGACGAGCAGGCCGGCGAGTACTTCTGCCGCATCACGCAGCGCTACCTCGGTACCGAGGTACGGTCGGACAGTGACCATGCCGTCGTTTCCGTCGTGCCTTGGGATACTCTCGTGTTTAACGGAGACGTGCTGCCGGCGGCGAGTGCGCATGATACATATCGCGCCACGATTGCCGGGGCCGCGGGCGGCAAGGCTCCATACGAGTACACATGGGATGAAACGAAGCTCCCCGACGGGCTCAAGCTCTCCCGTACTTCGGGCAGCCTGACGCTCTCTGGTGTTCCGTCAAAGACGGGGGTTTCCGCCTTCGATATCACGTGCACGGATGCCCGCGGCGAGACCGCGACTGCCCACTTTGCGCTCGTTGTCCAGGCGAAGCGTGTAAAGCTTACGTTTGCGAATAGCGACTTTACCTACAGTGGCGCGCCGCAGGCGCCCGAAGTTACCGGTGCTCCTAAGGTCTGCAAGGGCGATCTCAAGGTTAGGTACTACGGGACCGGGAACACGCAGTATTCGTCGACGGAGGCCCCGACTGATGCCGGCACGTACCGCGCCGTGGCAACGCTGCGAGCCCATGGCTATGCCGGTGCTGCCGCATGTGAGTTCGAGATTTCACCGGCAAAGCTCAAGGTGAAGGCCGATGACGCCGAACGCTACGAGGGGGAGGCGAATCCCGCGTTCACCTCGAGCCTGGAGAGCTCGGCCGATACCTCCGGCGTGAAGGTCGAGTACTCCTGCGACGCGGACGAGAATTCGCCGGCGGGCGAGTACCAGATCGGCGCGAATGTCGCCGATCCGAACTTCGATGTCGTGGTCGTGCCCGGAACTTTGACGGTGAAAAAGAAGCAGGGGCCTGTCGATCCCGACCCGGACAACCCCGACCCCGATCAGCCTGACCCGGACAACCCAGATCCCGATCAGCCTGACCCGGACCCGAATCCCAACCCCGACAACCCCGACCCGGATAATCCGGACCCCGACAATCCTGAGCCGGACCCCAAACCCGACCCCGATAATCCTGATCCGGACAAGCCCGGGCCCGATAACCCGGACGTGCCCGTCAATTACGAGGTGACGGTCAAGGCGGTCAACGGCTCGGTCGACAACGGCTCGATCACCGTTGCTGCGGGCGAGAGTGTGGCCATCGCGGCGACGCCCGACGAGGGTTGCTACCTCGAGCGCGTGACGGTCGCGGAAGCCGGCTCGGATACGAGCGTCGACCCCGACATCTCCGACTATGAGGGCGGAGCGTACGAGGTCACGCTGAGTGGCGTCACCGCTTCGCAGGAGGTCACGTTCGAGTTCGCGAAGGCGGACGCTCCGAAGGTGATCGCTCAGCCGCAGGACGCGAGCGCCCACGAGGGCGATTCGGCCGTGCTCTCGGTTGCTGCCGAGGCGGGCAAGGGCGTCCTCGACCACGCGTCCTCGTCCACGGGTTCGGCCGCCGATGTCGAACTGTCCTATCAGTGGTTCCGCATGGTGGACGGCGAGGCCGTGGCGCTCGAGGGCGAGACGGGGGAGACGCTCCTCATCGAGAACCTCGATGAGGATTGCGCCGGCAAGTATTTCTGCCGCATCACTCAGCGCTACCTTGGCACTGAGACGCAGGCAGACAGCGATCGTGCTGTCGTGTCCGTTGTGCCCCGGGATGCCCTTGTGTTCAACGGCGGCCTGCTGCCGGCGGCGCGTGCACATAGTGCGTACCGCGTGACGATCGCTGGAGCCGCGGGCGGCGAGTCTCCGTACGAGTACACGTGGGACGACGCGAAGCTCCCCGATGGGCTTAAGCTATCCCGCACGTCGGGTGGCCTGACGCTCTCGGGAACTCCTTCCAGGGCGGGTGTTTCCACCTTCGACGTTACGTGCAAGGACGCTCAGGGAGAGACGGTGACCGCGCACTTTGTGCTGGTCCTCCAGGCGAAGCGAGTCGAGCTTGCATTTGAAGGCGGCAGCTTCGTCTACAGTGGTGATGCCCAGGCACCCGAGGTCACGGGTGTCCCCAAGGCCTGCGAGGGCGACCTAAGGATCAGGTATTACGGGACGGACGGCACGTACTATTCGTCGAGCGAGGCCCCGACCGATGCCGGCACGTACCGCGTTGTTGCCACGCTGCGAAGCAACGGGTATGTCGGTGCAGCCGCGCGTAAGTTTAAGATTACGCCGGCGAAGCTCAAGGTAAAGGTCGACGATGCTGAGCGCTTCGAGGGGGAGGCGAACCCCGCGTTTACCTCGAGCCTGGAGAGCGTGGTTGATACCTCGGGCGTGAAGGTCGAGTACTCCTGCGATGCCGATGAGAGTTCTCCGGCGGGCGAGTACAAGATCGGCGCGACGGTCACCGATCCGAACTTCGATGTCACGGTTGAGCCCGGTACGCTGACGGTGAAGAAGAAGCAGGAACCTGTCGACCCGGATCCGGTGGTTCCCGACCCGGATAAACCCGATGGACCCGATCCGGACCAGCCGGACAAGCCCGAGCCCGACAAGCCGGAACCTGACCAGCCGGATAAGCCGGACCCGGATAACCCGGACAAGCCAGAGCCCGGCAAGCCCGAGCCGGGTAAGCCTGGGTCGCCCGATTCTGACCAGTCGGATTCTAAGGACCCGGCAAAACCCGGTAGCTCGGATGATTCCTCGGCCGATAAGACAAAGACGAATGGCACGGAAACCTCCGGCAAGAAGGATTCGTCCAAGTCGAGCGCTCAGCAGCTCGCTGATACGGGCGACAAGGCACCGCTCGCTGTCGCCGTTGCTGCGGGCGCCGTTGCACTTATCGCACTGGGGCTCGAGCTTCTGCGTCGCCGCCATCCGGGCGCGTAGTGCACTCGCTTGGCAGCCAGATTGACGCCCTGGCAGGATGAAGCCTGCTAAAGCGTTTATACTTGCGGGACGGGTATTTTGCCCGTCCCGTTTTTGTTTCGACCCGAAAGGTGTGCCTATGGCCTCATCCGCACCGCGCGGTCTGCGCTCCGACCATGTCGTTACCGTCGGCATCGCTCTATTCTCGATGCTCTTCGGCGCCGGCAACTTGATTATTCCGCCGCTGCTGGCGCTCCAAGCTGGAACTGCCACGCCGCTTGCCATGATTGGCTTCCTTATCGCCGCCATCGGCCTGCCCGTCATGGGCTTTATCGCTGTGGCGCTTGCCGGTACGGCGCGTGAGCTTGCCGGTCGCGTGCACCCAAAGTTCGGTGAGTTCTTTGTGGCTGCAGTCTATCTGGCCATCGGTCCGTGTCTGGCCATTCCGCGTACGAGCTCCACGGCCTTCGAGATGCTGGTGCCGTTGCTGCCCGAGGGCATCTCGCTCGGCACCGCGCGCTTGGTCTTCGCTGTCGCTTTCTTCGTGGTCGCGTTTGCGCTCACGCTGCGCCCCGGCGTCATCACGCGCGTGCTCGGTCGCATTACGGGCCCTGCGCTCATTGCGCTTATCGTGCTGGTCGTGGGTGCCGCCGTGATCTCGCCCCTGGGACCGGCTGCTGCCCCGCAAGCTCCCTATGATGCCGGCGCTGCAGTCCAAGGCTTCTTGACGGGCTACCAGACCATGGATCTGCTTGCGTCGCTCGCCTTCGGCATCATCATCGCCGAGACCATTCACGAGCTGGGCGTGACCGACGACAGGCGCGTCGCCTTCGAGATCTCCCGCTCGGGTGTGATCGCCGGCGTGCTCATGGCCATCATCTATTGTGGCTTGGCCCTTGCCGGTATGCAGCTCGGCACCGTGATGCCCGACGCTACCAACGGCGCTGCTATCCTTGCTCGCTCAGCCTCCATGCACTTTGGACTGGCCGGCACCGTCGTGGTCTTCGCGATCTTCTTCCTCGCCTGCATGAACGTGTGCATTGGCCTCATTAGCTGCTGCTCGCGCTACTTCTGCGAGACGTATGTGGTCGAAGGGGGAGCGGAGGCTTCCGAGGAGGCCATGCGCCGCCCCTTCGCGATTCTCGCTTTTGTGTTCGCGGCGTTTTCGTGCGTGCTTTCCAACGTGGGCCTCGACATGATCCTCATGTTCTCGGTGCCCATGCTCAACGCCTTGTATCCCGTCGCCATTGTGTTGGTGCTTATGGGCCTGGTGCACGGTTTTTGCGACGCGCATCCGCAGGTGTGGGTTTGGGTTGGCGGCGTGGTCGCCGTGCAGAGCGTGATCACCTCGGTCCGCGATGCGTTCTTTGCGGGTGCCTGGCTGCCGTTCGATGCTTTGCCGCTGGCGGATATCGGTGCCGCATGGGCGCCGGTCGCCGTGGTGGCGTTTGTGATCGGCCTGGCCCATAGTCAGTTTGTCGCACATTCGAGGAGCTAGGGTTTCTGCGCTTGCACAGGCGGGGAGTCTCCCCTATAATTTCCTTCGCTTTGGGACACGCAAGGTTTAGACCTTAGCTGCTCAACACCTTCGGGACGTGGCGCAGTTTGGTAGCGCGCCTGCTTTGGGAGCAGGATGTCGCAGGTTCAAATCCTGTCGTCCCGACCATATCTTGCGGGCGTAGTTCAATGGTAGAACCCCAGCCTTCCAAGCTGATGACGCGGGTTCGATTCCCGTCGCCCGCTCCACAAGATAGATTAACGGCTCTGGCCCCATTTGGGACCAGAGCCGTTTTCGTTTACGTGCCGGGCGACGGGAATCGAACCCGGCAGGGTGCGAAGCTGAGAAAATGCGTGAGCATTTTCCAGCGCAGCACGCAAGGGCCGAAGGCCCGCAGCGAAACAAGGATTTGCGAAGCAAATCCTTGGACTTCCCGTCGCCCGCTCCACAAGATAGATTAACGGCTCTGGCCCCATTTGGGACCAGAGCCTTTTTCATATACATCCGAGCCCCCACATCCCCTCCTAAGTTGCGGTGAAATACGGACTGTTTTTCGGCTTTTACGGGCCATGCAGTCCGTATTTCACCGCAACTTTTTGTAAGGGAGGTTTTTGACACCACTGAGAGGCCTGTGGCTACCGTTTGCCGAGCTGCAAAATGCCTTATGAAGCTCTGAGCTGCGGCGTCAAGCTTTTGGTCAGCTTTTGGCAAGATTATTGAACGTCGTTCTGCGATAGCGTAATGGTATCCGCTTGTTCTTGATAGTTGTGGGGCTAGTTATGCTCGATAAAGGCAAACATTTTCCGCAGTCATACGCAAGGATGCTGTTTACGGCGCTTGGAATTCATCAAGATGGACAGTTGCTTGTAACGATTGACCCTTGGGATGAACGTCGCGCGCGCGAACTTATGCAGGAAAAGCTTCTGCTTCGTCTTTACAACCATGTATATGTCGATCCCGTTTATTGGAACAACCTTGACGTTAAGGACCGTGTCTTTCAGTTAGCGTCTGCCATTGCAGTCGTTGAGCCGGATGCCGTATTTTGCGGATCGACTGCGGCTTTGCTATATGGCATAGGTTCGGCGCACACGCTTCTCAATAAAGTACAAGTGCTGTTGCCGCGGTTTACGAGGCGCGATACGTATGAATTCGTTGAATATCGGCGCTGGCGAGCGGGCGAGGTGTGGCGGTTCGGACCGTTTGCAGTAACGGATCCATACCGAACGGTGGTTGATATTGCTCGAACGAGTGCATTTCGGTATGCGCTTGGCTACGTCGATGGATTGGCCCGTGAGTATGACGTCGAGCGTGAGGAATTGCGCGCGTATGCGCAGGCTAATTGTCGCGGGCTGCATGGCATTGCGCGTGCGTTTGATGTGTTCGAGTATATGGACGGAAGGTCGGATAACGGGGGAGAGTCCGAGGCGCGGGCGGCCATGCTTCTTGCCGGCATCGCTGCGCCCGAGCTTCAGGTTGAGCTTGCTCGGCCAGGAAACTCCGGCTATTATCTGGCAGATTATGGTTGGCAGATGCCAGATGGGTCATGGATGTTGGCAGAGCTTCACGGTTTGGGCAAGTTCGAGGACGATACTCAAAACGACCTGGAGCATGCCGCGGCAAAAACCTATCGAGCTGCCTTATTGCGCGATGCGAACCTGCGTGCCAGGGGTCATAACGTCATTCATTTCAAGCTGTCAGACACCTACGACGTCGATGCTTTCGGCGCCATGATGCGCGGTTACGGCATTCCAACAACAAAGCCTTTTGCGGATTCCTGATAGCAGGGACAACCAACTCCGCCGCCTAACAATAAGTTGCGGTGAAATGCGGACTAAATGGCAGCTCAGAGGCATAAAACAGTCCGTATTTCACCGCAACTTAGGAGGGGATGGGGGTTAGTTGCGGGGGCGGTGGCGGAGCTTGTCGATGGTGGCGTCGGTGCTGCGGCTGCGGGCATCGCGTGCGGCATGGCCATCGCGGGCATCGGTGGCGCGTTCGCGGGCTTCGGCTGCGTTGATGCGGTTGCGGCGGTAGTCGATCATGCCTTGGATGATGGGCTTGCCAAAACTCACGACGTCGTCGTTGTAGATGGCGGTGCGGGCTGCAAGCAGGCAGTCGCTAAAGTCCATATGCGTCCTGCCAAACAGCTTGATGGCAAAGGCGATGACGGTGGGCTCGTCGACCATGACGTCGTCGAGCAACCTGGTCAGCGCGGCCGCGATCTCGGGGCGGGGGACCTTGTATACGTCGCGAAGCGTGACGGCGACGCGTGTGATGATCTCGGGGTAGACGCGGGTGGTGCGCGTGGCGATAACCTTGGCGGCGCGCGGCGACAGGACCTCGTCGTCGTTAAGCAGGTAGCGTAGGATAACGGTCTCGTCGATGATGGTGCTACTCATGGATGTCTACTTCCTCGGGACCCAAGATCGAATCGTCGCTTTCTGCGGCGAGATATTCAATCCAGGCGTTGCGTTCCTCGGACCGGCGATTGGGGTCCCCGTAAGCCTTAAGCACTCCGTAGGCAGCCGTGCCATCCTTTGAGCGCACGGCGATCGGCTGAAAAGGCAGTTTGCGCATGAGGACGCTCTGCGAAACAAAAAGGCGAACGGCCTCGGCAAGTGATGTGCCCATGGCGTCGTAGAGACGCTCGGCATGCTGTTTGTCCTCTTCGCGAATGCGCACCTGTAGGATGGCTCGTTTTTGAGTCGATGACATCGCTAGCCCCCTTATCTAGTGCAACACGGATGGTCAAATTCGCCCTGTGCCTTCTTTTGACTATCTTATATCCACCACTTTATTTCACTCAAGTTAATGAGTGTAAACATAACTACAAGCGTAATACATCCGCAGAAGGAGAGCGTGAAAATCTCATATGCCTACGCGTGTAATACACTCGACTTTATAGTGCACCGAGAATAATCCCGACCTGCCAAAACCACTGCAATACACCCGTATTGCAGGGCTTATGCCCAAGTTTGCCCGTGGCAACTGCGTATATTCAACCTGTATACCGTTGGAGAAATTCCGTCGATTGCCTGTTTCGCCGCGGGCACTCGATTTACCGATGCCAGGCCACGGGCGGCCTGGGGCAACGTCGGCAGAACCTCTCCAGCAAGGGATTCAGGAGGGAGTGAACAACATGGGCAATAAACGAGTCGTGGCTGATTCCTCACGCTGCATTGGGTGCCAAACCTGCATGGCGGCGTGTATCGAGGCACACGACATCCCCGGCGACATCGCCGCGCCGCGTCTGCGCGTGACGCGCACCTACGAGATCTCCGCACCGGTGGCGTGCCATCACTGCGAGGATGCCCCGTGCGCCAAGGCTTGTCCCACGGGCGCCTTGTTCTTTGATCCAAAGAACCATCGCATCGGCGTCAACGAGGACAACTGCATCGGCTGCAAGAGCTGCGTCATGGCCTGCCCCTTTGGCGCCGTGAGCGTGGCGACCACGCAGGTCCCCGTCTTGATGGGCGACGTGCGCGTGGGTTCGCAGACTAAGAGCTTCGTGCTCAAGTGCGACCTGTGCGTGAACCGTCCCGGCGGTCCGGCGTGTGCCGAGGCGTGCCCGACCAAGGGCCTCACCCTGGTAGACGAGGAGCGCCTGGCAGAGCTGACTGCCGAGCGTGCCCGCGCCACCATCGAAAACGAGGCGTAGGCGGGCGGCCATACAAGCCCAACGATTGTCAAACAAGTACCGAGCAATCGGTAGTACCGAAAGGAAGGAGGGTGTCATGGAGAAGCATAAAGTGATCTGCCCGTATTGCGGCGCCGGTTGCCAGTTTAACCTCCTGGTCCAAAACGGCCAGGTCGTGGGTACCGAACCGCTCAACGGCATCACCAATCAGGGCGAGCTGTGCCTGAAAGGCATGAGCGGCTACGACTTCATCAACGACACCAAGATCTTGACTCCTCGCGTGCTGCACCCGATGATCCGTCGCACCAAGGGCGCGGATCTGGAGCGTGTGAGCTGGGACGAGGCGCTGGATTTCACCGCATCTAAGATGCAGGCCATAATTGACGAATATGGTCCTAACGCTGTCATGACCACCGGCTCTTCGCGAGGCGGCGGCAATGAGGCGAACTACGTTATGCAGAAGTTTACGCGCGCGTGCATCGGCACCCACAGCGTGGACAACTGCGCCCGTACTTGACACGGCCCTACTGTCCTCGGTCTGATGGACACGGTTGGTTCAGGTTGCATGTCTTGCTCCATCCCCGGTATGGAGGATGCGGGCTGCATATTCCTCTTCGGCTATAACCCTGCCGATTCGCACCCGATCGTCGCAAGGCGTATCGTGCGAGCCAAAGAAAAGGGTTGCAAGATCATCGTCGCCGACCCGCGCCATATCGAAACCGCGCGTATCGCCGACATCTACCTTCCGATCAAGAACGGTTGCAACGTGGCGTTCCTCAACGCCTTTGCCAACTGCTTGGTCAACGATGGCCTCTATGACAAGCAATTCGTCGCCGAGCACACCAATGGCTTCGACGAATGGTGGGAGACCATCAAGAACTACACTCCCGAATCCGTACAGGACATCACGGGTGTCGAGCCCGCGTTGATCCACCAAGCTGCCGAGATGTACGCCACGGCGAAGCCCTCTGCCATCATTGGCTGGGGCATGGGCGTGTGTCAGCAGAAGCAGAACCTGAAGACGGTGCACACCATCGCCTCCATCGCCTGCATTGCCGGCCAGATCGGCAAACCCAACTCCGGCCTCGCGCCCGTGCGTGGCCAGAACAACGTCCAGGGCTCCTGCGATATGGGCATGCTGCCCAACCTGTACCCTGGCTACCAAAAAGTCACCGACCCCGCCGTACGTGCCAAGTTTGCCAAGGCTTGGGGCGTTCCCGAGGAAAAGCTCCCCTTGGAGGAGGGCTACAAGCTCACCGACCTGGGTCACCTGGTCGACGAGGGCAAGGTGCACTGCTTCTACAACTACGGCGAGGACCCGGTGCAGACCGAGCCCGATTCGGCCGGTATGCGCAAGACGCTCTCCGAGCTGGATCTGTTCATTTGCCAGGACATCTTTATGACGCAGACGACCATGCTCGCCGACGTCATCCTGCCCGCTACCTCTTGGGGCGAGCACGAGGGTGTCTTTACCGCCTCTGACCGTAGCTTCCAGCACTTTGACGCGGCCGTTCCGCCCAAGGGCGAGTGCCGCCACGACTGGGAGATCTTCGCGGACCTGTCCACGCGCATGGGCTACCCCATGCACTACGACAACACCGAGCAGATCTGGAACGAGTGCATTAGCCTGTGCCCCAACTTTGTGGGCGCCACCTACGAGAAGATGGCTCCCGAGGGCGGTTATGCTCAGTGGCCCGTCAAGACCACCGATGTGAACGACCACGGTACGCCGGACATGTTCGCAGGCGGCAAGTTCACCACCAAGGACGGCCGCGCCAACCTGATGGCGCACGATTGGGAGGCACCCTCCGAGCTTCCCGACGATGAGTACCCGCTCATCCTGTGCACCGTCCGCGAGGTTGGCCACTACAGCTGCCGTTCGATGACCGGCAACTGCAAGACGCTGGCGCTGCTTGCCGACGAGCCCGGCTTTGTCCGCATGAATCCCGCGGACGCCCAGGCGCGCGGCATCAAGAACGGCGACATCGTCTCGATCCACAGCCGCCGCGGCCAGGTATACAGCCGCGCCGACGTGAGCGACCGTATCAACAAGGGCACGGTCTATATGACCTACCAGTGGTGGATCGGCAAGTGCAACGAGCTGACCATGCACAAGGTCGACCCGGTCTCGCATACGCCCGAGGACAAGTTCTCCGCCTGCCAGGTCGACCCAATCGCAGACCAGGTGTGGGCCGAGGGTGAGGTCGAGCGTCAGTACACCGAGCTTAAGCAAGCTCTGGTGGACGCCGCCGCTCCCCAGGATGTTGAGCCTGGTGCCGCCAAGTTCGACGACGAGACGCACGTGAACCAAATCGTGTAGTCCCGTTCTCGTTGGCTTTTTGGGCCGGGCGTTCCGTACGTTCGGGCGCCCGGCCCGTTACTTTGAAAGGAAGTGGGGATGAACCGCTTCATCGACATCAACCCGGAGAGGTGCATCGGCTGCGGAACATGCCAGTCCGCCTGTGCCGACGCCCACCGGATGCAGGGTCTTCAGGACACGCCGCGTCTGGCGCTCGTGAAGACCGGCGGCATTTCGGCCGCCCTTGCCTGCCACCATTGCGAGGGTGCCCCCTGCGCCGAGGTTTGCCCGGTGAATGCCATCGAGCACGATGGCGACCGCATCCACGTTAAGGAGCAGGAGTGCATCGGGTGCAGGCTGTGCGCCATCGCGTGCCCCTTCGGTGCCATCCACCCCGATGGCACGTCCATTGCCGGTGTCGCAGGCATGTGCGACCCGACACCTTCGTATCCTAAGTCCCTGAGCAGCCTGCTCACGTGGGCGCCCGGTCAGTACACCTGCGCCGTCAAGTGCGACCTGTGTGCCTTCGACCCGGATGGCCCCCACTGCGTGGCGGCTTGCCCCACCAAGGCGCTTACCGTCATGGGCGGCGCGGCCGATCGCGAGCTCGACGAGGCCAAGCGCCTGCGTTCGATCGAGAACGGTCCGTCTGTCGACGTGGCGGCTGTGGCCCAGGGCCTGTCCGAGAAAGCAGAAGGGAGCGTAAACAATGGATAGCATGACGCTGTTTATCGCATCGCTTGCCGTCTCGTGCATCGGTGCGCTCGCCTCGGTTCTGCTGATCAAGGCCGACAACGCCGCCAAGACCGCCGGCTGCCTTATCGGCGCCGTCGCCGCGGTGCTCTCCTTTGTGGCCGGCATTCAGGCCGTGCTCGGCGACGTCACGTCGGTCGACACGATCGTCTTCTTCCCGTTCGCACATTTCCAGCTGTTGCTCAACCAGCTGGCCGGTGTCTTTGTGATGCTCATCTCGGTGCTGGCGTTTGCTGGATCGATCTACGGTCTCAATTACTTTGATGAGTATCCGGGCAAGAAGGGCCGCGCTGGCTTCTTCTTTAACACGTTTGTCGCCTCGATGATGCTCGTCATCACGGCCGACAACGTGTTCTGGTTCCTGGTTGCGTTTGAGCTCATGTCGCTCACCTCGTACTTCCTCGTCGTGATCGAGGAGAACGAGAACTCCATCCACGGCGGCTGGCTCTACTTTGTGATCGCGCACGTTGGCTTTGTGCTCATCATGGCGAGCTTCCTCACCATGACCAACTTCGCCGGCGGCTCGTTTGCCTTTGCGGATTTCCGCGCTACGCAGTTTAGCCCCGCGGTTGCGTCGGTCTGCTTTGTGCTTGCCTTCTTTGGCTTTGGCGCCAAGGCCGGCATCATCCCACTGCACGGCTGGCTGCCCAAGGCGCATCCCGAGGCGCCGTCCAACGTGTCGGCCCTCATGTCCGGCGGCATGATCAAGATCGGTATCTTCGGCATCCTCAAGGTGGGCCTCGACCTGCTCTCCGCCTCGGGCGTTCAGGTCTGGTGGGGCCTTATGGTCATGGTCTTCGGTGCGATCTCGTCGGTCCTCGGCGTGGCCTTCGCCCTGCAGGAGCATGACATCAAGCGCCTGCTGGCCTATCACTCCGTCGAGAACATCGGCATCATTCTGCTCGGCGTCGGCGCCTCCATGGCCGCCATGGCGCTCAACTCGGTCGGCATCGCCGTCCTGGCTCTGATGGCCGCCCTCTACCACACGTTTAACCACGCGATGTTTAAGGGCGAGCTGTTCTTGGGCGCCGGTGCGCTGCTGTACTCCACGGGTACGCGTAATATGGAGAAGATGGGCGGCCTGTTCCGTCGTATGCCGGCAACGGCCATCTGCTTCCTCGTTGGCGCACTTGCCATCTCGGCTATCCCGCCCTTCAACGGCTTTGTGTCCGAGTGGTTTACCTACCAGTCGCTCTTTAACGCCGCCATGCAGGGTGACAAGGCCGTCATGATTGTTGCCGTGTTCGCTGCCGTCGCGCTCGCCATTACCGGCGCGCTGGCCGTCACGTGCTTCGTCAAGGCCTACGGCGTCTCCTTCGCCTCTGCGCCCCGCTCCGAGGTCGCGGCCAATGCCAAAGAGGTTCCCGCCCCCATGGTGTTGGCGCAGGGCCTGCTCGCGGCCATTTGCGTCGTGCTGGGCATTGGCGCTCCCGTGATCGCTCCCGTGCTGGTCGATGTCGCCGCGTCCGTGCTGCATCCGTACGGTGGCGTGTTTGCCGCCGAGGGCATGGAGCTCATGAACCAGTACTCCGGCGCTGCCACCTCCACGCCCGCGATCGCCATTGCGCTCGTGGTGCTTGTCGGCCTTGCCTGCGGTTATCGCAAGCTCAAGACCGTCGGCAAGGTGCAGAAGTCCCAGCCGTGGGCATGCGGCTATGCTCCCAACGAGCATATGCCCGTCGTGGCCACGACCTTTGCCTCCGAGGTGTCCTGGTTTATGCAGCCGCTCTACACGCTGCGCGACCGCTGCACGGCCGTCTGCTGGTCCATCGCGCGCTTCTTCCAGAAGCTCAGCGGTGTGGCCGAGGCTGTGGAGCCCGTACCCGACAAGGTTCTCGTCGACGCCCCGCATAAGGGTGTCGAGAAGCTTGCCGACCTCGCGACTAAGCTCGAGGGCGGAAACTACAGCATCTATATCTGCTACATCGTCGCGGCACTCGTGGTGTTCCTCGTGCTCGCCGTGCAAATGGGTTAAGGAGGGGAGAGCATGAACAACATCGTACTTGCCGTTCTGCAGGGCGTGGTCGTTATGGCCGTCGCGCCGTTCTTCTCCGGTCTCGGTCGTGTGGTCCGCGCCAAGATGCACAACCGTCGCGGCCCCAGCATCATGCAGGACTACCGCGACCTAGCCAAGCTCTTTGCGCGCCCCGAGTCCCAGAGCGAGGACGCGAGCTTTGCGCTGCGCATTATGCCGCCGCTGTTCTTCGCCGTTGCCTTTATGCTCGCGATGGGTCTGCCACTCTTTACGGCACAAAGCCCCATCCCGGTCTTTGGTGACGCCATCACCATCATGTATAGCCTGGCGCTCGCCCGCTTCTTCTTCGCCCTCTGCGGCGTGGATTCGTCCAACGCCTACGCCGGTATCGGCGGCGTTCGCGAGCTGCTCATGAGCGTGCTCATCGAGCCGTCCATGCTGCTGGCGCTGTTTGCCGCCGCCCTGGTGTGCGGCTCCACCGACATCGCCACCATGGGTCAGCACGTCATGACGGGTGCCGTCGACGCGCCGGTCGCCGTGATTCTCGCCGGTATCGCCTTTGCGATTGCCTGCTACATGGAGCTCGGCAAGCTGCCGTTTGACCAGGCCGAGGCCGAGCAGGAGCTTCAGGAAGGTCCGCTCGCCGAGCTTTCAGGCCCGTCGCTCGCCATGGCCAAGCTCGCCATGTCCATGAAGCAGGTCCTGGTCGTCGCCTGGTTCTGCGCGATCTTCGTCCCCTGGGGCGAGCCCGCGACCGTGGGCGCCGCTGCCGTTCTGGGCGCGGTCATCTTCCTTGTTAAGTGCCTGATCGACTTTGTCGTATGCGGCGTGATCGAGAACTCTTGCTCGCGTTCGCGCTTTAAGGTGCTTGGCAATCAGACCTGGGCCGTCGTGGGCATCGCCGTTCTGGCGTTTGTCTTCGTGGTCGTCGGCGTGTAGGAGAAGGGAGAAACAATGTCATTTGCAGTCAGTCTGTCCCTTCTCGGCTTGGTCGCTATCGCGGCCCCGATGGTGGCCTCGGTGCTCGTCGCCCTGTTCCCCCGTCCGTACGCCAAGTGGTTCAGCGTTTTGGGTGCCGCCGTCTCGACGGTCTGCACCATCGCCCTCGCCGCGAATTTCGCTGGCGCCGGCATGCCCGACACGCAGGTCCCCCTGATCTCGTTTGGGCAGACCCTCGTCATGGGATTTACTTTTGACCGTATGAGCACGCTGCTCGCGCCCGCCTTCGTGGGCATCGGCCTGCTTGTCGTGATCTATTCGATTCCCTATATGAGCGAGAGCAACCGTGAGCACCCCGATGCGCCGCGCCGTCGCTTCTATGCGTACCTCGCGACCTTCATCGGTGCCATGGCCGGTCTTGTGTACAGCTCGACCCTGCTGGGCCAACTCGTGTTCTTTGAGATCACGGGCGCGTGCTCTTGGGGCCTCATCAGCTACTACATGAGCCCCACCGCCAAGAAGGCCGGCATGAAGGCCCTCATCATCACGCATATCGGCGCGCTTGGCCTGTACCTGGGTGCCGCTATCGTGTTTGCCCACACCGGTACCTTCGCCATCACGGCGATTGCCGGCCTGGACTCCAACCTTAAGGCCATCGTCCTTTTGCTCGTGCTGTTCGCGGCCTGGGCAAAGTCCGCACAGGTTCCCATGTACATGTGGCTGCCTTCGGCCATGGAGGCCCCCACGCCTGTCTCGGCCTACCTGCACGGCGCCTCGATGGTTAAGGTCGGCGTGTGCGTGTTCGCCCGCGCCCTTGTCTCTGCCGGTGAGGTTCCCGAGATTGTGGGCTGGATCGCCGTTATCGACGCCATGGTCACCATGCTCTTTGGCTTCCTCATGTACCTGCCGCAAAAGGATATGAAGCGCCTGCTGGCCTTCTCCACGATCGCCCAGCTCTCCTACGTGTTTTTTGGCCTGGGCCTTTCGGTCTTTGGCAGCCAGCTCGCCTTTGACGGCGCGGTCTGCCATATCTTTAACCACGCGTTTGCCAAGACCCTGTTCTTCCTGATCGCGGGTTCGTTCTCCTTTACGCTCGGTACGCGTATGCTGCCCAAGCTGCGCGGCATCGTAAAGAAGTACCCGATCTCGGGTGTGGGCTTTGGTGTCGCGGCGCTCGCCATTGCCGGCGTGCCGCCTATGAACACGTTCTTCTCGAAGTTCCAGATCATCGCCGGCGGCTTCTCCGTCGGTGCCGGCAACGTCGCGATCTTGGTTCTCGTGTGCATCATGGTCGCCGAGACCGTCGCCACCTTTGCCTGGTTCCTCAAGTGGATGGGCTATTGCCTGCCCGGTGAGCCCAGCGAAGAGGTCGCCGCGGGAGCCCCGCTCCCCAAGGCGATGGCATTCGTGTTCATCGTGCTCATCATCATGGTCATCGTCAGCGGCCCGCTTTCGGCCAGCTGGATCGGTTAGGAGGTAGAACGACATGGGTTATTCGATCGTCAACATCCTTGGCGGCCTTCTGATCGTCACGTCCACCATGGTGGTCATTTCCAAGAACATTAAGCACTCCATCCGCTGGTATGCGGTGCAGTCGCTGGTGCTCGTGGGCCTGCTCGCCACGCTCGGTGTCACCACCGGCGCGCAGGAGCTCCTTATGTGGGCGGGTTCGGCCTTTATCACCAAGGTCGTCCTGGTCCCGTACATTCTCAACCGTGCGTACAAGAAGATGGGCGAGCCGAGCGACGCTTCGCTGGCTGCCGGCATTAAGCCCGCATGGGCCATCTGCATCATCGCCGTCGAGGTCGCCATCTGCTTTGCCGTCGTGACGCAGATCAGCCTGCCCACGGCCGAGGTCGCGACGCCGGCGCTCGCCATCAGCTTTGCCCACTTCTTTGTGGGCCTGACCTGCATCATCTCGCAGCGCAACATCATGAAGCAGATCTTTGGCTACTGCCTCATGGAAAACGGCAGCCACGTGACGCTGGCGCTCCTTGCGCCCACCGCTCCCGAGATCATCGAGATCGGTATTGCCACCGACGCTATCTTTGCCGTCATCATCATGTCCATCGTCGTGCGCCGCATTTGGGAAGACTCCCATTCGCTCGATGCGCGCGACCTGTCCGAGCTGAGGGGGTAGTCCATGGAAACGTTGATTCTTGCCCTGCTCGCGACCCCTTTGGTGTTCTCGCTCGTCATGGCGTTTTTGCCCAAGAGCACGTCCTATAGCGTGTTTGCCGGGCTCAACCTGGTCTCTGTCGCGGCCGTCCTGGTGCTGTCGCTTATGACCGCCGGCGAGGTCCTCGTGAGCGGCAACACCGCCAACGCCCTTGGCCTGTGGTTCCACCTCGATTCGCTGGGCTCCATCTTTGTGCTGCTCATCGGCTTTATCGGCTTTCTCACGGGGCTGTTCTCGCTTCCCTATGTAAAGGCCGATATCGAGGAGGGCGCCATGCCCGCCGAGCGCGCTAAGCAGTACTACGCGCTGTTTAGCCTGTTTGTGTTCACCATGCTGCTCGCATGCCTGTCCAACAACATGATCCTCACCTGGGCCGCCGTGGAGGCAACTACGCTGTCCACCGTGTTTCTCGTCGGTATCTACAAGAACAAGACCGCCCTCGAGGCCTCTTGGAAGTACGCCATGGTCTGCACCGCCGGCGTGGCCTTTGGCCTCTTTGGCACGCTGCTGATCTATGCCAACGCCGCCGACGTGATTCCCAATGCCCACGAGGCCGCTTTCCTGTCGTCTGTTCTGCCCTATGCCGACCAGTTCGACCCGACGCTCATGCGCCTCGCCTTCGCGTTTATCGTGATCGGCTTTGGCACCAAGGCCGGCCTGTTCCCCATGCACACCTGGCTGCCCGACGCTCACTCCCAGGCCCCGAGCCCTGTCTCGGCCCTGCTATCGGGCGTCCTGCTTAAGTGCGCCATGCTCGTGATCATGCGCTTCTACGGCTTTACCATCCAGGCCGTGGGCGCCGACTACCCGCAGCTTCTGCTGCTGATCGTCGGCACGCTGTCCATCCTGGTGGCGGCGCTTTCCATGTTCCGCCAGGACGACCTCAAGCGCCGCTTTGCCTACTCCTCCGTGGAGAACGTGGGCGTCATCGCGCTGTGCCTGGGTGTCGGCGGCCCGCTGGGTATCGCCGCGGCCCTGCTGCACTGCGTGTTCCACGGCTTTACCAAGACGCTTGCCTTCTGCGTGTCCGGTAACATCCAGCACGCCTACGGTACGCGTAGCCTGGCCAAGATCCAGGGCGTCGTGGAGGTTGCCCCCGCGACTGCCGCGCTCGCCATCCTGGCACTGCTCGGTCTTGCCGCCTTCCCGCCCTTCGGCATGTTTATCTCTGAGTTCCTGACCTTTGTCGCCGGCGTCACCGCCGGTCCGATGTGGCTCGTCGTCGTGGTTGCCCTCGGTCTTACCGTGGCCATCTCCGCGCTCACCCGCATCGCGCTTAAGTCGGTGTTCGGTCATGCTCCCGAGGGCATGGCCAAGCACGAAGCTCCGGCCCTTATGCTGATCCCCGAGATCATCCTGGCCGTCATGATCCTTTGGTTTGGTATCGCCACGCCCACGCCGCTCGTGAGCGGTGTCGAGGCCGCGACCGGTATCGTGCTCGAGCAGAGCACCGATGAGCTTCATGCGGCGCCGATGTACCGCGCTGTGTTCGGTACCCAGACCGCTCAGAGCGAGGTGGAGTAACCAATGACTGATACTGAGAACAAGGTGTATGCCCGCCGCTGCGAGAGCCATGTCGAGGCCCTGCGCCGCGCCGTTCCGGGCTGCATCGAGAAGGTTGAGTGGCAGTGCGAGGACCAGCTGACGATCACCGTCAAGCTGGACCGTCTGCCCGAGGCCGTCCACTACCTGTACTACGAGCGCTACGGCTGGATTCCCGTGATCGTTGGCAACGACGAGCGCAGCCTGTGCGGCCGCTACGCCGTGTACTACCTCATCTCCATGGAGGGGGAGGATCCCGGCTGGGTGACCGTCCGCGCCGAGGTCGACCCCGCCAAGATGACGTTCCCGTCCGTGACGCCGTTCGTCCCCGCCTGCGTGTGGGGCGAGCGCGAGCTGCGCGATATGTTCGGCCTGATTCCCGAGGGCCTGCCCGATCGCCGTCGCCTGGTGCTGCCCGACGACTGGCCGAGCGGCCTGTACCCGCTGCGCAAGGACTCCATGGACTACCGCTTCCGTCCCGCTCCCGCGAGCGACATGGAAAACTACGAGTTCTTGGCCGACACCAAGGGCAAGGAGACGACTCTTGTCCCCATGGGACCTTTGCACATTACCTCCGACGAGCCGGGCCACTTCCGCCTGTTCGTGGAGGGCGAGACGATTGTCGACGCCGACTACCGCCTGTTCTATGTGCACCGCGGCATGGAGAAGGTCGCCGAGACGCGCCTGAACTACGACGCCGTGACGTTCCTCGCCGACCGCATCTGCGGCATCTGCGGCTGCGCCCACTCGGTGGCCTATGCTGAGGCTGTCGAGCGCGCCCAGGGTATCCACGTCCCGCCACGCGCCCAGTACATCCGCGCCATTATGCTCGAGGTCGAGCGCTTGCACTCGCACCTGCTCAACATTGGCCTGGCGTCGCACTACACCGGCTTCGACTCCGGCTTCCAGCAGTTCTTCCGCGTCCGCGAGAAGTCCATGGACCTGGCCGAGAAGCTCTCCGGTCACCGCAAGACCTATGGCCTCAACGTGATCGGCGGCGTGCGTCGCGACATCCTGGCCGAGCAGAAGCTCTCCACGCTCACGACCATCCACCAGCTGCGCTCCGAGGTCACCGAGCTCGTCGACGTCTTGCTCTCCACGCCCAACTTTATCGAGCGTACGAGCGGCATCGGCATCCTGGACCGCAAGATCGCCCGTGACTTCTCGCCGGTTGGCCCGCTCATGCGCGGCTCGGGTTATGCCCGCGACGTGCGCTTTGACCATCCCTTCGACGGCTATGCCGACCCCGACATTCAAAAGATGCGCGCGGCCACGGCCGATACCTGCGATGCCTTCGGCCGTACGGCGGTGCGCATCCAGGAGGTCTATGATTCGATCGACATGATCGAGACCATGCTCGAGAATTGCCCGTCGGGCCCCATCCTCACCACGGATTGGGAGTACACCCCGCACAAGTACGCCATCGGCGCCACCGAGGCGCCGCGCGGCGAGGACGTGCACTGGGCCATGCTCGGCAACAACCAGAAGTGCTACCGTTGGCGCGCCAAGGCCGCTACGTACAGCAACTGGCCGGTCCTGCGCTACATGTTCCGCGGCAACACCGTGGGCGATGCGGCGCTCATCGTCGGTTCGCTCGACCCGTGCTACTCCTGCACCGACCGCGTGACGGTGACCGATGTCGCCGCCAAGCGCGACCACGTGCTCGACAAGGAGCAGTTCGAGAACGTCTGGCGCGACAAGTCGCCGCTTGCGGGCGAGGGCACCTTGGCCGCTCCGCTCGATGAGGAGGCGCTCTAATATGCTGAAGCTTTGGAAGGTCAACGCGAAGGCGGGCGACGCGACGGTCAAGTACCCGTTTGCGCCGTTCCCCACCAACAAGGACATGCGCGGCAAGCCCGAGCACAACGCCGAGCTGTGCATCGCATGCGGTGCCTGCGGCGTTGCGTGCCCGGCCGACGCCATCCGCATGGATACCGACCTTGCGGCCGATACCATCACCTGGTCGATCGACTACGGCCGCTGCATCTTCTGCGGCCGCTGCGAGGAAGCCTGCCCCATGGAGGCCATCAAGCTCACCGAGGAGTTTGAGCTGGCCGTCATGAGCAAGGACGACCTCACCAGCAAGAGCGTCTACACGCTCGAGCACTGCTCGCGCTGCGGCAAGCCGTTCGCTCCGCACAAGGAGATCGACTACGCCAAGCGCCTGCTGCAGAAGGCCGGTGGCATGGAGGCCGAGCAGGCCGCCCGCACCGTCGGTATGTGCCAGGAGTGCAAGCGCGAGCTCGACGCTCTGCGCGCCGCGTCGGCCGTCAAGACCGGCAACGCGGTCGGCATGGCTGCCAACGAGACGCTCACGTCCGGTGAGCCCCAGGGCCCCGGCATGGAGTATCTTGGCGGCCACGGCTTGAACCCGGAGTATATCGACCGCGAGCTTAACCCCGATGCGCCCGAGATTCCCGCTGGACCTGCACCGGTCGAGGGCATCATCATGGATTTTGATACGAAGGAGGAGTAACCATGGCCGAACCCACGCTTTTGCCCGAGCGGCTTCAGTACCGCCCGACCAAGATCGAGCTCGACGAGAGCATCGAGAAGGCCAAGGCGACCCTTCTTAAGAAGATCAAGCGCTCGGTGTACGTCTACCGCGTTGACTGCGGTGGCTGCAACGGCTGCGAGATCGAGATCTTCGGTTCCATCACGCCCGTCTTTGACGTTGAGCGTTTTGGTATTAAGGTCGTCCCGTCGCCGCGCCACGCCGATGTGCTGCTGTACACCGGCGCCGTGACGCGCGCCATGCGCATGCCGGCCCTGCGTGCCTTTGAGGCCGCACCCGATCCCAAGATCGTGGTGTCTTACGGCGCGTGCGGCTGCACCGGCGGCATCTTTTACGACAACTACTGCGTCTGGGGCGGCACGGACAAGATTCTGCCGGTCGATGTCTACATCCCCGGCTGCCCGCCCAGCCCCGCGCAGACCATCTACGGCTTTGCCATGGCACTCGGTCTGCTGGACCAAAAGCTCCATGCCGAGACCACGGTGGAGGCCGCCGGCGAGCAGGCCGATATCCTGCACCCCGGCGTGCCGTACAAGCTGCGCGTTGCCATCGAGCGCGAGGCTCGCGCCATGAGCGGCTACCGTTACGGCCGCGACCTGGCCAACGAGTTTATGGATACGCTCGAGGGCGCACCCAAGGGCGATATCCGCGGTGCCATGGCGCTGCTCATCGATAAGCAGGACGATCCGCGCCGCGTCGAGGTGTACTCGGCGCTGCAGGATCTGGTGCTGGCCGGAGGTCGCTAGATGGAACTCACGGACCGCTCTGGTTACTTTGCGGGCCCGGGTATGCTCGGCGGCTCTTTTGGCGATGCCTCGCGCGCAAGCGACGAGGCCGCCGAGGGCGTCGCCGGCCCTTGCCTGGGCCATGCGCCCGACCAGGTGGTCTTTTACGAGCTCACGCGTAAGTTTGTGGAGACCGAGGAAGACGTTCCCCAGGAGGCCTGCGACGTGCTGTACTACACGCTCGCCGTGGGCCACCACACCGGCGTACTCGACTGCTTTGAGCCGCGCCTGTCGGTGCCGGTGAACGTCTTCTATTCGCTCGTCGACGCGCTGCCGGAGGGGGAGGCCCGGACTAAGTTTGAGGCCATCCGCTCCTTTGGCGAGTGCCAGCTCGACAAGGCGGCGGTGCCGTCGCTGCTCGAGGCCTGCGATGACCTGCTGAACGAGCGCGGTTTTCGCGGCTCGGCCAAGGCGGGCATCTCGGTGTTCGATGCCGACTTTGGCTTGCATGCCCAGCAGGTCGCGTTTCTGATGAAGTTTCGCGACCTGGTGGAGCGCGTGCGCGACGTGTCGGGCGTGTACTTGACGGGAAGGTTGCAGTAATGGGCCGCGTTATCGATGGCCGCGTGAACGGCGCTCCCTTTGCGGGTATCGTGCTCACGGCCGGAAGCGTTTTGCGCGCCGACGATGCCGCCGGCCCCGTGCTCTCCAAAAAGATGGAGGACGCACCCATCGCCGGTTGGTACACCATCGACGGCGGTCAGACGCCCGAAGACGACATCATCGAGGTCAAGCGCGAGCGTCCGCCGCGCCTGGTCTTGGTCGATGCCGCCGACATGGTGCTGCCCGTCGGGTCCATCCGTTTGCTTGACAAACGCGATGTGGCTCGTAAGTCGATGTTCACCACACATTCGCTTCCGCTCTCGATTCTGATCGAAGAGATCGAGCAATCATGCGAAGATATCGTCTTCATAGGGATTCAGCCGGGCGACACGGAGTTCTACAACCCCATGTCCCCGGAGGTCTTTGACGCTGTCGACGCCGTGTACGACGCCGTGGCCGCCAACGACTTTTCCCACTTTGTCCGCTTGGGGCAGGAGCTGTAGGAGCGCTTGTCCCTGCTGATTAGGAAAGAAGTGATTGACATGGCAGATACCAAGGTGGAGTATCCCGCTCCCGATTGCCTGGCGCCCGCCGCGATTGAGGCAAAGACCGAGGCCGCCGGCGTGACCAAGGCTAACCTGCCGGTCGCGAAGGCCTTTGTCTTGGCGATGTTCGCCGGTGCGTTCATCGCCTTCGGTGGCCTGTTCTTTACGGTGTTTTTGAGTGATAGCACCCTGGGCTGGGGTGCCCAGCGCGTCGTGGGTGGCCTGTGCTTTTGCCTGGGCCTGGTGCTCGTGCTGGTGTGCGGCGCCGAGCTCTTTACGGGCAACTCACTTATGGTCTGCGCGCTCAAGAGCAAAAAGATCACGCTGGCCCAGATGCTCAAGGCCTGGGTTGTCGTGTGGGTCGGTAACTTTGTTGGCGCCCTGTTCATCGTCTTTTTGGTGTACATGGCCGGCATCTATAAGCTCAACGGCGAGGCGGTCGCCAATTCCATGGTGAGTGTGGCCGCCGGCAAGGTGACGATCGACTGGGTGACGATCTTCTTCCGCGGCATCCTGTGCAACATCTTTGTGTGCCTGGCCGTGTGGATCGGTACCGCCGGCAAGACCGTGGTCGATAAGGTCGTGGGCATTCTGCTGCCCATCGCCGCCTTTGTGGCCTGCGGTTTTGAGCACTGCGTTGCCAACATGTACTTTTTGCCCATGGGCGCCGTGATGCACGCGTGCGGCTACGGTGCCGACGTTGCTGGTGCCGATGCGCTCAATGTTGCAGGCATTGCGTTTAACCTGTCCGCTGCCACGCTGGGAAACATCGTTGGCGGCGCGGTTCTGATCGCGCTGGGCTACTGGTTTATCTACGCCAAGAAGTCCGAGGCGTAAAGGGACTGTTCGCTGGGTGTTGGGCCTCCCGCGGGGCGTTGCCGTGCGGGAGGCTTTTTGCCTTGGAGTGTGTTGTGTGTGGGCTGGAAAGGAATAATCGAGATGGCATTTGCTGTGAAACGTGCCGGTCGCACCGTGGTGACCACGTGCGGGGGATGCTATGCCGATTGCGCCTTTGCGGCCCATGTTGAGGACGGGCGTGTGGTGGCCGATCTGCCGGTCCCGGGGCATCCGTGCGCGGCGCGGGCCCTATGCGCCCGAGGGCGGCATCGCCTGTCCATGCCGTTTGACGAGCGTGATCGTATCTTGCACCCCATGCGCCGCCGCGAGGATGGCTCGGGGTTCGATGCGGTGAGCTGGGACGAGGCGTTTGCTCAGATTGCGGCGCGCCTTGGCGGGGTCGTGGATGCGTATGGCGCCCGTGCGCTGGGCATGACGCTCGGTGTACCCTCGTTCGACCGTTATTGGGCCTATCGTTTTATGCACGCGCTGGGGTCGCCCAACGTGTACGGTGCCGACGGCGCCTGCGAGGTGAGCCGCCTGACCGGCTGGGAGCACAGCTTGGGCTACAGTCCGGCTTCCGACCTGGCCCATACCGATTGCATTATGTACCTGGGGCGTTCCATCGTGGATTCGTCGACGATGGGCACAGTCGATGCCCTGAACGACGCTCGACGTCGCGGGGCCAAGATTATTGTGGTGGATCCGCGGCGCAGCGGTTCGGCCGCGCTTGCCGACCGCTGGCTGCGCGTGCGCCCGGGCTGCGACTTGGCGTTGCTGCTGGGCATTGCGCATGTACTCATTGCCGAGGACCTGTACGACCGTGACTTTGTGGCCCGCTATACCACGGGTTTTGATGAGCTGGCGCAGGCGGCTGCTACTTGGACGCCCGAGTGGGCCGAGTCGATGTGTGATGTGCCGGCCGAAGAGATTGTCGCGACGGCGCGCGATCTGGCTGCTGCGGCGCCTGCCGCCGTGGTCGACGCGGGCTTTCACGGTGGCATCGGCATCGCGTATGCCAACAGCACCCAGACGGCGCGCGCTATCTGCCTGGTCGATGTGTTGTTGGGCTGCCTAGGGCATGCGGGCGGTGCGCTCAGCCCGCCGACGCCGCTCGCGCTGGGCGACTTGGACCCTGCGCGCTTTGCGACGCCGCCGGTGCCGCGTGAGCCCAAGTTGGGCTCGGAGCGCTATCCGCTCGTCGATCCGGTGCGTGGTCTATGCACGACCATCGGCCAGTCCATTCTTGCCGGCGACCTGCGCGGGCTCATCGTTTATGCCAGCAATCCCGGTGCGGGTTACGGCAACGCCGATGCGTGGCTTGGCATCTTGCAGCAGCTCGACCTGCTCGTGACCATCGATATCCGCTGGTCCGAGACGGCGCGTGCGTCCGATTTTGTGCTGCCCGATGTGACGTATCTGGAGGCCGACCGCGGCGTGGGCACGGTCGTGGGCCGCAACGATGCGCGCGTGTTTTACCGCAATGCGGTGCTGCCGGTTTTGCATGACGACACACGTCCCGGCTGGGAGATCTTTGCCGGTTTGGCTACTGCCTGCGGCGTGGGCGAGTACTTCAACTTTACGCTGGACGACTTGGCGGCGGCCCAGGTGGCCCCGTTTGGGATCGACCTGGCTGTGCTCAGGGAACGCGGTTGGGCCGACACAGGCGTGTCGCTGCCGCCACGCACGGGCGAGCCGGTGATTCCGCTCGACGGCGGCAAGATTGCGCTGGCAAGCGACGTGTGGGAGCGCGCTGGTTTGGGTCGTGTGCCCGGCTGGATTGCCCCGATGGTGGAGCCGGGGCCGGGGATGTTTCGCCTCATTAGCGGTAACCGGCCCTTCGAGTCGCATACGTCGCGTAGGCTCGCGGCGGCCGGTGCTGCCGAGGCGGGCTTCGACCTGGATGCTGTGCAGATGAATGCCGACGTCGCCGCGCGCATGGGAATTGCCGATGGCGAGATCATCGAGCTCGTGAGCGACATGGGGCGCGATCGCGTGCGCGTGGAGACTACGCCCTATCTGCATCCGGCGTGCATCTTTACGTCGGCGGCTCCCGGTGGGCGTTCGTTTGGGGCCGGCACGGATGGTGTCCAAGCGCTCGGCGTCGGTCCGCTCGACCACACGCCGCTACGTTGGGATCCCATTACGGGCGCCGCGCTCACCCAGGAAAACGCCGTTCGTGTGGAAAAGATTGCGCCGCGCGGGGATAATGACGAGTAATTGACTCAGCCGAAGTATTTGACTGATCCACGTTTGTTTTGAAAGGCCGCACATGAGCGATAGCCAGAACATTTCCGATGAGGTGCGCGCCCGCCTGCGCGCCATCCCTTCTGTCAACGAGCTGCTCACCGAGTGGCCGGTGGTGAAGGCAGCGGGGGAGACGTGTGACGCGGTGGTCCATGCCGCCGTCACGGCCGAGCTCGACGAGGAACGCGTCGCCATTCGCGCCGGTGCGGTCCCGCGCTCCAAGCGCGACTTGGCGGCGGCCATCGAGTGGCGCGCCCATCGCTCTGCGCTGCCCAGCCTGCGTCCCGCTGTAAACGCTACGGGCGTGGTCATCCATACCAACCTGGGCCGCGCCCCGCTTGCTGAGTCGGCCGCCAAGGCCGTGGCCGAGGTCGCGCGCGGGTACAGCACGCTCGAGTACAGCGTCGACACCTGCTCGCGCGGGTCGCGCAAGGAGCACGCTGCGCAGCTGATTCGCTCGCTCACCGGTGCCGAGGACGCGCTCGTCGTCAATAACAATGCTGCCGCGGTACTGCTGGTGCTGGCCACCCATGCCGCGGGTAAAGAGGTCATCGTGAGTCGCGGCGAGCTCGTCGAGATCGGCGGCAGCTTCCGCATTCCCGATGTCATGGAGGCCTCGGGCGCTCGGCTCGTCGAGGTCGGCGCCACCAACCGTACGCACCTTGCCGACTACGAGCGCGCCATCACGCCCGACACGGCCATGATCCTCAAGGTTCATCCTTCCAACTACCGCATTGAGGGCTTTCACGAGGAGGTGAGCTCCAAGGAGCTTGCCGCGCTGGCGCACAAGCACGGCTTGCTGTTCTACGAGGACCAGGGCTCGGGCGCGCTGCTGCCCGACGACATCCTGGTCCGCGGCGGCGAGGAGACCACGCCGACCTCGGTCGCCGCCGGGCTCGACATCGTGTCGTGCTCGGGCGACAAGCTGCTCGGTGCCGCGCAGGCGGGCATTATCATGGGCCGTCGCGACCTGATTCAGGCCTGCGGCGCGCATCCGCTCATGCGCGCCCTGCGCCCGGGCAAGCTCGCGCTGACGGCGCTCGAGGCCACGCTGCGCATCTACATGGACGGCGCCGATGTGGCCCATCGCGACGTTCCGGTGCTCAGCATGCTCACGCTTCCGCAGGCTCATTTGGAGCGTCGTGCGCGCAAGCTGCGCGACCTTATGGCGGCGGGGCTCGATAAGGCCGGCTGTCCTTGTGCCGTTGAGCTGGAGATTGTCGAGGAGTCGTCGACCCCCGGTGGCGGCTCACTGCCTACCGTCGAGCTGCCGACGATGTGCGTTGCCGTGCGCCTTGTTGACGAGCGCCTGACGGTCGATGCGCTCAAGCGCTCGCTCGTCCAAGACTTTGATAAGCCGGTTGTCACGCGTACTTCGCACGACCGCATTCTGTTTGACGTCCGCACGCTCGTGGGCGACCGCGATATCGAGACGGCGGCGTCGACGCTTGCCGCGTGCGTTGCCAAGGCGGCGCGCCGATGAGTGAGACTGAAGCGTTGGTGGAATGTCCCGTCATCGTGGGTACGGCGGGCCACGTCGACCATGGCAAGTCGGCGCTCATTGAGGCGCTGACGGGCAAAAATCCCGACCGCTTGGAGGTCGAGCGTCGCCGCGGCATGACCGTGGAGCTCGGCTTTGGCGAGCTTGCGCTGCCGAGCGGCAAGATCGTGGGCCTGGTCGACGTGCCGGGACACGCGCACTACCTACGCGCCATGGTGCAGGGCGCCACGGGCATCGATGTGGCCGTGCTGGTGGTCTCGGCCGTCGAGGGCGTGATGCCGCAGACGCGCGAGCACGTGCATGTGCTGGAGCTGTTGGGCGTCACGCACATGGTGGTCGCGCTGACGATGTGCGATCTGGCCGATGCCGAGATGACCGAGCTTGCTGAGCTCGACGTCGATGACTTTTTGTCGGGCACCGTGTTTGCGGGCGCCCCGATCGTCCCCGTGTCGTCCAAGACGGGCGAGGGGATTGACGCACTGCTGGCTGCGCTCGACGAGTGCGTAGATGTCTGCTGGGATGCTTGCCGCGACCGTGCCGAGCGCACCGACGCCGCTCCGCACCTGCCCATCGACCGCTGCTTTACGATCAAGGGCGCCGGTACCGTCGTGACGGGAACGCTGCACGACGCGCCGGTCGCGGTGGGCGATGAGCTTGTCGCCCTGCCGTCGCGCACGGTCTGCCGTGTTCGCGGGATTCAGGTGCATGGCGACACGCAGCGGGCGTTGCCCGGCCAGCGCGTGGCGCTCAACCTGGTGGGCGATGGGGTCGCTTCGCTCGATCGCGGCGAGATGCTCGGCGTCGAGGGCCGCTTTGGCCAGACGCTGCGTTTTATGATGACGTTTACCTACCTGGGCCGTGAGGGCGCCAAGCCGCGTGTGCTCGAGTCGGGCGCGCGCGTACACGTGATGGCGGGTACGGCCGAGGTCGTCGGCCGCATCATGCTCATGGAGGGCGAGGCGCCCATGGCGGTGGGCGAGACGCGTACCGTTCAGGTTCGTCTGGAGGACCCGCTGCCGTTGCGCGCCGGCGACCATGCCGTGGTTCTGTCGTATTCGCCGGTGATGCTCATTGGCGGCGGGCGCGTGCTGTTGTCGCGCTGCCGTCGCTCGCGCGAGCTTGCCGACGGGGAGCGTGCGCTGTATGCGGCGCTCGAAGCCGGGGATGTTGCTGGTTCGGTCGACGCGTGGCTGGCGTTGCAGGTGCTGCCGGTTGCGGCTGCTGATGTTGCCGCGGCACTGGATCTTGTTGTCGGCGATGTTGACGTTGCGTTGCGTGCGCTGGTGGACCAGGGTGCGGTGTGCGAGCTTGCCGCGGGCGACGTGGCGCTGTACGCGAGTGCTGCCGGGCTCGACGCCGCAATGGACTCGCTCGCTTCAACTCTGTCTGCCATGCACGCGGAGGCTCCCAGGGAGACGGGCTTTACGCCGGGTGCTGTCGCGCATGCCGCTTGGCCTACCGCTGACGACGCTGTTGCCGCCGCGTTGATTGCCGAGGGCTGTTCGCGTGGCGTGTGTTCCTCCGAGGGCGCCGAGGTGTTTGACCCGCACTCTGCTGCCGCTGCGGCGCGTGTGGTGCGCGAGGCCTGTGAGCGCATTGTCGCTTTGCTGGACGAGTCGGGTCTCGATGCGCCGACGTTGCCTGAGGTGGGCGAGCAGCTGCAGCTCGATCGCGACACTATGACACGTGCTCTGCGTGAGCTTTCGCTCAATCGCTCGATTGTGAAGGTCGAGCGCGACGTTGCCTTGTCCGCTGCTGCCGAGGCCCACGCTCGCGAGCTCGTCGCCGCGGCCATCGCCAATGCCGGTGGCGCTGCCACCACGAGTGTGCTGCGCGAGGCCCTGGGGGTGTCGCGCAAGCGAGCCATCAGCATCCTGGAGCACCTAGACGCCGTGCGCTTCACAGCACTAGACAAAGAAGCCGGCGGCCTGCGCTCCCTGCGCTAGGGTCCCTCATCAGTTGCGGTGAAATACGGACTGTTTATCCCTATATCTAGTCCATTTAGTCCGTATTCCACCGCAACTTCCAGAATGACTACTCTGGTGCCCTGTGCGGCTGCGGGCTGTCCGGTTTGGTAAAATATCGCCGCACTTGGGAACGGATGGGCTCCGGTGGGCTCCGCGGTCCTCAAAACCGTTGCGAGGCGTGCAAAACGTCTTGGATGTGTTCGATTCACATACGTTCCCGCCATACGCTACCAGCGCTTTTGTGCTCGCGGTCTTGCTGCGTGCCGCAAAGGCGCTGTTTTGTTTTGATACGGAGCCGTCATGTCGCCTGCTTTATGGGCAATGGCATGTGGCTTCGTGCTTCGGGTTTCGAGCATGCCGATGGGGGTGTTTTGCCGTATGACTATCGTAAGACGGGCCGATCTTTCTTGCGTCGTCCAGGCGGGCGGGCTGTCGTCGCGCATGGGCTGCGACAAGGCGCGCATGGCGTTTTGCGGCAAGCCCCTGATCGAGCGCGTGCTGGAGCGGCTCGCCCTGGTCGGCAGCGAGCTTGTTGTGACGACCTCGCGCCCCGAGGAGCTCGCCTATCTCAGGGAGTGCGAGTTTGATGGCCTGGTTCCGCGTGTAGTCATGGACGTCGACGGCCCCGCCGGTGCCATGCGCGGCATCGCGAGCTCGCTGGCCGCCGCTCGGCTGCCACTCGTGGCGATTGTCGCCTGCGATATGCCGTTCGTCTCGCCAGAACTGATCGGCGCGCTTGCTGATCGGGTCAAGGAAGGCCCGCTCGACGTGTGCGTGCCGCGCGAGGAACGGGGGATTGAGCCGCTATGCTCTGTTTGGCGTCGTGAAGCATGCGTCCCGGTGGCTCGCGAGCTCCTCGCCAGCGATCGCCAACGTATTCGTTGTCTAATCGACCGAGTGAACGCCAGCTATCTAGACGAGCCGCAGATTATCGCGGCAGCCGGGTCGCTGCTCTGCTTCGAAAACGTCAATACGCCCGAGGAGTTTGCGGCAGCTGAACTGCTCGCCTAGACGATGGGAGTTGTCATGTCTCACGATATCTGCCCCGACACGGGGGAACCTTGTACTTGTGACGGCTCTGAGCCCTGCACCTGCGGCTGTGGCGGCTGCGGACATACGGCCGAGGAAGAGGCTGCGGCGGCAGCGTACCGCGAGTCGCATCGCGAGGCCCCATCCGGTGTTGCCCTCGACCACGAACGCAAGATTATCGTGTCGTTCGATAGCACCTTCGATGTGATGGAGTGCGAGCAGCTGTGCCTTGACGCCGGCGTACCCGGGCGCATTATGCCGCTGCCCGGTTCCATTACCGCCGGCTGCGGCCTGTGCTGGGCCATGCCGTTTTCCGGCGACGCCCTCGCCGCCTTCCGCGCCGCCACCGAAGCCCACATAACCCCCGCCGACTACCGCCAGCTCGTCCTCTAACCACCAAAACCACCACAAAGGTGCCTGTCCCCAATGTGGTGGTTTTAGTCCATGTGGACGAAACAGCTTCGAAACACGGATTTTGCGGGTCAGGTACTCAAAAACGCTTCTACCTGCATCGTAATCAAAACGAAACATCCGCTCGTCGGCTTATTCGTAACTTTGCTGCAACAGTGCGATATTATCCATATTCGATAAAGCTCACGGCGCATGGGGCGCCGCGAACGACACCTTTCTTTTCCATCAATTGGAGGAAGCATGAGCTATACGCAGAAAGTTCTCGACGAGCTCAAGGCCCGCTATCCCGAGCAGCCTGAGTTCATCCAGGCCGCGACCGAGATCCTCGGCACCATTCAGCCGGCGATCGACGCCCACCCCGAGTACGAGGAGGCCGCCCTGCTTGAGCGCCTCGTCGAGCCCGAGCGCATCGTTATGTTCCGCGTTCCCTGGGTCGACGACCAGGGCAAGGTCCAGGTCAACCGCGGCTACCGCGTCGAGTTCAACTCTGCTATTGGACCCTACAAGGGCGGCCTGCGCTTTAACCCGACGGTCACCCTGGGCATGCTCAAGTTCCTGGGTTTGGAGCAGATCCTCAAGAACAGCCTGACCACCCTTCCCATGGGCGGCGGCAAGGGCGGCTCCGACTTTGACCCCAAGGGCAAGTCCAACAACGAGATCATGCACTTCTGCCAGTCCTTTATGACCGAGCTCTATCGTCACATCGGCCCCAACACCGACGTTCCCGCCGGCGACCTGGGCGTTGGCGGCCGCGAGGTTGCCTACATGTTCGGTCAGTACAAGCGCCTGACCAATGAGTGGACCGGCGTCCTCACCGGCAAGGGCCTCTCCTTTGGCGGCTCGCTCGCCCGTACCGAGGCCACCGGCTACGGCCTGGTCTACTTTGTGGACGAGTACCTCAAGAGCCGCGGCGACTCCTTCGAGGGTAAGAACGTCGTCGTTCACGGCTCCGGTAACGTCGCCATCTACGCTGTCCAGAAGGTCGCCCAGCTCGGCGGCAAGGTGCTGGCCTGCTCCGACACCCACGGCTGGGTCGAGGATCCCGATGGCATCGACTACACCGTGCTCGAGCACGTCTATAACCAGAAGCGCTCCGGCCACGACAAGGGCGTCACGCTGGCCATGTACGTCGACGAGAAGCCCAGCGCTACTTGGCACGAGGGCGACGGCCGCGGCGTGTGGCAGCTGCCCTGCGACATCGCGCTGCCTTGCGCTCGCGAGAACACGCTGCTGCTCGAGGATGCCCAGGCGCTCGTCGCCAACGGCTGCAAGGTGGTCGGCGAGGGCGCTAACATGCCCACGACCATCGAGGCCACGACCTACTTCCAGGAGAACGGCGTCGCCTTTATGCCCGGCAAGGCTGCCAACGCCGGCGGCGTGCTCGTGTCCGGCCTGGAGATGAGCCAGAACGCCGAGCACCTGTCCTGGACCTTCGAGGAGGTCGACGGCAAGCTTGAGCAGCTCATGCGCGGCATGTTCCACAACGTGGACGACACCGCCAAGGAGTACGGCGAGGAGGGCAACTTCGTCATGGGCGCCAACATCGCCGGCTTCCTCAAGGTCGCCGACGCCATGCTCGCCCAGGGCGTCTGCTAAACCCTGCCTGACATAGCATTTGATAAGGCTCCCAGCTATCGCGGCTGGGAGCCTTTTCTATCCCGGAGGACCCCTCATAACTTGCGGTGAAATACGGACTGTTTGGCGCTCTGAACCCGCCCAACAGTCCGTATTTCACCGCAAGTTATGGATGGGTGGGTGGATTTTGTCCTGCAACGGCGTGCGGCTCCTCGTTTGGTACACTTAAAAGTAATGGACAAGTGAAGAGATGGGGGAGAACGTGCTCAAGTTCGGTACCTACGTCCGTGTTGGAAACGCGGCCGAAGCCTATGAGCTCTTGCAGAAGAACCGCAACAACAAGATTGTGGGCGGCGGCATCTGGATGCGCCTGGGTTCGCGTCGCGTGGCGACGGCGATTGACCTTTCGGCCTGCGGACTCGATCAGATCGAGGAGACCGAGACCGAGTTTCGCATCGGTGCCATGTGCACCCTGCGCCAGCTCGAGCGCCATGCCGAGCTCAACGCGCTTGTCAACAATGTCTTCGAGTTCGCCGTCCACGACATCGTGGGTGTGCAGCTGCGCAACACCGCCACGGTGGGCGGCAGCATCTACGGCCGCTTTGGTTTCTCGGATGTTCTCTCGGCCTTCTTGGCGCTCGATTCGTATGTTGAGCTGACGGGTGCCGGCCGCGTGCCGCTCGCTGAGTTCGTGCGTATGGGCTACGTGCGCGACGTTATCGAGCACGTGGTGGTCGTCAAGCACGACTATCGCGCGAGCTACGAGGCCGTACGCAAGGCCGCGACCGACTTCCCCTCGCTCAACGTCACCGCCGCCTGGTGGGATAACTCCTGGCACGTCACCGTGGGCGCCCGTCCGCTGCGCGCAACCTTGCTGCAGGGCGAGGCATGCGGCCTTACGAGCGAGCAGCCTTCCGAGGACGAGCTTCGCGCCCTCGCCGCATCCGTGCGCGAGCTGAGCTACGGCACCAACATGTGGGGCTCGGCCGAGTACCGCCGTCGCATCTCGGCACCGCTTGCCGTGCAGGCCGTGCGCCGCGCCGCCGGCATCGAGCTTTCGGCCGCGCTTGCCCGCGAGCTCGAGACCGTCCAGATTCCTAAGTTCGCCACGGACGAGTATTCCTGCCGCCGCGTGCCCGGCGTCGATTCTAGCGAGGTGCGCTAATGGCTGCCAAACTCATCGATCTTTCCTTTACGCTCAACGGCCGCAAGGTCAAGGTTCAGATTGCCCCCGATACTATGCTGTTTGCGCTGCTGCGCGAGCAGGGCTGCGCGTCGGTGCGCTGCGCCTGCGAGACTACCAACTGCGGCCTGTGCACGGTGTGGCTCGACGGCGACCCGGTGCTGAGCTGCTCGGTTCCCGCCGCGCGCGTCGAGGGTCACACCGTCACCACGCTCGAGGGCCTCAAGGCTGAGTCCGAGGCGCTTGCCCGTGCCATGGCTGCTGAAGGCGCCGAGCAGTGCGGTTTTTGCGCCCCCGGCCTCATCATGAACGTGCTGGCGCTCGCCCGCGCCGCCAAGGAGGACCCGAGCCTCGTCGCCACGCGTGAGGAGCTCTCGCGCCAGCTTGCCGGCAACCTCTGCCGCTGCAGCGGCTACGAGAGCCAGCTGCGCGCCATCGTCCGCTTCCTCAACGAGTCCGGCGTGCAGGTGGGCTTTGAACTGCCCGAGCTGCCGGTCAACGACACGAGCTGCGACGGCGTCGAGTACAAGCAGATTACCCACAAGCAGCCCAAGAAGGACTCGAAGGCCCTGCTCGAGGGCCGTCCCGTCTACACGGGCGATATGGTGCCCGCGGGTGCCCTCATCGTCAAGCTCAAGCGCAGCCCCTACGCTCGCGCCAAGATCCGCTCCATCGACACGTCGCGCGCCCTGAAGGTGCCCGGCGTCGTGGGCGTCTACACCTACGAGGACGTGCCCCAGCGCCGCTTTACCATTGCCGGCCAGAGCTACCCGCAGCCGAGTCCCTACGACCGCCTGATCCTCGAGAACCTCGTGCGCTATCAAAACGAGGAGGTGGCGATCGTCGCCGCCGAGACCGAGGAGGCCGCCGACAAGGCACTCAAGCTCATCAAGGTCGACTACGAGGTGCTCGAGCCGTTGTTCGACTTTACCCAGGCACTCGATAACGACATCGTGGTCCACCCCGAGGGCGACGTGACCTTTATGTTCCCGCAGGGCGGCGACGTCCCGCGCAACCTGGTGTGCAGCGGCGTCAACGACTTTGGCGACCTGGACGAGGCCTTCGCCCAGAGCGACATCGTCTTTGAGCGCACCTACACCAGCCAGGCCACGCAGACCGCGCCCATGGAGACCTTCCGCGCCTTCGCGACGACCGACGCGTTCGGTCGCATCTCGGTGACCACCTCTACGCAGGTGCCCTTCCACGTGCGTCGCATGATCGCGCAGTCGCTCGACATTCCGCAGTCGCAGGTGCAGGTCATCAAGCCGCGCATCGGCGGCGGCTTTGGCTCCAAGCAGTCGGGCTGCTGCGAGATCTTCGTGGCGTTCGTTACCCAGCAGACCGGCCGTCCGAGCTACTGCTGCTACACCCGCGAGGAGACCATCACCGCGGGCAACTCGCGCCACCAGATGCAGATGACCGTCAAGCTGGGCGCCATGAACGACGGCACCATCACGGCCATCGACCTGCACACGTTGTCCAATGCCGGCGCGTACGGCGAGCACGCCACCACGACAATCGGCCTGTCGGGCCACAAGAGCCTGCCGATCTACAACCATGTGAAGGCGAGCCGCTTTAGGTGGGACGCCGTCTACACCAACACCAACCGCGGCGGCGCGTATCGCGGCTACGGTGCCACCCAGGGCCAGTTTGCCGTGGAGAGCGCCGTCAACGAGCTCGCCGACATGCTGCATATGGATCCCGCCGACCTGCGCCTCAAGAATATCGTGCGCGAGGGCGAGACCATGCCGCAGTACTACAACGAGAAGCTCAACGCCTGCGCGCTCGACCGCTGCCTGCTGCGCGCGATGGACATGATCGGCTGGCGCGACAAGCCGCTGGCCGTTGACCTGGGCGACCGCGTGCGCGCCCTGGGCTGCGCACTCACCATGCAGGGCTCGGGCATCTCCAACGTAGACATCGCCGGCATCGACATGCGCCTGGAAGAGGACGGCTTCATTACCATCGGCACCGGCGCCACCGATAACGGCATGGGTGTCGACACCATCCTGGCGCAGATTGCCGCCGAGGAGCTGGGCGTGGAGAGCTCGCTCATCGTGGTGCGCGGCGTGGACACCGACGTGTCGCCGTTCGACGCCGGCTCGTATGCAAGCTCCGGTACGTACGTGACGGGTCTGGCCGCTAAAAACGCCGCGACCGAGCTGCGCGAGAAGATTTGCGCCAAGGCCGCCCAGATGTGGGACGTGGACGCCGCCGACGTGGTCTTTGACGGCCAGTACGTGCGCCTGTCCGACGAGCGTGCCGCTCGCGAGCAGAACCGCTTCCTCACGCTGCGCGACTTCGCCAACCTGTGCGTCAAGAACATCGCGGGCGGCGACGCGCTCACCTCGCACGCCTCTGCCTGTCTGCCCGTTTCGCCCCCGCCGTTTATGGCCGGCATTGCCGAGGTCGAGGTCGACAAGGCCACCGGCAAGGTGACCGTGGTGGACTACGCGGCGGCTGTAGACTGCGGCACCGTGATCAACGAGGCGCTCGCGCGCGTCCAGGCCGAGGGCGGCATTGCCCAAGGTATCGGTCACGCGCTCTACGAGATCGTTGAGCATGACGACCGCGGCCGCCTGCGCACCGGCAACTTTATGAGCTACAAGCTGCCGACGCGCCTGGATATCGGCAGCATTCGCGTGGCCTTTGAGCCGAGCTACGAGCCGACGGGCCCGTTTGGCGCCAAGTCGATCGGCGAGGTCGTCATCAACACGCCGCTCGCCGCCGTGGCCTCCGCCGTCGCACACGCCACCGGCCACCAGGTGCGCTCGCTGCCCATCACGCCCGAAAAGGCGCTGCTAGGGGAGTAGCGGGCTAACGAACAAGTCGTAGCTGGCGGGGCGGGGCAACTCGTCCCGCCTTTTGCACTCGTGGTGAGGTCGTGAGCCTAAAAACGTGTGCGTGCGCTTGCCGTTCGTATCTGCTATCATTCCTAGTCTGTGCGCTCATGCGGGCGTGGCGGAATTGGTAGACGCGCCAGATTTAGGTTCTGGTGGGATTCCCGTGAAGGTTCGAGTCCTTTCGCCCGCACCAACGCATCCGCGTCGGCTCCGGCCGTCGCGACGCTTTTTGCATAAAGGTACCAGCACCTCAGATAAGCTGGGCAGTATGAGGAGGAACGTGTTGAACATCACCGCTTCTGACGTCAAGGACGCCAAGCTCACCGCTACGGTCACCATCCCGGCCGCCGACGTCGACGCCGCGATCAAGAAGGCCTACAAGGATACCGCCAAGAAGTACCGCTTCCCGGGCTTCCGCGCCGGCAAGGCTCCCCGTCCGGTCATCGACTCCGCCCTGGGCGCCGAGGCCACCCTCGCTCAGGCCACCAACGACCTGATCGCCGCCAACGAGCCCGCCGTCCTCAACGAGCTGGACATCGTCCCCACCAAGAGCGGTGACTACAAGGAGCTCGACCTCGCCAAGGATCACGAGGACTACACCTACACCGTCGAGTTCTCCCTGCGTCCTGCTGCCGAGCTCTCCTCCTTCGACGCCGTCGAGATCGAGATGCCTCCCGCGGAGGTCACCGAGTCCGAGATCAACAACCAGGTCGAGATGCTCCTCAACTACCGTGCCACCTTCGAGGACGTCGAGGGTCGCGCCGTCGAGGCTGACGACTATGTGACCGTCGACCTCAAGGCCGTCGAGAACGCCGACAACTTCGCCGCCGAGGGCCGCATGCTCATCGCCGGTAGCGACAGCAACCCCGCCGAGTTCAACGAGGCCCTGATCGGCGCCAACGTTGACGACGTCAAGACCGTCACCTGGACCGACGAGGTCGAGGAGGGCGAGGAGGCCGAGACCCACACCGTCGAGGTCACCGTCAAGGGCATCAAGGTCCGCAACACCCCCGAGCTCACCGATGAGCTCGTCAAGTCCGACTTCGGCTTCGACAGCATCGACGCCATGCGCGACGCTATCAAGATCGAGATCGAGCAGGACAAGGCTTCCCGCCTCCCGGCCGAGAAGGAGAACCGTTGCGTCTCCGCTCTCGCCGAGCGCTTGCAGCTCGACGAGATGGACGCCGACTACGAGCAGTCCGTCTTTGAGGAGCTTGGCCAGAACTTCCTGTCCAACCTCGCTGCCCGCGGCATGACGCTGGACACCTGGCTGCCCGCTTCCGGCCTGACCATGGAGCAGTTCATCAGCGATCTGCACAAGCAGGCCAACGACGTTGCCCGTGAGTCTCTGGCTCTGGACGCTCTCGCTCGTGAGCTCAAGATCGAGGTCACCGAGGACGACATCAACGCCGAGTTCGAGAAGGCCGGCGTCAAGGACGTCGAGGCTTCCAAGGCCGAGTTCATCGCCGATGGCCGTATGCCTGCCGTCCGCGAGTCCATCCGTCGCTCCAAGGCCGTTGACCACCTGGTCGAGAACGCCAAGGTGACCGAGGTCGACGAGACCGCCAAGGACGCTGAGTAATTCTCGCCACCTTTCCCGCGAGCGCATGTACGCGCCCGTGATGGGGTAAAGTTATAAGCCGGTTATCCGGTTGCTTCGTACGGTGCCAGCCAATGCATAGCATGCGGGCACCGTACGTTTGTCTAGAACCATTATTGGTCCGTAAGAGAAATGGAGATGCGTATGATCGCTAAGTTCGATTCCGCCCTCGTGCCATACGTTATCGAGCAGACGCCGCGCGGCGAGCGCAGCTACGATATCTATTCGCGCCTGCTCAACGACCGCATCATCTTCTTGGGCGAGGAGATCAACTCCGTCAGCGCCAACCTGGTCGTTGCCCAGCTGCTGCATCTTGAGAGCCAGGATGCCGAGAAGGACATCTCGCTCTACATCAATTCGCCCGGCGGCGAGGTCTACTCCGGCCTGGCGATTCTGGACACCATGAACTTTATCAAGCCGCAGGTCTCCACCATCTGCGTCGGTATGGCCGCGTCCATGGCCGCCGTGCTGCTTTCGGCCGGCGCCAAGGGCAAGCGCTTCTGCCTGCCACACTCCAAGGTCATGATCCACCAGCCCAGCGGCGGTGCCCAGGGCCAGCAGACCGAGATCGAGATCGTGGCCGAGGAGATCAAGAAGACCCGCCACGAGCTCAACCAGATCCTGTCCGATGCCTCGGGCCAGCCGATCGAGAAGGTCCAGGCCGACACCGAGCGCGACAACTACCTGACCGCTGCCGAGGCCCTCGACTACGGCCTGATCGACCGTATCGTCACCTCGCGCGACTTCGCCGCGAAGGACGCCTAGGATGGCAGGTAACATGCAGGACAACTTTGACGAGAACGGCAACCCCATCCGCTGCTCCTTCTGCGGAAAAGAGCAGGGCCAGGTCCGTCGCCTCGTAAAGGGCCCGACCAACATCTTTATCTGCGACGAGTGCGTCGCCGCCTGCTCCGAGATCCTGGAGGAGTCGCTGGCTTCGGACTTTATGGACGCCGCCCGCAACGGCAAGCTGCCGGGTTTCCTCAACGACCACGGCCAGGCTGCGTCCCAGCCCGCCGTTGACCCCGAGGCCGAGGGCTTTGAGCTCGAGGACGACCGTCAGGTCATCACGCACGTGCCGACGCCGCACGAGATCTATGACGAGCTTTCGGCCTATGTTATGGGCCAGGAGGACGCCAAGCGCGCCATGTCGGTTGCCGTGTACAACCACTACCGTCGCGTGATCGAGGGCGGTGCCGCGGTGTCCGCCTTTGGCGATGGCATGGGCGCCCAGTTCGACGACGATATGGACGAGGTGGAGCTCGCCAAGTCCAACATCTTGCTGCTCGGTCCCACCGGTACCGGTAAGACGCTGCTGGCACAGACGCTCGCTCGCATCCTTGAGGTTCCGTTTGCCATCGCCGACGCCACCGCGCTCACCGAGGCCGGCTACGTGGGCGAGGACGTGGAGAACATCCTGCTCAAACTCATCAACGCCGCCGACGGCGACATTGAGCGCGCGCAGGTGGGCATTATCTACGTGGACGAGATCGACAAGATCGCGCGCAAGGCCGAGAACCTGTCCATCACCCGCGATGTTTCGGGCGAGGGCGTTCAGCAGGCGCTGCTTAAGATTCTTGAGGGCACGGTGGCAAGCGTTCCGCCCACCGGCGGCCGCAAGCATCCCCAGCAGGAGCTGCTGCAGATCGACACGACCAATATCCTGTTCATCTGCGGCGGTGCCTTTGTGGGCTTGGACAAGATCATCGCCGACCGCGTGGGCAACAAGGGCGTGGGCTTTAACTCCGAGATCGCCGGCCCCACTTCGGTCGACGAGAACGACCTGCTGCGCCAGGTGCTCCCGCAGGATCTCAACGCCTTTGGCATGATCCCCGAGTTCGTGGGCCGTACGCCCGTCGTCACCCAGACGCAGGCACTCGACGAGGACGACCTGGTGTCGATTCTGACCGAGCCCAAGAACGCCGTGGTGCGTCAGTACCGCAAGATGTTCCAGCTCGAGGACGTCGATCTTGAGTTTGAGGACGCGGCCCTGCATGAGATCGCCCGCATGGCGCTCGCCCGCAAGACCGGCGCCCGTGGTCTGCGTGCTATCTGCGAGGATGTGCTGCAGCAGACGATGTTCGACCTCCCCAGCGAGGAAGGCGTAACCAAGGTCGTCGTAACCGAAGCCGCCGTAAAGGGCACCGAACAGCCCCAGCGTATTTACGGCTAAACCAGCCTAAATAAGTGCTTGTAAATAGCCTCCGGCCACCCGCGGCCGGAGGCTATTTTATAGATACGCAATAACCCCAACTACCTGTGTTATTCTGTGTGTTTGTTTAAGCCTCAGCGAAGTCCTATCAGACTGAAGTAATCGATACCTAAGGGGAGGAATGTAGGCCCGATTTTCGTAGATTCCGCACGAGCCGAAGACCACTTAATGTGGTCTTCGTGCGAGCCAGGACCTGACCGAGCGAAAATCGGGCCTACATTCCTCCCCGGTGGGCAAGGGAGAGATATATGGAAGAAATGCCCAAGAACTACGATCCGTCGACCAACGAGCCGGCGATCCTGCAGAAGTGGCTCGACGGCGGTTACTACAAGCGCCGCGAGGGCGTGGGCGACTGCACCGTCACCATTCCGCCTCCCAACGTGACCGGCAAGCTCCACATGGGTCACGCCACCGACGACTCCATCCAGGACGCCATCATCCGTATGGCCCGCATGCGCGGCAAGTCCACGCGCTGGGTGCTCGGCACCGACCACGCCGGTATCGCCACGCAGACCAAGGTCGACAAGAAGCTCAAGAGCGAGGGCATCAGCCGCCTGGAGATCGGCCGCGACAAGTTTGTCGATGCCTGCTGGGACTGGACCCACGAGTACGGCGGCATCATCGTCGAGCAAATCAAGCGCATGGGCTGCTCCGTCGACTTCGATAACGAGCGCTTCACCATGGACGAGGACTACGCCCAGGCCGTGCGCAAGGTCTTCTGCGACTGGTATCACGACGGCCTGATCTACCGCGGCAAGCGCATCGTCAACTGGTGCCCCAACTGCACCACCGCCATCTCGGACGATGAGGCCGAGTACAAGGACGAGAAGGGTCACCTGTGGCACCTGCGCTACCCGCTGACCGAGCCGGTCAACGGCCAGGACTACATCGTCGTCGCCACCACGCGCCCCGAGACCATGCTCGGCGACACGGGCGTGGCCGTCTCCCCGAAGGATCCCGAGAAGGCCGCCTTCGTGGGTAAGACCGTCATGCTGCCGATCGTCAACCGCGAGATCCCCATCTTCTCCGACTACCACGTCGACGCCAACTTCGGTTCCGGCTTCGTTAAGGTCACCCCGGCCCACGACCCCAACGACTACGCCATGGGTCAGGCCCACGACCTGCCGCAGATCAACATCTTCGACGAGCACGCGGTGGTCGTCGAGGGCTACGGCGAGTTCACCGGCATGACGCGCGACGAGTGCCGCGAGGCCGTCATCAAGTGGTTCGAGGAGCACGGCCTGCTCGATCACATCGAAGAGCACGATCACTCCGTCATGCACTGCTACCGTTGCGACTCCGCCCTGGAGCCGTGGCTGTCCGAGCAGTGGTTCGTCGCCGTCGACAAGCTCAAGGGTCCGGCGCTCGACGCCGTCAACTCCGGCAAGGTCACCTTCCATCCCGCGCGCTGGACGCAGACCTACACCACTTGGATGGAGAACCTCAAGGACTGGTGCATCAGCCGTCAGCTGTGGTGGGGCCACCGCATCCCCGTGTTCTACTGCGAGGACTGCGGCTGGGAGGACGCGCTTACCGAGGACACCGACGTGTGCCCCAAGTGCGGCGGCCACCACATCCATCAGGACGAGAACGTGCTGGACACGTGGTTTAGCTCGCAGCTGTGGACCTTCGCCACGCAGGGCTGGCCGCAAAAGCCGGAGCTGCTCGAGGGCCATCATCCCACGACGGCGCTCGTCACCGCGCGCGACATCATCGCGCTGTGGGTCGCCCGCATGGTCATGAGCTCGCTGTACTTCCTGGACGAGGTGCCGTTTAAGGATGTCGTCATCTATCCGACGATCCTGGCCAAGGACGGCAGCCGCATGTCTAAGTCCAAGGGCAACGGCGTTGACCCCATGGACCTCATTGGCATGTACGGCGCCGACGCCATGCGCTACAACCTGCTCACGCTGTGCACCAACAACCAGGATGTTAAGTTCGACGCGAACATCGACAAGAAGACCAAGCAGCTTATCGACAGCCCGCGCACCGAGCAGGCCAAGAGCTTTGTGACCAAGATTTGGAACGCCAGCCGCTTCCTGCTTATGAATATGGAGGGCTACACGCCCGGCGAGCCCGTCGTGGAGACGCCGGCCGACGCCTGGATGTTCAGCCGCCTGGCCAAGGCCGTGAAGATGGTTACCGAGGGTATTGAGAACTACACCTTTGGTGACATGGCTCGCGGCGTGCAGCAGTTCTTCTGGAACGAGGTCTGCGACTGGTACGTCGAGGTCACCAAGGCCCGTCTGAAGGGCGAGGGCCGTCTGCAGGCGCAGCGCAACCTGATCTTTGTGCTCGACACCTCCATTCGCCTGATGCACCCGCTCATGCCGTTTGTGACCGAGGAGATCTGGGACAACATGCCGGCGAGCGTGCTCGACATGGACGCCGAGGGCAACGTGGACCGCGCCGAGGCGCTTATGATCGCCAAGTGGCCGGAGCCCGCCGACTACGCCAAGTACGTGGACGAGGACGCCGAGCGCGCGTTTGAGCTGTGCCGCACCGTCGTTTCTGCCGCCCGCGCCACGCGTTCGCGTTACCGCCTGAGCCCCAAGGCCGAGCTCGACGTGGTCGTGCGTGCCGGTGCCGAGGATATTGAGAAGCTCGAGAGCCTGCGCTCTACGATTGAGCCGCTGGCAAACACTGCCTCGCTCGTGATGGGCGTGGACGTTGAGAAGCCGGCCGCGAGCATTGCCGTGGTCGACAGCGGTGTCGAGGCATTTGTGGTACTCGAGGGCAAGGTTGACCTTTCGGCCGAGAAGGCGCGTCTGGAGAAGGAGATCGCCGCGGCCCAGAAGGAGCTCGCCGGCTGCGAGAAGACGCTCGCCAACGAGGGCTTTGTGGCCAAGGCCGCGCCCGCCGTTGTCCAGAAGAAGAGGGACCGTGCAGCTGAGCTCAAGGAGATCCTGGCGGCGCTGACGGCTCAGGTTGCGGACTTCTCGTAAATTGCAACTGAGGGGCGCGTCCCGACGCTTTGCTCTCCGCTGCGGACAGTCCTGCGCAAGACGGACAGCACATTAAGTGCTGTCCTTTGCGTGCGGAACTTGCGGCGAGCAAAGCGTCGGGCCGCTCCCATAGCGGTTACGGAGCGTCCGCTGCCTGCCCGGTGAGGGCCACTTGGTTGTGGCCTTGATCTCACTGCAAGCGGATAGTGGCTGATATTGTCAACGCGAGGGGCTCATTCTTTTGATGGGCCTCTTTTTCTGTAATTGGAGACTTTGGTTATGGCGAAGCGTTCTGGCTCGTATGTCGTCCCTTTCTCGTTTGATTTGCTTTTGTTTGATGAGGCTGTTTCGTTGGCTGCTGATACGGGGCGGATTTCTGGGGATGCTGGGCCTCTGCTTGAGACGGTTGTTGATATGCTCGATGAGCTGGGGCGGCCGGATGAGTATTTTGATTGCATTCAGGTTGCCGGTACCAATGGCAAGACTTCGACCACGCGTTTTTCTGCTGCCATCTTGCGTGGTGAGGGACTCAAAACCGCGCTGTATACGTCGCCGCAGCTGGTGCGCTATCCCGAGCGCATGGAGGTCGATGGTTGCGTTGTGAGCGACGAGGCGTTTGCCCGTGGCGTTTCTGCTGCCGTTGAGGCGGGGCGTCGCGTGAATGCTCATCGCTTGGCGGCAGGGGAGCGCGCGTATACCATTACGCCGTTTGACCTGTTGACGGCTGCCGCACTGGTGGTGTTTGCCGAGGCTGCGGTGGACGTTGCCGTGCTCGAGGTTGGCATGGGCGGACGTTGGGACGCCACGAGTGCGACCGATCCCGTGGCTGTCGCCATTACGGGCATTGGGCTCGACCACACGCGCATCCTGGGCGACACGCTCGAGGCCATTGCGGGGGAGAAGGCTGCGGTTATTAAGCCTGGGCGCCTGGTTGTTTTGGGCGAGGGCACGCACGAGCCGAGCGTTCAGCGCGTGATGGATGCCCGTTGCCGCAAGTGCGGCGTTGTGCCGCTCGTGGTGAGCCATGCCACGACCAAAGTGCCGGCGCACGTGGGCGATACGGTGGAGTTTAGCTGCACCACGTCGCGTGCCATCTATACGTCGAGCATGGTTAAGCCGGCCTATCAGCCGCAGAATGCCGCGTGCGCGATTATGCTGTGCGAGGGGTATCTGGGTCGCGAGCTCGACCATGACAAGCTCGATGCCTCGCTTATGGGCTGCCCCACGCCGGGTCGCTTTGATGTGCTGGGAACCTATCCGCTTAAGCTGATTGACGCCTGCCATAACCCCCAGAGCTGCGAGAACTTTGTGAGCGCGCTAGACGAGATCGACCCGTGCGTCGAGAATCGCCCCACGCTGCTGTGCGCCGCGCTAGCCGACAAAGACGTGGCGGGTATTGTTGACGTGCTTGTTCCGGCCTTCCCGCGCGTGGTCGTGACCCAGACCGATTCCGATCGCGCCTTGCCAGCAGAGGAGCTCGCTGCCCTTGTTGATGCCGACAAACTCGCGGGCGTATACCCCAGCGTATCCGAGGCCCTCGCCGCCTTCGATGCCGCAAGCGAGCCCTTCGTAGCAGCCGGCACCATCACCCTAGCCGGCGAAGTAGCCGCCCTGCTCCGCTAACCCATCCCCTCATCAGTTGCGGTGAAATAGGGACTGTTTTCTGGGCTAGAAGCCTTAAACAGTCCGCATTTCACCGCAACTTATTGAGGGGTTATTGGGGCGGGCTAGTCTAGGCGGGCAGGATCGTGGGGATAGGCGTTGAGAATCTCGACGCCGGACTCGGTGACCAGAGCAAGATCCTCGATGCGGACGCCGGTGCGGCCGGGGAGGTAGATGCCCGGCTCGATGGAGAAGGTCATGCCCGGCTCGATAGCCTGCTCGTTGACGAGCGAAACGTCGCCGGGCTCGTGGTCCTGTAGACCAATCGAGTGGCCCAGGCGATGAGTAAAGTACTTGCCGTAGCCCGCGTCTTCAATCACGTCTCGCGCGGCGCGGTCCAGGTCGCACATACGCGCGCCCGGCGCGATGAGTGCCTCGGCCGCCTCGTTGGCGCGGCGCACGATGTCGTAGATGCGCGTCGTCTCTTCGTCCGGCTCGCCCCAAAAGAACGTCCGCGTCATGTCGGAACAGTAGTTGCGATAGCGGCCGCCAATGTCGAACAACACCACATCGCCGCGCTTGAGCACCGTATCGTCGGGCTCATGATGCGGGTCGCCGGCGTTGGCGCCAAAGCTCACGATGGGCGGAAAGCTAAAGCCCTCGCAGCCGTGCTTGCGATACAGCCCGAGCATCTGGTCGGCAATCTCGCGCTCCGTCACGCCCTCGTGCACGAGCTTGATTGCGTCGGCCATCACGGCGTCGTTGGCGGCCGAGGACACGCGCATGAGCTCCTGCTCGGCGGCGTCCTTGTACGTGCGCGCGGCGGTCACGGCAAAGTCTCCCAGGAAGAATTCGCTGGCGGCATGGCGCTCCAGAAGGGGCATCAAAAAGCCGGAACGCATGACGGTGTCAATGCCGAGTGGTTTGGTCGGATCGACCTCGCGCGTGATGGCGTCGGCCACGACATCGGTATCGGTGTGGTAGGCAACGCGGGCATTGTCGTACTCGGGCAGCTGGTGCAGCGCGTTGACCAAGATCACCGGCTCGGCATCGCGCGCGAGCAACACGCCGCAAAAACGCTCGAACATATCGGCATAAAAACCGGTCAGGTAATAGATCGACCACGGGTCATTTACGAGCAGCTGTGCGCCGGGGTGCTGAGCCTCGAGCGCATCGAGCACGCGTGCCGCACGCTGGTCATCGACATGTGCCATGAAACATCCTTTCACTAGGGTGCCACCATGGTATCCCAAGCGCGCCCTCATGAGTTGCGGTGAAATACGGACTGTTGAGCGGCCTAGAGCCGGAAAACAGTCCGTATTTCACCGCAACTCATGAGGGGATGGGGTTGATGGCGGGGTAGCTAAAAGAGCCCCGTCCCAAATGAGCTACCTAGGCTGGGTCGATGTCCATGCTGGCGACTAGGTTGATGTTGGTGTTTAGGAGGTTGGGGAGGATTGTGTCGCCCATGCGGATGGGGGCGTTGACGACTAGCCCGCGGATGAGGTCCATCGCTTGGATGTGGAGTGCCAGCGGGATGGCTTCGGCGGTGCGTACGGGGAGCAGGGCTTCGTCGCCGCCGGAGACGGCCACGGTCGTCGTGAGTACGCGCATGGGGCAGGTGAGCTCCTGATGCGCGAACTTATCGCCGCGTGGGCAGCTGTTGCCGGTCACGCGGCGCACTTCCACCACGGCGCCGTCTGAGCTGCGCTCGACCTCCACGGTCAGGAGGCACTCGGATGGGCAAGTCGTGCAGTTGAACTGCAGCGTTTCGATTGCATTATCGCTCATGGTTTATGCCTCCTCGACGGGATCGACGGACAGGACAATCTCGCTGGCACCCAGGTCGAGTGCCTGCTGAATCACCTTTGCCGGCAGTGGGAAGCTTTCCATAACGCTTGGTTTAAACGCGCGCACCTTGCCGGCGAACAGTTCTTCTCCGTTGGTCAAGATGCGTACTCGAGCGGCATCGACCGGCCGGCGAACGCGGAAGTTAAGCCTAGTGAGTGCCACGGCCGTAATGCGTCCCGGCAGCGCGTAACCCGCAATACCGGCAGGGGAGACTGTGAGCTCGCAGTCCGCAACCGCGGCGTCAGCCCCGGCGCCTGCGTCGGTACCCAGCGCGTACGCCGCCGCAGCTGCGCCAGCCCCCTCGGACTCGGTCGTCACGTTATCGGCCAGGTCGTGCACGTGCAGCACGTTGCCGCAGGCAAAGATGCCCGGTACGCCCGTCTGCAGACTCTGGTCCACCACGGCTCCGCGCGTGCGGGGATCCAGCTCAACGCCCGCTCCGACGGAAAGCTCGTTCTCGGGAATCAGACCCACCGAAAGCAGCAGTGTGTCGCACGGAACAATGCGCTCGGTACCCGGAATGGGCGCCAGGTGTTCGTCGACCTGGCTCACTTCGACGGCCTCCACGCGGTCGTGCCCGATCACGCGCGTGACGGTGGTGGACAGGTGCAGCGGAATGCCAAAGTCGTCCAGGCAGTTCTTGACGTTGCGGCGCAGGCCGTTGGCGTACGGCATGAGCTCGTACACGCCCTCGACCGAAATCCCCTCGAGCGTGCAGCGACGCGCCATGATGAGCCCGATATCGCCCGAGCCCAAAATGACTGCGCGTGAGCCGGGCTTGAGGTTTTCGATATTGATGTATCGCTGCGCTAGGCCGGCCGTAAACACGCCGGCGGGACGGCTGCCGGGGATCTTGATCTCGCTGCGCGTGCGCTCGCGGCAGCCCATGGCAAGGACGACCGCGCTTCCGGTGAGCTGCAGCATGCCGGCGGGGCTCATGAGCGTGACGGTGTGGACCGAGGCGTTTTCCATAGCCTCGCCCGAATCAATCCCAAGCACCATGCTGTCCAAGAACAGCGCAATGTCGGTCGCACGCACCTGGTCGATAAAGCGCTGTGCGTACTCGGGGCCGGTGAGCTCCTGCTTAAAGTGCGAAAGGCCAAAGCCGGGGTGGATGCATTGGCGGAGGATGCCGCCCAGGTGCTGCTCGCGCTCCACGATGGCCACGCGCGCGCCGGCCTTATCCGCTGCCAGTGCGGCCGCCATGCCGGCGGGTCCGCCTCCGACAACAACAACGTCGAAGGCCTGCGTCGGCACAGCGCGCGTTGCATTCGATTCGAACTTCGCCATTCTAGCGCACCCCCTTCAAAGGTCCCTCGACCAGCCAAGAGCCGGCATCCTCCAGCAGCACCTCGCTGGGGTCGCACCCCAGCTCCCGCGCCAGAATCGCCACTACACGACTCTGGCAAAAGCCGCTCTGGCACCGCCCCATGCCGGCACGACAGCGCCGCTTGACGCCTTCGACCGAAACCGCACCCGGCGAACGTCGAATCGCGTCCACGATCTCGGCCTCGGGCACCGTCTCGCAGCGGCAGACGATCTGTCCCCACGCTGGGTCGGACGCAATCAACTCTTCTTTACGCGCGAGCGGTGCACGGTCGAAGTCGTCCGGCGCATGGCGAATCGGATCCCAATCGGCACGCTCGTGCAAAACCACACCAGCCTCGCGCATCACGCGTTCCATACGCTCGGCAATGGCCGGGGCGCTCGCCACGCCTGGGGACTGAATACCTGCCGCCTGGAACAGCCCCGGCACTACAGCGGACTGCCCAATAAAGAAGTCGTTCGTTCCCTTAATGACCGGACGCCCGCCGGCAAACGCGCGCACCACGCGGCGCGTGTCCAGATCGGGCACCAGCTTGCGCGCGCCGGTCAGCAGTGCGTTAACGTCGCTCGCGTAGGTCTGAGTGTCGCCCGGCCCGCGCTCGGCGGCGGTCGCGGTGATCACCGTGTTGCCGTGCACCGTGCCCGTGACGATAACGCCCTTCGACACCGGCGTCGGCACAGGGTAGAGCGGCATGAGCGTGCGCGGCTCCTTGTCCAGCACCACGATGTTGCCCTGACGCCAGACCATCTGGAATTCCTCGGCGCCGGCCATATGCGAGATGTCGGCGGCGCCGTTGCCCGCGGCATTGATCAGATAGCTACAGCGCACGTTGCCAGCGGGGCTCACCAGTGTAAAGCGCGCGTCGTCGTTCGAGCCCGCGACTTCAATCACCTCCACTGGCGCAGACCGCATAAACGTCACCCCGTTGGCCACGGCGTTCTCCAGCGCGGCGATGGCAACCTCAAACGGGTCAACGTAGCCGGTCGAAGGGCACCATAGCGCGCACGTGGCCTGGGCACTGGCGCGCGGCTCTAATTCGTGGATGCGGTCGGGTCCGACGATCGACAGCTCGGGCACACCGTTGGCAAGACCGTTGCACCGCAGCTGCTCCAGATGCGCCCGGTCTTCGTCGTTAAACCCCAGCACCATCGACCCGGTGCGGCAGAACAGAAAGCCCAGCTCCTGGGCCCAGGTGCCATACAGCTCACAGCCACGGGCGTTGACCTGCGCCTTTACCGTGCCCGGCGCCGGATCGTAGCCGGCATGCACCAGGCCGCCGTTGGCCTTCGATGCGCCCAGCGCGATATCGTTGGCCGCCTCGACCACGCATATGGAAAGGTCATAGCGCGCGAGCTGCCGCGCGATGGCGCATCCGGTGATGCCAGCGCCCACAATCGCGATATCAAACGTTTCTGTCACAGTGCCTCCCGGACGAGTTGACAGGCTGTCAATAAGACCATCCTACGGTCTGTGTGCCCCCATCGAGGCGGCAATGCGGCGAACAGCCCCGCAGCATCCGCCAACGGCGGGCGAGGGGAGACCTACTAACGGCGACAACTGCGCCTGCCGGCTCTAACGTCAAAGTTTTGTCTCGTCCTGTAACAGTAAGCAGAGGATTCGGGTCCTAGATGTTACAGATCGAGACGTTTGGTCGGCTGGTTGACCCTTTGTCTCGATCTGTAACAGGTAGACTCGTTTTTGGTGAGTAGATGTTACAGATTGAGACATTGGGATTGGACGTTTCCCTTTTTCTAAATCTGTAACAGTAAGAAGGGTTTTGGGACTCTAGGTGTAACAGATTTAGATGAATGGTCGGGATGGTTTTCGTTTGTCTCGTTCTGTAACAGTAAGGTGTGGATTTGGGGTCTAGTTGTTACAGATTGAGGTTGAAGTCGGGGAGGGAACGGTTTGTCTCGATCTGTAACATCTGGGAACAGTTTTGCCGAGTTACTGTTACAGATCGAGACATTGGCCGGGCGGGCAAACCTTTCGTCTCGATCTGTAACATCTGGGATGGATTATGCCGAGCACCTGTTACAGATTGAGATGTTTCTGTCCACCTACCGCCCCGACCTGCCAAATCGTTGACCCCCGTGTTACACTAACTCGAGCTGTAACTACCCCGAAAGGTACCCCTAATGTCCAAGTACATCTCCGAGCTCATGTCGCCGCAGCTTATGGGCGTCATCTATGCCTTTGTTGGCTTTATCATCGCCCTGTATGTGCTGTCGGTCGTCTATGTGTTCATCGACGCTCGCCGCCGCGGCGCCAGCGCTTACGTGGCATGGGGCATCATCGCGCTCATCCCGTTTGTGGGCCTCATCGCCTATCTGGTCCTGCGCCCGCACTCCTACGCGTCCGACCGCGAGGAGCAGGAGCTGGACATGGCCCTGCGCGAGCGCCAGCTTGCCCAGTACGGCACCTGCCCGCAGTGCGGCGCGCCCATCGAGAAGGACTTTGTCGTTTGCCCGGTGTGCGACACCCAGGTTCGTAACGTCTGCCCCAGCTGCCATCGTCCGCTCGATGCGCACTGGAAGGTCTGCCCCTACTGCCGAACTCGCATCCAGTAACGCATCCATCGCCGGGCCGGCCGCAAGCCCCAAGCGCCACGCAACACGCACGCGCCCACGCCCATACGATGAAGCATGCGTAGAAAATCGCCCGCCGTGCCATTAAGGTGCGGCGGGCGCTTGTATACCAAGGCAACCTGCCTATAATGATGCAAGTCAAAAACGCCGAGCGCATCGCACGCACTTGCATCAGGCATCCGAGAGGAGAAAACATACCCATGAAGGCACTCTACAATGACGGTTCGGTGGCCGAGCTCCCGCAGGACGAGGTCACGCACGTCATCCGCCACTCCGCCGCGCACATCATGGCACAGGCCATCAAGCGCCTGTACCCCGAGGCCGACTTTGCCTACGGCCCCGCGACCGACAACGGCTTCTACTACGACGTCGACCTGCCCGAGGGCGTCAAGATCAGCGAGGATGACTTCCCCGCGATCGAGGCCGAGATGAAAAAGATCGTCAAGGAGAACCTCAAGTTCACCGTGTACGAGAAGCCCCGCGCTGAGGCCATCGCCCTTATGGAGGAGCGCGGCGAGAAGTACAAGGTCGAGCACATCGGCGACCTGGACGACGACGCCCGCATCACCTTCTACCAGCAGGGCGATTACATCGACATGTGCGTCGGCCCCCACATCTGCTACACCAAGGCGCTGAAGGCCTTTAAGCTCACCGGCGTCTCGGGCGCTTACTGGAAGGGCGACAAGGACAACAAGATGCTCACCCGCATCAACGGCGTCGCCTTTGCCACCAAGGAAGAGCTCGACGAGCACATGCACATGCTGGAGGAGGCCAAGAAGCGCGACCACCGCAAGATCGGCCGCGAGATGGACCTCTTTATGATGCGCGACGAGGCCCCCGGCTTCCCGTTCTTCCTGCCCAACGGCATGATCCTTAAGAACACGCTGCTGGACTACTGGCGCGAGATCCACCACAAGGCCGGTTACGTGGAGATCTCCACGCCGCTCATCATGAACAAGCAGCTGTGGAAGACCAGTGGCCACTGGGACCACTACAAGGACAACATGTACTCCACCGTCATCGACGACGAAGAGTACTGCATTAAGCCCATGAACTGCCCGGGCGGCGTGCTGGTGTACGCCTCCAAGCCGCACTCTTACCGCGAGCTGCCCATCCGTGCCGGCGAGATCGGCCTGGTGCACCGCCACGAGCTGCGCGGCGCCCTGCACGGCCTGTTCCGCGTGCGCTGCTTTAACCAGGACGACGCCCACCTGTTTGTGCGTCCCGACCAGCTGACCGACGAGATCGTGGGCGTGGTCAACCTCATCGACTCCGTGTACCAGAAGTTTGGCTTTAAGTACCACGTTGAGCTTTCTACCCGCCCCGAGGACTCCATGGGCTCCGACGAGGACTGGGCGCGCGCCGAGGAGGGCCTGCGCACCGCTCTGGAGCAGCTGCACATGGACTACGAGGTCAACGAGGGCGACGGCGCCTTCTACGGCCCCAAGATCGACTTCCACCTGGAGGACTCGCTCGGCCGTACCTGGCAGTGCGGTACCGTCCAGCTCGACTTCCAGATGCCGCTCAACTTTGACCTGGAGTACGTGGACGCCGACGGCACCAAGAAGCGCCCCATCATGCTGCATCGCGTGTGCTTTGGCTCCATCGAGCGCTTCATCGGTATTCTGATTGAGCACTTTGCGGGCAAGTTCCCCACCTGGCTGGCTCCCGTGCAGGTCAAGGCACTTCCGGTCTCGGAGAAGAGCCGCGACTACGCCCACGAGGTGTGCGCCAAGCTGGAGGAGGCCGGCATTCGCGTGGTCTGCGACGACCGCGACGAGAAGATCGGCTACAAGATCCGCGAGGCCCGCAGCATCGACCGCGTGCCCTACATGCTCATCCTGGGCGAGAAGGAGGTCGAGGCCGGCAACATCTCCGTCCGCGATCGCTCCAACGAGACCGTTCAGATGAGCGTTGACGAGTTTGTTGCTAAGGTGCTCGAGGAGATCAAGACCCGCGCCTAACGTAAACCACACAACATCTAAAGGCGACCGTCCATAAAGGGCGGTCGCCTTTTTTAATGCCCAAACGAGAAAAAGCCGCTGATACAGCGGCTTTTTTGTTGCACAAAAAGGTACAGGTTTCTGTAGAGGCGTATGGAGATGTATCTACCGGCGATACATTTTGCGTAATCTGCGCAAATGCGAATTAATTGCTCGTATAATGACCTGTGTCGAAAGATACAAAAACCTGTACTTTTGCGACTGCGCCTAGCTGCGAGCGAGAAGCCTGTTCTAAACGCCCCTGCATTTGCGTGCATCGCAAAGCTAGAAAAGGGGGCGAGAACATGGAGCAGACGGCACGGCGCCAAGAGCAGCTGCCGGGTGCATTTAACGGTGCCACCACCAACAGCCAGCACGGCCGCGTCCGCTGGTATCTGGTTCACACCCCCAATGGAAAAGAGCGCGAGACCTGCGAAAAGGTCCGCCGCATTATCCCGCGCAACCTTATGCAGGACGCTTTTGTGATGCAAAAGGAGTTCTGGTTTAAGCGGGACGGCGCATGGTCGCTCCAAACCAAACCCATGTACAAGGAATACTTCTTCGTCGCCACGCACGATGCTGCTGCACTCGATAGGGCCCTGGCCCAGTTGAGCTTTGGCTGTCGCATCGCCGGCAGTAGGGAGCGGGCGTACATGCCCATGCCGGACGATGCGCAGGATTGGTACCGCAGCGTGCTGGACGACGACGGCGTGGTGCGCAACAGCATTGCGCGTATAGAAGACGGCGTGTTGCACATAGAGCAGGGTCCCTTGGTGGGGCAAGAGGCCCGCGTGCACAAGATCGACCGTCGCAAGCGCTGGTGCCTAGTGGACGTGGGCGAAGGCGATTCCAGTTTTAGGGAAGTGCTTCCGCTCGACGTGCCCAGCAAAACGTAAAAGGAGACGTTGCGCCGGCAATTTATTTGGTTTTTGAATCCGTGGATGGGGGGGTTCCTGGGGACAGGAACGTATTTTTGATTTTGGCTGCTAAACAAGTAACAGAGAGCTGTGCATCTGTGGGGGACGCACTTGCTTTCGACCAGATAAAGCCGAGCGGCACGCTTGGCTATCGCATTGTTAAGAGGCTGTTTGACCTGGTGTTCAGTCTTTTGATGAGTGTACTGCTGCTTATCCCTATTGCTGTTGTTTGCGCTCTCATTAGCCTTGAGTCGCCCGGCAGTCCTATGTATACGCAAGAACGCGTCGGCAAGGGTGGAAAGACAATCAGGATTTTTAAGCTTCGCAGCATGGTTGCTGACGCTGGCGATGTGCAGAAGTACTTGAGCCCTGAACAACTACATCAGTGGGAAGTCGAACGCAAGGTCGACGATGACCCCCGCATTACCAAAATTGGTCAATTCATTCGCAAGTGCTCCATCGACGAGATGCCTCAGTTCCTTAACGTGCTGAATGGTGACCTATCCGTAATTGGTCCGCGCCCCATTACAAGAGATGAGCTTGAGCAGCATTTTTCTGATGAGGAAAAGGCCGAGTTGCTCTCTGTCCAGCCTGGCATTACGGGCCTGTGGCAGGCCACCGACCGCAACGCTGCGACCTTTGAGAGCGGCCTGCGCCAAAAGATTGAGCTCCACTACGTGCGTAACCGTTGTTTTCGCATGGATTGGAACTGCTTTACCGGCACCTTTGGCGCCATGTTTGGCAAGAAGAGGACGGGGCGTTAAATGGCTAGTCCAATTCGTGTCGCGCAGATAGTCGGTAAAATGAATGGCGGCGGCGTCGAGGCTGTTGTCCTGAATTATTTCCGCCATATTGACCGTAGCAAGGTACAGTTCGATTTCCTTATTGACTCAGACTCAACCCTTGTTCCGCGTGTTGAAATCGAATCGCTGGGTGGCAGGGTATTTGAGATTCCGCCCTATCAGCATGTAATTGAATATCAGCGAGAGCTTCAGCGCCTCTTTAAACAAGAGGGCTGGAAGATTGTACACAGCCACATCAATGCGCTTTCCGTCTTTCCGCTTCGCGCGGCAAAGAGGGCGGGTGTGCCCGTGCGTATTGCCCATAGCCACTCTACGAGCGGTAAGGGCGAACATGCCAAGAATGCCCTTAAAGCTGTGCTGAAAACCCAGGCAAATCGATATCCCACGAATAAAGTTGCCTGTAGCGAGTTTGCCGGGAAATGGTTGTTTGGCCGTGATGCATCGTTTTCTGTTATTAATAACGCCATTGACATGCGACAATTTTCTCCTAGTTCAGATAGCCGAATACATGTTAGGAAACAGCTCGGCATTGCTGAAGATACCTTCCTTATTGGACACGTTGGAAGGTTTGTTGAGCAAAAGAATCATGACTTTCTATTAGCTGTTTTTAGAGAAGTTCTTTCGCGTGAGCCAAATTCAATGCTCGCGCTGGTGGGAGAAGGACCACTGCTGGAGCATGTTAAACAGCTGTCTATTGATTTGGGCATATCGAATTCTGTCTTATTTCTAGGGATTAGGTCCGATGTTGCAAGTTTATATCAAGCGTTTGATGTCTTTTGTCTTCCAAGCTTGTATGAAGGACTTCCCGTTGTTGGAGTTGAATGCCAAGCTAGCGGAACTCCAATTTTGGCATCGGATGCAATCACGCCTGAAATCAAATTAACCTCCCTTATGGAGTTTGAGCAGCTGAGTTCTAGCCCTCAAAAATGGAGTGAGCATTTGATCTCTATGAGGAAGTTGAACGATGATCCAAATGATTCAGAGAGCTTAAAGGCATTTGATGTGTCTGCTGCTTCAAAACGTCTAGAGGATTATTACTCCCACTGCCTTAATACGGTGTGATTTGGCGAAGCGATTGCAGATAAATAAAGGTTTGGAGAAAACCAAAACTATGAAATTGAGTTTTATTGTTCCTATTTATAACGTAGAGGATTACCTCCTCGATTGTTGTAAAAGTATCTTAAATCAGGTTAACAGTACTTGCGAAGTGCTTCTTGTGGATGACGGCTCGACTGATAGGTCTTCGCGAATAGCCGATGATATTGCATGTGAACATGATTGCGTAACTGTTATTCATAAGGAAAACGGCGGCCTAGCTTCTGCTCGAAATGCAGGATTAGATGCAGCTTCAGGAGATTACGTTGCGTTTGTTGATTCGGACGATCTAATTTCGGAGAACTGCCTCCCCGGTGTTCTCCGTGAGCTAGAAAACTCCAAGCCTGATATTTTGTTCCTGGATAGCTGCAAGTTGTTCGCCGACGGAACTAAAAAATCAATTGGTTACCATATTGAGCCCGGTTTCATTAATCGAAAAAGCAGGAACGACGTTCTTCGCTATTTGTCTAGGCTGCCCAAGTTTCCCGATAGCGCATGTATGAAAATATATAGACGCGCATTTTTGTTTAACTGCGGACTAAGATTTCCCGAGGACGGACGTATCTCAGAGGATCTAAATTTCGTCATGAACAGTCTTCTTGAGGCTGATACTTATTCCGCACTCGATTTGAATTATTATGAATATCGTCAGAATAGGGCGGGTTCCATCACTGATGCGGTCGGTCTCAAGCATTTTCAAGGCCTCCAACAGTTTATTGAAGATGCTGTGCCCGTTCTTTGTGGTTCTGACTATAGGCCCAAGAATAATGATTGTGCTTGTTGCTTAAGCTTTGTTGCGTATGAGTACTCAATTATGTTGTGGATGCTCTGCAAGCTTGCTGGGGATCAACGGAAAAATGCAATGGAATTCCTCGAGGATCATCGCTGGCTTATGAAATATGCAGCTGGCAATAAGTCTCGCCTTACGCGATTCGCTTTGAATTGCTTTGGGCTTCGCGGTACCTCTGCATTGCTTGATTTTTACATGAAAATTCGTTAAGAGATGAAACTTTCCTCCATCTCGTAACAAGCATTTTGAATAGGTCTCTGCTTATATGCTTATTTACTGGTCAACTCTTATAGTTGTTATCTTCATGGAATGGCTTTCGCTAAAAGCAAAGTCAAAGTCTCGGGCCTCGTCCTTATTTTTTACCGCATTTGCGACGGTAATAATGATTCTTGTGACGGGTCTTCGTGTCGGTATCGGCACGGATTATTTCATGTACGAGGACATCTATTTTTGGTCTGCCGCGGGTATGCAGGGTAGTATTGAATTCGGCTATTATTTGCTTTCAAGGCTTTGCTATGCGATTGTTCCAAATTTTCATGTTTTCCTGTTAGTCCTTTCGACTCTATATTTTGTTGTTTGTCGCCGTGCAATTGAAAAGCTGTCTCCCGATCCGGTTATGAGCGTTTTTCTGCTGATTTCAGCGGGCTATTTTTTTGCATACATGAATATGATGAGGCAAATGCTTGCAGCGGCCATTTTGCTCTATTCCCTGGTCTACGTTCGCGACAGTAAGCCCCTTCGTTTTTTTCTGTGCGTATTCCTTGCATCTATGATACATACCACTTCATTTGTATTCCTGTTTGTTTATTTTATAAGGAAACTCTCTAATAAAGGGATTGTTATGTTTGTGGCGGTATTTGCTATCTGTGTCGCCGCGGGCGTTGTCGATGCTCTTTTCCAAAATGTGGTCGGCAACTTTAGCAAGTATGAGGGCTATTATAATTCAGCCTTTAATAACGGGCGCATCGCTTATGTTGCGATTGCTGTTGATTCATCTGTGCTTATTCTTGCAGCGCTCTTAAGCAATAAGTTTCAGAGATCAGACTCCATTTTGCGCACTTTGCTCGTGGTTGAGGTCCTGTCCTTAATGATGGCACTGGTCACGGGATTTGTTCCTCTGGCAGACAGGTTGCGTAGGTACTTTAGTGTGCCCATGATTGTTTTTATTCCGCAGCTTCTTGGGCTTATTGGCGATAAGAAACTGAAATTTATACTTACGTGGATAATTGTCATTGCTTTTCTAGTTTATATGCAGTTGACAATTTCGGTAATGGGGCATTACGGCGTGCTTCCTTATGCATGCGTCTTAGACTAGAGGTATATAAAATGATAAATAGTTTGGAAGAAGCAAATCCTTGCAAGCCGTGCATCTCTGTTTTGATTCCGGCGTTTAATGCTGAGCGGTATTTAGGCGACTGCTTGGAATCGCTTTTGCGTCAAACTTGCACTGATTTCAATATCGTAATTATTGATGATGGATCAACTGACGGGACCGCGATGTGTTGCGACGAGTTCTGCTCGCGCCATAGTAATGCGATTGTTATACATACCGAAAATCAGGGACCTCTTCTTGCTCGCAGGACCGCACTTGCTAAAGCAAGTGGGACGCATGTGATGTTTCTGGATGCGGACGACAAGTTAAAGTCTAATGCTATTGAGAAGTGCTATAGAGATATTGGTGAATACGACCCTGATGTTCTAATGTTTCGTTTTTGCAGAAACTCAACATTTGTAGCACCTTTGCATTTCAGTGGACCAAAGGCGGGAATGTACCGCGTTCAGCATGATATTCAAGCTCTTGTCCTTGAAGGAAACATGAACAGTATGTGGGGCAAGGTTTTCAGGGGATCTCTTTTTGAAAATAAGACTGACTATTCTGCCTTTGCTGGGGTTATGCATGGGGAAGATTTGCTACAGCTTGCCGAGGTTGCAGAAAATTGCCAAAGTATGCTTGTTGCCGATGACGTACTTTATTTTTACAGGAAAAGCGAGGAAGCAAGTACGGCTTGCTATAAACCGAGCCAGCGAATGGACTTGGAGCTCGTGCTTAATTGCATAATCCGTTATGGTAAGGAATGGAAATTAGAAGATAGGACATTTGCTTGTGTTGCGAGAAATGTGGTCTATCTTCTAGGGTTGTTGTTTGCAGATGAGTCCTTTGATAAGGCTGCCGCTTGCTATGAACTCAAGGCTTTTGCGGGCATTGTGAATCATGCGATAGATGAATTAGGGGATTCGCACATTGTGGATACCTTGCGTTTTGATTATCGATTCATCATCGTAACTCTGCTTCATATGAAGTTCGGGCTGGTTAAGAAGCTAATTACAGCCAGACAATACTTGACGAGCTTCCGTAGTTGCTCTTGATGCTGCGGGGGTTAGTCTTTTTCAAAAAATGACGTCAAGTTTTTCTATAACTAGTAAACCGTTGAAATGGTAACAAATGAATGCACCTGAGTTTTCAATTATTGTGCCTGTGTACAATACCGTAGGCTATCTTTTTAGATGTGTATCTGCGATCTTGTCTCAAGATTTTAATAATTTTGAGTTGATTCTTGTTGACGACGGCTCGACTGATGGTTCTGCGGATATCTGTGATGAATTCGCTGCGCAAGATTGCAGAATTCGTTGCTTTCACAAGCTGAACGGTGGTGTTTCTTCCGCTCGCAATGCTGGTATCGATGTCGCGCGAGGACGGTATATATGGTTCTGTGATAGCGACGACCGAATGTGCGTTGGCGCTTTGCATAGGTTAGCCCTTGCCATATCTTCCGAATCCAGACCTCTAGTGATTGCATTTCCTGTGGAGCAAATCGATGGTGACGGCAATAGACTGGGCCTAATACCTGCGCCAAAACCTAGCGTTTCTCCTGACGAGGGCCCTCTTCAGTGCGGAGACCTTCTATTTCCATATGCCCATGTGTTTCAAAGGTCCCTTATTGAAGATGAGCGATTTGATACCACTTTGGTTCTACTTGAGGATCGCGACTTTCTTTACAAAATGTTCTGGAAGGCTGCTGGATCGGTTGCTGTCATTGACGAACCGTTGTACCAATATCTGATTACTAGGGAAGATTCTGCTGTTAATTCTGCCTCTGTTGCCAAGTATGTCGATGCAACCGCGGTGCAGGATCGTATTCTGCGCAACGAGATTTCGCTCGGTCACCCTTCGCCCGCATTTGAGTTATTTGCGTCTCATTCCATCGGAGTTCTCTCTATGGTGGTTCGACTAGGCTCAAGGCCTGGCGATTATGAACTATTGCGTAACAGATTGTTGGGTTATCGGAAATATCTGTCACTTTTGCACGGTGCGACTAAAGCCAAATATCTACTGATTCTTCATTTCCCAGTTATTTTCAACGCCCTGACGAGAGTATATGGAGTGTGTAAAAGCCTGAAGGGCAACCGAGCGGGTTCAACCGTATTGATAGAAGAATGAGGGTGATTATTTTCTGCCCACTTATTGCAATTAATTATTAAAGTTGCTCCTCTGGCAATCTGTTGTTTCGAAATTCGCTTTTTGATGCTATTTGCCATTGAGGTGGAAATTTATGCCCTAATTACAAGTCGTTTAATTCAGTGGATTGGACTGATTTGCTATGAATATTGCAATCATGACGATACAAAGCGTTAATTATGGAAACAGACTTCAAAACTATGCGCTTCAAACCGTTCTTAATGATTTGGGAAACAATACCGAATCCCTAAGGCGAGACGCCGGCTTTCATGGGTCAGTTTTATCAAAAATGCGCGCCCTTAAGCGTAAAGTTGGTACGGTTAAGCATAGGGCTGATAGATTGGCTGCGTTTAGGCGATTTGATGGCAGCTACATCACTTTTTCTGATTCGGTTGTATCCAAAGAATTTGTTTCCCCCAATATCGATACAGCGTACGACTGCTTTGTTATCGGCTCTGATCAAGTATGGAATCCTGATTTTAGTTTTAATAGCGAGCTGGAGTATTTGCCGATGGTATCGTGTGGCAAAAAGATTGCCTACGCTGCTAGCTTTGGCGTGAGTGAAATCCTTGAAAACCGCGAGGTGACGGCCGCTTTAATCGATGACATCAACTCGATATCTGTTCGCGAGGCTGCAGGAGCCGGAATCATTCGTGATCTTGCCGGCTTCGACGTCCCGGTAGTGCTTGATCCAACGCTTCTGCTCGGACCTTTAGAATGGGAAACAGTGTCGGCCAGGCCTAAAAAGTTGAACCTTAGTCGGCCCTATGTATTCAAATATGTTCTCGGTGACGATGTGAACGACAAACGCATTGCCTCCCTTGCGGCTTCTCGCGGTTTTGAAGTCATTGATGTGATGGACGAGTCGCTGGCGATTGGTCCTTCTGAGTTTGTGTGGCTTGCCGCCCATAGCGCTCTCGTGTGCACGGACTCTTTTCACGCAAGCGTTTTTGCCTTGCTGCATCATAGGCCTCTCGCCATCTTTGAGCGTGTTAGCGCAGATGCCGATATGTCGTCGCGTTTTGACACGCTGTGTGCTAATTTCGGACTCAAGGGACATCGCTCCTCCGAAGAATCTTTCTGCGAAGATGCTATTTTCGGTACGAATTGGGATGACGTCGATGTTAGGCTAACGGCACTTCGTAACTCATCTCTAGCGTGGCTGAAAGATGCACTCGAAGGTGTTTCCCGTGGCTAGCCAACGTAAGGCCGGCGCTCTTCTCGGTTACCTTAACATCATTGTCAAAAATCTAGTCAACCTTGTCTACACGCCTATGCTTTTGTCCTTTGTGGGCCAGGCCGACTACGGTGTATACCAAACATCCAACTCGTTTGTATTCTCGCTCTCACTGCTAACCTTTGGGTTCTCGGAGGCGTACGTCCGCTTCTATACGCAGAGGAAGGCGCACGGTACGGATGAGGATATACGCTCCCTAAACGGCATGTACCTCATGCTGTACCTTGCCGTCTGCGCCATCGCGCTTTCATTGGGCCTTCTGTTTGCGGCAAACGTAGAGACTTTTTTCTCTAGAAGCTTCACCCCTGGACAGGTGGGGCTTGCTGGGAAACTCATGGCGATTATGGCTGTCAACGTAGCGTGTACGCTGTTCTCCACGGTTTTCGACGCCTATATCATTGCTCACGAGCAGTTCAAGTACCAGCAGACCAGGCAGATGTTTACCACTCTGGCAACTCCAGGTATCGCGTTTCTGCTTCTCAGTGCCGGCATGGGCGCTGTTGGCGTGGCCGTTGCTCAGCTTTCTGTCACACTTGTTCTTCTTTTGCTGAATGCCCGATTCGCTTACTTCAAGCTTGGCATGCGGTTCAACCTCAAGAGGTTCGACACGACACTTTTCCGAGCCATAGCTGCGTTTTCTGCCTGGATTTTCGCGAACCAGGTATGCGATCTTGTCAACCAGAGCGTACCCAACATGATGCTTGGCGCACTCACTAGCGCGGTGACGGTTTCCATTTTCGCGGTGTCCCTTCAGATTCGCCAGGTTTTCTATTCCCTTTCGACCACCATGTCGAGCGTTTTTGTCCCCAAGATCAACCGTATCGTTGCAGAATCCGATGACAACTATGTCCTCACGAGACTCATGACGCGCGTTGGCCGTTACCAGATGTTTTTGTTCTGCTGGGTGTACTGCGGGTTCGTGCTTGTGGGTCGGTTCTTCATTACCAAGTGGGCGGGGGAGGGCTTTGTCGATGCCTACTATCTTATCTGTGCGATGACGCTTCCCGTCGGAGTTCCTCTGTGCCAGAACACGGGTATCGAAATTCAGCGCGCAAAGAATAGGCATAAGGCTCGTAGCGTCGTCTATCTCTTCATGGCGGTGTTGAATGTCGTCTTCACCTGGATTGCCTCTCCTTATCTAGGGTGCTGGGCTCCCGCGATCGCCTACATTGCGAGCATCGTATTGGGTAACGGACTCTTTATGAACTGGTATTACCAGAACCGCATCGGGCTCGACATGGTGTTCTTCTGGAAGCGCAACCTGCCGGTGGCGCTGGTTTCTGCTGCAGTCCTTGCCGCCTGCAAGGCGCTGAGTGTTTTTCTTCCCGTCACCAGCTGGCTGCTGTTCCTCGCCTGGGGCGCGGTGTACACAGTGCTGTTCGCAGTTGCTATGTGGCTATTTGTTCTTGATTCCGATGAGAAGGCGGGGATTACCGCCCGACTTCCGTTCCTCCGTTAGGGGCTATTTATGTCTAATCCTGAGATTTGCGCACTCGGAGACGCCTGCTGCGGCTGCGGCGCCTGCTCCGCCGGTTGCCCCAAGGGCTGTATCTCCATGGAGCGAGACAGTCTCGGTTTCTCCCGGCCTATCGTGGATACCGAGGCCTGCATCGGCTGCGGCGCCTGCGAGCGGGCCTGCCCCGCGATGGGGGAGCGATCTGCCGACAAGCTGCGATCCGTCTCATGGGCGAAGGCAGACTCTCCAGAGCTGCTGAACCGTTCCTCATCCGGCGGCATGTTCGGGCTCCTTGCTCGAAAGGTGCTTTCCGATGGCGGTGTCGTCTGCGGCGCGGCTTTCGATGAGGGATGCCGCACTGTCCGCCATGTGCTCGTCGAAAACGAAGCCGGCCTCGATGACGCCATGCGCTCCAAATACGTGCAGAGCTCCGTCGGGAAAGAGGCGTACAGGGGCGTTCGCGATGCGATCCGGTCCGGTCGACGCGTCCTCTTCGCCGGTACCGCCTGCCAGGTCGCGGGCATGAGGGGATATCTCGGGAAGCTCGCCGACGGCGACCTTTTTCTGTCCGTCGACGTCATCTGCCACGGCGTCCCATCTCCCGAACTCTGGTCGCGATGGATCGACTACCGCGGCGAGGCCTTCGGGTCGGACGTCTGCGACGTGAATATGCGGAGTAAGACAACCGGATGGTTGTCTTTCTCCGCTATGTACAAGCACATAGCGGAGAAAGACAACACCGGGGACACCGAGTCCCAGGTGTTCGGACAAGACTGGTACATGAAAGCGTTTCTGGCCAATGCGAGCCTTCGTTCGTCCTGTCTGGCATGTCCCGCGAAGCGCTCCAGCGGCGCCGATATCACGCTCGGCGACTTCTGGGGGTTCCAGGATATCCATCCCGAGGTCGACTACTCCAAGGGCGTATCTGCCGTCCTGTGCAACACGGATAAGGGCAAGCGGGCGTTCGAGGCTATCTCTGGGCTCACCGTAAACGGTCCGGCGACACTTGACGAGGTCATCGCGGGCAACCCCAGCCTCGTCCGTTCTGTCGCACCGTATCCAAAACGAGACGAGTTTTTGGTCAACGTGTCAGCTGGGGCGTCCGTTCCCGATCTCATGACCAACTGGGACTTCCGCCCTACGATCTGCCAGCGCATTCGAGCCAAGCTCGGTAGAATCAAACGACGTCTTAAGAAGCTAGTTGGCGGTGATTTGCAATAGTTTTGCGTTGTACTTGGAGCTTATTCAAATAGGTAATGCTTGCTCGTCAGTCTTTCTTTTGCTTCGCAGACAGTGACTGGCGTCGAGGGTAGATTGCATAAAGGCATACGTTGAAAGGGGTCATTGATGACGGGGCGTGGACGTCGCCAGCGAGATGAAGAATGGACTCGTAAGTTTTCCAAGCTTCTTCATTTAGTTGTTGAGAGCAATAATATTAAGCTCGACCATCTTGATAGCGATGCCGGCATATTAATGAGTGCTTATCGGACCTGGGTGTCGGGGAGAAATCTGCCACTTCCGTCGTACTTTAATTTGTTGCTGTCGTTCATTGCTCCTAGGGTTAGTGATTCATCTGGTCCAATAATTCTTGAACGCGTTCATTTGGATTGTGTCGATACGCCGGCATGGAATGCGGTTGTGTCGTATTCCGTGTTTGAGGGGGATATGCAGCGATATATTCCTGCCGTACTAGAGATTTATTGGCGAATGGGAAGGAAAGCGGACCCATTGCCTTTGGTTACCGATGATACGGTTAGACCATCTGGGAAAACTGCTGCGGTTGTGTTTGATTTTGTGGGCACGCTTTTGCCTAAAATTGATGCCGACAGTAGTCTCCGTTATATCTGGATCGAAGCTGGTCAAGATAGAGCACGATTCCAGAGTATTCTTACTCGTTATTCTCGCGATGCTGATGACAGGCGAAGCTATTTTCAACAGGCTGCGGAATTATTTAGGGAAACGCGCATTAACAAAGACGACATCATCCGCATTGGAACGGGGACTTGTCTAATTCCTGGTATCGAGGATGTTTTCAAGACGCTAAGTGATGCGGGCGTTTTGATTTGGATTGTATCTCGATCGGAGAGGCAGTTTATACGCTCGGCCCTTGGTGATCTTGCTTGCTATGTGGAGGAAATTAAGTCAAATCAGTTCCTCTTTGATTCTGAAGGCGTCGTGGATGGCATTCGCATTAGTCCTTTTGACTACGAGGGGAAGCGCAGGTTTGTTAGCAGGGTCGCAGGTGATTTAGGAGTTTCGCCCCAAGACATTGTGTTTGTTGGAAATTCAAATAACGATGCGTCCGTGAGAGGCAGCGGTGCAGTTACTGTTTGCGTTTCTCCGTCTAATACTACGGGTACAGATCGGTCGTCTTGGACCCACTGCTGCCTGTGCTGCGATGACCTGAGAGACATCCTTCCGTTTATTAAGTTACAAAGTACTACAAAGTAAGGCGGAGCACGGGCACCCTGTTGCGTACCTTGTGTCTGTTTCTTGGTTGGCTTGTGCACTTGGTTGCCTGGACTTGCTCGGCTTCGTCAGCCAATGCCTTGTCGGTTCGCGTCATTATGTAGGCAAGACAAAAGACGGAAGGCAGGGATGGTTGCTATGTCGGAGATTTCGCTTGGACCAGTGACGGATACCGAGATTAAGCTTACGAAGGAGGTACTGAACGCCGTAGTGAATGCTGCGTGGAGCTATAAGTGCTCTAGAGAGTTTAAACGTGGCCAGGTAGAAAGCATTCGCATTGCAGTCGACTACTTCAACGCTGCAGCAAAGGTGAGTTATGTGGGTCAGCTTACAGGCGTGATGATGAGTACGATCGCAAACTCCGCCAGGATGTACCAGCGCTACGAGAACGAGGGAATTATGGACGAGATGGTTAAGCAGCAGTTCAACCAGACGCTTGAGGTACAAGCCAAGTGCCTGAGCTCTATTCTCGAGCAGTTTGCTAAGTAGCCCCCGTATTGAGGCCGGTCAAAGTCGTAGTTTGGTTGGGGTGCGAATTATGCTCATTCGATATTTGGTTGCTAAGGCCCATATGCGCATCATCGGTATCCGTGCTCGGTTTCGGATTTGGCTGGCTGTGCGGTCTGACGTGTTGATAGCCTTTTCGGTGCTTTTACTGCCGGCAGTTATCGCCGGGGTGATTATTGGGCTGACGGTTGGATCGGTGCGCGCGGCACTATTAACTGCCGCTTTCTGCTTTGCGGTCGAGATATACAAGGTGCTTCAGCTAGATTAGTGATGCGGGGCTGCGACTGCGAATTGCTGCCGTTTTGATACTTGCATGTCCTTGCGTTCTAACGATGACGAACGCCACAATATTGCACAGGGCACCGGGGCCGATATGGGCCCGGTGCCCTTTTGTTGCGGGTGGTGATCTTGCCGATGTCACGTGTTCGATATATATGACCTTAAAAGGAGTACTTATGTTCGCATGAGGGAGCGCGGCGGTACAATTAACGCCATAAATAAGTGCTGTTGTTCGTACGGTATGGCCTGTGCTGTCAATTCGCCGGTGAGCAGATTGTGAGGTTGAAGAGCTTATGGACCGAGTCAAGAAAAATATTATTGGTGTTGATTCTTCAAAGAGAGAATTAGTCTCCAAAAGATATAGACGGATTACCAAGGCTGTGAACTCAGAGTTTTGGAGTTCCAGCAGCGAGACGGCTCATTCAATGTATGTGGGCTCTTATGGACGCGGCACTGCAACGGCAGATAGTGATCTCGACGTATTGCTGTCCCTTCCTCAAAGCGAGTACGAGCGCTTTAGCGTGTATAAGGGCAACGGCCAATCAAGGCTTCTTCAGGCAGTTAAAGCTGCTGTTTCTGAAAGCTACTCAACAACCAACGTTAAGGCTGACGGCCAAGTTGTCGTCGTGAAGTTTTCGGACGGAATGAAGTTCGAGCTCCTTCCGGCATTTGAGCGCATGAACGGCTGGGGATCATTCGTGGGTTATGACTACCCTGATAGCAATATGGGCGGCAGATGGCTGGCGACTAATCCTAAGGCGGAGCAGGATGCGATGAAAGAGAAGAATGGAAGTTCGAATGGGCTTCTATTCGATACTTGCAAGCATATTCGAAACGTCCATACCGAGTGTTTCTCAAGTTATAGGTTGTCTGGCATCGTTATCGATAGTTTCGTGTTCTCTGCGATTGGAAATTGGCATTGGGTAGATGGAGAAGGTTCTGCACCGGCGGGTACGTACGAGACACGACTTTTGGATGAGTTTAATCGCCTTTCCACGCAGGGAACGGTGCCATTCGCGCTTTTTAGCCCAGGTAGCCAGCAGGCTATTGATACGACCAAAAGCTATGAGTGCCTTGGAAAGGTGCTTCGCCAAATGGCGTGCTAGGAGGTTGTTTTGGATAGCTCGGATTATAGAGAGCGGCTACGCGGACAGATTGAGGAATCTTACGGTAAGCTGTCGTACACATATCAAACGCAACAGGAAGCGGCGACTCTTAAACGAACGATGGCCAATTGTATTTCCAACGGCCAGATATTTTTAACTGCGGTTTCAACTTGTGGACTTATTACCGTCTTATTTGGTCAAGGTGGTAATGGGGCTATCGTTGCTGCCATAGCTTCAGCCATAGCGCTCGCTATTAATTTGTATGCCCGAGGTACTAAACTGCCCGAAGAGGCTGAAGGTCACGTGTGTTGCGCTAATCGACTCTGGGCTGTTCTTCAGGACTATGAGTCGTTGCTTACGGATTTTGATGACCTTGAAGTTGGAGAAATCCGTAGGTGCCGCGACTTGTTCATTGAAAATCAAGCTGAGATATACGCAGAGGCGCCAAGGACGAGCAATAGGGCGTACAAGAAGGCCCGCAAAAGGCTCAAGAACGGACATCAATCTTTTGAGCCGGGGGAGATTGACAAATTGTTGCCGTCGCGCCTGCGCAGCCATGCCCGTGAGGAATAGCGTGCCTTTTGTTGGGCTGTTAGGGCTGGGACGTTTCCCAGCCCTTTTGATATTAGACGATCTTGTTGGTGCGTTAGCTTGAGATGATTTTACTCGCTTACCGACGGTGGGGTCAGGCGCTGGAACAGCTCTTTATTGTGTGGCGATATGTAATAAATCTTTCTGTCTAGTTCTTGAATGCGCGGATCGGTGCCGTCTATGTCGTATATTGCGGCGCAAACGTCTTCAACAAATCGGCTTCGCCTGCTTTCGGTTTCTTGTTGATAGGGAAGCTCGTCTTTTCTTGTTCCCCATGCCTTTTCAACCGCCTCATCGAGAAGCTCAACGAATAGTCTGCTGTGGCTAGCGAGTTCGTACACTGAAGAATAGTCAACTCCTGTTTTAACTTCATGCCAGGCAAGCGGATCATAGTAGGCTAGAACAGTTATCGCAGGGAGGAGGCACTGGTATGGAAAATACTGAGTCCGGGTATTTCCAAAACTTTCTCTGTGGTGATTAATGTAATCCAAAAGATTTGTTATGGGTTCGGCAAGCCTGTTGCAGGCTCTTAGTGAAGCTTGCTTGTAGTTGAGCAGATCGATGGTTATATCCACGAAGTTATATCCATCCAATGTATTGACGCCCTTATACAGAAAGTAATCGGCCGGCTTGATCGGATCTAGCTCGAGGCGTTTGTCGTAAAAGCGCTCGAGGTATTTTCTCCCTTCGAAGCTTGGGCCATATACGCCCTGGAGGGAATGTGCGAGCTGCGTAATGTCGGTCGAATAAACCACAACGATATTCTCTTGCTGAAACAGGGTTTTGGTCTGCTCAAGTACCTTTATGGCAAATTCGGGCCGACAACGGTCGAGTTCATCGATAAAGATGATGGCTCGATTGGCTACTTCGGGTAGATTGGTCTTAATGAGTTCGTCAATTTTGCCACGGAGCTCTTTCTCATTTTTGTACTGTTCGAGAAAATCGATGCCGCTGAAATTATCAATGACACCATTAATGTCACCGCCATATCCAATAAAGGAAGCGGCGGCTTCTATAGCGCCAATGATTCCTTTTCTGAAATTCTCCCCACCCTTAACGCTCTTCTCGTCTGTAGCGCTAGCGATAGAGGCCAATATGGGCAGGATTGGATTGTCAAAATGGTCGTCTTCCCATGCGTTGAAATAAATGGGAAGGCATGGCTTCTTGAAGAGTTCCTCGGCGATATTTCCAAATATCGCGTTTGTCTTTGCACGGTCCTGGTTAAGCGTCGGATTCGCCATTTGAAGGGCTCTTGCTGTTTGCTTTACAAAGAACGTCTTTCCGGAGCCCCAGGGCGCATCAATTACAAACGTATATGGTGGCTCAACCGCAAGTAGCATTTTTAAGAAGTTCTCGACTTCTCTCTTGCGGTGAAGGGTGTCCTCGGTAAGCGCGTTGTCAATTGCTTCCGGTGTGGGTTCCTCGTCGACTCGTTTCATGGTGGCTGCCTTCTTTCGGTGGGCTGAGATTTCGTTTCGGGTTGTATATTTCAGTTCGGGGGCTGATATATCTCCGTAATTCCACTTGCATTTATGTGTTTTACCCTACGAAAGATTGCCATTAGCGGGAAGTAAAATAGCTTCAAAGATTCTTGGTTGATGGGGTGGTTTAGATGTCGCTTTCAATGAGTCAAATACACTGGGATTACTTTATTTTGCTCGAGGAAGATGTCATTCGAATATTGCATTACATCGAGCCTGTCGAAGCGAACTACGGCACATATGGGGCTGAGCTCGTCAAGGTCTACCTCTCGATTTGTTCTGAGATCGATGTCGCCTTTAAAGATCTAGATCACCTTGTTAGGTGTTACGAGGATGCCGATTGGGGTGCGGTTAACAGCATTTCTGGGGCGCGTAAGATGGTCTACTCTCACTTTTCGGAGCAATTTCGTCTTAGCTGGGTTGCTATTGGTACAAGCGGAATCGTTATTAATCCCTGGGCAACTTGGTGGACAGATGATGGGGCCGAATCCGCCATGAATCCTGAATGGTGGGTTTCTTATAACAATGTCAAACATCATCGTTTAGATAGCTACGCCGAAGCTAATCTCTGGAACGTGCTCCAAGCGCTTTCCGGACTCTTCATCCTTCTTTCTTGCTTATATCGATATGAGTACGAGCATAATTCGGAGGAGGCTCCCCACTATTTGCCGGCCCCACAGCGATTGGAGTTTTCGAGTCGAGGGATCGAAATCGGCTCGAGCGAGTCGACCTATGTTGTCGGTACAGCTCTCTGTGTTTCTCCGGGCTTTCACGTTGATAAGCCGCTGCGGCTGACGTCTTCCGATGAGGGGGATATTCGTGATGACAGTGAACAAGGCGTGAGTTCGATTCGGGTGAATGCATGAGCGTAATTGATTGCCAGCAATTGGCGAACCCGCTCCATTCTCGTAGCGTTCGGCCTTCTCAGGGTCGACGACTGGCTGCTGGACTAGCCTGACACGGAGCTCGGGTCCATGCGGACTCGATCATCGACAGGGCCGTGCGCAACGCGACCTGGGTCGACATGGACGAGGCAAACATGCGGCAGCGCCGCGAGGCGGACCGATGGCAATAAAACGGCACCGGGTCCAGTGTCTGCCCCGGTGCCCAAGCGCAATATCGGCGGTGCTGATTCGTGATATTCAGCAGTGCTCAAGCGAGCAAATGTTCAGCCAGTGCCCTTTGCTATTTCATCAGGTCGTCGTATATGTCGGTTCCGGGGAAGGAGCGATCTTTTGCTCTCTGCATCGGCTTTGTCCAACTGACAACGCCCGTTCGTAAATCGAAGGCGCGGACTCTGTTGTTGTACACAAAGACTATTTCGTCATTTGTCATATAGATATGTTGCAACCTCCGGTTAATGAGGTCTTGATTCTGCGTTGGTTTCAGTCGCGCTATGAAAGTCCAGCCCTCACTGTTCTGGGAGAACAACAGAATGTTTTTGTAAATGTCGTTTAGCTTGACTATCAAGTGTGGTCCAAAAAATACCGCTTGGCTGACTTCGGCAGGCAAAATGATCTCAAAGACCGTGTGGCCTTCTTGTTCAATGACTAGGCCCTTGCCGCTTGCGATGGCCTTAACGTCCTTTCGTATATAGGCCACTGTCTTTTCCGGTGCGGTGGCTACTTGGCGTTCGGCCTCGGGCAGTTTGGTTGTATGGATGACATCCGTACGAAATACGCGGTAACTATCAAGATTAAGTCCCTTCGTCAAATTTTGAACGTTATTTAAATCCTTAAGGTCGTGAAGCCCAAAGAACCAACTAGCTTTTGGTACCGCTCGGTGCACTTCTTTGAAATAGTCCCAATCGACGGGGGACAGCGAATGCCCAATCACAACAACCTGCGTAGTCTCGGAGAGACTTTCGAAAAACTCATGATGTTCTTCAATTATCTCGCGACTGTCTTTGGTTAGGTCTTCATCGCATTCGCCTATCACTCTAAGTACGTTATCTTGTGCGACATCGATTGCGGCCTGCCTATAGCTGCGTGGTTCTCGGTGTTTCTCAGAAAGAGGCCATATCTCGGCATCTGGGCGATGCCCAAGGATCAGCTTCTCATGCTTGTTGACCCTGCAGCCGTGGATATAGCAGACTTCGTCCACATGGTAGAGTGATTGAATAAACTCGGTGTAGTTAAAGCTCAACGCCTTTCCGCGTGGATTAATGAGCGCCTCAAGAGGCCGATCGTTAGTGCCCAACTTTAGTCTGTTCACCCATCTGCGGAAAGCCGGCGGCAGATCGGTTGCTATCGCTTCGATTGGGGTGGCTGCTGCGTCCACTGCCGCGTAGAAGTTCGCTGCGCTGTCTTCGTCATCGTAGAAGCCCATGCTTTCTAGCCACATGTCTACTAAATAACGACTTGCCATTGGGTCCAAGTTGATTTTGCCAAGTGATTCTTCGAAATCCGCCCAAATATCGTCGGGCGTCAGAGCGATTTCTAGCGCGTCGCGAAGGTAGTCGTTTCGTTTGAGGCTTTTGCCAAAATCGTAATAACTGGACTTTACTCCATGCATAAGGTCAAAGCCGTTGCCTATTACATAGAGGGTGCTGGAGCTAGAAGGGATTTCGGATAGCTCGATTAGGGCGAACTTTTTTAGCTCCTGCTCGAAAGTCTCCGTTTCTTCCTTGTGTCTCTCCTGCCACTTTGCATTTGCTTCACGCTCGCGCTTCTCCGCCTGCTCTTTACGCCACGCCTTATGACAGATGGGGCAGAAGGTGTATTTCTTGGCATCTTGCCAAGGAATAAGAATGAAGGGCCTGGAGCAGTCTTTGCAGATTTTCACGGTGGCATTTTTCGTCATACGTTCCTTTCGGCTGGTGGGTTCCTAATAGTTCGGATAGCTTGTATGAGGGCACCGGGACGATAACACCCGATGCCCCCTTAATGCCTGGTGTTGTCTCTTTCGAAAGCTATTCAAACTCCACCTCAACCTGACTGTGCTCGTAAATCTTGAGCTCGTTATCAATTTCGACTCGTTCGACTATCCAGCCAATGGCGGAACACTGCCGCATGAACGAATCGATTCGGTTCTCACCTTTTAGATTGTGGACGGTGACCACTACGCCAAAACGTTGCGGATCATGGGATCCTCTTTGATACCGCGATGACTTGCGAATCATCATGCCCCACATTGGGTTGGCATACACTTTTTTGGGCTTACTGCGGCTGGTTAGCGGTTCCGCTATGTGTTTGACGTTATCCCACTTGCGCAGCTTTTTTCGAGCCTTCTCTTCATCGGTTGTGCAGTCTTCCTCGCCTTGGTTGTTGGGCAGTAGGGATTTGATCCGTCCATCATTGCCAATGCGACCAAAATGCAAGTCGAGCTCGGTGTCCGTATAGTCGACGCCCTGGTTTCTGTTGCATTTAGGGAAGTAGCACAGAGTCGCCCTCGCTACAGACGGGTAGGATGTGCCTGAAACGGGAATAGGAAAGTTGAAGTTGTAATTCTCGCGTTCGGTAGCCACGCCGCTGAGCATGAATCGAATTTCGTCGTTGCTGGTTTCGAGGATCTTCTCAATTTGAACGGGAACGATGCCGTAGCCGAGGCGATCCATATCTCCGGGGGTTGTCCATGCGCATGCTGCATCGATTAGCAGCGCCTTGGCAAGTTCGCAGCTCAGGTGCATTTTATAAATGAGATAGGCAGCTTTTCTCGCAATTAACGGAGCTGCATAAGAGGTGCCGACAGCCGGATATGCTCCGGTTCCGCAGCAGGCAGTGATTGGATCGTTCTTTTCTCCTCCGTAATACGCCAGATCTGGTTTGTGGTGAAAGCTCAAGACTGGACCTCTTCTTGTGTAGGACGCTGGCTCGTTGTTTCGATTGACGGCGTTGACGACGAGGGCATTAATAGAGTCCGCTGGGGAACCGAGATATGTGGGCTTACCCTCTTCCTGGTTAGTGCCGGCAACAACAAAGAGAACGTCGTATTTTTGCTGCAGTTTGTCCAGCAGGGCCGCTTCGGGCGAGATGGAGTTTCGAGACACCTCCTCCATTGATCCCAGAGAAATGTTCCAAACTTTAATGTCTTGGTTTTCGGCAACGATGCGCTCAATGTGTTTCATTACCGCAAATGAGCTGAACTTGCCTGCGGTTGCAACTCCAAAATGTCGAACCCTAAAGTGGCCACAATGGTCGTCTAGGGATGGGTTTTGTGCCTGGACGTCAACGATTAGAGAGCTTACGCAGGTGCCATGTCGATAATCGCCTGCAGTGGGATTGATGCCTTCGGGTAAGCAGCTTCTGTAGTCCACCCAGTTGCTGAAGTAAGGTGGGCATTTCTCTTCAAATGGAGTGTCGATTACGCCGATAATGGGCTCGTCAGCGGGATATTCAGGGAGACTGCTGATGGCGGGGGAGGCCGAGCCTTCGTCATTCATGGGGGCGTAGCTGGACAGATCAATTACTGACATGGCTACAAGGTAAGGGGCGCGTTCGAGCAACGTGCGATATTCTGTCTTAGTTAATAGAACGCTGTTCTCTAAGAGGTTTGCAGGGGATACATCAATGTTCAACTCCTCAAATAGATCCTGTAGGTTCCTCTCCGTTTCAAACAGCGTAACGATTGCGTTCTCGTCGGTAGCCGCCGGTGGCGTGCCTATTCTAAATTCATTGACGTAATAGGAATCGCGTATGAGTTGCGCAAAGCCCGATCGGGTGAGCGTGTTTGAAATGGCAGGATTCCATTTTTGCTTGAGATCGTCGTTTTTAACTAGATCGATCATCTTGTCTGCGTTCATCAGTCCATCAAAATGATCGATTACGATTCGCTCGCATTCTCGTAGCCTATCAATGGTAGACCGGATGGTCGCCTCGGGCACGTAATGGGTCATCAGGTGCCTTGGATGGTTCCCGTCAAAATCGAGGTAACGGGCACCGCGGATGGACAATTCTGGTTCATTGTCTTTTCCGCCATTTAGCATCTCTCTAATTCGGTTGCTCTTGGCTACAATCTGGCGGTATTCAACTGAGACCAAGATGTCCTCGATTATGGCATCTTTGGGCCATTTGCTCAGAACGGTTTCAAGGCTCATGCGGATGTGCGATATCTTCTCTGCGGTGACCGTGCCTTTAGCAGGGAGCGTCGCGGGGCCCGGTCGCGAGCCTCTTGCCGTTTGAAAATCGCCAGTGAGTCTAATTAAGCTGTTCATGAGCTACTCCTTTAGGGCTCGTGCAATGGTGCTTCGTGAAATACCTGTCAAAACTTCCATTTCTCTCAAAGTGAAACCTTGGGATTTAAGCAGCTCGAGTGAATCAGGCTCATATCCATGGAGACGCTGATACAGCTTGCGGAGATAGTCGTTTGGGTTAAGTGGGTCACTAAACGCGACAGAGGTCTTAATGAGATTTTTGAGCGTGCCGGGCCAGGGCAGCTCCGGACAACTCTGCAGTACCTTTTTTAGGGTTCGAGAGTCGTTCTTGATTGCCTGATTGTTTTTGGTCAGATTCTTTGCGATTGATTCGCCGATTTCAACGAGATCGTCATGGGTGTATCTATTAAAGTCGATCTGCACATCGAAACGCCTGGCGAGCGCGGGGTCTAGTTTGTCGTAGAGGTTCGTTGTTGCGATGATGGCGGATCGCGTGTTCAGCTTGTCGAACTCTTTTAAGAGGGCGCTTGTGGCTCGCCCCATTTCACGGACGTCGTTCTGGTTAATTCTATCTAGGGCTATTGCATCGATTTCGTCGAACAGGACAATGGCGCCGTCGCCGATATTGTGTATTTCTTGGAAGACCTTTGCAATATTTTTGGCTGTCTCTCCAAGCTTGCTATCAATAATTTGGTTGAAATCGACGGCATATAGTTGGTAGCCAAGTATTCGCGCTATTTGTTTCGTTGCTTCGGTCTTGCCAGTTCCTGACGCACCGTAAAAGAGAACAGTGTTTATGCCTGAATCTCTAGACAACGCATTGAGTAGCCCCTGGATATCGTTTGCGATAGCCTGGGGAAGGGGCAGTGAGGTGTTGTTGCTGATTACCTTTTCTAAGAAGTCATACTCCTGTTCCGTGACTTCTTGCGGTACAAATGTTCGCGTTCTGGCAATGAGGGCCATGATGTAGCTTGCAAGCTCGGGTTGCCCGGACGTTTCGAAATCTTTCGCAATAATTGTGGCTGCGTTGTTAAAAGCGATATCGTCGTGTTCCGAATGCGCTCGGATCAAATCGATAATGTCTGATCTCTTCATGCGTGCTCCTCTCTTTACCCATATTGTAAGAGACAGACTGAGACAAAGCAACAGATTAATAAACATTGTTGCAACGGAGTATGCTAGGATTGAGCCGTCTAGATTTTAACTATATTCGATTGGAGGTGAGATGATGGCTACCCACCATGGAGGTAAGGTCGGCGCTGCTGCTAAGACGCTCGCGAGCTCCTCGACGAGCAAAGCTGCGAAGACTGCGGCTGCGAAGACTCTGGTTAAGCACCAGATTGCTAAGCATCGCTAGTTTGCGAGCAAAGCGTGATGGAACAGTGGGGAGGTGAAATATGGCTTTGAAGGCGATTCGCGTAAAGAATCCGAACTGCCGCATTGACCCAACGGTTGCGGTCAGGAAAATCGGGGAGACAACGAAGTCCTTAATGGAAAAGCTTCGCTAGGCCTTAGCGGCTACTAAGGCCTAGCGGGATGTTGACTTAGCGGGCCAACATCAAACATTTTATGGGGGTCCCCGGTGAGATTCAAGCGCCGGGAACCCGCGTTGTAATTTGATTTATTCAGCATATGTGCCGCCTCCTCTTCATGTATGTATGGCGTTTGGCGGTGCCAATAGATTGGACAGTTAATGAGCGAATTAGATATGGCGTCCATTTGGATTAATTCGATGGCGGCAATTGCGACGGTCGTTGCATCGTGGGCGGCCCTAAGGGCCCTGACGATTCAAACTTCTCCGGATATTATTATGTTCGTCCGGCCAGATGACGTCTCGCCCTCACAAGCGCGGCTTGTTATTAGAAATATCGGAGAAGCGCCTGCATACAATGTTGCGTTTCGACTTTCTCCTGACTTGTTTGTAAAAGATTCTTTTGAATACGCACATGCTTCTGTTGTGTTTGATAGGGGCTATGCCATTTTGCCTCCTAAACAGGAGAGGAACATTCTTTTGGGTGGGTTTGTAGACCTCGAAGGATTATGGGGTCACTCCGTTGTTGAGGTGAATGTCTCCTTTTCAAAAAAATATGGGCGCAGACGTTTGTCGACTATCTGTCCAGTTGAGATTGGCTCATTTGAGAGCATGATCACCATTTCTTGTGAAACATCATTAGAGAGGGATAGAAAGGCCGCCTATCGCGAAGTCAAGCAACTCGGCAAACGGCTCCGCGGTATAGAAAACGCGATTTGTTCTTTGGGCAATTTCGACGAAGGATGATGCCTAAGCTTGCTTCGTTTTAACTCTCATTAATACGCGGCAGTTCGAAAGCTGATTGATTGACGGCGAATGTGTGGCGGCGAATTTGTGGCGGTTCGAGATTATTGCTTGAGTTATCCTAGTTGCACAACAAAAAACAGAAGCCTTTATTTGGCCGAAGTTTTGCAAGGGGGTTCCTTCCCAAGGGAGGGCATCCCCTATTTTTATAGACGGCGAAGTTCTATGTGCGGCGCGCGTCGACGGATGTGGAAACGATGCTTTGATGTGAACCAGCCGACCAAGGCCACGGCCGCCAACACTTCCAAACCCAAGGCCAAAACCGCGACTTACCCGGCTCTCCCCAAGAGCACCGATGGCTACCGGAGCGCCACATCTACGGTGATCCTTCTGCTAAGAATAGCGATTCTCGGTGCTGTACATCTCAATGAGATGGTGTAGCATACCTAGCTGCAATACAAAAGCTCTCCGGGAGCTTTAAGGGCGACGCTTTCGACAAGAGAGTGTTGCCCTTTTTTCATGCATGAAATGTGTGACGTGCTGGCTAAGTGCCATTCCGGCAATGGAATGGCCAAGTGTGGGCGGTTTGACACTTTACGTCTGCCGTCTTGGCTGCAGCAAGCACTTGATTTACACTATTTAAAGTCTATAATCAAAGAAAAGCTCTGAAATACCTTTTTATAACAATGAAAGGAAAGTTGAGGACGATGCTTTGTCAGTTTTCCTTCAGGAACTATAGATCCTATCGCGACGAGACTGAGCTTTCCATGCAGGCGACGCCGATGAAGGAGTTTGAGCGCTCCCTTATCTCGTGTCCCGATGGGCAGGGCTTTCTGCCGGTGGCTGCGGTATACGGACTCAACGCTGGCGGTAAATCCAACCTGCTCGAAGCTCTTGACTACGTTCGTTCAGCGGTAGCTAGACCGATTAGATTGCTGTCTGCTAGCGCTGATGCGCCAGAGGGCGATCGTCCTTCGATACCCCGTTGTTCGGCGTTCGAGTTCGATGATGTGTCTGCTCTTGAGCCCACCGAGTTCGAGCTCTACTACCGCGCGGGCGAGCATGAGTACCGTTATTCCCTGTCCGTGCATGCCGACGAGATCGTGTCCGAGGGACTGTGGCGGCGCAAGTTGGGAGCGTCGCGTACAGCGATGCTGTTCGAGCGCGAGGGTGCTGAGGTCGAGCTCGGTCCCACGCTGCGCAAGCTTGTGACGGCTGCTAGGTTCAACCCGAGCCTGCCGTACCTGTCGTTCCTCTGCATCAACTATGACGCACCGGTGGTCAAGGAGGCTGCCAGCTGGTTTCTTGATGGCGTGTTCCTGAACTACAACAGCTCTTATCTGGAGCGGATGCTCGAGCAATTGCTAGATGAGGCCGAGTCGCCCGAGGTCACGCGTTTCCTGCGCGCCGTCGACGTACGCATCGATGGCTTTAGGGTGGAGAAGGCCCCGGAATGGCGCGGCCAGCGAGTTTATGTGAGGCACGAGGTGGACGGCAAAGGCTATGAGCTGCGCCTGTCCGAGGAGTCGGCCGGCACACAGAAGCTCATGGGACTAGCTGCGTATCTGATGACAGCGCTCGAGCGCGGCAGCACCGTCGTGGTAGACGAGCTCGACGCCAAGCTTCACCCGAAGCTCCTGCGCTACGTGATTCTGCTGTTTAAGGATCCTGCGGTCAACAAGAATGGTGCACAGCTCATTTTCTCGTCTCAGGATGTTTCTACCATGAGGAACGATGTGTTCCGCCGTGATGAGATATGGTTTGCTGCGCGCTGCGAGGGGGAAGCGAGCCAACTGTGGTCACTCGCCGACATTCACGAGGCTAATGGCAACTTGGTTAGCAAGAACGCGGCTTTTGATAAACAGTATCTGTCTGGTCGTTACGGTGCCGACCCGTATCTCACCCGCATCGAGGAGTGGGATTAGCATGGCGGCGAAGAAGCCGAAGGGCTGGCGCAGCGGCAAGCGAGAGGTCCGTTCGCGCATGGTTCAGATGACACGTCATCTCGTAGTGAGCGAAGGCAAGGAGACTGAGCCTCGCTACTTTGAGGGTGTGCGTGCGGCCTTGGGCGCGGCGAACGAGCGTAAGGTAGCCATTGTCGTTAAGGGAACCGGTAAACACACGCTCGACCTGCTTGACTTCGCCGTCGAACACTGCCGCTATGCCCCCGAGACGTTCGACCAAGTGTGGCTCGTGTATGACAAAGATGACTTTCCTGCCTCCGACTTTGACGCGATGGAGCGTAAATGCACCGAGCTCTCCGATGGATCGAGGACCTTCCACGCGTTGTGGTCGAACCCCTGCTTCGAGCTGTGGCCGCTTCTGCACTTTCGCTACACGACTGCGCATATGTCCGCATCTGACTGCCAGCATGCCCTCGCGCAGGAGATGTCGAAGAACTTGGGCATCGAGTACCGCAAGAACCTGGACGGGATGTTCGGGGCAGTTGATGATAAGCGAGGCGAAGCATTGCAACGTGCTGGGCGACTCGTCGCATACCATAGGGGGCTTTGCAACGTTAAACCGTCTGCACAAAATCCCGCAACCAAGGTGGGTGAGATATTCGATGTGATTGGGCCGTATTTGAATGACTAGTCGAGGCCGTGGATTGGGCGGCTGAGCTCCTAATCCACGGCCCTTTGACGTTTCCACGACTACCTGATGTTGTCGCGGAAGCCGTTTTTATTTCTAGAAAACATGATGCAGGGCCTCGTTTTCCAGAAGTGCGGGGAAAAATCGGAAACAGCCGAGCACAACCCGATTTTTGGCAGCAAAACCGCAGGTCGCGGAAGCCCAAAACAGGGGTCTGGTCGGCTAATCTCGGTTTTACCCCGCACTTCCGAAATCGCCCGTCGGAAGTATGCGGCAAATTCCGGAACCCCTGAGCACGCTGACATTTTCGAGTGAAGAAACCGCAGGTAGACGCGTTGGCGTAACCTGGTGTGGTCGACCTGTTCCGATTTTGCCGCATACTTCCGGATTTGATGCCTTTTATCCTATTCTGGCGCGCTTGCACACTCTAAAGATGTTCTTAAATCACCCTTAAAGATTTTGGACATATGCGCGAGCAGCGTACAATACGCATGTTTAGCATGATTGAGGTCTAAAGGGAGGGGAGCGCACGGTGGAAGTGCTGGTTGTTGGCAATACTTCGTATGTCGATGACGACTTTTGTGCCAAGGCGTTCCCCGGGGATCATGTGCAGGTCGTGGCTGTAAACGACGCGCAGCGCGACGGGTCGCCGGCTCCCTCGTCCTGGAACGAGCTGCTGCAGCATCTGGACCAGGCCTACGAGTTCGATCGCGTGGTCTATCTCTCTACCTACCTCACGCCGCATACCGAGACCTTTGGCGACATCGAGCTGCTGCGCTCGGTCTTTCGCGCCTGCATGGACCGCCAGATCCAGCTGCTGTTTGTGACGGGGCCGGCGGGCGCTGATGGCGACGTCGATGCCGCGGGTCAAACCGGCAAGGGCATCATTGCCCGCGCGGCCAACGACCTGTGCCGCTACTATGCTGGCCGCGACGGCATCCAAGCCAAGATCTTGCGCGTGCCCTATTTGTACACTGCTTCGCCGGCGCTCAACGATCCGTTTTTGGTACCGCTGTTCCAAGCCTGCTCGCACGGCTCGCTCGCGCTCAAGAACAGCGCGGATTCGCCGCTCCAGGCCCTGTGCGCCGAGGAGTTGGCTGTCTTGGTGCGCCGCATCTTCGATAGCTGGGACCCTGCGTTTGAGGAGCTCGGCGTTGCGGACAGCTTTGCGCACACGCTGGGCGACCTGGGCGGGGCCCTAAAACGCCTGTTCCCGGGGCTCCAGGTAACCTATGGCGACGACGCGGAAGCCTCCGTGGCGCCGAGTGATGCCATCCGCAAGCGCTATGGCTGGTTCCAGCGCTACGACGTGCTCGCCGATCTTTCAACCGTACATGCCCGCTGGGAGCAATCCCGCGCGGGAAAGCGCCATCCGCTGCACCATGCCATCGACCGCATGCGCGAGCATACGCTGCCCGTCATGTGCATGGAGACCGTGCTCGCATGGGTGCTCTTTGAGGTGCTGGAGCGGGTGTTTTCGCAATCGGCTCAGCTTAATGTGCTTGACTATCGCCTGTTGTATGTGGTGCTGATCGGCACGCTTTACGGGCTCGATTTTGGCCTGGTCGCGGCACTGCTGGCTTCGATTGGCCTGGCCGCGAGCTACTTTACCCAGTATGGCTACACCTTCCAGGGCCTGTTCTACGAGCCCTCTAACTGGCTGCCGTTCATCGCTTACTTTGTGGTGGGTGCCGTGTGCGGCTATGTGCAGCTGCGCAACCGCGAGGCGCTCAAGGCCGAGCGCGCCGATAACGAGCTTGTGCGCAACCGCAACGATTTTTTGGGCCGGCTCTACCACGACGCTGTCGAGGATAAACAGGCATACAAGCGGCAGATCGTGGGGCGCCACGACAGCTTTGGCAAGATTTTCGCCGTGACGCAGGAGCTCGATGTGCTCAACCCGCGCGATATCTACCGCAAGTGCTGCGAGCTGCTCGGCGAGATTTTGGAAAACGACACGGTGACGATCTACCACGTTTCGGGTGAGGCGTTTACGCGCCTAGTCGCCGCGAGCCCGGCAATTTCTGGCGATGCGCTGCGCTCGTTGGCGCTCGACGATCTTAAGGCCATGATGGAGGGCGTGGACCACTCGGGCCTGTGGGTGAACCGCAAGTTGGTACCGGGGCTGCCCATGTTCGCGTACGTGATGGAGCGCGACGGGGCGCCGGCGATCTTCGTCTTTGTGCGCCGCGTGGCCGAGGGCCAAATGACCCTCTATTATCAAAACCTCTTTCGTATTCTGTGCGGCTTGGTGGAAAGCGCGCTGGGTCGCGCCTTCGATTACGAGGCCGTGGCGCAGGATAAGCGCTGTATTGCGGGCACGCGTGTGCTTAAGCAGGATGCCTTCGGTCGCGAGCTTGCTACCGAGCAGGCGCTTGCGGACAGCAAGATGGGGAGCTATTTGCTTTTGCGTGTGATGCCAGGAATGGAGCCCGTCGGCGAGTTGATCGGGACGATTGGGTCGGCGATTCGCGAGAGCGACGCTGCGGGTCTGGTCGACGATACGCTGTATTTGCTCATGCGCCAGGCCATCGAGGCCGACCTGCCCATTATTAGCGCACGTTTGGCCTCCGAGCAGATTGCCGTTGAGCATGTCGACGGCGAGGGCGTTGTGGCGCTGCTGCGGCAGATTGCTCCCATCGGCTCCGATGGCGAGGGGGATGCTGCTTGATCTCGCTTGTTATCGCCGTGCTGCTTTTGATAATCCACGCGCTGGTGTGCCTGGTGCTCTGGACGCTTATGAAGTTGGGCCTGCTACCGGTCCACGGGCACATGCTTGCCGTAATAGTGCTCGTGCCGTTGTGGGGCCCGTTGCTGGTGGTGCTGCTCTGCGCGCGCGACCAGGCATGTGGCGACGCGTCTCGTGCCAGCACGTTGGAATCGCTTCGCTTAAAGGACGATATACGTCGCGGCGTGCAGGTTCAGCGCCGCGAGGCCGATGCCGGCGTGGTGCCGCTCGAGGAGGCGCTCATCGTCAATGACGCGGGCGACCGCCGGCGCCTTATGCTCTCTATGCTCACCGAGGACCCGGGCGCCTATCTGGCGCAGCTCCAGGCCGCTAAGCTCAACGATGACGTCGAGGTCGCGCACTATGCCGCGACGGCCGTGGCGCAGATCTCCAAGGAGTCCGACCTCAAGCTGCAGCAGCTGGAGCGTGCGTTTAAGGCCGATCCCAGCGCGCAAAACCTGGATGATTACTGTGACTACCTTGGCGACTATTTGGTCTCTGGCCTGGCCGAGGGCCGCGTGGCGCAGATTCAGCGTCAGCAGTATGCTCGCCTGCTCGCGCGTCGTTGCGAGCGCGAGGACGGGGCGGCGCTGCGCATTCGCTATGCCACGGCGCTGGCCGATGCCGGCGAGCTGGACGAGGCCGAGGCCGTGACCACACAGCTTGTGGCCGATGCGCCGGACGAACAGGAAGTCTGGATGCTCTGCCTGCGTCTTGCTGTGGCGCGCCACGATGGCGAGGGCGTGCAGCAGGTGATCGACGCGATTGACAACCAGCATGTGTATTTGAGCGCCGACAACCGCGAGAAGCTGGCATTTTGGCGCGATGGGGAGGTGGCCCGATGAGCGTGGTGCAACATATCCGCGACCGTGCGGGCCATTTTCGCTGGATGGGGCTGCTTGTGGTGTGGGCAGTCTTTATCGCCATGGCCGCCGTGCTGCTGATCGAGCGCGCCGGCGTGCAGTATAGCGCCGGGCAGCACAAGCTGGGCATGCTTGCCGCCACCGATGCCACGCCCGCAAGCTCGGCAATCTTTGGCCAAAAGCCTACGTGTCTCGTTATTTCCGACAGCGATCAAGACAGCGTTGACGAGGTCAAGGATCAGTTCGACCAGATTCTGCTCGATATGAAGATTGTCCACCGCGACGTAGATGTCGCCACCGATGGCGCGGATGCTATTCCCTCGCTTACGTCGTTTGACCGCGTGATCGTGCTGATGCCTTCACTCGATGCGCTGGGCACACGCCTCACCGACCTTATGAGTTGGGTGAGCGCCGGCGGTTCGCTGATGCTCGCCATGACCCCGGAGAACTCCGGCTACCTGCAGGCGATTGCGCCCAAGCTGGGCATCGATACCGTGGGGTATGAGTACACCACGGCCGAGAGCGTCGTTCCGAGTAAGGACTTTATGATTGGCGGGGGCCAACGCTACGAGTTCTCGGACCCCTTTAAATCGTCGCTGCTGGTTTCGTTGCGCGAGACGGCGCATGTGTGGGCCAAAACCGGCGATACGGGTGCGCCCCTTGTTTGGTCGAGCGATTGTGGCAGCGGACATACCGTGGTGTGCAACATTGGCATCTACGATAAGGTCATGCGCGGTTTCTACGCTGCGGCGATCAGCCTGTTGGGTGATGCCACGGCCTATCCGGTCATCAACAGCGCTGTGTTCTACCTGGACGACTTTCCGAGCCCCGTGCCATCGGGCGACGGTACCTACATCAAGCGTGACTACGGCCTTTCCATTGCCGATTTTTATACCAAGGTTTGGTGGCCCGATCTGCAAAAGCTCGCGCAGAAGTACGACATTCGCTACACAGGCGCGATGATCGAGAACTACGAGGACGTGGTCAATCAGGTCGAGCCGGTGCGTCAGTCGGATACCACGCAGTTTCGCTACTTTGGCGGCATGTTGCTGCAAATGGGCGGTGAGCTGGGCTTTCATGGTTACAACCATCAGCCGCTGGTGCTCTCGGATACCGACTATGGCACGCTGTATGACTACAATACGTGGAAGAACAAGGACACGCTCGTCGCGGCGCTCAATGAGCTCATCGCGTTCCAAGACGAGGTCCTGCCCAATGCGCACGGTTCGGTCTATGTGCCGCCGTCAAATATCCTTTCGGCCCGCGCTCGCAAGATCATCGGCGAAGACGTGCCACGCATCAAAACCATCGCCAGTACGTATTTTGAGGACGGAACCGACTTGCCCTACGTGCAGGAGTTTGGTGTGGCAAGCGACGGTATCGTGGAGCAGCCGCGCATTGTCTCGGGCGGCATGGTTGGCGATTCCTACATGCGTCTGGCTGCGGTGTCCGAGCTCAACATGCACTATGTGAGCACGCACTTTATGCACCCGGATGACCTGCTGGATCCCGATCGAGGCGCCAAGGAGGGCTGGAAGGTTTACAAGGGTGGCCTGACAGACTACCTTGACTGGCTGACCACGTCGGCGCCCGATCTGCGGCACCAGACGGCATCGGAGTGCTCGGGCGCCATCCAGCGCTTTTCGTCAGTGACGGTGAACGTGGATACGAGCGACGATGCCTGGACGCTCAACCTGGGCAACTTCCATGACGAGGCGTGGATTATGTTCCGCGCCAATAACGGTGAGCCGGGCAAAGTGACGGGCGGCGAGCTCACGCATCTGACGGGCAGCCTGTACCTGGTCAAAGCGACGGACAAGACCGTGACGATCGAGCGCAAGGAAGGTGGCGACTGATGAGAATCTGTTTGGTGCTCGAGGGCTGCTACCCCTATGTGCACGGCGGCGTGTCTACCTGGATGCACGGCTATATCCAGGCCATGCCCGAGCACGAGTTTGTGTTGTGGGTGATTGGCGCGCATGCCTCCGACCGCGGCAAGTTTGTCTATGAGCTGCCCGGCAACGTGGTCGAGGTCCACGAGGTGTTTTTGGACGACGCCTTGCGTCTTACGGGCGAGCAGCACGAAGCCAGCTTTAACGACCGCGAACGCGAGGCGTTGCGCCGTCTGGTGTCACTCTCTAACCCGGACTGGGACGTGCTGTTCGATATCTTCCAGCGCCGCCGCGTGCATCCGCTCTCGTTTTTGCAGAGCCGCACGTTTATGGACATCTTCCGCGACGTGTGCCTGGCCGAGTACCCCTACGTTCCGTTTGCCGATGCCTTCCACACCATGCGCTCCATGCTACTGCCCGTGCTGTACCTGCTAGGCAGCGAGGTGCCGGTGGCCGATGCGTACCACGCCATTTCGACGGGTTATGGCGGCCTGCTGGCGAGCTTGGGTTCCAGCATGAATAATGCGCCGGTGCTGCTGACTGAGCACGGCATCTACACCCGCGAGCGCGAGGAAGAGATCATTCGTGCCGACTGGGTGGTGCCGTCGTTCAAGGACCGCTGGATTCGCTTTTTCTACGTGCTGTCCGAGGAGATCTACCGCCGTGCCTTCCGCGTGACGAGCCTGTTTCACAACGCTCGCAAGACGCAGATCGACATGGGCTGCGACGCATCCAAGTGCCTGGTCATTCCCAACGGCATCCAGTTCGACCGCTTTAAGGACATACCCCTCAAGCCCGATGACGGCTGGGTGGACATTGGCGCGGTGGTGCGTCTGGCGCCCATCAAGGACGTTAAGACCATGATCTACGCCTTCTTTGAGCTGCACGAGCGGCTGCCGCAGGTGCGCCTGCACATTATGGGCGGTGTGGATGACGAGGAATATGCAGCCGAGTGCCATGCGCTCGTCGATACCCTGGGCGTTCGCGACCTGATCTTTACCGGTCGCGTGGACGTGGTCGAGTATATGCAAAAGCTCGACTTTACGATCCTGACGAGCATCTCCGAGGGCCAGCCGCTGAGCGTGCTGGAGTCGCTCGCCGCGCGTCGTCCCTGCGTGACGACCGAGGTCGGCTGCTGCCGCGAGCTGCTGGAAGGCGCTCCGGGCGACGACTTTGGCGTGGCCGGCTTTGTGAGCCCGCCCATGTATCGCAAGGGCCTGGCCGACGCCATGGAGCGCATGTGCGCGAGCCGTGCCCGCCGGCTGGAGATGGGGGAGCGCGGTCAGCGCCGCGTGGCGACCTACTACCTGCACGAGCAGATGCTCGCCAACTATCGCGCGCTATACGACGAGACAGCCCGCGCGTTTAACCTGCCCAAGAAGGAGGTGTAGCCGATGGCCGGAATCGGATTTGAGCTCAAGCGCCTGTTTAAGCGCAAGGGCCTGTTTGCGACGATGCGCGCCTATGGCTACGCCGGCATTGTGTGCACGGGCCCCATGCTGCTGGGCGTGCTGCTGCAGGTGGGCATTCTGATGCTGTGCGGCACGTGGGGTGTGGACCGTGCCAACCAGGATCTGCTCGTGTGCATGGTGACCTATACGCTGCTGGCTTCGCTCGTGCTGACGAGCTATTTCTCCATGCCGGTCACGCGCTTTTTGGCCGATATGCTCTTTGCCGAGCGCGAGGACGAGATCCTGCCTTCGTTTTGGGGATCAAACGCCATTATGCTCGTCGCGGGCACTGTTCTCTACGGCATCTTTCTGCTGTTCTCGGGCGCCACACTGCTGCAGGGGCTGCTGTGCCTGTTCCTGTTCAACATCATGATTGTCAACTGGAACGGCATGAGCTACCTCACGGCCATCAAGGACTATCAGGGCATTCTGTGTAGCTTCGCCGCCGCCATTGGCGTGGCGTGCCTGTGCGCTCTGGGGGCTCTAGCGCTGGGCCTGCCGCCCGTCGAGGGCCTGCTTGCGAGCATTGCGTTGGGTTACGGGGTCATGCTCGTTTGGGACGTCGTGCTGCTGTACGGCTATTTTCCGCAGAGCGATTGCAGCCCTTGGCGCTTTTTGCATTGGCTCGACCAGTTCATGCCGCTCGCGCTCACAGGGCTCTTCACCAACTTGGGACTCTTTGCCCACCTGGTCATTATTTGGGCAGGACCGATTGGCGTGCAGGTCAAGGGCTTGTTTTACGGCGCGCCCTACCACGACGTTCCGGCGCTCATCGCCTTTTTGACCATCCTGGTCACGACCGTCAACTTTGTGGTGTCGGTCGAGGTCAATTTCTATCCGCGCTACCGCGAGTACTACAGCCTGTTTAACGACGGCGGCGTGGTGGGCGACATTATGGTGGCCGAGGAGGAGATGCTCGCTACGCTCAATCGGGAGCTGCGGTTTTGCGCGCTCAAGCAGCTGTTTGTGACGGCGGCGGTGATCTCGCTCGAGACCACGGTGCTCTCGGCCCTGCCGCTCGGCTTTAACAACCTGATGCACGGGTATTTCCGCACGCTGTGCGTGGGCTACGGGCTGTATGCCGTGGGCAACACGATTCTGCTCATCTTGCTGTACTTTACCGACTACAAGGGCGCCGTACTGGCCTCGGGGCTGTTCGTGGGTGTTGCGGGGCTCGCGACCATCGTCTCGCTGTTCTTTCCGCAACAGTTCTACGGCTTTGGCTTTTTGCTGGGCGCGGCGGTGTTTTTTGTCGTGGCGCTGATGCGGCTCGATGCCTATACTGCCAACTTGCCGTATCGTATCCTGAGTCAGCAGCCCATTGTGGCGACCGACAAGACGGGTTGGTTTACGGAGCTGGGGCGCATGCTCGATCGTGCCGAGCAGCGCTACGAGGAGCGGCGTCTTGAAGGCGAACCGCATGGCGCGTTTGAGCGCGCGGTAGTTCGCTTGTATCTAAAACATTGGGGAGGTCCTGATGACCGATAGGATGATATCGCGTCGCCGCTTGATCGAGGCGGCTGCCGGCACGCTGCTGCTTTCGGGCTGTTCTGCGCAGGACGAATCCTCGACCAAAAAGGCCAAGAAGCAGGGCAAGATTAAAAAGGCCGATGCATCCAGCGATACCAAGCACCTGCGCGATAAGGACGACCTGTACGAGGTCTATGACGACTCGGGCATCGTATGCATGTATCTGACGGTCTCGCGAGGCAACAGCTCCGAGAACACGGACCATTCGTGGGCCGAGATCAATACGTACTCGGTGTATGACTATCAGGCTATGGATGTCGAGCGTTATCAGGTTTTGGGTCTACTGCAGCCGGGCGACGATAAAGGTCCCGTGGCGGGGGAGGTCGGTTACGGCGAGGAAGCGCCCAACGCCACCGTGCAGGTGCGTGGTCAGTCCTCGAGTAAGGGCGTTCAGAAGAACTATAAGGTTGAGCTTAAGCGCGGAAAAGGTACATGGCGACAGCAGCGTTCCATCGCGCTCAATAAGCATATGAGCGAGGGCCTGCGCTTTCGCAATAAGATGGCCTATGACCTTATCCGCGGTATCCCGCAGATGATGGGCCTACGCACGCAGTTTGTGCACCTGTGGGTGTGCGACCAGACCGAAAAATCTAACGACACCTTTGAGGACTACGGCCTGTTTACGCAGGTGGAGCAGCTTAATAAGACGGCGCTTAAGGCACATGGGCTCGATAAGAGCGGGCACCTGTATAAGGTGAATAACTTTGAGTTTGAGCGCTACAAGGACATTATCAAAATGGCCGATGATCCAACGTTCAACCAGGCAGATTTTGATTATTTGCTGGAAACGAAGGGTGATTCCGACCATTCGAAGCTCATTGGGATGCTCGATGCGCTCAACGATGATTCGCAAAAAATCGACGATGTGCTTGCCGAGTATTTCGATACCGAGAACCTGGTCTATTGGCTGGCGTTTCAGCTCCTGACGGGCAACTGCGACACGCAGAACCGCAACTTCTACTTGTATAGCCCACTCAATTCCAAGGTCTGGTACTTCTTGGATTGGGATAACGACGGTATGCTTCGCAAGCGTGAGCTCGAGCTCCACGATCATACGGATTATTCGAGCTGGGAGCGCGGCGTTAGCAACTACTGGGTCAATGTTCTGTTCAGGCGCGCTCTAAAGAGTAAGTCGTTCCGCAGCGAGCTCGACGACGCCGTCAAGGACGTGCGCTCGTACCTGACCGAGGAGCGCTTGACCAAGATGATCAAGCATTACCGCGAAGTGACCGAGTCGTTGGTATTTGCGTCTCCCGATATCGACCATCTGCCTGTGACCAAGGATGAGTACGAGCAGATCGCCGCGGCGATCCCCTCCGAGATCGAAGAGAACTACAAGAGCTATCGCGAGAGCTATAAGAAGCCCATGCCGTTCTACATAGGCGTGCCGCAGATCGACAACGGTAAGCTGCGCGTTAACTGGGACGCCGCGTACGACTTCGAAGCGCGCGACATTCGCTACACCGTGGAGCTGGCGCGCGATTACGCCATCAGCGACGTGGTCTTTAAGGCCGAGGACGTGCTGCTGCCCGAGGTGACCTGTGATGCGCCCGACACCGGCCAGTATTTTGTGCGTGTGCGCGCCACCAACTCCGACGGCTATACACAGGATGCGTTTGATTACTACGTGACCGACGATGGCAAGCAGTACGGCATGAAGTGTTTCTACGTGCAAGACGGCGGCAAGGTCGTGGAGGACACGTATGAGGAGGGCTAGCGCGCTGCTTGAGCGCCTGGCGGCCCCGCCTGCGCGCACTACGCAGGAGCGCTACCGCCACGAGCTCAAGTACCTTATCAACGAGGGCGAGCATACTGCGCTTGTCTGCCGTATGGCCCCGGTCTTTAACCTGGACAAACATGCGCAGGCGGGCGGCTACACCATCCGCAGCCTGTATTTCGATGACTACTGCAACTCGGCTTACGAGGAAAAAGACGCCGGCATCCTGATGCGCAAAAAGTATCGTGTGCGCATCTATAACGGCGGTGACAAGGTGATTAAGCTCGAGCGCAAAAAGAAGTACGGCAGCTGGATCTACAAGGAGGACGCGCCGCTCACGCGTGGCGAGTTTGAGCAGATCCTGGCTGGCGACTACGACTTTTTGCTGCGCAGTCCACACCAGCTTTGCCGCGAGTTTTACATCGAGTGCATCTGCAATATGATGCGTCCGCGCACCATTGTGGATTACGAGCGCGAGCCGTGGGTGATGGACGAGGGCACCGTGCGCATTACGTTTGACATGAACGTGCGCGCCGCGGTGGGAAGTTTCGATATCTTTGACGCGACGCTGCCCGCCCTGCCGGTCTTGGAACCGGGCAAGCTGGTAATGGAGGTCAAGTTTACGGAGTTTTGCCCGCAGCTGGTGCGCGATATGGTGCCGCCGGGTACGGCCGAACTCACGGCGGTCTCTAAGTACTGCCTGTGTTACGAAAAGACCGCCTACCTTCGCGGCTTTAACTACTGGGAATCGGATTTTGAGAACCGAGGGGATATTTAGACCATGAGCACCAGGGACTTTTTCAAGAACTCTGTCTTGGAGGCATTTGGCCAGGTCGACCCTGCCAAGATCGGTCTGTCGCTGCTCGTGGCGCTCGCCATGGGCATTCTAATCTACTGCGTGTACAAGCGCTTCTTTACCGGCGTGGTGTACTCGCGCAGTTTTGCCGTGACGCTTGTGGGCATGTGCGTGCTGACGTGCATGGTGACGCTCGCGATCTCGACCAACGTGGTCATCTCGCTCGGTATGGTCGGTGCTCTGTCTATCGTGCGTTACCGCACGGCGGTAAAGGACCCGCTCGACTTGCTGTACCTGTTTTGGGCCATCACCACGGGCATTACGGCAGGTGCCGGCATGTACGCGCTCGTGGGGCTGACGGCCGTGGTCATCGTGGTGATGATCGCCGGCTTCGCTACGCACCAGGACAAGGCCCGCGTGTACATGATGGTCATCCACTATACGGGCCAGACCACCGGCGACGACATCGTGCGCGCCTTTGGCCGCACCAAGTTCACGGTGAAGTCCAAGACCATGCGCGGCGGGAAGGTCGAGATGGCCGTCGAGGTGTTCTCTGATGGCGTGGATATGCCCTATGCCGACGCCATCCGCGCACTCGATGGCGTGGAGGACCTGACGCTCATCCAATACAACGGCGAGTACCACGGTTAATTTTGTTCCGGCGTTCTAACGAACGCCGCACCGCTCGACGATGCGCGGGCATCTGCCGGGCGATCTGCCGCTCAAACCGTCGCTCGCGTACATAAAGTACGCTTCGCTCCTCTTTCGCGGCACCTCGCCACGGCAGCTGCCCGCTTGCTAGCTATGCTCAACCTGGAAAGTTTATTTGGTTCGGTTTTAATTAAGGGATGGTGCCGTGTGGACGTGCAACGGCTAGAAGAGGACTGGGCTGCAAGGGCTGGTGCGCGTGGGACGCGACTGGTTGCGGCCTCGCATGTGCCGGCGGCGCTGTCGCTGCTGGGTATCGTGCGTCCCGGTGACCGCCTGGTGGCCTTTGCGGATGACTTTGCCGAAGCGTTTGCGCGCGGCTTTGACGGTTGCGACATTGTGCTCGTGGGGGATCCGTCGGTTGCGGCGTTTGCTGCTGCATCCGAGGGCTTTGATGTTTCGTTTGAGGTCGAGGGGCCTCACCTGTGGTGGTTCGTCAACTCTATTGGCGGGTTTGGACTGTGCGTGCCCGACCTGCGTACGCTGGGTCGGGCGGCGCGTGAGGCCCATGCGCTGCTGGTTGTGGACAACACCGTGTCATGCGTCTTTGGCTGCGATCCGTTGCGGCTGGGCGCTGCGCTGTCGCTCGAGGCGCTCGATCGCGTATGCGCCGGTAAGGCTCCGCGCAAGCTGGTTGCCACTTCGGTGGCGCGCTCGCAGCTCAAGCGCCATCGTGTGGATGCTGCCGCCGAGTGCGCGCATGCCCTGCTTGAGGGCTGCGGCTTGGCCAAGCTTGATTTGACTGCTGACGAGGCCGGTGTGCTGGAGCGCGGGCTGGACTCGCTCGATGTCCGCATGCAGGCTCACTTCGACCGCGCACGTGCGCTGGCCGAGTATTTGGCTGCCAATGAGATGGTGCGCGACGTGCACTATCCCGGGTTGAGTTCTCATCTCGACCATGTGGTTGCAACGGGAATCCTCGAGCACGGCTTTGGTCCGGCAGTTGAGTTTGACCTTATCGAGCGCAGTGCGGGTGATTTGTTCGATGCTTTGCCTGAGGAGTTCCGCACATCGTCCGCCGGCGGTTCAACAACGCGCCTTTCGGCTCCACGCGGCAAGCAGGGGAGCACTATCCGCCTCTTTGCCGGCACCGACGACCCCCTGGTTGTGGCGTCCATCCTAGACAACGCCCTCCGAAAGTTAGCTACTCTTTGATGCTGGCGATGAGGTCGCTGGCTTTGGTGGCGATGACCTGGTTAATCTCGGCCTGCAGCGTTTCGTAGACCTCGATGGCTCGCTCGCCGGCGGGGGTGAGCGTGGATCCGCGGGCGCCGTCGCGCTCGATAAGCTTGCAGCCCAGCTGTCCTTCTGCCTCATTCACAATACGCCACGCTTTGGAATATGCCATGCCCATGCTCTTGGCGGCGCGGTTGAGCGAGTGCTCGCGGGCTATGCCCTGCAGCAGCAAGACGCAGCCGTGGCCGAAGACGCCCGGCAGACCTTTGTCGCACGCTTGAATGACCAATTTTGCCGTCGTCTTGTACTCCATGCGCTTCACGTCTCCCCGCTAAAGTGTTTGCTGGGCAAACGCATAGCCTGCGTCAAGCCCTCGTGTGCTCTTCTTAAATCATGCATTGTAGCAGTCAAAGTGCGCTAAGATACTTCCCCAGTATTGGGCGCCCAAGGTTGGGCTGGGTCCTACGAGGCCTGCAGCCGACCGGTCGCATGGAAAAAGGAGAAACATGGCTACGTTCTTTCCCGGTGAGTCCCACACGTTTTCGGAGTATCTGCTGGTCCCTGGTTATTCGTCCTCGCAGTGCATCCCCAACAACGTCTCTCTTAAGACGCCGCTAACCCGCTTTAAGCGCGGTGAGAAGCCGGCAATCACCCTGAACATCCCCATGGTTTCCGCCATCATGCAGTCCGTCTCGGGCGTCGACATGGGTGTCGCGCTCGCTACCGAGGGCGGCCTGTCCTTCATCTACGGTTCCCAGACCCCCGAGTCCGAGGCCGCCATGGTTAAGGCCGTCAAGGATCACAAGGCCGGCTTCGTCCAGTCCGATTCCACGCTGACCCCCGACATGACCATGGAGCAGGTCATCGAGCTCAAGGAGAAGACCGGCCACTCCACTATGCCGGTCACCGACGACGGCACCCCCAAGGGCAAGCTCCTGGGTATCGTCACCAGCCGTGACTATCGTCCCAGCCGCGATGACCACCAGAAGAAGGTCTCCGAGTTCATGACCCCGCGTGAGCAGCTCATCGTGGGCGACAAGAACATTAGCCTCAAGGTTGCCAACGACGTCATCTGGGACAACAAGCTCAACGCCCTGCCCATCGTCGACGACAACGACCACCTCATGGGCATCGTCTTCCGCAAGGACTACGACAGCCACAAGACCAACCCCAACGAGCTGCTCGACGGCGACAAGCGCTACATGGTCGGCGCCGGTATCAACACCCGCGACTATGCCGAGCGCGTGCCGCTGCTCATCGAGGCTGGTGCCGACGTTCTGTGCATCGACTCCTCCGAGGGCTTCAGCGAGTGGCAGAAGCGCACCATCGAGTGGATCCGCGCCAACTACGGCGAGGACGTCAAGGTCGGTGCCGGTAACGTCGTTGACGCTGAGGGCTTCCGCTTCCTGGCCGACTGCGGTGCCGACTTCATCAAGGTCGGTATCGGCGGCGGTTCCATCTGCATCACCCGCGAGACCAAGGGCATCGGCCGCGGCCAGGCCACCGCACTGATCGACGTCTGCCGCGCTCGTGACGAGTACTACGAGGAGACCGGCATCTACGTGCCCGTGTGCTCCGACGGTGGCATCGTCTACGACTACCACATGACGCTCGCACTTGCCATGGGTGCCGACTTTATGATGCTGGGCCGCTACTTCGCCCGCTTCGACGAGAGCCCGACCGAGCGCGTCAACGTCAACGGTCAGTACATGAAGGAGTACTGGGGCGAGGGTTCCGCGCGTGCCCGTAACTGGCAGCGCTACGACCTGGGCGGCGCCGCGAAGCTCAGCTTCGTCGAGGGCGTCGACTCCTACGTTCCGTACGCCGGCTCCCTCAAGGACGGCGTGGGCGGCACGCTCTACAAGGTCAAGTCCACGATGTGCAACTGCGGTGCCCTCTCGATCCCCGAGCTCCAGGAAAAGGCACGCCTGACCCTGGTGAGCTCGACCTCCATCGTCGAAGGCGGCGCCCACGACGTAGTAGTCAAGGACTCGCAGCAGAGCGTCTCCTACCGCTAAGCGGCTTTCCCAAGCACCGCACCTTGGACCTCAAACCGTCGCTCGCGTACCAAAGTACGCGTCGCTCCTCTTTCGGCCCAATCTGCGGCACTTGGAAAACCCGTTCGTGCTAGAACGGGTTTCAAGAAATAGGTTGACTCTCAACCACGTTATTTAGATAAAGCGAGATGCCCGCAAGTCGCAGGCATCTCGCTTGTTGTATTTGCTATCATCATGCGAGTTAACGATGTGGCGGGGCGTTCTTACCTTTGCTCGCTGCAAGTTCCGCACGCAAAGAAGAGCACTAAATGTGCTCTTCGTCTTGCGCAGGACTGTCCGCAGCAGCGAGCAAAGGTAAGAACGCCCCGCCCCAACCGACATAACAAAGGAGCTGATATGTGCGATTGCACAGATCATAAGGACGAGATCCCTGCCTATGACGCGCAGGCCATCGAGTCCCGGTGGATGAAGGCCTGGGAGGACTCCAACCTCTTTGCCGTCGACACCGACCCCGCTAAGCCCAAGAAGTACGTGCTCGAGATGTTCCCGTATCCGTCGGGCGACCTGCACATGGGCCACGCGCGCAACTACACCATCGGCGACGCCATGGCCCGTCAGGCCCGTATGCGCGGCTACGACGTGCTGCATCCCATCGGCTTTGATGCCTTCGGTCTGCCCGCCGAGAACGCTGCCATCAAGCACAACACGCAGGCTGCCGCTTGGACGTACAAGAACATGGACCAGGCGCTCGCCACGATGAAGCGCATGGGCTTCTCCTACGATCTGGATCGCATGGTCAAGACCTGCAGCCCCGACTACTATCGCTGGGGTCAGTGGATTTTTGAGAAGTTGTGGGAAAAGGGCCTGGTCTACCGCAAGAAGAACCCGGTCAACTGGTGCCCCACCTGCAAGACCGTTTTGGCCAACGAGCAGGTCACCGAGGGCAAGTGCTGGCGCTGCGGCACCGAGCCCGAGAAGCGCGACCTGGAGCAGTGGTACTTCAAGATTACCGAGTACTCCCAGGAGCTGCTCGACGACCTGGAGAAGCTCCCCGGCTGGCCCGAGCGCGTTAAGCAGATGCAGGCCAACTGGATCGGCCGCTCCGAGGGCGCCGAGGTCGACTTTACCCTGTGCGACCAGGATGGCGAGCCCATCGAGGGCGACGAGGGTAAGATCACCGTCTTCACCACGCGTGCCGACACGCTCTTCGGTGTCTCCTTCTTTGTCCTGGCTCCCGAGTATGCGCGCCTGCACGAGCTCGTCGAGGGTACGGAGTACGAGGAGGCCGTCACCAAGATCGTCGAGGACTCCAAGCATATCTCTGCCGTCGAGCGTGCCCAGGGCACCCTCGAGAAGCACGGTGCCTTTACCGGCCGCTACGTGGTGAACCCCGTCAACGGCGAGAAGATCCCCGTGTGGGTTGCCGATTATGTCGTTGCCGATTACGGCACCGGTGCCGTCATGGCCGTTCCCTGCGGCGACCAGCGCGACTTTGAGTTTGCCCGCAAGTACGACCTGCCGATCGTGCCGATCATCCTGGACGATGACGACCGCGCTGCCGTCGAGGCCAGCGGCGAGACCATCGATACTTTCCATGCCGAGACCGTCGATTGGGATTGCGCCCACGCTGCCGAGGGCACGCTCGTCCAGTCCGGCAAGTACACCGGCATGCGCGGTGGCAAGCACTCCGAGGGCGAGGCTGCGATTGTGGCCGACCTCGAGGCCATGGGCTGCGGTCGTCGCAAGGTCGAGTTCCGTCTGCGCGACTGGCTCATTTCCCGTCAGCGTTATTGGGGCAACCCCATCCCGGCTATCCACTGCGAGCACTGCGGCATCGTGCCCGTGCCCGAGGGTCAGCTGCCGGTGACGCTGCCCGAGAACCTGGACCTTGGCGCCGGCGAGACCCTCGCCGAGTGCATGGAGTTCTACGAGACCACCTGCCCGGTCTGCGGTCGCCCGGCCAAGCGCGAGACCGATACCATGGACACCTTTACCTGCTCCAGCTGGTATTACCTGCGCTATACCGATCCGCACAACACCGAGCTGCCCTTCTCCCGTGAGGCCGCCGACCGTTGGATGCCCGTCGATAACTACATCGGCGGCATCGAGCACGCCATTCTGCACCTGCTCTACAGTCGCTTCTTTACCAAGGCGCTGCGCGACCTGGGCCTGCTGAGTGTGGACGAGCCCTTCACCAACCTGCTGTGCCAGGGCATGGTCAAGGACGAGAACGGCGACACCATGTCTAAGTCCAAGGGCAACGTCGTGCCCCCGAGCTCGGTCATCGAGCCCTACGGCGCCGACACCATGCGTCTGGCGATTCTGTTTATCGCCCCGCCCGAGAAGGACTTTGACTGGGATCCCAAGGCTGTCGAGGGCGCCAACCGCTTTATCAAGCGCGCCTGGCGTATCGTGTGGCAGCTCGTCCAGTCCGGCGACGCCAACGTGGCCTTCGATAAGTCCGCGCTCGACGAGGCCGCGCTCAAGCTCTATCGCGAGCGTCACCGTACCATCGCCAAGTGCACCGAGGATTACGACCGCGGCCAGTTCAACACCGCGATCTCGGCCGTCATGGAGCTCGTCAACGCGGCGAGCGCCTATCTCAACGCCACCGAGGGCGCTGCCCGCGATAAGGCGCTGTGCTACGGCGTGGCCAAGGACATCGTGAGCATCCTTGCCCCCATCTGCCCGTTCTGGGCCGATGAGCTGTGGCACGAGGCACTCGGCTGTGAGGGCAACGCCTACACCGCTGCCTGGCCCGAGTTTGACCTGGCTGAGTCCATCGAGGACACGGTGCAGATCGTCGTCCAGGTGCTCGGCAAGGTTCGTGGCCGCATCGACGTCGCCCGCGACGCCTCCAACGAGGAGATGCAGGCTGCCGCCGAGGCAGCCGTGGCCAAGTGGCTCGAGGGCAAGACGGTTGTCAAGGCCATCTGCGTTCCCGGCAAGCTGGTCAACCTGGTGGTCAAGTAAGCGCCACGCGCAAAGCTGACATGCAAAAGACGGGGGACGATCCGGTTGGATCGCCCCTCGTTTTATGTATCGGTTTGCCGCCGTGCCTGGCCCTGCCTTTTACGGGATGTGCACCAGGTCCCTAAAGTAGACGTTGCCCGTTGCCTCCTCGAACATCCAGATGTTGAGGTAGATGTCGTTGAGGTCGTTGTTCACATCAAAGTCGGGGTCGTCGAACGTGCCGACAAAGGTGAGCATGGCCTGCGTTTCCTTGCCCGCGGCGACCGGCTGGCGCATGCACACGTCGCGGACCACGCCTTTGACGTAGGCGTAGGAGTCAACATCGCCAAACATCATGTCGACACCGGTGTTATTGGTCACCGTAAAGACCAGCACAGCGTCGCCGTAGCCGTCGGTGTCCTTGCCGATGCAGGTGACGTGGACGTTCTCATCCGCTTCAAGGTCGATAGGGAACTGCTCTTGGGGTTCGGGGCCCAGACCCTGGGGATCGACTTCGTCTTCGTTGATTTTGTCGAAGCCCTCCTGTGGCGTCGTTTTCTCGGCGGCTTCGTTGCTTCCGCGATCCGGCTCACATGGCCCGGTTTTGCCATCGATGTTGCCGCAGCCCGCGAGGGAAAGCGAGCATGCTGCGATGGCGAGTGCTGTCATGCAGAGGGTGCCGAGACGTTTCATGGGTGCCTCCTTGCTTAGAGGTTCTGGATGGGCTTGCCGTTGTTCGACCGGCTGGCTGGCTTTTTACAGAATGCCCCTTAGCGCTAGTCTGAGTGATAGGGGCTCGGGAAGGAACGCCCTTGGGGCCCGAACGGGCCTGTGGATTGGGACGCATGGCTCGTTCTTGGACGCTTGGCCGCGCTCTGCACGGTACTATCGGTCCAATTGTCCTATTCTTGTGGAGAACCTGTGCGCACGCTGACCTGCGGGTTTGCGTTGTGCTTGCACGTTTGCGCAGGTATTGCTATAGTTTGCTTGCAAATGAAGTTGTAATTGAAAGAAGTGGGGTTTCGGCTCCGCTTCTTTTTTGTATGGATGGAGGTGCCGCAATGGTCAAGACCAAGACCGAGCAGGCGATCATCGACGCGCTCGAGGCCGTAGCTCCCCAGCACGATGTCGACATCGTCGACGTCGAGCTCGTGGGTGCCACCAAGGCCCCCTGCGTGCGCGTGCGTATCGAGGGTGCCGAGGGTCAGAGCCTGTCGCTCAACGACGTCACGGCCAACACCAAGTGGGTCGGCGACGTGATTGAGGAGCTCGACCCCATCTCTTCGAGCTATACGCTCGAGGTGTCGAGCCCGGGTATGGCGCGCCCGCTGCGCCGCCCGCGCGACTTTGCCCGCTTTGTGGGCGAGAACTGCGAGCTCACCTCTACCGCCACCGAGGGCCGTCGCAAGTACGCCGGCAAGATTGCCGCCGCGACCGAGACGAACGTGATCCTCGAGCTCGAGGACGGCGAGTCCGTCACCCTCGATTTCTCTGATGTTAAAAAGTGCAAGTTGAAGCCCACCTACGACTTCAAGCCCGCGAAGGAAGGAAAGTAAGATGGCAGCATCCGACATGATGTCCGCCCTGATGGAGCTTTGCCAGGAGAAGCACATCGACCAGCTCTACCTGATCGACCGCCTGGAGCAGTCGCTCGCCAAGAGCTATGCCGAGATCCTGCATCTTGAGTGGGGCGCCAAGGTGACCATCGACCGCACCACCGGCAAGATCTACGTCTACCGCCTGGAGCCGATCGACGATTCCATGGACGAGGAGGGCAACTTCACCGAGTTCGAGGAGATCGACGTCACCCCCAAGAACACGAGCCGCATCGCCGCCCAGCACGCCAAGGCCGAGATCAACGCCATCGTGCGTAACTCCGCCCGCGAGCAGATTTACGAGGAGTTCTCCGGCCGTATCGGTGACCTCATCAGCGGTACCGTGCTGCAGTCCACGCCCGACTTCACGATCGTCAAGATCCGCGAGGGCGTCGAGGCCGAGCTGCCTCACTTCGACCAGCGCCGTTACGAGAACGAGCGCAACGAGCGTCCGATGGGCGAGCGCTACCTGCACAACCAGCATATCAAGGCCGTGATCATCGACGTACGCGACCCCAACTCCAACCTGCAGCCGGTTCGCGGCGAGCACAGCCGTCCGCCGATTGTCATCTCCCGTACCCACCCCGAGCTCATGCGCCGTCTGTTTGAGCAGGAGGTGCCCGAGATCTACGAGGGCACCGTCCAGATCAAGTCGATCGCCCGCGAGCCCGGCCAGCGCTCCAAGGTCGCCGTCCATTCGCTCGACGACCGCCTGGATCCCGTGGGCGCCTGCGTCGGCCCCAAGGGCAGCCGCGTGCGCGCCGTCGTGGGCGAGCTCCGTGGCGAGCGCGTCGACGTCATCCTGTGGGATGCCGATCCGGCCGTCTACGTCGCCAACGCCCTGTCGCCCGCCAAGGTCACCCGCGTCCTCATCGACGAGGAGAAGGCCTACGCCGGCGTCATCGTGCCCGACGACCAGCTCTCGCTCGCCATCGGCAAGGAGGGCCAGAACGCCCGCCTCGCCGCGCGCCTGACCGGCTGGCACATCGACATCAAGTCCGAGACCCTTGCCGCCGACATCCTCAAGAACGTTCCCGTTCACGAGGAGCCCGCCGCCGACCTGATCGGTGACGAGGAGGACGAGGACGTCCGTCGCTGCGAGTTCGTGTCCGAGGACGGCATCCAGTGCCGCAACCAGGCCCGTCCCGGCTCCCGTTTCTGCGGTGTCCACGACACCGACGCCTTCGATGATGCGGAGGACCTGATCTAGCGCGCGGTCGCGCCGGGCAGGTCCCGGCGCATACCCCACGCTCGTTCAGTCTCTAGGCACCGCCGGTGCCAGAAAGGGTAGGTGAAGTCATATGGCTAAAGTCCGTGTGTCCACCCTGGCCAAAGAGTTCGGCATGACCTCCAAGGAACTGATGGGTCATCTCGCCGATATGAAGATTCCCGCTAAGTCCGCTTCCTCCGCCCTGGAGGACGCCTACGTCGCCATGGTCCGCAAGCAGCTCGCCTCGGTGATCGAGGCCCGCGCTCAGGAAGTCGAGGCCGCCAAGCAGGCCGAGGAGCAGGCCGCTGCCGCCGAGGAGGCCGCGCGCGCCGCCGAGGCCGAGCGCGAGCGCATCGCTGCCGAGAAGGCTCGCGAGGAGGAGCGCCGCCAGTTCGCCGCCGCCCAGGCTGCCGAGGAGGCCGCCCGCGCCGAGGCCGAGGCCAAGAAGAAGGCCGAGCAGGAGCGCCTTGCCCGCGAGAAGGAGGAGGCTGCCCGCGAGGCCCAGCGCCGCGCCGTTCCCGCTTCCGATTCCGGTTCGCGCTTCCGTTCGCTGCTCGACCAGATCGCCGCTCAGGAGACCGTGCTCAAGGAGAAGAAGGACGCCGAGGACAAGGCTAAGGCCGAGCGCGCTGCCGAGCGCGGCAACCGTCGCGGCGGCAACAACGACCGTCGCGGTGGTCGCCGTAACGACCGCAACGGCTCCGACAACAACTCCGATCGCAATGCCTCCGAGAACCGTCCGCACAGCCATCGCACCAACGCCAGCAACAACGTCGCTGCCGGCATGGACTTCCCCAACCCCGACAAGCAGGGCAAGGGCAAGAAGCGCAAGGGCGGTCACAACAACGAAGAGGACCACTACAGCCGCATGGCTCGCGAGGCCGAGGAGTACAGTCGCGAGAAGGTGCTCGAGGAGGCTCGTGCCGCCGTCGAGGAGGCCTCTCGCGAGTCCACCGGTCGCCGCAAGAAGCGCAAGGAGAAGCGCGAGCGCGAGGCTGCAAAGGCTCAGGAGGAGCGCAAGATTGAGGAGGCGCTGGCCCAGGGCGTGAACCCCGAGGACCTCGACGCCATCAAGGTCTCCCAGGGCGTTACCGTCCAGGAGCTCGCCGAGGCGCTCGACGTTCCGGCCAACGACATCATCAAGCGCCTGTTCCTGCTGGGCACGCCGCTTACCATGACGCAGTCCATGTCCGACGACCTCGTCGAGCTCGTTGCCGACGACCTGGGCCGCCAGATCAAGATCATCACCCCCGAGGAGGAGAACACCTTCTCGTTCTATGACGATCCCGCCGACCTTAAGCCCCGCGCCCCGGTCGTCACCGTCATGGGCCACGTCGACCACGGCAAGACGAGCCTCCTCGACGCCATCCGTCACACCGGCGTCGCTGCCGGCGAGGCGGGCGGCATTACGCAGGCCATCGGCGCTTCGCAGGTCATGATCAACGACCGCAAGATCACCTTCATCGATACCCCCGGCCACGCCACCTTTACGGCCATGCGTGCCCGTGGCGCCAAGGTGACCGACATCGTCATTCTGATCGTGGCCGCCGACGACGGCGTCATGCCCCAGACTATCGAGTCGATCAACCACGCCAAGGCCGCCGGCGTTCCCATCGTCGTCGCCGTCAACAAGATCGATAAGCCGGGCGCCAATCCCGACCGCGTGCGCCAGGAGCTCACCGAGTACGGCATCATCCCCGAGGAGTGGGGCGGACAGAACATGTTCGTCAACATCTCGGCCAAGCAGAAGATTGGCATCGACGACCTGCTCGAGACCGTGCTGCTCCAGGCCGACGTGCTCGAGCTCAAGGCCAACCCCGACACCTTCGCTTCGGGCAACGTCCTCGAGGCTAAGCTCGACAAGGGCCGCGGCTCGGTTGCCACCGTGCTCGTGACCCGCGGTACCCTGCACGTGGGCGACACGCTGGTCGCTGGCCTCACCTATGGCCGCGTCCGCGCCATGCTCGACCCCAAGGGCAACGCCGTCACCGAGGCCGGTCCCTCCGACGCCGTCGAGATCTTGGGCCTGCAGTCCGTCCCTAACGCCGGCGACGAGTTCCGCGTGTTCGAGGACGAGCGCGAGGCTCGCGCCCTGGCCGACGAGCGTTCGCTCAAGGCACGTATCGAGGAGCAGAGCCGCGTGAAGCACGTTACGCTCGAGAACCTCTTCGAGACCATCGCCGACGCTGAGGTCAAGGAGCTCAACCTGATCATCAAGGCCGACGTCCAGGGCTCCATCGAGGCCCTTCAGGACTCCCTCGACAAGATGGATCAGTCCGAGGTGCGCATCAACACGATCCACTCCGCCGTTGGTGCCATCAACGAGACCGACGTCGTCCTGGCCGACGCCTCCAACGCCATCATCATCGGCTTTGGCGTCCGTCCCGACGGTAAGGCCCGCTCCGCCGCCGAGCGCGAGGGCGTCGAGATCCGTTGCTACGACGTCATCTACAAGTGCCTCGAGGAGCTCGACGCTGCCCGTATCGGCATGCTCAAGCCCACCGAGGTCGAGGTCTCCACGGGTACCGCGACCGTCCTGGACACCTTCAAGGTGCCCAAAGTCGGTATCGCCGCCGGTGTCCGCGTCGAAGAGGGCGAGATCGCCGCGACCGATTCCGTGCGTCTGGTGCGCGACGGCATCGTGGTCTTCAACGGCAAGATCGCCTCGATGCGCCACTACAAGGACGAGGCCAAGAGCCTCAAGAGCGGTTCCGAGGGCGGCATTGGCCTGGAGAACTTCCAGGACATCAAGCCCGGCGACCAGATCGAGGGTTACCGCATCGACCAGGTTGCCCGTACTGAGTAGGGGGTAGCGCTATGAAGCAAACGCAGGCAACCCGCCGTCTGGGCGAGCAGCTTCGCGAGAAGCTTGGTTATATCCTGCTCTTTGAGGTTTCCGATCCGCGTCTCGACCTGGTTACTTTGACCGCGGTCGAGGTTGCGGTGGACCGTTCGTTCGCGCGCGTGTTCGTGTCGTGCGATGCGAGCCGCTACGACGAGGTCATGGAGGCGCTCGCAAGCGCCAAGGGCCGTATTCGCAGCCTGTTGGCTCGCTCGCTCGATTGGCGTGTCACGCCCGAGCTCGATTTTCGCATCGATCGTTCGACCGATGAGGCCGAGCGCATCACGCGTGCGCTGGAAAACGTTCCCGCCACGCTTGCGATCGAAAAGGACGAGGACGGCTATCCGATAGCGGATGCCGCCCAGGAGGCAGCTTTAGATGACTAATTCCGCCGACCTCGCCTCGTGCGAGTCTGCAGATATTCAACGACGCATCCTCGAGCTTATCGAGGGTGCGTCCTCCATTGCGATTTCTGGACATACTTCTCCCGATGGCGATGCCTTGGGCTCCGTCTTGGGTCTGGGCCTTTCCCTCATGAAGTTTTTCCCCAACAAGGACATTGCGCTGCTGCTGGCAGACGATGACCCGGTTCCGCGCATCTACCGCTTTATGGAAGGCTCCGATCGCCTGGTGCCGGCATCTGCGTATACCGGCAATCCGGACCTGTTCATCTCGGTGGACGTACCGGTCGTCGAGCGTCTCAATAATTCCGCCGAGGTGCTGCGTCGCTCCAAGCATGTGGTGTGCTTCGATCACCATCCAGCGCGCGAGGAGTTTGCCGAGCTCAGCCTGAGGCGCGTCGAAGCTGCAGCCTGCGCCATGATCATCGACCGCTTCTTGGACAATTGCGGCATTGTCGCACGTGATGGCGTTGCGACCTGCCTGCTGTGTGGCTTGGTTACCGATACCGGCCGTTTCCAGTACCAAAACGCCGATGCCGCCGCGTTCCATGCAGCCTCGCGTCTTGTTGCCCACGGTGCCGATCCGGCGCGTGTGGCACTCGAGGTTTACCAGAGCATGCGCGTTGAGTTTTTGCACCTCAAGTCCATCGTTATGGGTCGCATCAAGACGGTGGCCCACGGGCGCGTTGCGTATAGTTACGCGTACCAGAGTGACCTTGAGGCTTGCGGTGTCACCTCGGATGAGTGCGACGGCCTGGTTGACGTGGTGCGCTCGGTGATGGGCGTCGAGGTCTGCCTGTTCCTGAAGGGCATTGAGGGCGATACCAAGGTGCGCGGCAACCTGCGCTCCAAGGGCGACCTCAACGTGTCCGAGATCGCTGCTGCCTTTGGCGGAGGCGGACATCCCGCTGCCGCCGGTTTCTCCAACAACGGAACGATTCTCGAGACGCTTACCGTTGCACTTCCCATGCTTGCCGAGCTGGTAGGGGAGGATCCCGCTTCGGTGACCGTCGAGCTTTAACTTTTTGGATGGTACATGGCTCGTCGTACGCCTTCTCAACTGAATATGCTGCTCGCCGTCGATAAGCCGGTGGGCTGTACGTCCCACGATGTGGTTTCGCAATGCCGACGCGCCCTCCATGAGCGGCGCGTCGGCCATGCCGGCACGCTCGACCCCATGGCATCGGGTGTCATGGTGGTGGGCGTGGGCCAGGCCACCCGTCTGCTGGGCATGCTAACCCTTGACACAAAAAGCTACGTCGCCGACATTTCGTTTGGCGTCGAGACTAATACCGATGATGCAGAGGGCGAGGCCGTCCGCACCGTGGCCGTTGCCCCCGAGCTGCGCGATTCCGGCTATGCCCGTGAGCGCTTGGCCGCCATGCTGGGCCCGCAGATGCAGGTGCCGCCGGCATTTTCTGCCATCTCGGTCAACGGCGTTCGCGCCTATAAGTCCGCGCGCGAGGGCAATGCCGTCGATCTGCCGCCGCGCCCCGTTGAGGTCTATGCCGCCGACCTGATCGCCGTGAGCGGCGAGGGCGATGCGTGCGTCTGGACCGTGGCATTCTCGGTGAGCAAGGGCACCTATATTCGCGCGCTTGCCCGTGATTTGGGCCACGCGTGCGATAACGCCGCGCACATTTCTGCGCTTCGCCGCACAGCCTCCGGGGTTGTTTCCATCGGCGCCTGCCATGCGGTCGAGGAGCTCTCTCCTGAGTCCGCGGCTGGGTTTGCCCTGGATCCCATTGCCGCTCTGGGCGCCACGCGTGTGGACTTGCCGGGCAATCTTGCAGATGACCTGCTTTGTGGCCGCCGCATTCCCGTTGAGCGCGCGCTTGCGAATTTCGATACCTCGAAGGCGCCGTTTGCGCTGGTGCTCGATGGAGGGCTGAAGGCGCTTGCCCGCATTGAGGGCGGCCGCTTTGTCATGGAGCATGTGTTTCCGCAGGCAATCGGCGGTGTTCGATGATGCTGGCCGCTGGCGAGCTCGCGCGTATCTTTTTTGCGGGCGAGTCGGATGAGGCCCGCATCGTCTGTTCCGATGCCTTTGATGCGTGCGGGTGTCTGGGTGCCGCCTCTATTGCCATCGGCGTGTTCGATGGCGTGCACCGTGGGCACCAAGAGCTCATTGCGGCGCTTGTTGGCGATGCGCGTGCCCATGGCTGCAAGGCGGTCGTGGTCACCTTCGATCCCGACCCGGACGTTGTGGTGAGTCCTTCGCCCGCACAAAAATTGATGACGACGGCCGACCGTCTACATGCCTTGGCTCAGACCGGGGTCGATGCGGTGGTGGCCGTTCCCTTTACGCCTGAGGTTGCGGCACTCGACCATGTCGGTTTTCTCGCACTGCTGTCACGCGTGGTCGACATTCGTTCGATTCGCGTTGGCAGCGACTTTAAGCTGGGTCGCGGCGGTGCTTCTGGTGTTGCCGAGATGCGCGCCTGGGGTTCCGAGCACGGCGTTGACGTGTATGGTCACGACCTGCTTTGCGAGGGCGGTGAGGCCATTTGCGCCACCCGCATTCGTCATGAGCTGGGACAGGGCCATGTGGAGCTTGCTGCTGAGTTGCTCGGCCGCCCGTATATGGTGCGTGGCAGTGTTGTTCGCGGCCGTCACGAGGGTTCTGGCATGGGCTTTCCCACGGCAAACCTGCAGGTTCCCGACGGCATTCAGGTGCCTGCCGATGGCGTGTATGAGGGTCTGGTGCTGGTCGATGACACCGCGTGGCCTGCTGCCGTTAATGTCGGCCTGCCGCCGACGTACGCCGATGATGCCGCTTCATCGCATCTCGAGGCTAACTTAATTGGTTATACGGGCGACCTGTACGGTGCTTCCGTTTCGCTGGCGTTTACGCGCTGGCTGCGTCCCTCGCGTGTGTTCGAATCGCTGGATGAGTTGATCTCGACCGTCGAGGGTAATATCGAGGATATTCGTCACAACTTGGGCGAGCAGGGGGTGAGCATCCGTGATTAGCGATGAGGAAAAAGACCAGGTACGCGCTGCGTCTGACCTGGTTGCCATCGTGCAGGAAACGGTCGAGCTCAAGCCCCGCGGCCATGAGTTTTGGGGCTGCTGCCCGTTTCATGGCGAAAAGACTCCGTCCTTCCACATTATTCCCGCCACGCAGGTGTGGCATTGCTTTGGCTGTGGCGAGGGTGGCGACGTCTTCACCTATATCATGAAGCGCGAGAACCTGAGCTTTCCCGAGTCAATCCGCTATTTGGCCGATCGTGCGGGTATTGAGCTGCATGACACCGGAGATCGTCGCGAGCGCGGTACCAAGCGTGCCCGCATCTACGATCTGTGTGCCGAGACCGCCCAGTTCTACCACACCATGCTCATGCGCGGTAAGGACAGCCGCCCGCGCGAGTACTTTGCCAGCCGCGGCATGGGCGGCGATGTCTGCCGTCGTTACTGCCTGGGCTTTGCGCCGGGCCGCAATGCGCTGGTGTCCCATCTGTCGCAGGCGGGATTTACCCCGCAAGAGATGATCGACGCCAACGTGGCCGTCAGCCGCGGGCGTGGACAGCTCGCTGATCGCTTTTACGACCGCGTGATGTTTCCCATCTTCGATGAGCAGGGTCACAACATCGCCTTTGGCGGTCGCATTATGGGCGACGGTCAGCCTAAGTACCTCAACACCGCCGAGACGAGCGTGTTCCATAAAAAGCGAAACCTCTATGGCTTTAACTGGGCCAAGGAGTTTATCGTTGCGCAGGATACGGCCATCGTGGTGGAAGGCTATACCGATTGCATCGCCTGCTGGGAGGCGGGGATCAAAAACGTTGTCGCCACGCTGGGCACCGCGCTCACGGAGCATCACGTCAAGACGCTCACTCGCTTTGCCAAGCGTATCGTGTATATGTTCGATGGCGATGCCGCGGGCCAGAAGGCCGCCCGTCGCGCGATTCAGTTTATCGAGCAGGATTCGATGGACCTGCGCTGTGTGGTGTTGCCCGACGGCAACGATCCTATGGAGTTCATCACGGCGCATGGCGGCCAGGAGCTGCAGGCGCGCATCGATGCGGCCGAGCCCCTCATGGACTTTGTCTACCGTTCGCTGCAGGAGTCGAGCGACATCACCACGCCGGGCGGTCGTGCCAAGGCGCTCGAGGATGCACTCACACTTATCTATCCGCTGCGCGACAGCTACATGATCGATACGTACTTTATCCAGATTGCCGACCTGCTTGGCTTGGATCTGGAGACGGTGCGCGCGAGCTCGGGCCGCGTTTTTCGCGATGTCGCCAAGCGCGAGGATGCCGAGCGCCGCCGCGAGCAGAACTATGAGCGCCAGCGGGCGCAGGCCGAGCGCTCTGGTGGCGCGGGCGGTCGGGCGACTGGTTCGCAGGGCGCGTCCCGCGGCGCTTGGGTGTCGGGCGCCACGCCGCCGGTGTCTGCACCGGTCGAGGATGAGCCGTACGACTACGTGCCGCTCGAGGCCTACGGGGCCGCGCCGGTCGAGGTCGTCGACGACATGCCGCCGATTGACGTGCCGGCGGGAATGGATGGGTCTGGACCCGTTGCCGATAGTTCGGGCGCGGCGGCGGTTCCGTCGATGCCGATCGTGCTCACCGACCTGGAACGCAAGTCCCTGGCAGGGGAGCGCGAGCTGCTGACGATGCTCACCAGCTATCCCGACCTGTTCCGTACGTATGCCGATCGCATCTGCTCCATCGAGTGGGTCGACCCGCGTCACGAATCCATTGCGTGGGCCGTGCTGGCCACGCCGCCGGGTACCGACCCTGCGGCTTGCATGGATGCGGCGCGTTCGGTGTGCCCTGAGTCGGCAACGCTTGTGAGTGCGGGGCGCATCTCGGCGACGAGCAAGCACCCTACCGAGACGAACATCGTCTTTATGCTCGATACGCTCGAGCTCTACACCATCAAGCGTCGCATGCGCGCCGCACAGGCCAAGTTGCGCCAGGACCGTTCGCTCGATGACGAGGCTCGTCGCGCGCTGACGGTGCAGGCAGCGCAGGATTCGCAGCGTCAGCGCGAGCTGCAAAAGTCGATTGGCGGCGTGGCCGACCCGTTCCGTTTGATCGGTTTGGAGACTGCCAGCGCCGATCAGGCCTAGATGTTGTGGTCAACCAGCGTATTCTCGCCTATATCCAGCCCTCTTTTTGGGTATAGACGTGTACGTGTGTGCTAAAGTAATGAGTCCTGTGGACTATGAAGGGAGAATCTGTGCCAAAAAAGACTGAGAGCACGGGTACTGGGCTGGAATCCTACGTTGCAAAGCTCATGGGCAACGGCTCAAACAGGACTTCGGTAACCGAGGACGAGATTCAGGTCGCCCTGAAGGATATCGATGTTTCCGATGAGCAGCTCACCGCGGTGTATTCCGCGCTGCGCAACAGCGGCATCCAGATTATCTCCGCGAGCGGCAACGACGACGCCCCCATGGACGTCGACGATGACGATAACGATACCGATACCGACGATTTCGATGACGACGACGAGCACGATTCCGGCTCGCTCGACGATCACGAGCTCAAGATGGCCCGCCAGGCCGACGCCGAGATGGGCTCTTCCAAGAGCAAGAAGAAGCGCACCGTGCGCACGTCTCGTTCGCGTTCGCGCGTGCGCGGCATCGATGCCTCCACGGTGATGCTGACTGGCGACCCGGTCCGCATGTACCTCAAGGAGATCGGCAAGGTCGACCTGCTGACTGCTTCCGAAGAGGTCGATCTGGCCATGAAGATCGAGGCCGGTCTCGAGGCCACTGAGAAACTCGAGGCCGCCGATGCGGGCGAGATCGAGCTCACGCGTGCCGAGATGCGTCGCCTGACTCGTATCGAGAACGTTGGTCTTGAGGCCAAGCAGGCGCTCATCAGTGCAAACCTGCGTCTGGTCGTTTCCATCGCCAAGCGCTACGTCGGTCGCGGCATGCTGTTCCTGGACCTGATCCAGGAGGGCAACCTCGGCCTGATCCGCGCCGTCGAGAAGTTCGACTACCAGAAGGGCTTCAAGTTCTCCACGTACGCCACGTGGTGGATCCGTCAGGCCATTACGCGCGCCATCGCCGACCAGGCCCGTACCATCCGTATTCCCGTGCACATGGTCGAGACCATCAACAAGCTCGTCCGCGTGCAGCGTCAGCTCCTCCAGGATTTGGGTCGCGACCCGACCCCCGAGGAGATCGGTGCCGAGATGGACATGAGCGCCGACCGCGTCCGCGAGATCCAGAAGATTTCGCAGGAGCCCGTGTCGCTCGAGACCCCCATCGGCGAGGAAGAGGATTCTCAGCTGGGCGACTTCATCGAGGACTCCCAGGCTATCGTTCCGCCCGATGCCGCCAGCTTCTCTATGCTGCAGGAGCAGCTCACCCAGGTGCTCGACTCTCTTGCCGATCGTGAGCGCAAGGTTATCGAGCTCCGCTTTGGCCTTGTCGACGGACATCCCCGCACGCTCGAGGAAGTCGGTCGCGAGTTTGGCGTCACGCGCGAGCGTATCCGCCAGATCGAGTCCAAGACCCTGGCCAAGCTCCGCCACCCGAGCCGCAGCAGCAAGCTGAAGGATTACATCGAAAGCTAATCTTGCAAGCAGTTAGCGCCTCCAAGCAGACCAGCTTGGAGGCGCTTTCATATAGTCATTGGGGACGTTCTTAAACGACTAGTCGTTGGGGACGTTCTTGTTTGACTAGTCATTTAAGAACGTCCCCAATGACTAGGCGGAGAAAATTTCTTAAAAAAGTTCTTGCCCTATGCCGATTCGTCCGTATAATAAACTTCGTTGCTTGAGAGCACGCACCTATTCCTCGGTAGCTCAATGGTAGAGCACGCGGCTGTTAACCGCGCTGTTGTAGGTTCGAGTCCTACCCGGGGAGCCAGAATTTCTCAGCCCATTCCGCTGGGCTTTTAAATTCCTCGGTAGCTCAATGGTAGAGCACGCGGCTGTTAACCGCGCTGTTGTAGGTTCGAGTCCTACCCGGGGAGCCAGGTTGTAAAACCCGTCGCTTATGCGGCGGGTTTTTTCATGCCGCAGCTTCTTAACGCGACCGTTGCCATATCAACATTTCGTGTCGAGGATGTAATCACGCGCCCCGTCACCTCAACATGGTGCGGTCGTTGTAAAATATTGGAATGATTGCTCCCACGACATGGTGCCATGAGTACCAAGAAAAGGAGATTCTTGTGTCTGAGACCATTAACGGCAGCCTGAGCGTCTCGAATGACGTTATTGCCGATATTGCCGGTTATGCCGCAATGACTTGCTACGGCGTCGTCGGTATGGCCGAGCAGCTCCAGGGCGCCGAGAGCGTGCGCCTGCTTGCCGGTCAGCGCCTCCGCAAGGGCGTGCTTGTCTCCGCCGACGAGAACGGCCTCACGGTCGACCTTCACGTTGTGCTCGAGAACGGCGTCAACATGAAGTCCGTCTGCCACAATCTTTCGAGCTCCGTTGCCTTCACCCTGCAGGAGATCGCCCAGATCGATCCCGCCAGCCTTAAGATCGGCATTCACATCGACGCGCTTAAGAGCCGTCTGAACTAGCATCCGAAAACGGAGATTCAAATACCCATGATTGCAAAAACCATTCGCACCTGTTTTCCGATCGCTGCGGCTGCCGTTTCCGACAAGGCCGAGGAGATCAACAAGCTTAACGTCTTCCCCGTGCCCGACGGCGACACCGGCACCAACATGTCGCTTACGCTCGCCTCGGTGACCAAGGAGCTCTCGGCACTTCCCGCCGATGCCGACATGGAGGCCATCGCCGGTGCCATCACCCACGGCTCTCTGATGGGCGCCCGTGGTAACTCCGGTGTCATCACGTCGCAGATCCTGCGCGGCGTGGCCGAGGGCCTCGTCTCTGCCGATGAGCCCGTTACGTCCGCTAACATCGCTCATGCCTTCCGTCGCGCCGTCAAGGTCGCCTTCAAGGCCGTCCGTAAGCCCATCGAGGGCACGATCCTTACGGTCCTGCGCGACGTCTCGACCAAGGCCGACGAGTGCGAGAAGAAGAAGTTCTCGGCCGAGGACGCGCTCGACGCCATCGTCGTCGAGGCCTACCAGTCCGTCGCCCGTACGCCCGACCTGCTGCCCGTCCTCAAGGAGAACGGCGTAGTCGACTCTGGCGCCTTTGGCTTTGCCATCTTCCTCGAGAACTTCGTGGCTGCCGCTCTTGGCCGCAGCACCGTGGTCGAGGATTTCTCCGCTACGTTTGACTCCGCCGGCTCCGCCCGCGATGCGGCTCTCGGCCGCGTGGAGATCGAGGCCAACGACGACTGGGAGGGCTCGGAGTTCCGCTACTGCAACGAGTTCCTCTTTAAGGCCGACGCCCCGTTTGACGAGGACGAGTGCCTGAAGTTCCTGGGTTCCATGGGCGACTGCGAGCTGCTCGTGGGTGCCTATCCCGACTACAAGATCCACGTGCACTCCAACGCCCCCAACCTGGTGCTCGAGCACATGCTGCAGCTTGGCCAGATCTACGAGGTCTTTATCCATAACATGGAGATGGAGGCCCACGACCGAACCGCTAAGATCCACGAGGATCAGGAGAAGGCCGCCGAGCCCGCGAAGGCGCTGGGCTTTGTCGCCGTTGCCGCCGGCTCCGGCGAGGCCGACATCCTCAAGTCCCTCGGTGTCGATGTGATCGTGTCGGGTGGCCAGACCATGAACCCCTCGACCGCCGACCTGCTGGGCGCCGTGGACCAGGTCAACGCGACCTCGGTCATCATCCTGCCCAACAACGGCAACATCCGCATGGCTGCCGAGGCCGCTGTCTCCGCCTGCACCGATAAGAAGGTCGCCGTCGTTCCCACCAAGACCGTCCCGCAGGCCTTCTCCGCGCTGTTCGCGGTTCTGCCCGATTCCGAGCTCGAGGATGCTGTGGCCGCTATGGTCGATGCCATCAGCGAGGTTCGCGATGGCGAGGTCACCCGTGCCGTGCGCGATTCCAGCGCCTCCGACGGCTCGCCGATTCACTCCGGCGACGTCATGGGCATTATCGCCGGCTCCATCGACGTGGTTGGCTCCGACGTGAAGCAGGTTACGCTCGACTGCATCAACCGTATGCAGGAGGAAGAGGAGGGCGACGCGCTGACGATCCTGGCCGGCGAGGAGCTGTCCGACGAGGCCTTCCAGGAGATCGTCGACGCCATCGAGGAGGCTCAGCCCGATCTGGAGATTGACGCCCATCGTGGCGAGCAGCCGCTCTACCCTGTGATCTTCTCGATCGAGTAGGCTCTGTCCATGTCCGAGCTGTGCTCCGTGCCGCGCGTCTCGGAGCGCTTTGCCCAGAGCAATGCGCTCGACGAGGATATCGCGCGACTCAAATATGTTTCGGGTAAACGTGAGGAGGCCCTTCGCCGTCTGGGAATTCGGACGGTGGGGGACCTCCTTCTCCATATCCCTCATCGGTACCTGGACTTCACCCGCTCCTGGTCTATCGAGATGGCGCCCATCGGTACCGTGTGCACGATTATCGCCACGGTCGATCGCATCGTGCAAAAGCAGCCCCGTCCGCGTATGCAGGTGACCGAGGTCTCGCTTGTGGACGAGACGGGGGTGCTACAGGTCGCCTTTTTCCGTCAGCCTTGGATTGCCCAGCAGCTCAAGCAGGGCGACCGCCTGGCCGTGATGGGCAAGGTCGAGTTTGCCTACGGCTTTAAGCAGATGGCCTCGCCTCACTTCGAGAAGCTCGAGGAGGGGCGCGCTGCCGGCACCATCCTGCCGGTCCACTACGTGAGTGGCGGCGTGAGCCAGGCGTGGATGCGCCGTATCGTAAGCGGCGCGCTCGAGGTTGTCGGAAATCCGTTTGATCCCATTCCCGCCCCGCTGCGCGTCAAGCGCCGCTTGATGAGCAATGCACGTGCACTTCGATCGATTCACTTTCCCTCGAGCATGGCCGAGCGCGATATCGCGCGCCGGCGTCTTGCCTACGAGGAGTGCCTCTACCTGCAGCTGGCGTTGCGTCTGCGGAACGACGGCGGCTTGGTCGAGGTGGTTCCCTACGCGCATGCTGCGGGCGAGCATCTGGCCGCACTCAGGCAGTCCCTACCGTTCTCGCTGAGTGACGAGCAGGAGGCTGCATTCCAGGACATCCTGCATGACATGTGCGATGGCGAGCGCGTGATGAACCGTCTGCTGCTGGGCGACGTCGGCACCGGCAAGACGGCCGTTGCCGCCTGCGCGCTGGCCGTGGCTGCCGATAGCGGCACCCAAGCCTGTGTCATGGCGCCTACGGGCGTGTTGGCACGTCAATATGCCGACAAGACTGGCCCTTTGCTCTCTCAGGTCGGTATGACGTGGGCACTGCTGACGGGCGCCACCCCGGCGGCTGAGCGCGAACAGATCCACGCTCAGCTCCAGTCCGGTGAGCTCGACGTGCTCTTTGGTACGCACGCGGTCCTTTCGGACGACGTGACTTTCAATCATCTGTCGCTCGTCGTCATCGACGAACAGCACCGCTTTGGCGTGGGCCAGCGTAACGCCCTGCGCGCCAAGGGGCCCGGTGCCGATCTGCTCGTTATGACAGCTACGCCGATCCCGCGCACGCTGGCGCTTTCGGTCTACGGCGATCTGGATACGAGCATCATTCGCCATCGTCCCGTTCCGGGCGCTGGCGTGACGACGCGTGTCCTCACCGAGTCGAGCCGCGACCTGGCCTATGGCGCCATCCGCGAGGCGCACGAGAAGGGGCAGCAGGCCTATGTGATCTGTCCGCTCGTGGAGCCGAGCGATTCGGCCGATGAGCTCGAGGACGTACCCGGCATCGCCCGCGACGACGAGGGCCGCGTGACCGTGCCCGTGCCGTTGCATGACACGGCGACCGAGCTCGACCGCCTGCGCCTGGCGCTGCCCGGCCTTACCATCGAGCGCCTCCATGGCCGCATGCCGGCGGGGGAGAAGGACCGCGTGATCGATGCCTTTAAGCGCGGCGAGATCGATGTGCTCGTTTCGACCACGGTGGTCGAGGTGGGCGTCGATGTGCCCAACGCCACCGTCATGGTCATCGAGAACGGCGAGCGCTTTGGCTTGGCGGCCTTGCACCAGCTGCGCGGCCGCGTGGGTCGTGGAAGAGTGTCGGGCACGTGCCTGGTCATGACGCATTCCAAGGGCAATGGCGGCGCGTCGGCGGCACAAGACCGCCTGCAGTCGCTCGAGAAAACCGCTGACGGCTTTACACTCGCGCAGATGGATCTGCGCCTGCGTCACGAGGGCGAGATTCTGGGTTACCGTCAACATGGCGGTGTGACCTTGCGCTTTGTCGACCTCGATGCGGACGAGGAGCTGATCGAGTGGGCCCATTTGGACGCGGTCGAGCTCTTGCGGTATGCTTGCAACCTTGACTCCGTGGCGACGTGCCCTCTGCGCGATGCGGTCGCCACGCGGTATCGACACATCTTTAAGGAGGTCAGCGGAGGATGAGAATCATCGGCGGCGAATGGCGCGGTCGAAAGATCGAGGAGCCCCGTGGTCGCGATGTCACCCGCCCCACGACCGATCGCGTACGCGAGGCGTGCGCATCTATGGTCATGTCGGCATTCGACTTCGATCTGGACGAGGTCCGCGTGCTGGACGCTTTTGGTGGCTCCGGCGCCTTGGGCATCGAGATGCTCTCGCGTGGCGCCCGCTCGCTCACGACGTTTGAGATCGATCGAAATGCCGCGCGGCTTATCACTAAGAATATCGAGTCGCTCTGTCGTGACCGTGCGCGTTGGCGCGTGGTGACGGGCGACATGCTGGCAAGCGCCTCGCGCGGTCGTGTGCCGGGTGGCCCCTTTGACCTTGTCTTACTCGACCCGCCCTATGCTTTTGGCGCTGAGCCAGTCGAGGAGCTACTGCAAAACCTAGCTCAGCAGGACTTGCTGGCGTCAGGCGCCTATGCGCTGTTTGAGCACGCTGCCGCCGACGCGGGTGCGCATCCGGCCGGCTTTGAGACCGTGCGCGAGAAGCGCTACGGCATTACCTCGGTCGACCTGCTGCGCTGGGTTGGCGATAGCGAGGATGAAAGCAACGGTGGCGACGCACCTTCGGAGGACGCCCATGAATGACACCATTAACCGCGTGATCGTCCCGGGCACCTTCGATCCCATCACGTTTGGCCACATCGACGTCATCCGCCGTGCCCGCCGTATCTTTCCCAGCGTGATCGTCGCCGTGGCCGAGTCGCAGGGCAAAAACGGCGTGGGCACCACCTTTATGCTCGACGAGCGCGTGGCGCTGGCCCGTGAGGCGCTCGGCGATATTGACGGCGTCGAGGTGCTGCCCTTTACTGGTCTTTTGGTCGATTTTGCCCGCGAGCAGGGGGCGGGAGCCGTGGTCAAGGGCCTGCGTGCCATGACCGACTTTGAGTACGAGCTGCAACAGGCAGACCTCAACTACCGCCTGGATAACGAGCTGGAGTCCATCTTTGTCATGAGTGCGCCGCAGTACGGCTATATCTCGAGCTCGGTGGTTCGCCAGATTGCCTCGCTCGGTAGCGACGTCTCTAATTTTGTTCCGCCCAATGTGGTCGAAGCGCTCAAACATCGCTTTTCGTGACGTTTTTTATTGCCTGGTGGCATGTGGTAAACTAACACGATGATATGTTACCTATGAAAGGAGACCGGATGCCGGGCGAGAATTTTCCTGGCGACAGGATCGTGAGTCTTGTCGACGAGCTCGAGGGGCTCATCGAAGAGGCTAAGACGCCGTTCGGCAAGAACGCCCAGATGAAGGTTATCGACGCCGACGTCTTCTTTAACATCCTCGACGAGATCCGCATGAGCTATCCCGAGGAGTGGCAGAAGTCCCGCCGTATCCTCAAGGAGCGCGAGGAGCTTATGGCTTCCGCCGCCGCTCAGGCCGATTCCATCATCGCCGATGCTCAGCAGCAGGCCCTCACCATCGCCGGTGAGCAGGAGATCGTCCGCCTAGCGCAGCAGCAGGCCGACGACATTCGCGACCGTGCCCAGCAGTATGAGCGCGAGACGCGTTATGCCGCCGAGGATTACGCCGAGCAGGTCTTTACGCACCTCGAGGAGAACCTCAAGAGCCTAACCGGCACGGTTACCCGTTGTCGCCAGCAGCTCAACGAGGGTGCCGCCCAGCAGAACGGTCAGTGGTAATGGCTGAGTTCCCGAGCGTTACCGTCAATCTTTCCGAGCAGCTCGAGTTTCCCGGAGACTCGTATCCGCTGACCGGCAAGGTCGATGTCGCCGCCTACACGGTGGGTGAGAAGGAGTACCAGCTGCAGGACGGCATCGACTACGACGTGGTCTTTACCAATGCCGGCACCGGTGTTCTGCTTACGGGCATGGTCCGCGCGCATGCAACCGGCGAGTGCGATCGTTGTCTGGAGCCCGCTTCGTTTGATATTGCCGGTGAGATCGAGGAATTCTATCTCTTTAACGAGCCCGAGGACCCCGAGGCCTACGAGGACGGCTATGAGCTGCTGGGCGAGGATCGCTTGGTCGATCTGGGCGAGCCCATCAACGATGCCATCGTCATGGACACGCCGTTCGTGGTGCTCTGCAAGCCCGACTGCCGCGGTCTTTGCCCCACCTGCGGCATCAATCTCAACGTCGAGCAATGCGATTGCGCCGCCCAAGCCGAGGCCGAATGGGCCGCAGCCACGGAAAATCCATTTGCAGCATTGAAGAATCTCAAGCTTGATGAGTAAAACTGTGGTAGTATCGCTACTTGCGCGTAATCGCCACACTGGATAGTTCATAAGGAAGGTCACTATGCCCGTACCTAAACAAAAGCAGGGTCGTATCCGCACTCACACCCGTCGTTCCGCCAACATGAAAATCTCGGCTGCGGCTCAGTCCACGTGCCCTCGTTGCGGCGCTGTCAAGCTCCCGCACCATGTGTGCCCCAGCTGCGGTTTCTACAAGGACCGCGAGGTTATCGTTACCGAGTAACTGTATACTCTGGATGCGATGCCGTTCCAACTGGAACCACAATGGCCGGCTCAATGAGTCGGCCATTTTTGTATAAGGAGCATGTATATGAGTAACGTTCGCGTTTGTGTAGACGTTGTGGGTGGAGACGAGAAGCCTCAGGTTGTCCTCGACGGTATCGAGGCGGCGCTTGCGGCGGATCCCGATATCGAGGTCTTGGCCGTCGGTCCCGCAGAGATCGTGAACCCCTTTGCCGCGGCTCACGCTCGCGTTGAGGCTCTGGAGGCGCCCGATATCATCGCCATGGATGACGATCCCATTCGAGCCGTGATGACCAAGCGCAAGTCCTCGATCGTGCTTGCCTGCCGCGCTATTAAGAAGGGCAACGCGGATGCGTTCTTCTCTGCCGGCTCTACCGGCGCCATGACCGCTGCCGCCACCGCCTACGTCACGCCCTTTAGGTATCAGGCCGAGGGCAAGAAGCAGCCGGTGCGTCCGTGCCTCACCAATGCACTGCCCAACCGCGCCGGCGGCCTGACGGTCCTGTGCGACATGGGTGCCAACCCCGATGTCGAGGTTGACGACATGGTACGTTTTGCTCAGATGGGTAGCGCCTATGCGCGCGTCGTCCTGGGCATTGAGCATCCCCGTGTGGGCTTGCTCGGTAACGGTACCGAGGACGAGAAGGGCTCCAACTTTACCAAGGCGTGTTTTCCGGCCATGAAGGCCGCCGTTCTCGGCTTTGTGGGCAACTGCGAGGGCACCGACCTGACCTCGGGCAACTTTGACGTCGTCGTTGCCGACGGCATGTCGGGAAACATTGCGCTCAAGGCAACCGAGGGCGCCGCCAAGTTCTTGCTGCAAGAGCTCAAGGGTGCCTTTATGGGCTCATTTGGCACCAAGATCGCCGCGCTGCTCATGAAAAAGCAGATGCGCGAGATCAAGGCTAAACTCTCGGGTGACGCTAAGGGTGGTGCCATTCTGCTGGGCCTGCGTGGCGTGGTCCTGATCGGCCACGGTGCCACCTCGGTCGAGGCCGTCAAAAACGGTACGCTCGCCGCGGCGGAGGCCGTGCGTGCCGGGCTTGTCGAGAACGTCGCCAACTCCATGGACGGCATCGTTTTGTAAGAGCGAGTTAGAGCGCTGTTATGTGCCTCGCGGCTTGCGTCGTGGGGTAGAATCAAAACCGTGTCTTGGCGCTGCGCTTGCGGTGCCAGCACGTTGATGTTCATGCAATACGAGAGGAAGCGCTATGGACCGCTCCGAAATCTTCGATAAGATCGCCGAAGTTGCCGCCGACGTGCTGGGTGTCGACGTTGCCGAGATTAGCGACGAGACCACCTTTGACGATCTCGATGCCAACTCGCTCGAGCGTCTGCAGCTGGTGACGGCCATCGAGGATGAGTTCGACCTCGAGATCGACGATGAGACGCTGCTGTCGCTCAACTCGGTCGCCGACGCCGTCGACGCGATCGAAAACGCCAAGGAGGCCTAAGTCTTGGCTTTATCTCAACGACTCGCGCGTGCGCAGGAAATCCTGGGCCACGAGTTCAATAACAAGGTGCTGCTGCGCGCGGCGCTCACGCACCCCTCTGCCGTGGAAGGTCAGCCCGTCTCGGCGAGCTATGAGCGCCTTGAGTTTTTGGGCGATTCCATTTTGGGTGCCGTGGTTGCCCGCTCGCTCTTTGAGTCCTATCCGGAGTTTGACGAGGGCAAGCTCACGCGCCTGAAGGTGTCGCTCGTCTCGGGTGCCACGCTGTCCGAGGTGTCCCATGAGCTGGGTATCGACGACATCATCATCTTTGGCGCCTCCGAGACCGGCACCGGTGCGCGCGGTCTGCATTCGGCGCTCGAGAATGTCTACGAGTCGCTCGTGGGCGCGCTGTATCTGGACGCCGGCTGGGATGCCGCGGCGGAGTTCATTCACCGTACGCTCAAGCCGCATTTGGCCTCCGAGCGTGCCGAGCACCCCGCAAACCCTAAGTCGTTTTTGCAGGAGTGCGTGCAGGCTGACGGCCACGAGCCCCCGGCGTACAAGCTGGTGGGTTCCGAGGGTCCGGCGCATGCGCCCACCTTTACCGCCGTGGTGCTCGTCGACGGCATTCGCCAGGGTCGCGGCACCGGCTCCTCTAAGAAAGAAGCCGAGGGAGCTGCTGCGCTCGAGGCGCTCGACCGCATGGGTTACACCACCAACGGCGTGATTCTCAACAAGAAGCACGTTTAAGCGAGGAACCGTGTATCTCAAGTCCCTCACACTCAAAGGGTTCAAGTCGTTTGCCGACCGCGCCCATATGTCATTTGAGCCGGGCCTGACCGTTATCGTCGGTCCCAACGGCTCGGGAAAATCTAACATCTCCGACTCCATCCTGTGGGTCCTGGGTGAGCAGAGCGCTAAGCAGCTGCGCGGCCAGGCCATGGAGGATGTTATCTTCTCGGGCTCGTCGGCGCGCAAGCCGGTGGGTGTCGCCGAGGTCACGCTGGTGCTCGACAACTCGGACCATATGCTGCCCGTCGACTTTGACGAGGTCGCCATCACACGTCGCATGTACCGTTCGGGCGAGAGCGAGTATCTCATCAACTCGAGCCCGTGCCGCCTGATGGACATTCAGGATATTCTGCACGATTCGGGCCTGGGCAAGGATACACATTCCATCATCAGCCAGGGCAAGCTCGACGCCATTTTGCAGAGCCGCCCCGAGGAGCGCCGCGCCCTCATCGAGGAGGCCGCCGGCATCTCCAAGCACAAGCGCCGCAAGGAGCGTGCGCTCAAGAAGATCAAGTCGATGGATGAGCACCTGACCCGTGCCCGCGACATCAATAAGGAAATCGCCCGTCAGCTGCGGCCGCTGGAGCGTCAGGTCGATCGCGCGCGTAAGTACAAAGAGCTGTCCTCGCGCGCGAACGAGCTTACGCAGATGCTGGCCGTCGATGAGCTGCGTTCGCTGCAGTCGCAGTGGAACGATCTGGAGGGGCGTTCCAAGGAGGGCGCTGCCGAGCTGGAGCTCGCACAGTACCGCTTGGGCGAAAAGGAGCGCGAGCTCGAGAAACTTCAGGTCATGCTCGAGGAAAAGGGCCTGTTCGTGGGCGACCTGGGCGAACAGCGCCGCCATATGCAAGATGTGGTCGGTCGCATTAACTCCGACATGCGCCTGCTCGAGGAAAAGGGCCACAACATGGTGTCGCGCCTATCCGATATGCGCGGCCAGATCTCGAGCTCTGAGCATCAGCGCCGTCGCGTGGTCGAGGAGCTTGAGGATGCGCGCGCCCAGCTTGAGGAAGTGACCGGCGCCCATATGCAGGCCCAGGAGGATGTTGACGCCGCCGGTCCTGCCGCCGCCGAGCTGCATGAGCGTCGTGTGGCACTCGACAATCAGATCTCGCGGCTTACGCGCGAGCAGCGTGATGTGCAGCGTGTGGCCGATAATGCTGCGCTCGAGCTCGCCAAGGTGAAGGATTCGCTTTCCAACTCCGAGGTCGAGGACAACATGTATGCCTCGCGTCTGGAGCAGATCGACGAGCAGCTCGAGGAGGTCATGGCCTCGCTCGAGAGCCGCCGCGATCGCGCTGAGGAGCTTGAGAGCGCCCTTGAGGAGGCGCGTCAGGCTCAGACCGATGCGCGTGAGGCCACCGAGACTGCCCGCGCGGCCCTCAAGGACCTGCGTGCCCGCGAGAGCGAGGCGCGCAACAAGCTGTCCGAGGTTCGCTCGGAGCTTGGCAGTCAAAAGAAGCTCGATGCCCGTATGGCCGATAGCTCGCCGTTGGTGAGCCGTCTGGTGGGGGCGCTAGGTGATGACGTCTCGGGCCGTCTGGGTGATGTGCTCGAGGCTCCGCGTGAGCTCGAGGGCCTGGTTGAGCAGCTGCTCGCCGGCGATATCGATGCCCTGTTGTTCGATGATGCCGCCGCACTGGAGCGTGCCGGTCGCGCCGCTCTGGACCAGAAGAAGACCTCGGGCGAGGCGTTGCTGGTGACGCGCGGCGTGAGCGGTTCTGCCGCCGCCGAGGGTGCTGCCGGAACCCGTCTGGTTGATCGCCTGTCCGTGCGTGCGGGCTACGGTCCGGTTGTCGAGGCGTTGCTCGGCGGTTATTACGTGGTCGATGACCTGGCTGCCGCAATGTCCGCGCCGGTCGTTGACGGCGTGACCTATGTGACCCCCGATGGCGCCCGTGTGAGCTGCGGTGGTTTGGTGCGCGTGGGCCTCGATGCCGGTGAGGCGTCGGGTGCCTTGGAGCGCAAGCGTCGCATTCGAGAGCTCGAGGGCCTGGAGCCCGATCTGGCTGCCATGTTCGAGCATGTTTCGGACCAGGTCGTCGAGGCCAATGCGGCCGTCGAGGAGGCGCGCGCCGCCGAGGGCGATGCCGCCGGCGAGATCGCCCGCCTTGAGGGCGAGCGGCGCTCGCTTCTGTCCGAGATCGGCCGCCTTGAGCAGAGCGCCAACAACGCCGAGGTCGAGCGCGTGCGCATTTCCAAGCGCCGTGAGCAGGCTGCCGAGGCTGTGCGCGCCGCGCGTCCGCGTGTGGATGAGCTCACCCATTCGCGTGATGAGGCCCGTGCGCAGGCAAGCGATTTGGGTTTGCAGATTGCCGAGGCCAATGATGAGCTCGATCGCGTGCGTCGCGACGACTCCGAGGCCGCCGGCAAGCTCGCCGACGCCAAGGTGCGCCTGGCCCAGACGAGCGAGCGCCTGCGTTCGCTGAAGGGCCGTGTGCCCGATCTGGAGCATCGCCTGGAGGGCATCGACCGCCGTATCCGCGGAACGCGTCAGGCCTCGCGCTCACTTGAGTTGCTGCGCCTGCGCGTCGATCCTATGCATGAGCGCTATTCGGCCCTGCTTGAGCGTGCCTCGGACTGGGCTGCACGCCTGCGTGACCAGGCATCGCTCGAGGAGGCGGACTCGGCTTCGCTCAAGAAGACCATCGAGGACGCCAAGACCGAGGTCGCCCGCGCCAAGGAGAAGGTCGACGCCGCCACCGCGACGCAAAACGAGTTCAAGGTCGCACGCGGCAAGCTCGAGGTGCAGGTCGAGGCCGCGATCAAGGCCATCACCGCCGACGGCACCACGGTGCTCGAGGAGGCACTCATGCTGCCGGCGCCCACCGATCGCGACGCCGCCGAGCGTGAGCTCAACCAGCTCGTGCGCCAGATTAACAACCTGGGCCCTGTGAACCAGGTCGCCATGGAGGAGTACGAGCAGCTCAAGCGCCGCGCCGACTACATCGAGGAGCAGCTGGCCGATCTGGAGAGCGCACGCAAAGCGCTCACCAAGATCACCGTGGCGATCGACCGCAAGATGCGCAAGGCGTTCCTGGTGACGTTTGAGAAGGTCGACGCGAACTTCCGTGAGATCTTCGCCATGCTCTTCCCAGGCGGTCAGGCTCACCTCGAGATGACTGATCCTGAGCATCCGGCCGAGACGGGCATCGAGGTCGTGGCGCAGCCGCGTGGCAAGCGCATCACCAAGATGATGCTCATGTCGGGCGGCGAGAAGAGCCTGACGGCGCTCGCACTGCTCTTTGCCGTGTACCGCACGCGCACGGTGCCGTTCTATGTGCTGGACGAGGTCGAGGCGGCGCTCGACGACGCCAACCTGTCAAAGCTCATCGGCGCCCTTGATGTGCTGCGTTCCGATACGCAGCTCTTGGTAATCTCGCATCAGCGCCGTACTATGGAGGACGCTGACGTCCTCTACGGCGTCTCGATGCAAGCCGACGGCGTCAGTCGCGTCGTCTCGCAAAAACTCGATCGCGAAACCGGAAAGGTCGTGAATGCATAATGGGATTTTTTGACGCTCTCTCGCGCGGACTTGAGCGCAGTCGCGAGGCCCTCAACGAGGTCTTCTACTTTGGCGGCGAGGTCGACGAGGACTTTTGGGAGGACCTTGAGGACACCCTTGTCATGGGTGATATGGGTGCCGAGGTTGCCATTCAGGTCTCCGATGACCTGCGCGATGCCGCGGCCAAGAAGAACCTCAAGACCGCCCCGCAGCTTCGCCGCGCCCTGGCCGAGCAGCTCGAGGGTCACTTTGTGCCCGTCGAGCGCGATCCGCTCTCCGATACGCCGAGCTGTGTGCTGTTCGTCGGCATCAACGGCGCCGGCAAGACCACCACGGTCGGCAAGATCGCGAGCGCCATGGCCAGTCGCGGCAAGAACGTCGTGATCGGTTCGGCCGATACCTTCCGTGCCGCCGCCATCGAACAGCTCGATGTGTGGGGTCAGCGCGCCGGCGTGCCGGTCATCAAGCGCGACCGCGGATCCGATCCGGCGAGCGTGTGCTATGACGTGCTCGACGAGGCCGACAAGCGCGGCAGCGACCTGGTGCTCATCGATACCGCCGGTCGTCTGCACACGAGCCCCGAGCTCATGCGCGAGCTTGCCAAGGTGGTCAACGTGACCCGCAAGCGTGCCGCCAATATGGCTGCTGGCCCCATGCCGGTCTCGGTCGTGCTCGTGATCGATGCCGCCACCGGCCAGAACGGCCTGAACCAGGCGCTCGAGTTTAACGAGGCCCTGGGCCTGGACGGTATTATCATGACTAAGCTCGACGGCACGGCAAAGGGCGGTATCGCCATGGCCGTGGCCGAGAAGCTCAAGCTCCCGATCCTGCGCATTGGCGTGGGCGAGCAGGTCGATGACCTGCAGGAGTTTAACGCCAAAGATTTCTGCCGCGCCCTGGTGGGCGAGTCCAACTAAGGAGTGACTAGTGTTTGATTCCCTGAGCGATCGCCTCAACGACACATTTGACCGCCTGCGCGGCAAGGGTAAGCTGACCGAGGCCGATATCACCTCGGCCATGCGCGACATTCGCATGGCACTGCTCGAGGCCGACGTTAACTTTAAGGTCGTCAAGGAGTTCGTCGCCAAGACCAAGGAGCGCTGCATGACCGCCGAGGTCATGGAGTCGCTGTCGCCGGCGCAAAACGTCGTCAAGATCGTGCTCGACGAGCTCACCGAGATGCTCGGCTCCACCGAGAGCAAACTCGTCTTTAGCAACCGTATTCCCAATGTCATTATGCTCGTGGGCCTGCAGGGCTCCGGTAAGACTACAGCTGCCGTAAAGCTGGCCTACCTGCTCAAGAAGCAGGGCCGCTCGCCGCTGCTCGCCGCGTGCGACGTCTACCGTCCCGCAGCTGCCGACCAGCTGGCCACGCTCGGCGGCGAGATCGGCGTGCCGGTCTTCCGCGGCGACGGCGCGCACCCGGTCGATATCGCCAAGGGCGCTATCCAGGAAGCCGTCGACCACCTGCGTGACGTGGTCATCGTCGATACCGCCGGTCGTCTGCAGATCGACGAGCAGATGATGCAGGAGGCCGTGGACATCAAGAAGGCCGTCAAGCCCGACCAGGTGCTGATGGTCGTCGACGCCATGACCGGCCAGGATATCGTCAACGTGGTCTCGACCTTTGCCGAGCGCACCGACTTTGACGGCGTGATCATCTCCAAGCTCGACGGTGATGCCCGTGGCGGCGGCGCGCTTTCCGTGCGTCAGGTGACCGGCAAGCCCATCAAGTTCGTGAGCATGGGCGAGAAGCCCGATTCGCTCGAGCCGTTCTATCCCGACCGCATGGCCAAGCGCATTCTGGGCATGGGCGACGTCGTCGGCATCATCGAAAAGGCCCAGGAAGCGGCCGATGCCGAGCAGCTCGAGGCTGCTGAGCGTATGCTGCGCGAGGGCTTCACCATGAACGACATGCTCGATCAGATGAAGGCCGTCAAGAAGATGGGCGGCATGAAGGGCATCCTGGGCATGCTTCCCGGTGGCCAGCGTGCGCTCAACCAGATGGGCGGCAACCTGGACGAGGGCATCTTCGATAAGAACGAGGCCATCATCATGTCGATGACCAAGGAGGAGCGTCTGCGTCCCTCCATCATCAACGGCCAGCGTCGCGCCCGCATCGCCAAGGGAGCCGGCGTAACCCCCACCGAGGTCAACAGCCTTATGAAGCAGTGGGGCGAGATGAATAAGATGATGGGCCGCATGCGCACGATGGCCAATCAGGCACAGGCCGGCGGCAAAAAGGGCAAGAAGGGCAAGAAGGGCAAGAAGATGCGCATGCCCAATATCCCTGGCTTGGACGCTATGGGTCTGGGTGGCATGGGCGGCCTGGGTACGGGCGGCCCCAAGTCCGATATGGAACTGCTGCGCCAGATGGAAGCGCAGATGCGTAATAAGAAATAGAGCTGTAATTGCAGCTTGATATGGCAAAGGCCACTCGGAAGTTTCCGGGTGGCCTTTGTTGTGGGGCTGGATATTCGGGTCGCGTGCGACGTTGCACCCCGAGCTTGGTTTGCCGTGCTGTTAGTGGCAGCCGCAGCCTTCGTGACCCTCGTGCTCGTGGTGACCGTGGCAACCGCAGGACTCGCCATGCTCGTGGGCGTGTTCGTGCTCGTGACCATGACAGCCACACGTGGCCTCGCCATTCTTTGCGAGCGTGCCGGCGATGAGGGCCTCGACACAGGCGTCGCAGCTGCCCTGAGCGCCGGCATAGACGGTGATGCCGGCCTGGGTGAGCGCGTTGATGGCGCCGCCGCCGATGCCGCCGCAGATGAGCGTGTCGACGCCGCCGTTGGCAAGCAGGCCCGCAAGGGCGCCGTGGCCGGTGCCGCCGGTGCCCACGACCTGCTCGTTGAGTACCTTGCCATCCTGGATGTCGTAGATCTTAAATTGCTCGCTGCGGCCAAAGTGCATAAAGATGTTGCCGTTGTCGTACGTCGTTGCCACCCTCATGGTGCCGACCTCCTTTGCTGGCCATGCGGCCGTCGTTGTGGTGATGGGGGAGTACGCGATGTTGCCTCCTTCGATGACGAGCGCCCGCCCGTTGACCAGTGCGTTTGCCACCTTGCAATGTGCGCGGCTACAAATGGCCGCCACCGTGGCACGGGCGATGCCCATCTGCTGAGCGACCGCCTCTTGGTTGAGGCCTTCCAGGTCGCACAGGCGCAGCACCTCGAGCTCGTCGACGGTCATGTCGATGGCATCACCGCTGGCCAGGCCATCGGGGGTAAAGCCGCGGTATTCGGGGATGATCCCGACGCGGCGAAGTTTTTCGCGTCTTCCTGCCATGCACACTCCTTATCTGACATATGTCAACAATAGGATAACGCATACGTGGCGCAGTACAAGGTATTTTTGGCATATGTCAGAAAATGGCGGCTTATGTTAGGGCTGTGGGGTCGAGCGCGCCTGGGCTACAATAAATCTCGCTTATAGGCGACTGACAGGAGGGTCAATGAGCAAAGCTGATCAACAGTTTGTAACCATGTGTCGCGATATCTTGGACCATGGCACCACTACCGAGGGCCAAAAGGTCCGTCCGGTGTGGGAGGACGGCACCCCTGCCTATACCATTAAAAACTTCGGTGTCACGGCGCGCTACGACCTGCGCAAGGAGTTCCCGGCGCTCACTCTGCGCCGTACGGCGCTTAAGTCCGCCATGGACGAGATCCTGTGGATCTATCAAAAGAAGTCCAATAACGTGCATGACCTCAACAGCCATATCTGGGATGAGTGGGCCGACGAGACCGGTTCGATCGGCAAGGCCTACGGCTATCAGATTGGGCAGAAGAGCCATTACGCCGAGGGTGACTTCGACCAGATGGACCGCGTTCTGTACGACCTTAAACACACGCCGTACAGCCGTCGCATTATGACCAACACGTACGTGTTCAGCGACCTGTCCGAGATGCACTTGTATCCGTGTGCGTACAGCGTGACGTATAACGTGACGCAGCGTCCGCAGGACGATAAACCGACGCTCAACATGATTCTTAACCAGCGCAGCCAGGATATTTTGGCCGCGAACAACTGGAACGTGTGCCAGTACGCCATTTTGCTGATGATGGTGGCGCAGTCGGTCGATATGATTCCCGGCGAGCTGCTGCATGTGATCGCCGACGCTCACATTTACGATCGCCATGTCGATATCGTCCGCGAGCTTATCGAGCGTCCGCAGTTTGCGGCACCCAAGGTAACGCTGAACCCCGACGTGCATGACTTCTATGCGTTTACGACCGATGATCTGATCGTCGAGGGCTACGAGCACGGCCCGCAGGTCAAGAACATCCCTATCGCGGTGTAGGTGATTTGGTTGGCTTGTAAGCTTTCCGCCATCGTTGCCGTGTGTGATGACTGGGGCATTGGCTGCGAAGGTGACATGGTGGTGTCTAACCGCGCCGATATGCGCCATTTTGTGGCATGCACCAAGGGTTGCCCGGTCATTATGGGACGCAAGACGCTGTTGAGTTTTCCCGGCGGGCGCCCACTCAAGAATCGTCGCAACATCGTACTCACGCGTGACGAGGGCTTTGCGCCCGAGGGCGTCGATGTGGTGCATAGCGTTGACGAAGCTCTTTCCGCCGTGGCCGATGAACCCGTTGCGTGGGTGATCGGCGGCGGCGAGGTGTATCGGCAGTTTATGCCGTATTGCGTCGAGGCCGAGGTCACGCACAATCACTGCGTGCATGCGGTAGATACGTACTTTCCCGACCTGGATGCCGATCCCGCATGGGAGGTTGCGCAGGCCGGTGAGGTCGCGACGATTGTCGCCGGCGAGGGCGACGTGGGCCTCAAATATGAGTTCGTGACGTATCGTCGTATCGAGGCGTAAGCCCGATTATCCCTTCGGTATGATCGGGTTGGAATGAGTGACGGGGCGGCGCATGGCGTTGCCCCGATTATTGTATGTGTGCTGTCAAGAAGGGTACGGGCTGGCTGCTATGACTGATGCCGTTGAGGTGCTGCGAATCGATTCGCTCGAGGACGAGCGGCTCGATGCCTACGTGCGACTGACCGAGCGCGAGCTGCGTTGCGTGCTGGAGCCGCAGAAGGGCATCTTTATCGCCGAGAGTGCCAAGGTCATCGAGCGCGCGGTTCGCGCCGGATACGAGCCGGTGAGTTTTCTTTTGGGCGAGCGCTGGCTCGACCAGATGATGCCGCTGTTTGAGCAGCTTTCTGTGCGTGAGGGCGCTGGTCCGGTACCCGTCTTCGTGGCTTCGATGGAGCTTATGGAGCAGCTGACGGGCTTTAACGTGACGCGCGGTGCGCTCGCTGCGTTCCGTCGTCCGCGTCAGATTCCGGTTGCGGAGTTCTTGGACGGCGTTGTCGAGGCAGCGGGGGAGCGCCCGGTGCGCGTCTGCGTACTCGAGGGTATTGTCGACCATACCAACGTCGGCGCGATTTTCCGCTCGGCCGCGGCGTTGAACATTGACGGCATTTTGGTCAGCCCGACGTGCTGCGACCCGCTGTACCGTCGCTCGGCCCGTGTGAGCATGGGCACGGTGTTCCAGGTGCCGTGGACGCGCATCGGCAGTGAGGCACGCATATGGCCGCACGATGGTCTGGCTGCGCTCCACGATGCAGGATTTTCTTGCGCCGCCATGGCGTTGACGGACGATTCGGTGTCACTGGACGATCCCGCGCTGCAGGAGATTGACCGCCTGGCGATCTTTATGGGCACCGAGGGCGCTGGCTTGGGCGCCAAGACCATCGCCGGCTGTGACCGCGCTGTGCGCATTCCGATGGCACATGGGGTCGATTCGCTCAACGTTGCCGCGGCGAGTGCCGTCGCTTTTTGGCAGCTGTGCCCGCATGTGAGCAACGAGTATCACTACCAGCCGGGGCTGTACCACTAGTTGGGTACTCTTGGGCTTTGCTACCGGGGTGTTTCTACTGTCCTCGGTCGGTGCTAAGCTGGTGTTGGCTTTGCCGTTCAATTGAAGTTTTGTTGACTGACGTACGCTAGCGGGGAGGGCGTGTGGCTAGGAAATCTACGGCTATCGATGTAACACAGGGTGTCATTTGGCAGCAGCTGCTTTCGCTGTGTGTTCCCATCTTCTTTAGTTCGTTTTTTCAGCAGGCGTACACGCTTATCGGTACCTATATTGTCGGTCAATTTGGTGGAAAGCTCGCCCTCGGTGGCATTCAGGCCACCATGGTGCTCACCGAGCTCTGCATTGGTTTTTGCGTCGGTGTGGGCGCCGGCTGTGCCGTCATCACCGGTCAGTTTTTTGGTCAACACGACGACGAGCGCCTGAGCCGCTCGGTCCATACGGCTATGACCCTCGCGCTGGTGGGTGGTATCGTCATTTCCATTCTGGGCATGGTATTCGTCGAGCCAATGCTCGTTTTGATGAACACGCCGCACGAGCTGCTGGCGGAGGGCGTGGCCTATGCCCGCTGCTATTTTGCCGCTATGGTTGCGGCGCTGCTGCTCAACATGGGAACGGCGTTGCTGCGTGCTGTCGGCGACACGCGTGGTCCCGCGATGATCATCGCTTCCGGGTGCTTCGTCAATGTCGTGCTCGACATCATCTTCGTTGCTGTGCTGCATATGGAGGCCCTTGGCTGCGGTATCGCGGTGGCACTGACCATTTGCTCCAACGCCACGATGATTGTGATTCGCATGATGCGCGCGCCGGGTGCATGGCGCTTGTCGCTCTCTAAGCTCGGTATCGATCGCGGTATTTGCAAAAGCATGATTTCGTGCGGTTTGCCGCTGGGATTTCAATCGGCTGCTTATTCGATCTCGAACGTACTGATCCAGGTGTCGGTGAATTCGTTTGGAGCCGACGTCACGACTGCTTGGGGCCTTTCCGGCCGCTTGGATGGCATTATCTGGATGGTGACCGAGGCACTGGGCGTGTCGATCACGACCTTCTCGGCGCAGAACTTTGGCGCGCGCAATTACGAGCGCATGCGCAAGGGCTACCACACGTCGCTCGTGCTTTCGTTTGTGCTGATCGGTGGTCTCTCTGCCGTGTTGATGGTGTTCTCGGGCCCGCTGTCCCGTCTATTTATCGACGATGCCGCGATTTCAGGATATACCACGACGATCATTCATTTCATCGCGCCGTTCTACGCGATTTTCTCGATTATCGAGAACGCATCGGGCTCCATCCGTGGCGCCGGCGTGAGCTTCCAGCCCATGGTCCTCACCATTTTTGGCACCGTTGTGCTCAGGGTGATCTGGCTGTTTGCGATCATGCCGCTCGACCCTTCGCTCGAGCATCTGCTACTGGTCTACCCCATAACCTGGCTCATCACCGCCACGATGTTCACCATCTACCACCACAGCGGCAACTGGCTAGGCCGCGCCACCGCCTAGCCATTGGGGACGTTCTTAAACGACTAGTCGTTGGGGACGTTTTTGAATGACTAGTCGTTGGGGACACTCTTTGCGACGCGATTTTCGGGTTTTCATTCGTGACGCATTATGCGGCCATGTAAACTTGCATAACGGGCTTAGCATATTTGAATCGTCCGCGCCTATCAGATGGTGCCCGCAGGGTTTCGAGATGGGAGGGCGATATGCCGCGAACGGGTCGAATAGTTTCTTTGACGGGTTGTAACCACATAATCGCGCGCGGAAACGGTGGCATTTGCATCTTCGAAGATGACGAAGATCGATATCGAATGCTCAGCTTGTTTGAAGAAAAGCTTGTCGGAAATGGTATTGACGTTACGGCGTGGTGTCTCATGTCGAACCACTTTCATCTTATGGTTGATGATCCACATGGGAGAATATCGTCGTGCATGAGCGGTGTTCTTACCTCGTATGTTAAATATTTCAATCGCAAAACTGACCGCGTTGGGCATTTGTTTCAGGACAGGTTTAAGAACATTCCTGTTGAGAATGATGTCCAGGCCATTGCTCTCGCGGATTATATTCATATGAATCCGGTTAAGGCGGGCATATCTTCCGTCGACAACTATCGTTGGTCGAGCTATCGAGCATATGCTTATGGCTATGATGGATTTGGTTTTTGTGACCCCGGCATCGTGCTGGATCTTGTGGGCGGTTCATTGGCCTATCGACGCTATCTCGATGAACGGCTTGAAGACGCGCCTTATGATGCCGAGCCTCGCCCACGTGTTCTTGACGATGAAGTGCTCAAGATTGCAAAGGAAATCGCATTGCCCGCCTCCCTGGCGGACATCAAGACGATGAGTCCAATCGAGCGCAAGCCCATTCTTTGCAAGATGCGGAGAGCGGGCCTGACGGTCAACCAAATTGTTAGGGCCGTTGGTCTTGGTCGTGCAACGATAGCAAATGGTACGGCGGGCTGGCGTGACATTTAGGATCTGATTGGCTGTCCTTTTCCTGGAAAGAGTGTCCCCGGCGACTAGTCGTTTAAGAACGTCCCCAATGACTGTTAAAAGCCCTTGTGGGGGGCGGGCCGCCAAACAAGAACTATTCCACCGCAACTTTTTTATGACCTGTAGGGGATGGAGTAAAACGGGTCAATTAGTATTCGATGCCTTGGCGGGCTAGGAGGCCTTCGTCGAAGTAGTGCTTGACGGGGCGCATTTCGGTGACGAGGTCGGCAAGGTCGGCCAGGGGCAGCAGGCCGCGGCCGGTGAGTACGAGCTCGGTGGTGGAGGGCTTCATCGCAATCAGTTCTTCGATATCCTCGCGCACCACGAATCCGCGGCGCATGGCCTCGCCCAGCTCGTCCAGAATCAGCACATCTACCCGGCCAATCTGCTCGCGTGCCAGCTCCATGATCTGCGCCGCGCAGGCTTCGGGCGTGTCACGGTCGGCCTGCACAATGCGTAGCCCCAAACGAGGCGCCGCGTCATGTTCGGCGCAATGCAGCTTCTTGGCAAACTGAAGCATAAGCACGTTGAGTCCATAGCCCGTGGCACGCAGCGCGAGCCCCAACGCAGCCGTCGTCTTGCCCTTGCCGTCGCCCGTATAGATTTGAACCTTGCCGACTTCCAGTGATGCCATCTCTGTCCTTTCGTGCCCGGCGTCGGTTTATCGCCGCCTGGGTTGGGTATTCTAGAAAGCATTATCAACCCCAGTAGATGGAGTTCAAGCAGATGGAGATGGATGACAACAAACGTAGACGGAATATGATCCTCTACGTGCTCATCGCCTTCGTCGTCTACCTCGTGCTCTCGACCGTTCTGTTCCCTAACATCGGTCGCACGCAGCAGATTACGAAGACCGACTACTCGACGTTTGTCAAAGCGCTCGATAAGAAGAGCGTCGACAAGGTCGAGTACAACACGGACGATTACACGATCTATTACACCAAGAAGGGTGAGGACGAGAACATCGCCTACAAGACGACCGGCGTGCCCAACGACGCTGGCTTCACCGATCGTGTTCTCGAGTCCGGTGCTTCGCTGGAGTCGGTCGTTCCCGATAAAAATTCGGGCCTCATGACCTATTACCTGCTCACGCTCATCCTTCCCATGGCGATTTTCTTCCTCATTGGCTGGTGGCTCAACCGTCGTATGAAGAAGGCCATGGGCGATGACGGCCCGTCCATGAACTTTGGCGGCGGCGGTTTTGGTGGTGGCGGACTGGGCAAGTCCGGCGCACGCGTTATCGCCTCCAAAGACGTGGGTGTGACCTTTAAGGACGTCGCCGGCCAGGAAGAGGCCAAGGAGTCGCTCAAGGAGGTCGTCGACTTTCTGGAGAAGCCGCAGCGCTACGAGGAGATAGGCGCCAAGCTGCCGCGCGGTGCCCTTCTCGTGGGCCCTCCGGGTACCGGTAAAACCCTGCTTGCGAAGGCCGTCGCCGGTGAGGCGGGCGTGCCGTTCTTTAGCATTTCGGGTTCCGAGTTTGTTGAGATGTTCGTTGGCCGCGGTGCCGCCAAGGTGCGCGACCTGTTTAAGCAGGCCAAGGAAAAGGCCCCCTGCATTGTCTTTATCGACGAGATCGATACCATCGGCAAGAAGCGCGATGGCGGCGGCTTTAGCGGCAACGACGAGCGCGAACAGACGCTCAACCAGCTGCTGACCGAGATGGACGGCTTCGACAACCACAAGGGCATCGTCGTTCTGGCTGCGACCAACCGTCCCGATAGCCTGGACCCCGCCCTGCTGCGCCCCGGCCGCTTTGACCGTCGCATTCCCGTCGAGCTGCCCGACCTGACCGGTCGCAAGAACATCCTTGAGCTGCACGCCAAGAGCGTGAAGACACAGCCGCCGATCGACCTGACTGCCATCGCGCGCGCTACGCCCGGTGCCTCGGGCGCCGACCTGGCCAACATCATCAACGAAGGCGCCCTGCGCGCCGTCCGCGAGGGTCGCAAGCGCGCCACGCAGGATGACTTTGAGGAGTCGGTGGAGGTCGTTATCGCTGGTCAGCAGCGTAAGTCCACGGTGCTGTCCGACCACGAGAAGCAGGTTGTGTCCTACCACGAGATCGGTCATGCCATCGTCGCCGCTCGCCAAAAGGGCTCCGCGCCGGTTACGAAGATCACCATCGTTCCGCGCACAAGCGGTGCTCTGGGCTACACCATGCAGGTCGAAGAGGACGAGCACTTCCTGACCACGCGCCAGGAGGTCCTGGACAAGCTCGCCGTCTACTGCGGTGGTCGCGCCGCCGAGGAGCTCATCTTTGGCGAGATGACGACTGGCGCCGCTAACGACATTGAGCAGGCTACCAAGCTCGCCCGTAACATGGTGACGCGCTTTGGTATGTCCGATGAGTTTGGCATGATGGCGCTGGGAACCGTTCAGAACGCCTACCTCAACCAGGACACGTCGCTCACCTGCGCCCCCGGTACGGCCGAGCGCGTGGACGCAATCGTTGCCAAGCTGATCGAGGATGCGCACGACCGTGCCCTTCAAATCCTGAAGGAGAACAAGTTCAAGCTCCACGAGTTGGCTCGTTACCTGTACAAGAAGGAGACCATCACGGGCGAGGAGTTCATGAACCTCCTCACGCGCGAGAATCCGCTGATGCCCAAGCAGCAGTAGTGTTGCTATCAGGTTGGTAAACGTTGACGCCCCATTTGAGACGCATGTAGAGGCACATGCTCAAATGGGGCGTTTCGCTTGAGGTGGGATGCTAATGAAGATCGTGGTGAGCGCCTGTTTGATGGGCGAGAGCTGTAAGTACAACGGGCGTGACAATTATCATCGCGAGTTGGTCGAGGCGTGCGAGCGAACGGACACCAAGGTGCTGCTAGTGTGTCCCGAGGTCTTTGGCGGCTTGCCGACGCCGCGCGACCCGTCCGAGATCGTGGAGGGCGAAGTCTGTACCTGCAAGGGCATATCGGTCGATCGCGAGTTTCGCCTGGGTGCGCAGCGTGCGCTCGATATGTGCGAGCAGGCGGGCGGGCCGTCCGAGATTGCAGCGTGCATCCTGCAGGACCGTAGCCCCTCGTGCGGTACGGGCCGTATCTACGACGGCACCTTTAGCGGCACGCTCGTCGCGGGCAACGGCGTCTTTGTCGACTTGCTTCTCCGCCACGGCTACCGCGTAATCCCAGCAAGCGAATTCGACCCCAGCATGTTGCGGCAATAAAAACCCACCACAAAGGTGCCTGTCCCCTTTGTGGTGGTTTTGGTTTAGGGTCTAGAGGGTGTGGCCGTAGGCGTCGGCGGCCTTGATGGCGGCGGCGAACTTCTCGTCAGTGAAGGGCTCCGGGTTGCCCTGCTTCCACTCGTTGGTGTTATGCGCGTGCTCGCACAGGGCCGGGATATCGGCCTCGGAAAGGCCAACCTGCTCAAGCGTCACGGGCAGGCCCATCTGCTTGTTAAAGGCGGCGTAGCGCTCCAAGTTTTCGGTGTCGCCCGTGTAGGTGAACAGCACCAGCACGCCCAGGCTCACGACCTCGCCGTGCAGGTAATGGCCCTCGCGCGGAATAGCGCAGGTGGCGTTGTAGAACGCATGCGCCACGCTGGAGTTGTAGTAGTAATCGTTTTGGTTGGTGAGGTTCGAGACGTAGCCCGTATTGACCACGATATCGAGCGCGATCTGCTTTACGGCCTCGGTCGACAGGTCCTGACGCACGTCCTCAAGACCCTGTACGCCATAGGTAAACAGCGGCTCGGAGCAAGTGTGGGCGAGTGCCAGGCCAAGACCGGCGGTGTGCTCCGGGTTTCCGGCGCTCGCGGCATACTCTACCTCGGGCTGCTTGGACAGGGCGTCGCCCACGCCAGCCCAGAAGTACTCCGCCGGTGCCTCGGCGATGATCTTGGGGTTAATGAAGATGTGCGCCGGGCGGTTGGGGTACGAGTAGCCCTCGAGCGATCCGTCGTCGTTGTATACGACGGCGATCGCGGTGGCAGCCGAGCAGTTGGAGCAGATCGTCGGCACGGTAAAGACAATCTTATTGAGCTCAATCGCCGCCGTCTTGACGGTGTCGAGCGCCTTGCCGCCGCCGCACGCGATGAGCACGTCGGCATCCTGGCAAGCGGGGGAGTTCACGACCTTGGCGATGTTGGCACGCGTGCTGTTGGTGCCGTACACGCGCGTCTCCAAGATCTCGACGTCGGTATCCGCCAGCGCGGCCTCGATGCCGGGCAGCGCTGCGGCAAGTGCGCGCTTGCCGCCAATGATGGCGACCTTCTTCGCCCCGTATTCTGCCAGCGCCGCGGGGAGCTCGTTAAAGCAATCCTCGCCCACGGTGTAATCGCTCATTCCAATCGTACGCATAAGCGCCTTCTTTCCTTGGGTAAAGTACTCTCTGGTATTTTGCTCCTAAGGTTTACGCACGACACCGAGAATTTCATAAATATGAAAAGCAGCATTGAGGGTTTTTGCCAGCGGCGGAGCGTGCTACCATACAGCGCATAAGCGTTGATGGGGACGAGTAGTCGGCCGTCCGCATGCCACAGAGAGCGGGGAGCGCTGAGATCCCGTGCATGCGACCGATGAAAATCACCCCGGAGCTGCGGTCCCAACGGACGCGCCGTATAGGCCCGTCTCAGTAGACATCGCCGAGATGGTCGTCGATACAGGCCAGCCGAGTAACGGATGCGAGCGCGCGGCAACGCGGGCGAGGGCATCTAAGCTGGGTGGTTAAGCGAAGAGCTTTTGCGGGCACGCTGCCCGTTTTGCGGCGCTTCGTCCCAGCTTGCAGGGACGGGCGCTTTTTTTGGTGCCCATAGGGCGTGCGCGCCCATGACAAGAAAGGGGTACCGTGGCAAACGAGTACAAGCAGACGATGAATCTGCCCAAAACCGGATTTCCCATGCGTGCCGGTCTTTCCAAGTCCGAGCCCAAGCGACTCAAGGACTGGCAGGACAACAAGGTCTACGAGCAGGTTCTGAAGAAGAACGAGGGCCACAAGAAGTTCGTGCTGCACGACGGCCCTCCGTACGCCAACGGCCCGATCCACATCGGCCACGCCATGAACAAGATCTCCAAGGACATGATCAACCGTTACTGGATGATGCAGGGCTGTGAAGTTCCCTATGTCCCCGGTTGGGATTGCCACGGTCAGCCGATCGAGCATAAGGTCGAGGAGATGCTCGGCACCGAGAAGTTCAATCAGACTTCTACCGCCGAGATCCGCGAGCTGTGCAACAAGTTCGCCGTCGAGAACATCGAGCTCCAGAAGGCCGGTTTCCGCCGTCTGGGCGTGCTCGGCGACTGGGATAACCCCTATCTGACGCTCTATCACCAGCACGATGCCGCCGATATCGAGGTCTTTAAGGCCATGTTCGATAAGGGCATGATTTATCGTGGCCACAAGCCGGTCCACTGGTGCAAGCACTGCCATACCGCGCTGGCCGAGGCCGAGATCGAGTATTCCGACGAGACGAGCCCCTCCATCTTCGTGCGCTTTGAGATGACCTCCAAGCCCGCCGGCCTGGAGAACTTCGACGGCCCGGTCGACTTTATCATCTGGACGACCACGCCGTGGACCATCCCCTCCGACCAGGCCGTTTCCCTTAAGCCCGGCGCCGCCTATGTCGCTGTTGAGCGCGACGGTCGCGCCGAGGTTATGCTTGAGGACCTGGCTCCCAAGTGCTGCGAGGAGTTTGGCTGGGAGTACACCCCGGTCATGGTCGACGGCAAGCCCTATGTGGTTCCCGCCGAGACCTTCCACCACATCCACTACAAGCAGCCGATCTTTGACGGTGTTGAGGGCGTGGCCCTGCTGGCCGATTACGTCGGTGTCGACGACGGTACCGGTATCGTCCACAACTCGCCCGGCCACGGCGTCGACGACTACTTCGCCTGCCTCAAAGAGGGCATCACCGACATCTGCATGCCGGTCGATGACGACGGCAAGTTCTACACCGGCGAGGAGTTCGGCACTGGCGGCCCCTTCAGCGGTATGGACACCGACGAGGCCAACCCGCACATCATCGAGTTCCTGCGCGAGCGCGGCACCCTGGTTCTGGAGAAGAAGATCACGCACAGCTATCCGCACTGCTGGCGCTGCAAGCACCCCGTGCTGTTCCGTGCCACCGACCAGTGGTTTGTCTCGATGGACAAGACGGGTCTGCGCGAGCAGGCCGGCAAAGAGGTCCGCGAGAACGTTAAGTGGTATCCGGCCCATGCCGCCAACCGCATTGGCGCCATGGTCGAGCAGCGTCCCGACTGGTGCATCAGCCGTCAGCGCAACTGGGGCGTGCCCATCCCCAGCTACACCTGCGCCGACTGCGGCGAGAAGGTCATGAACGACGCCACGCTCGACGCCGTTATCAAGCTCTTCCACGAGAAGGGCTCTGACGCCTGGTTCACCGACGCTCCCGAGAGCTACCTGGGCGAGGCCTGCGTCTGCCCCAAGTGCGGCGGCCATCACCTCAAGGCCGATAAGGACATTCTCGACGTGTGGTGGGACTCCGGCGTCTCCTGGAAGGCCGTCTGCGAGTACCGTCCCGAGCTGGAGTATCCGGCGGACGTGTACCTCGAGGGCTCCGACCAGCACCGCGGTTGGTTCCAGAGCTCGCTGCTCACCTCGGTGGGCGCCAACGGTCACGCTCCGTACAAGGCAGTCGTCTCGCAGGGCTTTACGCTCGACGGCCAAGGCCGCAAGATGTCCAAGTCGCTCGGCAACGTCATCGACCCCAACAAGGTCTGTGACGAGATGGGCGCCGACATCATCCGTCTGTGGGTTGCCTCCGTCGACACCAGCTCCGATGTGTCCATCGACCACGAGATTCTCGCTCGTACGTCCGATGCCTACCGTCGTTTCCGCAACACGCTGCGCTTCTTGCTCTCTGAGCTCGAGGGTCAGTTTGAGCCCGAGACCGACGGCGTCGCCTTTGCCGACCTGCTGCCGCTCGACAAGCTCATGGTTGCCCGTCTGACCCAGGTCCAGGCCGAGGTCGACGACGCTTACTCTTGCTACGAGTTCCCGCGTGCCTACCGTGCGCTTTATGACTTCGTGGTTACCGAGCTGTCCAATGTGTACCTCGACGCCCTGAAGGACCGTCTGTACTGCGATAAGCCCGGCTCGCTTGAGCGCCGCAGCGCCCAGACCGTTCTGGCCGAGCTTTTCTCGATGCTCATGCGCGACCTGCAGCCGATCCTGTCCTACACTGTCGACGAGGCCATGGCCTATGCGCCCGCCGGCTGTGTCGATCACCAGAAGTACGCTGCGCTGCTCGATTGGTACAAGTCGCCCATTACGGTCGATGAGGCTAACGAGTTTGAGGGCGTGCTCGAGGCTTCGCTCGAGCTCCGTAGCGCTGTGACCAAGGCCCTTGAGGATGCCCGCTCCGCCGGTACCTTCACCAAGAGCCAGCAGGTCCGCGTCAAGGCGGTCGTTCCCGCCGAGATGTACGCGCTGCTGACCGGTGACAAGGCCGTTGACCTGGCCGAGTTCTACATCGTCTCTGATGTTGAGCTGACCCAGGGCGAGGAGCTTTCCGTTGCCATCGAGGCTGCCGAGGGCGAGTGCTGCGATCGTTGCTGGAACTACCGCACCACCGTCGGCGAGTACAACGGCCACGCGCATATTTGTAAACGCTGCGCTGACGCGCTGTAGGTTACGGTTAAGCGGCGTTTTCTTAGCTTGTGGCAAGTTGAGCGGCATTCCGTTTTTCGGAATGTCGCTTTCTTTTTATGCTGGTTATTTATCTGGCGTTATCGAATATGTCGTGCGTTTGGCGTATGGCAATATAAGATGGTTCTTTGCGTTAAACGTAATTCGATTCTCTGAGGGTAGGGGATTTCTTTGGGTCGTTTTGCTGATATGACGCCGCCTTTGCGGTGGCGGTTGGGGGTTGCTGATGGGGTGGCGCTCTTCGTGCTGCTGGTTGATCAGCTGACCAAGCTTGCGGTTCGTGCCGTGGGCGATGCGCTGCATGTGACCGTTATCCCCGGCGTGATCGACTTTATGTTTGTCCGCAATATCGGTGCTGCCTTTAGCATGGGCGAGGGGCATGGCGCGGCGTTTGCCGTGTTGGCGCTGGCGGTCATTGTCGCCATTGCCGTCTACCTTGTTCGAGCTCCCCAACTGGCTCAACTCGAGGTCGTTGGTATGGCCATGGTTGCGGGCGGTGCCATCGGCAATGCGATCGATCGCCTTGCCCTGGGTTTCGTGACCGATTTTATTGCCACCACCTTCATCGATTTCCCTGTCTTCAATGTGGCCGATATCGGCATAACCGTGGGCGTCGTGCTCGCCGTCTTTGGCTACATGTTTTTGAGCCCTGCCGCCCGCGAGGTCGATGCGACCGCTGAGCTCAATGCCCGTGACGAGGCCCGCGCCAAGCGCAAGGCTAAGCAACGTGGGGAACGTGCCCGCAAGATTCGCGAAAGGAATGAGCGCTAATGGCCGACATCCATATTCTCGTTGCCGACGATTGCGCTGGTCAGCGCCTCGATGCCTATCTGGGCGCCAATGATGGCTGCCCCACGCGCTCTGCCTGCGCGCATCTGATCGAGGGCGGTGCCGTCATCGTCAACGGCGAGACCTGCCTGTCAAAAAAGTACGCCGTGAACGCCGGCGACCGCATCTCGGTCGATCTTCCCGAGCCGCACGATCCGGCCGATGTGATTCCCGAGGCCATTCCGCTCGATATTCGCTACGAGGACGATTACCTCATCGTGCTTTCCAAGCAGCGCGGCCTGGTGTGCCATCCGGCGCACGGTCACGAGAGTGGCACCCTGGCAAACGCCCTGGTCTACCACTGTGGCATCGACCATCTGGGTACGGTACAGGGCGAGGATCGTCCCGGCATCGTGCATCGCCTGGACCGTGATACCTCCGGCCTTATGCTCGCCGCCAAGGACGACGATACCCAGCGCGCGCTTCAAAATCTTATCCGCACGCGAACGCTCGACCGACGCTATATCACGCTCGTTCACGGACACATTGCCATGGACGAGGGCACCATCAATACCGGTATCGCCCGCTCCACACGCGATCGCGTAAAGATGGCGGTCTCGGACGACCCGTTTGCGCGTCAGGCCATCACGACCTTTAAGGTGCTCGAGCGCTTTGACTCTTCGCGATTCGACGATGGCTATACGCTTGTGGAGTGCCACCTGTTCACGGGTCGCACGCATCAGATTCGCGTTCACATGCGCCATATCAACCATGCCTGCGTGGGCGATCCGCTCTACGGCAAATGCGATGCGCGCGCCGATCAGGGCCTGACCAGGCAATTCCTGCATTCCTGGCGCGTGGCGTTCGACCATCCCGTGACGGGGGAGCGCGTTGAGTGCCGCGACGAGCTGCCGTGGGATCTTGCCGCTGTCCTTGACGACCTGGCCCCGCGCTCGCTTGGCCGCACCTCCGCTGGCGACGACATCGTCCCCCAGCTCGGTCTGCTCGAAGCCTAGCCAGTATTAGGTGGTTTCTTGAACGCCCCTAGCCTGCGGTAAGATATACGGTTGTTTACGTAACGCGTTCTCGGGAGCCTGCATGCTCGCCTTTTTACAAACCAACACGCCCATCGTGATCTTCAACCAGATTGTGGTCACGTTGCTCACGGTCTGCTTCCTGTATCAGGTGGTCTTCTTTGTCATTGGCGCTCTCCGCGGTGAGGTCGCGCCACCCAAGGCCAAAAAGCTCCATCGCTACGCCTTCTTCATTGCGGCGCATAACGAGGAGGCGGTAATCGCCAACCTCGTGCGCTCCATTAAGGACCAGGATTATCCGTCCGAGCTTATCGAAGTCTTTGTCGTCGCCGATGCCTGTACCGACAACACCGCGCAGCTCGCGCGCGAGGCCGGCGCTATCGTCTACGAGCGTAACGACCTTGCCCGCAAGGGTAAGAGCTGGGTCATGGACTTTGGTTTCGATCGTATCCTCAACGAGTATCCCGACACGTTTGAGGGCTACTTTATCTTCGACGCGGATAACGTTATCTCCCGCGATTACGTCTCCAAGATGAACGATGCCTTTGACCAGGGTTTCCATGTGGTCACGAGCTATCGTAATTCTAAGAACTTTGGCAGCTCATGGATTTCGGCCGCCAACGCCACCTGGTATCTGCGCGAGGCGCGCTTCCTCAACAATGCGCGCAATATCTGCAAGACGTCCTGTGCCGTTTCGGGTTCGGGTTACCTGATCTCGGCGAGCGTGATCGAGGGTATGCACGGTTGGCAGTTCCATACGCTGACCGAGGACATCCAGTTCACCACGTTCTGCGCCATTCACGGTATTCGCATCGGTTATGCGCCGGCGGAGTTCTTCGACGAGCAGCCGGTGACGTTTAAGGCGTCTTGGAAGCAACGTATGCGTTGGACCAAGGGCTTCTACCAGGTGTTCTTTACCTATGGCAAGCATCTGGTCAAGTCGACGTTTCGCTATCACCGCTTTGCCGCCTACGATATGTTCATGACCATCGCGCCGGGCATGCTGCTGTCCTTGATCTCCATGCTCGCCAACGCTACCTTCCTCATCGTGGGCGGGCTCTCGCACGGCTTCTTGGCTACCGAGGTCGAGATGCAGGCTTGTGCCGCCTCGCTCATCATGACCTTTGCGATGATGTACCAAACCTTCTTTATTCTGGCGCTGCTTACGACCATCTTTGAGTACAAACACATTCACTGTGCGCAAAAATGGCGCTTGGTGACCAACCTGTTTACCTTCCCGATCTTTATGTTCAGCTATATCCCCATCACGGTGGCCGCGCTGTTCCTGAAGGTCGACTGGGTCCCGACACAGCACGCCGTCAGCGTAACCCTCGACGAGGTTATGCAAGGCGCCAAATAACCACCATCAAAACCACCACAATGGGGACAGGCACCTTGTGGTGGTTTTTTCTTTTTAGATACGGCTCGAGGAGGTGCTCGATGGGCTATATCCCGTTTTGGTTTTGCGCCATCGTTGGCGCCGTTATCGATTTGCGTGAACGGCGGTTCCCGAATGTGCTTGCCGGGGTTTGTGCCTTGGCAGCGCTTGCGGGGGTTTGGCTCGATCGTGGCATGGACACGGCTCTTGACCATGCTGGTCTTGCCGTCATCGTCTATCTTGCGCTCGTGCTCACCGAGTCTCTCTGGCGGCGCCTTTGCCAAGCCCCAGGGATTGGCATGGGGGATGCCAAGGCGCTCTTCGCGCTTTGCACGCTTGATCCCATGGGCGGCATTGTGGCATTTGCCGCCGCGCTCCTGGTCCTCGCCCTCTCCTGCCTCATCACAAAATCGCGCTCGCTGCCATTGCTGCCGTTTTTGATGCCGATTTTTGCCATAATCGAGGTCGTGGGCTGCACGCTGTAACTACCTGCGCGTCCTTCTTAAGGAGCATGCCATGGCAACTAATCAAGAAACGACCGCCATCAAGGCGCGTATGGACCGTATTCCTTCGACGTTGTCGCCCGAGCTCGTCGAGCGCATTGCCGCCGATCGCGCCTTGGGCGTCGTCAACCCGTATCGTTGTAATGATGACCAGGTCATCCGCCGCGTCGATCGAGCTGCCGACCAGGGCACGCTTATGCGTCCGGCCTATATGCGCGATGCCGAAAAGATCCTCCATCTGCCGGCATATACCCGCTACGCTGGTAAAACGCAGGTCTTTAGCTTCCGTAGCAACGACGATCTGTCGCGCCGTGGTCTTCATGTGCAGCTCGTTTCGCGCATCGCGCGCGATATCGGTCGAGCGTTGGGGCTCAACTGCGATTTGATCGAGGCGATCGGTCTGGGCCACGACCTTGGCCACACGCCCTTTGGCCATGCCGGCGAGCGTTTCCTCAACGACATATATCACGAGCACATGGGTCGTTACTTTTTCCATAATGTGCAGTCGGTCCGCGTGCTCGATAACCTGTATGGTCGCAACGTCTCGCTCCAGACGCTCGATGGCGTGTTGTGTCACAACGGCGAGTACGAGCAACGCGTGTTTGAGCTTTCGGACATGGCATCTTTTGACCAGTTTGATCAGACGGTCGAGGACTGCATCGCCACAGGCTACAGTGCTATTGAACATCTGCGCCCCATGACGCTCGAGGGTTGCGTGGTGCGCATTTCGGACATCCTTGCCTACGTCGGACGCGACCGCCAAGACGCCATTGCGGCTGGCCTGTTGAGCCCCGATGCCTTCGACGATGATCTGGGCGGTCTCTACAACAGCTGGATCCTTACGCACGCATCCATCGATATTGTCGAGCACAGCTACGGTAAGCCGCGCATCGAGATGAGCGAGGACCTGTTTGAGGAGATTCGCCGTGCCAAGCGCGAGAACTACGAGAAGATCTATAGCAAGGGCGGTATCGAGGGCGATTCCGAGGCGGAGCTACGCGAGGCCTTTGAAAAGCTCTACGATCGCTGCCTGTATGATTTGAACGATGGCAACGAGTCGTCCTACATCTTTAAGCATCATATTTCGCGTATTGAACAGCAGCTGGGCTACTACGATCGCATGTATCCGTGGCAGGACGACAAGGACCAGGCCGTGGTGGATTACATCTCCAGCATGACGGACGGATATTTCTGCGAGCTGACGACCAAGCTGTTCCCGGGGCTAAAGTTTCCGCATCGTACCTATATTAACGAACGGTAGTTCGTATTCTTTCGGTATACTGTTGGTGGATAACGATTTTGATTGATGCACGGGATGGCTATGGACGACCTTTTTTCTGCTTCGATGCGCGAGCGTTCCTTTAAGAATGCGCCGCTCGCGGTGCGCATGCGCCCCAATTCGCTGGACGAATACGTGGGCCAGCAAAAGGCCGTGGGCAAGGGTTCGTGGTTGCGTGCGGCGATCGAGCACGATGTGCTGTCGAGCGTAATTCTGTACGGCCCGGCCGGCACGGGCAAAACGACGCTCGCGCATATCATCGCCAACCATACCAAGAGTGAGTTTGTCGAGGTCAGCGCCGTCACGGGTACCGTTAAGGACCTGCGCCGCGTAATCGACGAGGCCAAGACGCGGCTGAATACGTATGACCGTCGCACCATTCTGTTCATTGATGAGATCCATCGTTTCTCAAAGTCGCAGCAGGATGCGCTGCTTCATGCGGTGGAGAACCGCACCGTCATTATGATCGGCGCCACGACGGAGAATCCGTATTTCGAGGTCAATTCCGCACTGCTCTCGCGCGGCCGCGTGGTTGAGCTTGAGCACTTAAAGGACGAGGACATCGCCACGCTTATCGAGCGTGCGCTCGAGGCGCCGCAGGGTCTGAATGGTAAGTTCTCGGCCGATGAGAACGTCATCAAAACTATCTGCACGCTGGCTGCGGGCGATGCTCGCTCGGCGCTCACGACGCTCGAGCTGGCGAGCGAGATCGCCGTTACGCGACCCGATACCGAGGGCACGACAGCTCCGGCGGCGGGGGAGCGCTATCCCATTACCGTGGATGACGTAAAGATTGCCAATCCGCGTCGTGGCTTTACCTATGACAAAAACGGGGACATGCACTACGACATCATCAGTGCGTTTATCAAGTCCATGCGCGGAAGCGATCCCGATGCCACTATTTACTGGCTTGCGCGCATGATCGACGCGGGGGAGGATCCTAAGTTTATCGCCCGCCGCATTATGATTCATGCATCTGAGGACGTTGGCAACGCTGATCCGCAGGCCCTGCTGGTGGCGCATGCCGCGTTTAAATCTGCCGAGGTCATCGGGTATCCCGAGTGCCGAATTAACCTGGCTCAGGCTGCGCTGTATGTGTGCCTGGCACCTAAGTCCAACGCGTGCGAGGCCTCAATCGATGCCGCGCTGGCCGATATCCATACGAGCGGCTTGCGAGAGGTGCCGAGCTACCTGCGCGATCGTCATCGTCCAGGCAGCGATGAGTACGGCGTGTACAAGTATCCGCACGATTATCCCGAGGGCTGGGTCGACCAACGCTATCTGCCCGAGGGCCTGGAGCGCGGTGCGTTTTGGCAGCCCGCCGGTCGCGGCTGGGAAGAGTGGCGCGTAGAGCAAAGCGAACGGGACCGCAGCGGCAGGGCGCCGAAGTAGTTGTTTTGTCCCACGCCCTCGCGCTTCGCATGTTCTGTCCCCTTTGGGGTACCATGAACAGCGTCTGTATTTCGATTCCTTTGGGAGGCTTGTTATGAGTCCCATTCAAATCGCGTTGCTGGTACTCGCCATCGCCGGCGTTTGGGCCATTGTTGAGCTCGCGCTTACCCTGCGCAAGACCCGCAATGTCGTCGATTCGCTCGACAAGACGGTGAGCGATCTCAACAACACCATTGCCGAGGCCCAGCCCATGGTGGCCAAACTCGACGGTGCCGTCGACGAGCTGACGCCTGCGCTGGCCCAGGTTGAGCCGCTGCTCAAGTCGAGCAAGACCGCTGTCGACGCTCTCACGTCCAATCTCGTCGAGGTCGAGGCCGTCGTTCGCGATATCTCCGAGGTTACGGGCAGCATGGCCGAGGCCAGCAGCGCCGTTTCGAGTGTCACGGACTCTGCCGCCGGCGCGGTTCAGAAGCTCTTCAACAAGGTGAAGGCTCCCGCCGCCGATGTCGAACGAAAGATTGCCGCCGCTGCTGCCGAGGCAGAAGAGCCCACCGAGCGCGTGTTGATTGGTGAGACCGATGCGGCCGACCCCGATCCCGCACAAAAGCCCGCTGCCAAGCAGGCTCAGTATTACACCTATACGCCCGCCCAGAACGCCGAGGAGTCCTGCGATGAGTAGCGAAGCAACCCACCCCATTACGCTGACTGTTGCCGGCGACCCGCGTCTGGCGCGCCTCGTGCGCATGACGGCTGCTAACGTCGGCGCCCTGTCTTCCATGTCTGTCGATCGCATCGAGGACATTCGTATGGCTGCCGAGGAGGCCTTCATCTTTGGCTGCACTGCGGTCGACTGCGACGACATCACCATTGCATTCGACACTGACGAGTCCCACGTTGCCATGACCTTTACCTTTGGCGATCAGGCGACCGTCGATGAGGATGACCAGGCTGCGGTGTACGCCGAGCTCATCCTTGCGAGCGTCTGCGATTCTTACGAAAAGACGTCGGCGCCCCTAACGCTTTCCCTCGACCTCAAGGCGGATATCTAATATGACCGAACGTTCCCGGAGCGGTAAGACCGCTTGGGACAAGGAGAAAACCCGCGAGCTGTTTCGTCGCTACAAGGAGACCGGTGACCCGGACGCCCGCGAGCAGCTCGTCATGTCCCACATGAACCTGGTAAGGTTCCTTGCAAATAAATTTAAGAATCGCGGCGAGCCGCTCGACGACCTTATGCAGGTCGGCTATCTCGGCCTGCTCAAAGCGATTGACCGCTTTGACCCCGAGCGCGGACTCGAGTTCACGACGTTTGCCACGCCCACCATCCTGGGCGAGATCAAGCGTCACTTCCGCGACAAGGGCTGGAGTGTGCGCGTGCCGCGTCGCCTGCAGGAGCTCTCGGCCAAGGTTAACCAGGCTACCGACAAGCTCACCAACGAGCTGCAGCGCTCGCCCAAGGTCGAGGAAATCGCCGAATATTTGGACGTGACCGTCGACGAGGTCCTCGAGGCTATGGAGTCGTCCTCGGCCTACACCTCGGTGCCCATCGAGGCTCCCGGTGCTTCTGACTCCGACGATGCACCCTCGATTCTCGACCGTTATGCCGACGATGACAACGAACTCGACTTTACCGATGACCGCCTGGTGATCGAGGAGGCCATCCGCGATTTTTCGCCGCGCGAGCGCGAAGTCATTGAGCTGCGTTTTGTAAAGGGCATGACCCAGATCGAGATTGCCAAGAAGTTGGGCATCTCCCAGGTCCAGGTTTCGCGCCTCCTGCGTCGCACACTTAAAAAGATTCAGGACAAGATCGACCCCGACGGAGTGATGGTTCGTTCATGAGTGAGCACCCCCAGCAAACCGATCGCGCGCTGCGCGACACCCGCATTTTGACACTGCGCATTTGGGCTGTTGTCGGCTGCATCGTGATCGCCGCCGTTATCTTTAATCTCATGGGCATCCTAGCGCCGGTCATCGAGTTTCTCGCCGTTGGCTCCATCATCGCCTTTGTGATGTCGCCGATCACCAACTGGCTCGAGCATCATGGTGTCAATCGCGGCATCGGTTCGCTCATCGCGCTCGTCGTGGTTGTGGCTGTGCTCGTCGGCGTCATTTGTATTCTGTCGCCGATTCTGTTTGGTCAGATCATGGAAGTGCTGAGCCGCCTGCCCGAGCAGCTTCGTGTTGCGGGCGGCGACCTCAACGAAATGATTTCGAACGCCAAGACGCTCAATAACACGCCGCTCAAGGAGTATTTGGACGACAATCTGTCCTCGCTTGTTACCGTGGCGTCGAAGTATGTGTCCCAGATCGCCGCCGAGCTTGGTCGCGGCGTGTTTCCGCTCATTACCAATACGGCTTCGCAGCTGTTCGTGATCTTCCTGGGCCTGGTGCTTGCCTACTGGATGGCTTGCGACTATCCCCGCATGCACCACGAGATCTGCACCATCATCGGTCAGGAAAAGGAGACCTCGTATCGCTTTATGGTCGCCATCCTGTCGCGCTCGGTGGGCGGCTACATGCGTGGCATGGTTGTTACGTCTATCTGCGGCGGCATTCTGGCCTTTATCGGCTTTACGATCGTCGGTCATCCCTATGCGGCGCTCATGGGCATCTTCACGGGCATCATGCACTTGGTCCCGGTTGTCGGCCCTTGGGTAAGCGCTGCGATCGCCACGGTGCTCGGCTTTATGTTTAGCCCCATGCTGGCGTTTTGGACACTCATTGTGACCATGGTCGCCCAAAACGTCACCGATAACGTGATTTCGCCTAAGGTCATGCAGAGCTCGGTACAGGTGCACCCCATCATGAGCCTGACGGCGCTCGTCATTGGTTCGGCGCTTATGGGTCCCATCGGTATGGTTATCGCTATCCCGTTGTGTGCAGCCCTCAAGGGTATCTTCGTGTACTACTTCGAGAATGAGACCGGTCGCCAGCTCGTGGCCTACGACGGCGCCGTGTTTAAGGGAACGCCGTATCGCGATGCCGAGGGCAACCCGGTCGCTGCCTATGATGCGCTCGGCGATGACACCTTCATCTATGAGTCCGAGCTCATCGGCAACGAGACCGCGCCCGAGGCCCAGGCCATGCCCAAGCCCGAGCTCGATAATCCCTGGATCAAGCTTTCGGGCCTACAGCCCGACGCGACAGGCTTTTTCAAGAACCCCTTCGCCAAGGACGACGACTCCAACTCGGACGACGATACCAAAACCGGCATCGACGGCTCCATGGACGATTCAGATTCCAAATAAGCCCTATGAGCGTTTCTTGAAGTTGTAAATGACAAGAAATGCGAGCAAGGCGATTGATAAGGGTCCGGCTACATAGAAGTAGAGAACGTCAATTGCGCGTAGAGCGCAATAACTCTTATCGCCGGACATCACTGCATACAGTACGTAGCCAAATGCTGGTTGGTTTGCGTACCAGTAGCAGAAGGTTCCGAGCGCCAAAAGTGCTACTACCAAAAGTACGTTCAGGATTAATCGTTTGCTTTTCATCGATCGCTCCTTTCGGGTGACTCTTATATGTAATTCTACCGCAGGCATTTTTTTTTCAAAGAATTTGACTGTCCTAAATAACGTGCACTTTCGCTGGAGGGTCGCTGTTTGGCGGCCCTCTTTTTTGCGCAGGGGCGGTGGGATGGTAATATCGTTACGTTTGAACTGTTTCGATGTGAAACCGAGGAGATTCCCTCTATGAGTGCTGACTACCCGTCAATGACTACGGCCGAGATCCGCTCCAAGTTCCTCAACTTCTTTGAGGAGCGCGGTCTTAAGCTCTATCCTTCTTCGTCCCTTGTCCCCGACGATCCTTCGCTGCTGCTTGCCAACGCCGGCATGAACCAGTTTAAGGAGTACTACCAGGGCAAGAAGACCATGAAGGAGATCGGCGCGATCTCCTGCCAGAAGTGCGTCCGCACCAACGACATCGACTGTATCGGCGAGGATGGCCGTCACCTGTCCTTCTTTGAGATGCTCGGCGACTTCTCCTTTGGCGGCGTTTCCAAAGAGCAGGCCTGCGCTTGGGCTTTTGAGCTCATCACCAAGGAGTTCAAGCTTCCGCTCGACCGCCTGTACTTTACCGTCTTTACCGAGGACGATGAGACCCACGACGTGTGGCGCTCCCTGGGCGTTGCCGAGGATCACATCTCCCGTCTGGGCGAGGATGATAACTTCTGGGCCGCTGGCCCCACCGGCCCCTGCGGTCCGTGCTCCGAGATCTACTTTGACATGGGCGAGGAGGTCGGCTGTGGCAGCCCCGACTGCAAGCCCGGCTGCGACTGCGACCGCTTCTTGGAGTTCTGGAACCTCGTGTTCACGCAGTACGACCGCCAGGAGGACGGCTCCATGCCGGAACTGCCGCACCGCAACCTCGATACGGGCATGGGCCTGGAGCGCATGGCCGCCATCATGCAGCACAAGACCGCCAATTACGACGGCGATCTGATGCAGCACCTCATCAAGCTGGGCGAAAAGATCAGCGGCAAGACCTACGTTGCCGACGATTACTCCGGCGCCAGCCGCTCGCTGCGCATCATCGCCGACCACTCCCGTGCCGTCGACTTTATGATCTCGGATGGCATCCTGCCCGGTAACGAGGGCCGCGAGTACGTCCTGCGCCGCCTGCTCCGCCGCGCCGTGTTCCACGGTCGCCTGCTGGGCATCGAGGGTGCCTTCCTGACCAAGTTCATCGACGAGGTCAATGCCCAGATGGGCGAGGCCTACCCCGAGCTGCTCAAGAACGTCGCGCTCGTCAAGGGCATCGTCGCCTCCGAGGAGGAGCGTTTCTCAACGACGCTCGACAACGGCCGCGTCTACTTGGACGAGGCCCTGGCAACGCTTGCCGAGGGCGCTGTCCTTCCGGGCGATGTTGCCTTTAAGCTGCACGATACGTTCGGTTTCCCCATCGACCTGACCGTCGAGATCGCCGGCGCCGCCGGCCACGACGTCGACATGGACGGCTTTACCGCCTGCATGGAGGACCAGAAGGCCCGCGCCCGCGCCAATGCCAAGGGCGACGCTTGGGGCAGCTTCAACGACGTGTGGGTCGAGCTTTCGGACAAGGTCGCAGCGACCGAGTTCGACGGCTATGACAACGATGTGATCGAGGGTGCTAAGGTTGTCGCCATCGTGCGCAACGGCGAGTCCGTCGAGTCCGCTGCCGCCGGTGAGGACGTCGAGGTCGTGCTCGACCGCACCCCGTTCTATGCCGAGATGGGTGGCCAGCAGGGCGACGCCGGCGAGCTTTCCGCCGAGGGCGTTGTGCTGACCGTTTCCGATACCAAGAACCACAACGGCCTGTATGCCCACGTTGCGCATGTCGCCGAGGGCACGCTGACCGTTGGCGCTACTGTGACCGCTACGCTCGACGCCGAGCGTCGTGGCTTCCTGCGCCGCAACCACACCGCCACGCACCTGCTCGACGCCGCCCTTAAGCAGGTCCTGGGCGAGCATGTCTCCCAGGCCGGTTCGCTGGTGACGTCCGAGCACCTGCGCTTTGACTTCACGCACTTCGAGGCCCTGTCCTCCGAGCAGCTCAAGGCTGTCGAGGACCTGGTCAACCAGCAGATCTTTGCTTCCAAGCCGGTCGTGACCCGCGTCATGGGCATCGACGAGGCCAAGGCCGCCGGTGCTGTCGCCCTGTTTGGCGAGAAGTACGGCGACGTCGTCCGCGTCGTCTCCGTGGGCGCCGAGGACCAGCCGTTCTCCCGCGAGCTCTGCGGTGGTACGCATGCCGCCAACACCGCCGAGATCGGTCTGTTCAAGATCATTTCCGAGTCCTCCACGGGCTCGAACGTTCGCCGTATCGAGGCCGTGACCTCCAAGGGTGCGCTCGACTATATGGCCGACCGCCTGGCGCTCGTCGACGCCGCTGCCGCTGCGCTCAAGTGCCGCGCGGATGAGGTTCCCGCCCGCGTGGAGAACCTGCAGGCCGAGCTGCGCGAGACTTCCAACAAGCTCAAGAAGGCTCTGACCGGTGGCTCTTCCGATGCCATCTCCAGCGCCATCGATGGCGCTGTCGAGCTCGACGACTACAAGCTCGTTGTCGCTGAGCTTCAGGGTCTCGAGGCCGCTGACCTGCGTAACGTGTGGGACACCGTGCACCAGAAGGTTGCTGGCCCCGTCGCCTGCGTCGTCGCCAGCGTGACCGAGAAGGGCACCCCGGCCCTGCTCGCCGCCGGCTCCGACGATGCCGTCAAGGCCGGTTTCCACGCCGGTAACGTGATCAAGCAGATTGCGGGCCTGGTCGACGGTCGCGGTGGTGGTCGTCCCAACATGGCCCAGGCCGGTGGCAAGAACGCCGCCGGTATCGCCGATGCCCTCGCGGCCGCCAAGACCGCGCTCGGCGCCTAAGAACCTAAGTAGTCGCTGTGGTCGCGCTCGCACTGGACATAGGGGAGACCAGGATTGGCATCGCCGTCTCGAGCCGTGATGGCAAGATGGCGATGCCCGTCAAGGTGCTCCCGGCTGCCGAGGTCACTGGCATGGCAAAGACGTTTCGCTACCTGGTCGAGGACTATGAGCCCGACATTCTGGTAAGTGGACGTCCCCTGACCATGGCCGGCGAGCCCGGCCCCCAGGCCGAGCGCGTCGCCGCCGTGGCGCAAAAGATTGCCGACGAGCTCGATCTTCCGCTAGAGTTTGAGGACGAGCGTCTGTCCTCGCAAGAGGCCAAGCGCATCCTGCGCGAGCAGGGACTCAACGAAAAGCAGATGAGGGGCAAGATTGACATGATCGCCGCCAGCCTGTTTTTGCAGACGTGGCTCGATCGTAAAAACGAGGAGGTTCAGCATGCCTAGCGCTTCCGACCCGCGCCAGCCGAATCGCCAGGGGCAGCCCGTGTCGCGCCCTGTCCAGGCAGGTCAGCGTCCGGTGCAGCCGACACAGCGTCCGGCTCAGCCTGTTGCACATCCGGCGCAGCCCTCCTCTCATGCGGCCCGACCCGCCCAGCGAACGACTCAGCAGCCAACTGCACATCCGGCGCAGCCCACTGGCGGCACTCGCTTTAAGCAGCAGGCTCCTACGCAACGCGCGCAGGTACCTCAATCGCAATCTCATGCGCATCGCGCCCATGGATCGCACGGTGTGGCTCCTGCGACGCGGTCGAGCTACAACACGCATGCTCGCCGTGGCACCCAAAAGAAGAGCTCTCCGGTGCCCATGATTATCGGCGCCGTGGTAGCCGTGCTCGCGCTTGCTGCGATTGCCTTCTTTGTCGTGCCTGCCGTCAAGGGCTTCTTTGGCGGTGAGGATACGAAGGTTGCTGCCGGTCAGCAGGTCACGATCACGATTCCCGAGGGTGCATCGGGCGATACCATCGCCTCGATTCTCTCCGAGAACCATATCGTCGAGAATCCCAAGGATTACTACGCGGCGGTCAAACAGCTCAACGCCGATATGTCGCTCAAGCCCGGCACCTACTCGTTTACCACGCTTATGGATGCGACAAAGGTCGTCCAGCAGCTCATGGAGGGCCCCAACGCCGGATCCAATACGCTTACGATCCCAGAGGGCTTGACTGTTGACCAGGTAGCCGACCGTGTGGCACAGGCTTACGACAGCATCTCTAAGGAAGACTTCCTTAACCAGGCCAAGGCCTCCAACTATGTGAATGATTATGGCTTCCTGAAAGATGCCGCCAACGATTCGCTCGAGGGCTTCCTGTTCCCCAAGACGTATTCGTTGGGCGATTCGCCCACGGCAGATGATGTGATTCGCGCGATGCTCGACCAGTTTAAGACCGAGTACAAGTCGCTCGACTTTGCCGGCTGCGAGGCTAAGATCAAGGAACGCTATGGTGTGGAGATGTCGGACTACGACATCGTCAACCTTGCCTCCATTGTCGAGCGCGAGGGCCTCAACGCCGATCAGCGCGCGCATGTGGCATCGGTGTTCTACAACCGCCTGGCGGGCAAGCTCGATGGCCTGCGTTATCTCAACAGCGATGCGACCATGATGTATGTCACCGGCGGCGAGGTTACCGCCGACGACCTGCAGAGCGATAGCCCCTACAACACCTACAAGCACGAGGGCCTGCCGCCCACGCCCATCTGCTCTCCGTCGCTCGAAGCGCTCAAGGCCACGCTTGAGCCGACAGACTCCGATGACCTGTATTTCTACATTACGCAGGACGAGGAGTATTTCTCGCAGACCTACGAAGAGCACCAACAGTCTTGGAATTGATCATGAGGATTTTTAGCCCCAAACGATATGTTGCCTCGGTCGACCGCATCGACCTCGATACCCTGTGGGCCGACGGCAAGCGAGCCATTCTGCTCGATCGCGACAACACCCTGGTTCCGCGCGATACCGAGCAGGTCCCCGCCGCGGTTTCCGCCTGGCTCAATGCCGCCCATGCCAAGGGCTTTAAGCTGTGCATGGTGTCTAATAACTGGCATCGTGACCAGGTCATGGCGTCTGCCCGCGAGCTGGGGCTCGAGGCCATCAGCCACGCCATGAAGCCGGCCCCGTTTGCTCTCAAGGCCGGCCTTAAGCGCCTGGGCGCGACGGCCGATGAGGCCGTGCTGATCGGCGACCAGCTCTACACGGACGTGTGGAGCGGCAATTTCGCCGGTGTCGACACCATCCTGGTTAAGCCGCAGGCCACTCAGGACTTGTGGTATACGCAGATCTTCCGTATCTTTGAGCGCCGGGCCCTGCGCGACCTTCCCTGCGAGGAATAGGTTTCGCCATGTCTCAGCATATCAAACACGGCTGCGACCATATTTTCTTTATCGGCTTTTTGGGTGCGGGCAAGTCGACGCTCGCGCGCAACGTCGGCACTATGTTCAAGCGCCGATTCATCGACACCGACCGTCTGGTCGTGCGCCGCTGCGGCAAGTCGGTGACCGAGATTTTTGAGACCGAGGGCGAGGATCGCTTTCGTGAGCTCGAGACCTCGGCGCTGCGTTCACTCCGAAGCGAGCGCAGCCTGCTGGTTTCGTGCGGGGGCGGCATCGTCGAGACGCCGGTGAACATTGAGTTGATGCACGAGATGGGTACGTGCGTGTATCTCGAGGGCGACTTTGAGGATTCGATGCGCCAGATTCGCCGCTCCGATACCCGGCCCGATTTCCGCTCGCCCGAGCATGCGGCGCGCCTGTTTGAGCATCGCCGTCCGCTGTATCGCCAGGCCGCTGACATTACCCTTGATATTCGCAATAAGTCCTTCGAGGACGTTTCCTACGTTTGTGCCGAGATGCTTTTGGAGCGTGGACTGCTATGATTCGCCGTCAACTTATCAATTTCCAAAACCGCAGCGTCGATGTCCGCGTCGGATTGGGCGCGTTCGAGGAGCTGTCGCGCATGTTTGCCTCGGCGGTGGGCAAGCCTAAGCGTGCGATGGTGGTTTGGGGCGACGCCACATCCGAGCGTTTTGGTGAGGTTGTTGAGCATGCGCTGGTCGATGCCGGTTTTGCCGTGTCGCAACTCATCCTCGATGTTTCGCCTGCCGGTGCCACGCTGGCCGATGCCGATGTCGTCTTTGGTGCTCTGTCGGCTAACGGCATTACCTGCGACGATCTTGTCGTCGCCGTCGGCGATGCGGCGACCTGCTCGGTTGTTTGCTGGTGCGCCAACCAGTGGTGCGGTCGCACCGAGTGCGCCCTGCTGCCGACGACGTTCGATGCCATGCTCACGGTCGCGACGACTATGGAGCCGCTCGTGGCTTCCTCGGCCAATGCGCTTCCCGCTATCGCCTTCCGTCCCGAGCCGGGCTTGGTCGTGTGCGACCTCGACCTTGTTCGTGATGCCGACCCCGAGGACCTCAAGCGTGGCTATGCCGTGCTCGTGGGCACCATGCTCTCCAGCAGCAAGTCGCGTTGGAACCAGTTCACCGAGACCGTTCCCGAGATTCTCGCGGGCGAGGAGGTCGCGCTCGTCAATGCCGTGCAGTGGTCCCAGACCGCGCGCAAGGACGTGCTGATGGCCACGAACCCGAGCGCCCGCCATGCGCTCGATTTTGGCAAGACGGGGGAGCGCACGCTGCGCGCCTGCCTGGGCGATGCCGCGGCGCAGGTCCCCGCGTACCAGCTGTTGTCCGAGGGCATGCGCTTTGAGGCGCGCCTCGCCCACGATGCCTGCGACTTCGATACCGATTACGTCTTTGAGGTCGATGACTGTCTGGAGGACTTTGGCATTGAGGAGCTCGCCTTCGATCTTGAGCCCGCCGCCTTTATTGCGGAGTTCAGCAAGCAGCAGTTTGCACGCTCGAACCGCAGCATGTTGCCGCTGCCCGCGGCACTTGGCGCCATTCGCCTGACGAATGTCGAGGACGAGGTTCTCGAGCGCCATGCTCAGGCATACCTGGCTTCTCGCAAAGAACTTCTCTAAGATTTATTGACATCCATCGTCTTTCGTATCATTTTGAGGGGCGGGTTTCCAATCGGTTACGGATCACGCGTGATTCCGTTGCTTGGTTGAGACCCGTCCCGTCTTTAATGAGACAACAAGAAAGGAATCTGCATGTCTGAGTTTGCTGCCGGTCCTGCCGGTCGTATCGAGCGTGTCCGCGCCCTGATGGTCGAGCGCGGCTACGACGCTATCGTGGTGCGCGACGAGGCCAACCTTCGTTGGCTTACGGGCGTGAAGGGCGTCTTCGACTACACCTTCGAGTTCCCGCACGCTGCGTTTATTACGGCCGACCAGTGCCTGTTCCATACCGACTCGCGCTATCTCAACAGCTTTGAGGAGAACACGCCCGCCGGCAGCCCCTGGGTTTACGACATGGACGAGGGCACCATCCCCGGTTGGGTCGCCGGCAAGATCGCGGCCAACAAGTGCCGCGTCTGCGCCGTCGAGGACGACATGCAGATCAACTTCTACCAGGGCATCCAGCGTGGCCTCGAGGATCGCTCTGTCGCCTGCATGCTGCCGCTGATGCATGACGACATCCGCAAGATGCGCGCCATCAAGGATGCCGAGGAGATCGAGCTCATGCGCCATGCGCAGTCGATCACCGACGCCGCCTTCCAGCACATGCTCGGCTTTATTAAGCCCGGTATGACCGAGAAACAGGTCCGCAACGAGCTCGAGAACTTTATGTTTGCCAACGGCGCCGACAGCCTTGCCTTCGGCTCCATCGTGGCGAGCGGCCCCAACACCGCCAACCCCCATGCCGTGCCGAGCGACCGCGTGATCGAGAAGGGCGATTTTGTCCTCATGGATTACGGCGCGGGTTACTGCGACTATCGTTCTGATATGACGCGTACCGTCGTGATGGGCGAGCCCACGCCCGAGCAGCTCGACCTGTACGCGCTTGTACGCCGTACGCACGAGGAGTGCGCCGCCGCCGTTTACCCGGGTGTCGAGGGCAACGATATCTACAAGCTCTCTAAGCAGATCATCGGCGATGCCGGTTACGGCGACTGCTACAATCATGGCCTGGGCCACGGCGTCGGTATCGACATCCACGAGCTGCCCAACTTCAACCGCAGCAAGAACACCATCGAGATCGGCTCGGTTGTCACCATGGAGCCCGGCGTCTACCTGCCGGGCGTGGGCGGCGTGCGCCTGGAAGACTACGGTGTCGTCACCGAGAACGGTTACGAGCCCTTCACCAAGACCCCGCATGACCTCCACGTCATCGATTGCTAATCTACTTCGGTAGATAGTTTGGGGCGGGGCGTCCGGAATGTTTCGGGCGCCCCGCGTTCTGTTTTTATGCGCTCGCTGCAGGCGCCGTCTGCAAGTGTATAATTTCGGTCGTATGTAATTTGGACGCCTGTGCGTTCTGCCCATAACAAGAAAGGTCGCTATGCCTACCATTTCTACCGCCGACTTCAAGAACGGCCTCGGTCTCCGCATTAAGGACAAGGTCTACACCATCGTCGAGTTCCAGCACGTCAAGCCGGGCAAGGGCGGTGCCTTCGTACGCTACAAGACCCGCGACATCAAGAGTGGCCGCGTCGTCGAGAACACTTGCAACGCCGGTACCAAGTTCGAGAGCGTCATGCTCACCACCCGTGAGTTCCAGTACCTCTACAACGACGGCTCCGACTACATCTTCATGGACAACGAGTCCTACGAGCAGGTTCCCGTTCCCGAGGACATGGTGGGCGAGAACTCCAAGTGGCTGCGTGAGAACGACACCTGCCAGCTGCTCTTCGCCGACGACGAGCTCATGGGCGTGACCCCGCCGATGTTCATCGAGACCACCATCGTCCAGACCGACCCGGGCTTTAAAGGCGACACCGTCCAGGGTTCCACCAAGCCGGCCACCATCGACACCGGCGCTGTCATCCAGGTCCCCATGTACCTCAACGAGGGCGAGGTCATCAAGGTTGACACCCGCGACGGCAAGTTCGTCTCCCGCGTCTAGCAACCATCTCTTCTAGGAGGACTCATGCCCCAGGAAATCAAGATTGACGGCATCGGCATTTCGCCCGATGTTCTGACCGCCATCGTCTCGCGCGCCGTCACGGATGTCGAGGGCATCGCCTCCGTGGGCGTCAAGGACCTTGCCACCAACCTTGTCTCCATGATGCTTTCGTCCAAGGCCCCGGCTTCCGAGCCGGCGGTCGAGGCCGAGGTCATCGGCGACAAGCTCGCGCTCACTGTGCGCGTCGTGGTGTTCTTTGGCTATCCGTTCAAGAAACTCGCCGAGGCCGTTCGCGCCGCCGTGGTCGCCGCCATCGATGCCCAGGTGGGCGTCGAGGTCGAGCGCGTTGACGTTTGCATCGACGGCCTCGTTTTCCCCAAGGAGTAACCTTTGAGCCTTAAGGTTTATCGCGGGCGTACGCTTGCCCGCAGTCAGGCGCTGCAGCTGCTGTTTCAGGCCGAGGCCACGGACAGTCCGCTCGAGCGCGTCCTCGAGGGCGATTTCCTGATCTCGAAGGGTCCCCTCGACACCTATGCGCTGGAGCTTTGCCGCGGTGCCTACGAGCATATCGATCGTATCGACTGTGCCCTGCGCACCGTCGCCAAGAATTGGGATCTTATGCGCATGCCCGGCGCCGACCGCAACCTGCTGCGTATCGCCGTCTACGAGATGCGCTTCCTCACCGACGAAGAGGTCTCTGACGCCATCGTGATTAACGAGGCCGTCGAGATCGCCAAGGCTTACGGCACCGACCAGTCCGCATCGTTTGTCAACGGCGTGCTGGGCAAGATCGCCCGCAGCGAGGAACTGCCGGGCGAGGACCTGTACCAGGAGCTGCTGGCCGAGGATCGCGCTCGCGAGGAGGCCCAGGCTGCCGAGGCTGCCGCCAAGGTTGTTGCCGCTCAGGCCGCCGCCGGTGTGCTCGTCGAGGATATGGACGCCGTTGAGGCTGTCGAGGCCGACACCGACTCCGTCGAGGAGTAGCCATGCCAGAGGGTTCCGTCCGCAACTTCGACGAGATCTCGGACCGTCTGGACCAGATAATCGCTACCGTTCGCTCCAAGGATACGTCCTTGGAGCGTTCGCTCGATCTGTTTGACGAGGCGATTGAGCTGGGCTCCCGTGCGGTTGATATGGTCGACAAGTTTGAGCTGACGCCGCGTGAGGCCGATAAGCTCGAGCAGGAATATGATGAGGATGCGGCAAACGAGTCCCAAGATAGTCAGGCTGCATCTCCGGATACGAATGGTTGATGGCATTCATGAAACGTGTGCGTCTTGATGACGAACTGATTTCACAGGGCATCTGCGCCGATCGCGCGGATGCCCTTCGCACTCTTATGGCCGGCTTGGTCTCGAGCGGTGGTGAGCGCTTGACCTCTCCGGGGCTCAAGGTTACGCCGGGCCTGCCGCTGCATGTGAAGGGGCGCATCCCCTACGTTGGTCGCGGTGGTCTTAAGCTCGAGGGCGCACTCAATGCTTTTGGCATTGACCCCACGGGCCTTGCCTGTCTGGACGTGGGGTGCTCTACCGGCGGCTTTACCGATTGTCTGCTTAAACGTGGTGCCGCAACCGTTGTCTCGGTCGATGTGGGCCGTGCTCAGTTCGATTGGTCGCTTCGTCAGGACGATCGCGTGACGCTCCACGAGCGCACCAACGTGACGCAGTTGCCTGAGCTGGGTTATGCCAGCGCCATCGACTTGGCTGTGTGCGATGTTTCGTTTACGAGCATTGCAAATATTATCGTTGCGGTGCTGGCGTGCCTGACACCTGCCGGCTCGTTCTGCACGCTCGTGAAGCCCCAATTTGAGGCTCCGGCGGCACTGGTGGGCGAGGGCGGCATCGTGACGGAACCTGCCGTGCGCGTCGACACACTCGTGGCGGCGATTGAGCTCTTTGCCGCCAAGGGCCTCTTCCCGGTCGACGTGTGCGTGTCGCCTATTCATGGTGCCAAGGGTAATGTCGAGTTTTTCCTGTACGGCACGAGGTTTGCTGCGGGCGAGCGCTCCGATGACGAGCTTCTATCCCAGGTATCGGTTTTGAGCGAGAAAGCTGCAACGCTATGAAGGTCTTTCTGGTTCCCAATTATTACAAGCAAGAGGCGGTTGAGAGCGGTCTGATGCTCGAGCTTTGGCTGACGCGCCAGGGCTACGAGGTCGCATGGGCTGCCGACCAGCGCTCCAAGATCCAGAGCACGCCCGATATTGATGGCGCCGACCTGGTCATCACACTCGGTGGCGATGGCACGCTGCTGCGCGCCGCTCGAATTCTCAACTACCGCGAGATCCCCATCCTTGGACTTTCCTACGGTCATCTGGGCTTTCTGACGGCGGCCAGTCCCGAGGAACGCGACATTTTGCAGGTCGTGAGCGACGCCCTGTCCGGCGAGCTCCATGTGAGTCGTCGCGCCACGATCGCTGCGGATATCGTGTCCGTACGCGACGACGGGACCAAGGACGTGGTACGCGCCTTTGCCCTCAACGACATGGCGCTTACCCGCGGGCCGCTGTCCGATATGGTTGAGTTCGACATTACCGTTTCGGGCCATCATATCGATCGCCTGCGCGGTGACGGCGTGGTTGTGTCCACGGCGACCGGCTCTACGGGTTATGCACTCAGCGCCGGCGGTCCTATCGTGAGTCCCGATTACGCTGGTATGGTTTGCGTTCCCATCGCGCCGCACACCATTCAGGCTCGTGCGTTCTTGACTTCGCCGAGTGATGTCGTCGAGATCTTTATGTCCAACGACCGCCCGAGCGTGCCGGCGATTGCTATCGACGGCCAGTTTATTACTTGCGATGGCACGGTCGAGAGCGTGGCCGTTCGCCGCGGTCCCGGTGACGTGCTGCTCCTCGATTACGGCCCCGAGAGCTTCTACAATTCGGTGAGCCGCGTGTTCTACGGAGTTCGTCATGATCGATGAGCTGCAGGTTTCCAACATTGCGCTCATTCGCGAGGCGACGCTGGTACCGAGTGCCGGCTTGACCGTCCTGACCGGTGAGACGGGTGCCGGCAAGACCGCGCTGCTCTCGGCGCTCAAGCTCATTTTGGGCGAGCGAGCGGATTCGTCGACGGTGCGCGAGGGCGAGGCGCTGGCGAGCGTCGAGGCTCGCCTGTTCGACGGCCCTCACGACGCCGAGGGTTTCACCGTGCAGCGCAGCCTTTCTGCCGAGGGCCGCAGCCGCGTTAAGATTGATGGCCGTATCGCCAGTGTGCGCGAGCTTTCGGAGCGCGTGGGCGTGATGATGGACCTGTGCGGTCAACACGAGCATCAGCGCCTGCTCGATCCGGCGCATCATGTCGCCATGGTGGATGCCTGGGCAGGCCGCTCTGCGCTCGAGGCGCTCGACCGTTATCACACCTGCTTTAAGGCATCGCGCGCGGCCGCGAAAGAGCTTCGTCGTGTGGAGGAAGCCTCGCGCGCGCAGGGGAGTCGCGTCGAGGAGGCGCGTTTTGCCCTCGAGCGCATCGCCGAGGTCGATCCCAAGCCAGGCGAGTACGAGGAGCTCGAGGAGCTGCTACCTCGCTCGGAGCACGCCGAGGTCTTGGTGGCCACTGCCAGCGAGGCCCATGCATCGCTTGCTTCCGAAGGGGGAGCGCTCGATGCCGTGAACAGCGCTGTAGCCGAGCTTTCGCGCATGGCGACCGTTGACCGCAAGCTGGGCGACATTGCCGACGCGCTTTCGGACGCCTGCATTTCACTCGAGGATTGCGCCAATGAGCTGCGTGCTTATCGCGATGGCGTTGCGTTTGACCCTCGCGAGCTCGCTCGTATGCGCGAGCGGTATTCCGACCTTAAGGGCCTGCTGCGTCAGTGGGGTCCCACCATGGACGATGTCTTTGCCATGCGTGATCGCTCGCAAGAGCTGCTGTCGCTCGTTGACGATGGCGATGAGCGGATCAAAAAGGCGCGCGAGGCGCTTGGTGCGGCTGAGCGTGAGCTCTTCGCCGCTGCTAAGGCGCTCAAGCGTGTGCGCAATACGGCTGCCCCGCGTTTCTGTCACGAGGTCGGTCGTCAAATGGCACGTCTTGAGATGGGTAGTGCTGAGCTCGTGTGGGAGTCTCGCGATTTGCCGCGCGCCGAGTGGACGCCGGCCGGTCCTTCGAGTTACGAGCTGCTGTATCGCAGCGGCGCTGGACTGACGCCACGTCCTTTGCGCCGCATTGCCTCGGGCGGCGAGCTCAGCCGTGTGATGCTGGCGAGCAAGGTGGTGCTTGGTAACGCCGACGGTGTCGATACGCTTGTGTTTGACGAGGTCGATGCCGGTGTCGGCGGCTCCACGGCGCGCGCCCTCGCTGGCGTGCTGGCCGACTTGGCTGCTACGCATCAGGTGATAGTCGTAACCCACTTGGCGCAGGTCGCCATTATGGCCGACAAGCATTACGTGGTCAGTAAGGAGCCCGGTGATGTTCCCCAGACTCATCTGGACGAGGTGACCGGCGAGTCTCGCACCGCCGAGATCGCCCGCATGCTCAGCGGTGATCAGTCAGAGGCAAGCCTGGCCCACGCGAAGCAGATGCTCGAAGAGGCGCGGGGATAGGCCGTATCCCGCCACACGCTTTTTGGCATGCCTGACATAAAACTATGCCGGATTACTACGATGAATTTGCATAGCTCGAGCACAGCTAAAATTCAAGAAAGAAAACCGCAGGTAGAAAGCTTGCGGTTTTCTTTTAAAACGCGATGCGGTCACACATTACGATTTCATCGTAGTAAACCGGCATAGTTTTATGGGGCAAGCAACTAACGACCTACTACAAAGCTTACTCCACGACCTTATCCGGCTGGATGAGTTCCTCGTAGTAGCTGATGTGCTCGCGCGCGTCCTCGATTTCGGGCAGCAGGAAGTTGTAAATGACCTCGATGATCATCGTGGCGCTGATCTTGGAGAACGCAAAGTCGCCCGTCGTGAGCAGCGCCTCGTGGTTCACCGTATTAAAGGTATAGTCGGCCAGACGCGCGAGCGGGGATTTGTTGTCGCCGCTGATAACGACCACGGTGGCGCCAGCCTCGCGTGCGGCCTTGGCCATGCGGTTAAGACGGCGTGACTTGCCGGAGTTCGAGATCAACACGATGACGTCGCCGGGCTTCAGGGTCAGGGCAAAACCGATTGCAGTCTCGCTGATGGTGCTCGCCATGCAGCGCAGGCCCAACTGTGAAAATTTAAACGTCGCATCGAGCGCGACCGCGTTCGTGTTGCCCACGGCGGCGAACTCGATAACGCCGGCATTCTTAAGCGCATGCACAACAGCTGCCAGCGTATCGTGGTCGATGCCGTCGATGGTCGCATTAAGCTCGCTCACCTTGGCGGCGAGGATGTTCTTAAGGCTCTGCTCCATGTTGTCGAGCGAGACCTCGTCGGTCAGGCCCTCGTTGCGCTGGCTTTCCAAGTCGCGCGCCAGCGAAAACTGAAAGCTGCGAAAGCTGCCAAAGCCCAGCTTGCGGCAAAAGCGAGAAACCGTCGCCTCGGACGTGGCGGCGGCTCGTGAGAGCTGGGCGGCTGTCAGGCGCGGTGCCTCGGACTGGTGCTCCAGAATATAGTCGACAATGCGCTGCTCGGATTCGCTGTATCCCTTGTGGGTGCTAATAAGGGAGAGCGCGCTCTTGCTGCTATCGGACATGGACGGCTCCTGGTTGGCATGAAAATCGGACTTGTTTTTCATGCCATAGTATACGGGCATTTTCAATTACAAGATACACCTTGCCGTTTCAAGCGATGATGATAAACTTTCACCTACCGTTTACGGTTATGAAAGAACCTTTCACCGGAGAATTGCGCCTTGTCTCTTCTCACGCAAGCGGTGGGTTGGTATCTTTCAGGTGTGGAAAAACGCGCAAGAAGCGCGTGTAGGGGAGCGCCTGCGGGCGCAGAACTCAGAAGGAGGGACACATGGCTAAGTTTGACATCATCGCCGCCACCGGTTGCCCGACCGGTATCGCGCACACCTTCATGGCGAAGGAGGCGCTGGAGAAGGCAGCTGCCGAGCGCGGTCTGACCATTAAGGTCGAGACCCATGGCCAGGTCGGTGTCGAGAACGAGCTCACCAAGAGCGAGATCGCCGGTGCCAAGGCCGTTGTCGTTGCAGCCGACAAGGATGTCCAGGCGGAGCGTTTCGCCGGCAAGCCCATGGTTTCCGTTGGTGTTTCCAAGGCCCTGTCCGTCGAGGCCGCCGGTAAGTTGATCGACCGCGCACTCGCCGCCAAGGGCGACAGCTCGGTTGCGGCCGCTGCCGATGTCGAGGACGAGGTCGAGGAGAAGGAGTCCATCGGCCACGTCATCTACAAGCACCTCATGAACGGCGTTAGCCACATGCTGGTCTTCGTCGTCGCCGGTGGTGTTCTGACCGCCGTTTCGTTCCTGTGGGGCATTACGTCCTTCGATTCGACGGCTGCCGACTACAACAGCTTCGCCGCTATGCTCAAGATCATCGGCGGCATTGCCATGAACCTCATGGTTCCTGTGCTTTCTGCCTATATCGCCGAGTCCATCGGTAAGCGCCCGGCGCTCGTCCCCGGTTTTGTTGCCGGTATGATCGCCATTCAGGGTCTGCCCGTTAACGCCGAGACCGGCATGATCGACGCCGGCGGTGCTGGCGTGGGCTTCGGCTTCCTGGGCGGCATCGTGGGCGGCTTCCTCGCTGGCTATGTCATCCTGCTGCTCGAGAAGGTCTTTGCCGGCCTGCCCAAGAACCTGGACGGCCTGAAGGCTATCTTCCTGTACCCGCTGTTCTCCACGGCAATCGTCGGTCTGGTCATGCTTGGCATCTCCGGCCCCATGGCTGCCATCAACACGGCCATGATGGACTTCCTTAAGGGTCTGTCCGCCTCTGGCGCTGTTGTTCTGGGTCTTGCCATCGGCTGCATGTGCGCCTTTGACATGGGTGGCCCGGTCAACAAGGCTGCCTACGTCACCGGCACCGCTATGCTCACCGAGGCCCTGGCTGCCGGCGTCGGCACCGACACCTACAACTTCGGCACCAACTTCATGGCTGCCGTTTCCGCCGCCTGCATCGTTCCGCCGCTGATCACCACCTTCGCCGTCGTCGTCGGCAAGAAGTATTTCAGCCAGGAGGATCACGACGCCGGTATCGTCAACCTCATCCTTGGTTGCACCCACATCACCGAGGGCGCCATCCCGTTCATGACCAAGAACATCTGGCCCGTCATGCCCATCATGATGCTCGGTTCCTCCATCGCCTCGATTCTGACCATTATGTTCAACGTCCACGATCCGGCGCCCCACGGTGGCTTCCTGGTCCTGCCCGTTGTCGAGAACGGTCCGCTGTGGGTCCTCGCGATCCTCATCGGCGCCGTGGTCGGTGGCATCCTGTTCGTCGCCTTCAAGAAGTATGACTTCGAGAAGAACCAGAAGGCCGCTCCCGCTGCCAAGCCGGTCGAGGCTGCTAAGCCTGCTGCCGTCGAGGCTCCCAAGGCCGAGGCTTCTGACTTCGTGAAGGTCGAGAACGTCTTTGTCGCCGAGGACTTCGCTTCTCGTGACGAGGCCCTGAGCTTCGTCTCCAACCAGGCCGTCAAGGCCGGTGTCGCCGGCGACGCTGACGCCGTGATGAACGCCTTCCTGGCCCGCGAGGCCGAGGGCACCACGGGCATGATGGAGGGCTTCGCCATTCCGCACGCCAAGTCCGATGCCATCACCGAGGCCGCCGTCATCGTCGTCAAGGACGAGTCCGGCGTGACCGGTTGGGACACCATGGACGGTGCTCCCGTCAACGTGGCCATCGCCCTGCTCATCCCGGGCGCTCAGGCTGGTACCACGCACCTCAAGATTCTGTCCAAGGTCGCCGAGGCACTCATGGACGAGGACTTCCGTGCCACTGTCAAGGGTTCCACCAACGCCGCCGAGATCGCCAAGACGATCAACGCCCGCCTGGTCTAATCCCACAGCTAGCGATTAACACCGCCCCCTGTACAAAAGGCGAGGACTCCACCAGGAGCCCCCGCCTTTTTCTATGCCGCCCAACCGAAGTTGCGGTGAAATAGGGACCGTTTAACCGTTTCAACCCCAAATTCAGTCCCTATTTCACCGCAACTTATAGAGAAGGGCATAGAGGGGACTATCTACCGAGTCATTAGTGCGAACAAATCATCAGCCAGAATTCCGTTCGCACGATATTTCTTGGACACAACAATGTTTCCCCAGCTTGCTCGCCCGCAGAGGCCCGGACGCGGCCTGTGAGATTTATCGCGAGTTCCGCACGAGCCGAAGAGCACTTAATGTGCTCTTCGTGCGAGCAGGACTGTAGAGCAGGAAATCTCACAGGCCGCCTCCGGGCCTCTGCGGGCGAGCAAGCGATCGGCAACGACATCTGTCCAATAATTCGTCCGAAACACAATGAAAAACCGTTTGATGTGAGTTAATATAAACAACGTCGTGAATCTGACTCCTGCCGCATGGTTGACAGGGGTTAAACACAAAAAAGGAGTCAATTATGGTTTCTGAGAAGGCTACTCTCGTCAATCCTCAGGGTCTGCACATGCGTCCGGCTGGCCTGTTCGCCTCCACCATGGGCAAGTATGCTTGCGACGTTACCGTCGTCACCCCCGAGAAGGAGGTCAACGGTAAGTCCCCGATGGCCCTCATGGCTGCTGGTATCCCCTGCGGTACCGAGGTCGAGGTTAAGTGCGACGGCGCTGACGAGGCCGAGGCTCTGGCTGCTGCCATCGAGCTCATCAAGAGCGGTCTTGGCGAGTAGAACTCAAACGGGTCGCATGTTGAACAATTAAGTTCATATTTGGGGGCGCAGTGACCTGTTTAAGGTAACTGCGCTCTTTTGTCATGGGTATGGCAAAACGCTTTATCACATGACACGGAGAGAGGAATGGGAATGTATCAGGGAGTCAACGCATCCGAGGGCATCGGTATCGGCACCGTCATGGTCGCCACCGATCCCGACTTGACGTTTGAGCCGCACGAGGTTGCCGAGGCCGATAGGGCAGCCGAGAAGGAGCGCTATCAGGCTGCTCTTTCGGTCTTCTGCGAGAAGACCCAGGCTCAGGCCGACCACATGAAGGAGACGGTGGGCGAGGCCGAGGCCGAGATCATGAGCGGACACATTGTTCTGGCTCAGGATCCGGGCATGACCGACGCCATTAACGCCGCCATTGACGGCGGTACCTGCGCCGAGCAGGCGCTCATGGACACCTCGACCATGTTCGAGAACATGTTCCTGTCCATGGATGACGAGATGTTCCGCCTGCGCGCGGCCGACATCGCCGACATCCGCACCGGCATTCTGGCTGAGCTGCTGGGCAAGGAGGTCGTCGACCTCTCCGTCCTGCCCGAGAACACCGTCGTTGTCGTGCACGACCTTACGCCGTCCATGACCGCTACGATCGACAAGGCTCACGTAGCCGGCATCGTCACCGAGACCGGTGGCCGCACGTCGCACTCCGCGATCATCGCCCGCGCGCTCGAGATCCCGGCCGTTCTTTCGGTCGCCAACAGCTGCACCGCGCTGCGCAACGGCATGACCGTCATCGTCGATGGCGGTAAGGGTGTCGTCGAGGCCGATCCCGACGAGGAGACGCTCGCCGCCTACACCGCCAAGGCCGAGGCGTTCGCTGCCGAGAAGGCGGCCCTCGAGGCCTTCCGCGGTAAGCCTTCCATGACTGCCGACGGCATTAAGAAGATCATCGCCTGCAACATCGGCAACCCCGATGACGTGCCCAACGCGCTCGATCACGACGCCGAGGCCATCGGCCTGTTCCGCTCCGAGTTCCTGTTCATGGACTCCGCCGAGCTTCCCTCCGAGGAGGAGCAGTTCAACGCCTACCGCAAGGTCGCCAGCGCGCTCAAGGGCGCTCCTGTCATCATCCGCACGCTCGACGTGGGCGGCGACAAGGAGATCCCGTACCTGCACATGGTCAAGGAAGAGAACCCCTTCATGGGCTTCCGCGCCGTGCGTTACTGCCTGGCCAACCCCGACCAGTACAAGGTCCAGCTCCGCGCCCTGCTGCGCGCCAGCGCCTTTGGTGACATCAAGATCATGATCCCGTTGGTCACCTGCGTCGAGGAGGTCGTGGCTGTCAAGGAGCTCGTCGAGCAGTGCAAGGCCGAGCTCACCGAAGAGGGCCGCAAGTTCAACGAGAACATCGAGGTCGGCATCATGGTCGAGACGCCTGCTGCGTCTCTGCTCGCTGACCGCCTGGCCGAGGTCGCCGACTTCTTCTCCATCGGCACCAACGACCTGATCGGCTACACCATGTGCGCCGACCGCGGCAACGACACGATCTCCAACCTGTACCAGGTTTATTATCCCGCCGTGCTCCGCTCGCTCAAGAACATCATCGAGAGCGGCGTGAAGGCCGGCATCATGGTGGGCATGTGCGGCGAGGCCGCTGCCGATCCGCTGCTTGAGCCGCTGCTGATCAGCTGGGGCCTGGAGGAGTTCTCGATGAGCGCTCCTTCTATCCTGCGCGCCCGCAAGACCATCAGCCAGTGGACCAAGGCCGAGTGCGACGAGCTCGCCGAGAAGGCGCTCGCCTGCAACACCGCCGCCGAGGTCAAGGCGCTGCTCGAGTCTGCCGCTCGCTAATTTGGTATTCGAGGGTTACCGCGTGACTGGAATGGGCCGGTCACGCGGTCCTCACACATACAGGGGGTACTGTAAATGTTCTACACGCTAACCGCTAACCCGGCCGTCGACATGACGGTTTCGAGCTCTCCGCTCGAGCCCGACGAGAACGTCCGTACCGGTTCGGCCAGCTACACGGCCAACGGCAAGGGCCTCGACGTGTCCTTCGCCTTTAAGAAGATGGGTGTCGACACCGTCGCGCTCGGCTTCTTCGCCGGCTTTACGGGCAAGTTCATCGTCGAGGAGGTCATGAATCTGGGCTGCCTGTGCCGCCCGGTCTGGACCGACGGCATCACGCGTATCAACACCTACGTCAACGATGGCCAGCACGAGTACGGCATCCTCAACCCCGGCGCGCCGATCACGCCGGAGCACCAGAAGGAGCTGTACAACATCCTGGACACCGCGGGCGACCTAGAGTGTCTGATCGTCTCCGGCTCCGTGCCTCCCAAAGCCACGTCCGACTTCCTGGCCCAGGTCATGGAGCACGCTCAGGCCCGTGGCGCCGACGTCGTCCTGGACCTGTCCTCCGACAAGCTCAAGGAGCTCGCTCACAAGAAGCCGCTGCTCATCAAGCCGAACCATCACGAGATGAAGGCTATCTTCGGCGTGCCGGTCGACACCGACGACGAGGTCCGCGTTGCCATGAAGCTCGCCCACGAGGCTGGCGTTCAGAACGTGCTGCTCACCCGCGGCAGCCGCGGCGACGCCTACTTCTCCAACGGCGAGGACATCTGGTATGCCAAGCGTGAGTTCAACATCAAGCTGGTCTCTTCCGTCTGCGCCGGCGACTGCACCCTCGCTGCGTTCCTGCACAAGTGGTACAGGGATCGCGACAACGTCGAGGAGGCCATGAAGCTCGCTATGGCCACCGGCGCCAACGTTGCCGAGTCCGTGGGTATCGGCGACTTCGGTCACGTCGAGGAGTACAGCAAGCGCGTTGCTGTCCGTAAGCTCGATCGTCAGTAATCGATACGCGACATATTCGTGCGCATGCGGCGCCCTGGTCTCCTAGGCTGGGGCGCCGTTTTTTGCAGCGGGGGAGTGGTGGGACAAACACTACTGATAATTTTGTCCCACACGCTTGCCGTCCTTCACGCGTTCCACACCGTTCACCGAGTCGTTCTAGCCTTTTACCGGTACGTGGAATATACTTTCATTAGCACGTTGCTTCGTGAAAGGAACATTCATGATTTACACGCTCACTGCAAATCCCGCCATCGACTACAACATTGCCTGCGACGGTCTGACCGCCAACACGGTCACGCGCACGCGCAATGCCGTCTACACGCCCAACGGCAAGGGCCTCAATGTCTCGTTCACGCTCGACCACTACGGCGTCGACACCACGATCCTGGGCTTCTTTGCCGGTTTCTCGGGCGAGTTTATCGTCAAGGGCGCCGAGGCGCTGGGCGTGCCCGTCAAGCCCGTCTGGACCGACGGTATCACGCGCGTCAACGTGTTCCTCAACGCCGGCCCCGACACCGAGTACAACATGGTTAACGCCGGTGCCGCCATCAACGAGACCAACGAGCAGGAGATGTTTGAGCTCATCGATTCGCTCGAGGACATGACCTGCCTGGTCATTAGCGGCTCGCTGCCCCCCAACACTTCCGAGGGCTTCCTGGCCGAGGTCCTGCGCCGCGTGAAGGCCAAGGGCGCCGAGTTCGTGCTCGACATCTCGAGCCATCAGCTGGCCGATCTTATCGCCATAGAGCCGCTGCTGATCAAGCCCAACGACGACGAGCTGCTCGACATCTTTGGCATTAAGGTGAGCGGTGGCGACGACGAGTCCGTTAAGGGCGCGATGGCCGAGCTGCACGCCAAGGGTGCTAAGAACGTCCTGCTTACGCTGGGCGGAGCCGGTGCGTACTTCTCCAACGGCGAGCACATCTGGTTTGCCAACCGCACCTTCGAGGTCAACCTGCTGTCGACCGTGTGCGCCGGCGACTCCTCGCTGGCCGCCTTCCTGTCCGTATGGCACGACGCTCCCGAGCGCGTGGAGGACGCCCTGCGCCTTTCGATGGCCACCGGCGCCAACGTGGTCGAGTGCCCGGGTCTGGGAGACTTCGCCAAGGTCGAGGAGTATAAGAAGGGCATCGTTATCCGCGAGGTCTGCTAACTTCGGCGTAAAGTTTGAGTATTTCGAGTAGTTCGCATCCGTCTTGGGAACAGGGCGGATGCGTTTTTGTTTATCGGACTTGCGTGTGCAGGGGAGGCTGTTTCTTGCTAGACTTCTTGCAGACGCAATCGACAACCAATTTGATAGTCGCAGGAGGCCACAGGTATGTGCAATGTTTCGCTCAACGGTACGCAGCCGACCGATGCCTCCCTGCGAGTGCTGCGCGCGCTCGAGACAGCCGGTCTTGAGGCCTGGTACGTGGGCGGCTGGGTGCGCGATGCCCTGATGGGATGCCCCAGCCACGATGTGGACATGTGTTGCAGCGGCCTGTGGCAGGAGTCTAAGGTGGCGCTTGAGGCCGCCGGTATTGCGGTCGTGGAGTCGGGCATTAAATTTGGCGGCATCACGGCCATTAGCGATGGTGAGCGCATCGAGGTCACCACGTACCGCCTGGATGGCTTTTATACCGACGGCCGCCATCCCCAGAGCGTGGAGCGCGCGGCTTCGCTCGAGGACGACCTGGCGCGTCGCGATTTTACCGTCAACGCTATGGCCTGGCATCCCGAGCGCGGTCTTGTTGACCGTTACGACGGCCAGGGCGACTTGGAGCGCAAGCTGATCCGTGCTGTCGGCGACCCCAAACGTCGTTTTAACGAGGACGCGCTGCGCATGCTGCGTGCGGTGCGTTTTGCCTGCCGCCTAGACTTTATGATCGAGCCCCAGACGAAGCTTGCCCTTGCCGAGTGCGCGCCGCTGCTCGATGCCGTGGCGCGCGAGCGAGTGGGTATTGAGCTCGAGGGTATTCTTTCGACCGGCCACGGGGGAGACGCGATGCTGCGCTATCCCGAGCTTATTTGCGCCGCCGTGCCCGAGCTTGCCGCGGGTCGTGGATTCGACCAGCGCAGCGTCTACCATGCCTTTAACGTGTACGAGCACATCGCCCGCGTGCTGACGGTGGCGGGGGAGCTGGCGCTGTGCGATGGCGTCGCGCCTTCGCCGAGCCTGATGTGGGCAGCGTTTTTGCATGATGTCTCCAAGCCTGAGTGCTTTACCGTCGACCATGCCGGGAGCGGCCATTTCTACGGTCATCCCGAGCTTGGCGCCAAAAAAGCGCGTGTCATTATGGAACGCTTGGCGCTTTCGCACGATTTGGTGCGCGACGTGTGCCTGCTGATCAAATATCACGACAAGCCGCTGCGCCCTGAGCGCTCCTGCTTGCTCAATATGATGCGACTGCTTTCGGGTGAGGGCGTCGACACGCCGCGCTTGATGGACGAGCTTATGGACCTTAAGCGCGCCGATACACTCGGCAAGGCTCCGTCGTGCTTCTATTACGTCGAGACGATTGAGGAGATGCGTGCGCTCGCTCATGAGCTGCTTGCGGCGGGGGAGCCCTATACGCTCAAGATGCTCGCTATCAACGGCGGTGACCTGATCCGTGCGGGCGTCAAGCCGGGCCCTGAGCTGGGTCAGCTTCTCAACACCGCCCTCGACGCCGTAATCGAGAACAACATCCCCAACACACGCGAGGCCCTCCTGGCCCACCTCAACCTGGAATGATTTTTTAAGCCCCGTCCCAGAAAAATCATCGGCTATGGCGTTGACCAGCGCGTTCCATAACCTCCCGACAAAATTTCGGTCAATTTGAAATTTCTTCTTGCGCTCGCGTTTTTTGTCCCGTAATATATGTCCTCGCAGCACGGCAGTGCAGATGTCATGTGGCCCGTTCGTCTAGCGGTTTAGGACGCCGCCCTCTCAAGGCGGAGATCACCAGTTCGAATCTGGTACGGGCTACCACTTCTTTTCTGCTGAGGCTTATGGCCCGTTCGTCTAGCGGTTTAGGACGCCGCCCTCTCAAGGCGGAGATCACCAGTTCGAATCTGGTACGGGCTA
>CAKULD010000002.1 GCA_934667065.1 uncultured Collinsella sp.
CCAGGACTGCGCGGCGGTACCGTTGCCGGCATAGAGCTGGAGCCGGTTGCCGTCGTTCGTCCTCGAGCCGGGCAGGTCGATGCAGACCGAGGGGTCGTTGGCGGACAGCAACGAGTAGGAGCCGTCCGCGCCCTTGACGGCGATCCATTTCTGGGCCCGCGTCCCGTTGTACGAGTAGAGCTGCAGGGGCGTGCCGTTGGCCGTCGACGACGAGGGGCAGTCCACGGCCAGGCCGGAGCGGGCGCACCTCAGCACGACGTAGTCCCCGTCGTGGGTGACCTGCCAGGCCTGGGCGTCGGTCCCGTTGGACCCGTACGCCTGGAGCGGGCAGCCGTTCGACCTGCCCCCCATCCCGGCGTCGAAGACGGTCGAGCCCGAGACGAGGCTGGCGACGGTATAGGTCCCGTCGGGAAGGTCGGAGGAATGGGCGGCGGCGAGCTCGTCGGCGCGATCCCATTTTTTCTCATTCGATTCGATTGTGATGTAGGCATAGTTCATATCAACGGAACCGCTGATTCCATCAACGCTTCCATCACTCGCATACTGCCAAAAGCTGTACTTGCCCGCATAATCACACTGATAATTATATTGTGCGATCCAATGGTCCCATGACGGCGAATTAAACACGGGGTCGGTCAGGATGTTGTTAAACCAATTTAAGTTGGCATAAATGCCGACCTTATAGCCAGCATTTATAATCCGATTGCAAAAAACTGAAGCCCTTGAGGCGATACCTCCTTGGCGACCGTCAGCAATAATCGAATTATCCTCAAGATCATAGTAGATAGGCAGCTGTGGGCTGTGGCCCGCGATGTTGCTAATAACGAATGCCGCTTCATCTGCCGCCTGTCCATCATCCCACGCATACGAGTAAAGATAGATACCGTACGGAATCCCCAAGCGCTCACACTCAGAGATATTACGCTGGAACTGATAATCAGTCCTTCCCCCAAAAGACGGCGCACCAAAGCCAACACGGAGAATAGCGAAATCAACACCGCTCGCCTTCACGGCATCCCAATTGATATTGCCCTGGTGCTCGCTCACATCGATACCCTGAGCAGTAACACCGTCAGGTAGCCTGCTGAGCGAATACGTTGAAATTCCAGCATCTTCGGAGTCTTCTTCAGGAGTAATTGACTGACCATCTTGAAAGCGCCAAGAATTTTCAACAAGAACTCTCGAAGATTCGTCAGCAAAAGACGGTGTCGCGACAACAACCAATGACACGACCATAGCAATGATAAAGACAAACGCCCTCTTAAACTGACCCATAGCTATTCCAAATTCTCGTAACAAGCCAAAGTTAATCAAAAGTGCATTTTAGCGAATACGCGCTGACGCAGACAACGCATCTGCTTAATAACAGATTTAATAGGAGGCTGACATCAGGGGTCAGAATGCGCCAACTGTCGCAATATACAGAGGAATACGCCATCCATTGTGGCAAGACTAGATTAACCAAAGAAAGGAGTGCGACGAGATATGGTTTATGGCGGCGCCTAGATGCATTGTCTATTCATTGGCATGTCCCCATGTAATACTACTTTTATCACGCCCGTTTCTCTTTTTATCCCAAGAATCAAATAAGAAGCAATCAAATTCATAGAACTCTGTATCTCGAAAGGAAAACTGTCTATCTTCATTGTTCGTGGAAATATTCACGATGTACGGGTTATTTACCGATCGTAATTCATATTGACGAACTCTCGCACAGGGCAACAATTGTTTAAAAACAGAATAATTAAACGAATCGTCAAGTTTAATGTGATCCACCAGATCGGGATAGTTATTTTTCTTTCGGTAGTTCATAAATAACGCAAGGTTTATTGCGCATAAGCTAAAAGCATCGTTTCTAACCCGTTTTGAATAATAGGCGACTCCATCAAAACCAAGCTTCTTGGCACCCAGCATGAGTGACTGCGAAACAATATACTCGGATTTAAATGACCTTCCAGGCTCTTCAACGCGATATGAAGTCGCAAACATTAGAATAATTAACTTAAGCCAGCAGTGTAATTCATCGTTTCCGAAATTATTCAAATGCGAAAAAATACGTGAAGAGACAGCGAGATTTAGTATTTTTTGTTTTCCGTCCAACAATACAGGCGAAACATTAAAATCCGCTTCAGGAGGAAATCCCGTTTCAATCCAACAACCATAAGAAGAGTTTGATAAATATTAGCAGGGATTACCTGGGATACTGAATCTATAGTTACCTGATTTTGATCTAAGCGAACGCCAAAAAATAACAATACGCTCAGGTTTTCTATTAATCATGGGGATAATCTTTTGGACCAACGTCCATAATTATTATATTAGGGCTTAGACAACACGCTCTTCAACTGATTGAGAAGGGGCCGCCAGCAATGGAAAAGGAAACTCTTAATGAAATCGGAAATACTCTGATTGATCTATGTCCTTCAATCGTGGCCTCAGTAAATCCCATTGCGGGAATTGTGACTGAAGCAATTGTAAAAGGTACCGAAGCCAAAAATCGTGTATTCGCAAATAAGCTTAAGTATTATCTCGAACAATTAGATAAAATCTCTAACCAAGAATCCGAAGACTTCTGCCAGCAATTAGCAGCAAAAAAAGAAGACGACTTGGTATTCATACTTACCGCAATTGATCAAACCCTAGAAAAGGACTCGATTGCTTATCAAGCTAACGCCACGGCATCGTATCTTATGAGACATATTTCCAGCAATGAATTCAAGCGAATCTGTATTGCGCTAAAAACAACAATTAAGACTGACCTTGAATTTAGCGCAAACAACATCAACAAACACGATTTGTGTTATCACGTGTGCCTTCAATCACTCTCCCAATCTGGAATCTGGTATATCTCTGGGGTATCCAACGGTGGGGAGCAATTGTATTCACCCACGCTTTTAGGACATCTTGTTGATCAGTACGCCGTTAGCGTTTCAGATACAGAACGATATCCTGACCCAAAAATAAGAAGCTATGCAACTATGGGGCTCAATTATCAATTTAATGATTCGACTTTTTACGAGAGAAGTGAGCCTACCATATACTGGAAGGAAGTGTAAAAAGCAAGACTCTACTCTGTTGTGGTTAACAAAAAGCGCGGACGAAATATCACATTGACTACGGTAACACGGGCGATGTCGTTCACGCGATGTTCGATCTTGTTCCCATAGCCGCAAAATGCCTAAGGGAAAACTCCTGACACGAGCTTTCGTGATACAAGAGCCGCTTGACCGAGGAGTATTTAAACCCCAACGCCCTCGCGGCTCTTGAAAGCACTTTGCCGGATCTTGGAACTACTTCGTTCTAGAGCGAGAAGTGCTCGCTCTCGGAGGAAAGGTTTGGTCCGAGCCACGGATCGCCCGTCAAGAAGAACTCCGGCCAGCGCTGCATAAACAGCGCTTGCTCGCGCTTCCAGCGACGCAGCTTTTCCTCGTTGGCCTCTTCCCTGCCGCGCGAGGTGAACTCGTAGTGGTACAGCTCGGCATAGGGCGTAAAGATGGTGCGGTAGCCCGCCTCCCATACACGCAGGCAAAAGTCTACGTCGTTAAAGCCGACAGCGATTTCCTCGTTGTAGCCGTCGACCTGCTCAAATACGTCGCGTCGGACCATCTGGTAGGCACCCGTTACGGCGCTAAAGTTACCCGGGCGCACAGCGCGGGCAAGATAGCCCTCACGCTTGGCCGAGAAATCCTGGTTGGCATGGGCGAGTGCGCCACGCACGCTAACAACAATGCCAGCGTGTTGCACCAGATGATCGGCAAAGTAGAGCTTGGCGCCCACCACACCCGCATCGGGACGCTGCAGATAGCCCATCATCTCTTCGATAAAGTCCGGGCTAATAACCTCGGTATCGTTGTTGAGCAGCAGCAGGTAGTCGCCCTAACATTTTTTTCAATACTCATCCTGCATAAGGTTCCGCAAAGGCTGTCACGATAAACGACATCTAAATTTCGAGGGTCAAAATAAGGGTATCGCTTACAGCAAATAACATTGGAATATAGTGGCTTGGAGTCAGTAAAGTTCGATTAAGCATACGGCAAGTGAAAGGAACGCATGAACGGTGGTGACCGGCAGCAAAACACACCAACTTCAGTCCATCAGTAATGCCAATCCAGGCGGTTCCGCAAGTACACAAATACCTCATCGAAAGGGACAGCAGTCAATTAGAATTAATTAAGGTATTGCGAACAGTTTCACTAACTTACCAAGGCAGCATTAGACGCGTTGGACGTGAGATTGTCCAAAAAAATGCCCCAATGTTTCGCTTGTATCAGAGGCGTCTGGGGCTTCACTGATAGGGTAATCGGATTAACGGATTATAGAAAGGCCAAGCATGGACTCCACGAGTCAAACACCAGTATATGACGCCCGCACGCGTCTTTGAGTCTTCTAATGGGCGAGAAGGCAAGGGTCTAAGAGAGACTTGATCATGCTTGGAAGTTGGGAATCATCGAACTCGCCATCTTTAAACAAGAGAGAATCATATAACTTCTTATCGTTCTGTCTCGAAAAGATATGAGTGACCAGATGCACGTCGCGACTCTTTAAAAAACAGTCTTCGTCCCTTAAAGATTCAGCAACATAACAACCGCCCCTATAGTTCATAAGTAAGGAAAAGTGCAAGTCTGTTGTTCCAAACTTATAGCACTGCGTTTTTGTTGATATGTCTTCGAGCATAAAGCACTCGGAGGTTGCAAAAGATGCAAGCTGCACAATGTGAGCAACTTTTCTGCGGCACAGAGTATAGGGATGACGATTCGAAAAGTCGATCTGCGATGCAGCGAGTTTTCCCTTAGATGCCAATTTGAAAAACTGATTAGCCGGCAAATGGCTATCTACGCCAGTTAGATGCTTGAAATTTACGGCCTTATAAATTACTTCGATATACCTGTCATCGAAAACGTACATGAATGACTTTCCGACAAGAAAACGACGATAAAGTTCTGCGGCCTGATTAATTGCCGCAACTATCGCTTTCCGATCTTCAGCCCTTCCCATGCCGCTCCAATCAAAAAAGCCGAGAATAGACTCGGCTGATAATCAAAGAGGCGGTTTTCTGCTGGCTGTCAGCCGCGGTGTCCTCACGGAAACCTAATTGTCGCCGGAATTAAAGTCCCCGGCGCGGACTCACCTTATCTCCCCGGTGCGGGCTCGATATCCTCTCGGATATCTAATCGTCTTGGACTTTAACCTGCCCAAGCACAGTACAGCTTTTACGTGCCGCCACACGGAGCATGGCTCATTACTATTATCTATGAATCAAGCCTGTAAAGCAAGCTACGCACAGGCATGGTCAGATTTAATTCACCTTGCTCTAAAGCGAGAAATACTCGCCCTCAGCGGATAAGTTCGGCCCCAACCACGGATCACCGTTGAGGGAGAACTCCGGCCAGCGTTTCATGAACAGTGCCTGCTCGCGCTTCCAGCACTTAAGCTTTTCCTCGCTGGCCTCTTCCCAAGTAAAATCAAAAACTAATAATACCTCGACCTAGAACCGTTCAAGAATTTCCTCGGCGTTCCCTCGCAGATAGATATCTAGGTCCGGCACGGCAAACTGCACGTAGCCCCTCTGTGGTGCCTGTACGAGAGTCTTCTTAAGAGTCTCAAGCATTTCAATCTGTCGTTTCATGTCAAATCGCATCTTTATATTCCTATCGTAACTTATATCGAGATTTATCGGTTTATATAAACTTGTATAAGCTTATCGTGGAATATCGTTTGTTTCGACCCGCTAAATCCAACATATCGAGACAGGCAATTACCGCAGGATAGAAAGTTGTTACACCTGTAAAAGTCATCGGTTCGTTCTAACAGACATGTTAATTGACCCGTTACCCACTGCTTGAGTGAAATCGACCCCAACATGGTAAAGTAGTCGCAACAGGCAACCATGGAGGAACAATGCTCAGCATTCACTACGGCGACAGAGACGATGTGATTTATGACACGTCGACATTCTTTGATTACAGCTATTCTCCCTCTTGGCTGCAAGACCCCCTGTCACAGCGCATTATCAAATCTATTGATAATGGCACTGTTCTTGGCGCAAACGCAATTGACACCAAGGTGCTTGGCGTTATTCCGCCAGAGAAACTATCAACTGGCACCAAAACACTTCTACTGATGCTCTTTATGCCTCAAAACCTCTACAACGCCTCAACCTGCGGAGATAATTGCGCCTATTGGATCTTGCGCATCGCCTCCAAACATGACATCACCATCAACCTCTACCATATGATGGATTTTGGCAAAGCGCGTTTCACAGCCCGTGTCATCAATTCTGGACAGATTGTTCATACCATGGATGAGCTTGTCCTTATCTCGGCAAAATGTCTGAGGGAGGCTCGAGCATGAGAGGGGAATATCAGCTGACCGTAAGGACCAATAAAGTTCAGGTCAAACTCACTATTCGCCGAAACCTCACCATCATCCAAGGCAAAAGCGCAACAGGCAAAACCACCCTGTTAGACAGCCTCCGTGCATACGAAAACCTAGGAGCCCAAAGCGGGATAATCGTTAATTGCGCAGCCCCCTGCCGCGTCATCGGCGGCAAAGATTGGGAAGCGCAACTCGGCCGCATCGATAACAGCATCGTGTTTGTGGACGATACGCAAAAATTCGTAAGGAGCCATGCATTCCAGCATGCAGCTCGACACAGTTCCAACTACTACGTCATCGTTGCGAGGGATGAATTGCCCCAGCTCCCCTATAGCGTGGATGAGATCTATGGCCTCAAAAACACCAACAGGGCCACAACAAAATATCCTGTCTACACGCGCACGTACACTTCTGCCTACCGCATTTACGGAGACGAGCTCTACGATGGAGATCAGCCAGAAGAAGTCATCGTCGAAGACAGCAATGCCGGCTATGAGTTCTTTAAAGTCCTGTGCGCCAAAAGTAAAATTCGCTGCGTAAGTGCCGGTGGCAAATCAAACATATACGAAACCGCTCTGAGCTCCCCAGCCCAAAATTTGCTCGTAATTGCAGACGGGGCCGCTTTTGGGCCCGAGATGCCCTATGTCTATTCGCTCAGGAGATTTAAGAGGATCGAGCTCTTTTTGCCGGAATCGTTTGAATGGCTTGTGCTGAGATCGGGACTCTTCAACGATGTCGAAACGCAAGACATGCTCCTTCATCCTGCCGATTTCATCGACTGCGAGAAGTTCTTCAGTTGGGAACAGTTCTTTACTAAACAGCTTAGGGAGCTGACCAGAGACAGCTACCTAGCCTATAAAAAAGAAGCTCTCAATCCCGCCTACCTACAGCAACATGAGTTCAACACGGTTGCCGAATCGCTACCCAAACTCGGAATCACTTCGAACTAGAGCGAGAAATACTCGCTCTCAGCGGAAAGGTTTGGTCCGAGCCATGGATCGCCATCGAGGAAGAACTCCGGCCAGCGCTGCATGAACAGCGCCTGCTCGCGCTTCCAGCGGCGCAGCTTTTCCTCGTTGGCCTCTTCCCTGCCGCGAGAGGTGAACTCGTAGTGGTACAGCTCCGCATAGGGCGTAAATACGGTGCGGTAGCCCGCCTTCCACGCGCGCAGGCAAAAGTCAGCGTCGCTAAAGCCGACGGCGAATTCCTCGTGATCGCGTCAAAAATGTTGGTGTAAGGGTGGCACCCTAGCGACCGTTTAACGAAGAACGGCCTTCGTCCTAGAATCTGAAATCACCACAACAACAGGTTCTAGGAAAGGACGAAGGCCGCTATGGAATCTTATCAGACCCAACGCCGGACATGCTCGCCATGCCCCGGTTCGACGACGGAGCCATCGACATGCAGGAGCTGCTGCGCAGGCTCGCCGGGCAGGTCGTCAATGTCCATTTCGTCTCTTTTAGTGCTGAATACGATGTATCGGGTTCATTTTCTCATGCCTTATAGGGAATATATGAGACGGCTGGATTCCTAGATGCCTGTTGTAAATGGATGTATGTGAGAAAGCTAACAACTAGTTAATAAGAGTTGCGTTTAGCATCAGGCAACGAAAATCGTTGCATTTTGTCTCAAGGGACCGAAGGGACCGAACATAGAATGTAATTCCTGTATGCACCGCATTAGCGATGACTTTAGGGTACTATACCGTTAGTGATGCAGTCATCGTGGACTCTAAGTGAGGCGATGACAAAGAAGGGTCGTTGTTCGGAAGCTTCCGGCAACGGCCCTTTGATTTAGGAGCTTGTTTTGGCAAAAGAGTTTAAGACTTTCGCTCAACTTATTGAACTCCTAGAGAGCCGTGGGGTGGCGACTGATGCAACCACGGTAGATTGCCTGAGACGTGAAAGCTATTACGCAGTTATAAACGGCTACAAAGGCCCTTTTCTTGATAAAAATGCAGCGCAGTCCTCGTCAGATGATGTTTTTAGAGAGGGCACTTCATTCAAGAACATCTACGATCTCTTTTTGTTCGATAGAGAACTTAGACAACTTACATTTTCCTATCTTGCAAGAGCAGAGGCCGTGCTTAAGAACGCCGTTGTGTATTCGTTTTGCAATGAGTTCCGTGCTACGGATGCGTATCTGACTCGTTCTAATTATGTTGCGGCTAGAGATTTGCTCGTGCCTAAGGCGTTTCGAGGCAATAAGGGTTACCAGCACTCGAAGAATCTTGCCGAACTGCTAAATCTGCTGAATGATAAGGTATCAAACGAGCAGCATATGCGTCCCTTCGTGAGGCATTATTTGAATAAATACGGTGCAGTGCCCTTGTGGGTTCTTCAGAATGATCTGACATTTGGCAACATATCTCATTTCTATCAGCTCCAAAAACGCGGTGTTCAGAATGCCGCCTGTAAGTTGGTTAGCCAAACGGGAAATAGGAATCAAAGGCTTGAGCCGGTAACGCTGCTTCGCGTCATTCAAGTTCTTTCCGGCTTTAGGAATATTTGCGCGCATGACGAGCGGCTCTATTGTGCGGTCGTACGAGGGGCGAGGTTTTCCGATATGTACTCCCTGCTCTGCCGTGTTCTGCCCGACGACGAGACGAAAGCAATGCTTGATGAATTAGGTGAGCTTGTTGGATCCTATCGGGGGCTAATTGCGCAAGACGTTTTATATAGCGTGTTTAAAGAGATGAATATCAAGGTGTAGAGAATGCCTTACTATCGCAGCGATCGGTCTATTGTGCCTGAGGAGGGTTGAGGAGCATTTGGCATGACGGTCATATCTAGGTGATTGTCGACATGCCATGCTATAAGCGCAACGAAAAACAGAAGCCTTTCATTGGCTGAAGTTCTGCAAGGGGGTTCCTTCCAGATGGAGGGCATCCCTTTTTTTATGGCGTCTTGACTTGGAGTACATTTGGCACGTTTTCCGCTTCCAGACGCTCGGTTTTGACGCATTTTTCGGAAGTGCGGGGAAAAATCGGAAACCGCATCCCCCAGCCGGTTTTTTTGCAACAAAACCGCAGGTCGCGGAAGCTCAAAATAGGGGTCTGGTCGGCAGATCTCGGTTTTTCCCCGCACTTCTGGAAACGCTCTACGGAAGTATGCGGCAAATTCCGGAAACCCTGAGCACACTGCCCTTTTCGAGTAAGGAAACCGCAGGTAGAAGCGTTGCCGCATTCCGGTGTGGTCGACAAGTCCAAAATTTGCCGCATACTTCCGAATTGACGCAAATAGGTGGCGTTAATGTGCCTGCTCGGGACCGTGCGGGGAAATGTCATTTCCAGAATTACATTTCCTATTTAGCAGCCACTCAAAGCGCCCATTCCACACGATGCCAATCCAGCCGTCGGCGCACCTGAACTCATCGATTATTCGCCTGGCAATCACGACCATGTTGTCAGCGTTGTCACCCTCTTGCCCCCGAGCATGCAGTAGGTCGGCAAGAGCCAGTTGGTGTAGAAAAGTACCAGTTGGTTGTAATTAGCTTAATGACGATCGCGGCGGCGTCCATCCATCGCGATCGTGGACAGGATCGTACACAACGCGATCTGGGCCGACATGGGCGAGGTCAACATGCGGCAGCGCCGCGGGGCGTACTGCTGGCAATAAAACGGCACCGGGGACCCGTGTCGGCCCCGGCTCGTGAACAACATCGTGAAAACGAGCCTCTGCCAGCGCAATGCCTTCGGTGACGTCGCGCTCGCTCACAATGGCGCTTTTGGCACGATGCAAGTTGGCGCGCTGCCAAATGGAATAACCGACCAGTTGCACCAGATAGGCATAGCCCTTATATCGCAGACTATATCGAATAATATCGAGCTGTATAAGCTTGTATAAACTTATCGCGGAAGTATCGAGCTTTCGTAATTTGTCTTAGTTAGTAGTTCAACGTTGCTTTCTTCCAAGCTCATACCGAAAGAAGTTTAGGACTTCCTAAAACCATTGCCTTAATACGAGAAATACTCGCTCTCAGCGGATAAGTTCGGCCCCAACCATGGATCACCGTCGAGGAAGAACTCTGGCCAGCGTTGCATGAACAGCGCTTGCTCGCGCTTCCAGCGGCGCAGCTTTTCTTCGTTGGCCTCTTCCCTGCCGCGCGAGGTGAACTCGTAGTGGCACAGCTCGGCATAGGGCATTTGCCCTCCTCCAACAAAACACTGTCACCAACTTAGCCCACCAACCCGCCATTTGTTGAGCAACAAGTGCGAGCGGTAGGTATTGATCTACAACCGTTGGGGATAGAATAAATGCAGTAGCCGAAAATGAAATATCTTCCGATTGGCGCGGCATAAAAATAGAGGGCGTCCCATAAAGAGAAGCCCCCTTGCAAAACGGCCGAACCGCTTTTCGAAGTGGAAAATATTTTGCACCAGATGCCTAGGAATCGCAAGAAGGCATATCTTCAGCGTCACACAAATACCATGTGCCGATCACTTTCGACAAAAACGAGAAGGAGGAAGTTATGACCTCCGCACCTTTATAGTAGTTGATGTTGCGGTTTGCCCTAGAAGTAAACTTGGAAAGCGATTGTGCTTTGTGCTTAATAACGCCTTTAGACGACACCTCTTTGTGCAGATATAGCGTTGTGACAATCTGGCGTATTCGCTCATTGCTCATCCTTGCCTTACGCTGATAAGAGCCAACCCCATCTATTTTACTCAATGCCTTCATAACACCGTTATTTGCCCTTCGGGCATTCTCACCCGAAGCAAGACCATTAAGAATGCAACTATTGTGAGCGCACGCGTTGCGGAGATCTTTTGCCGCGCGAAGCAAATAAAACCTATCGAGAAGCTCATCATCGTCAAACCGTTTGGCGCAAAACATAATGAATGAATTAAAGGCGCCAAAGGTAATAACTTCCAGAAAGGCCCAGACAGGCATATTAAAACCACTGTATTTTGCAAGAATACCTGCAGAATAAGCACTCGACTCACAACGTGAAATCTCTTTTTTAACCCAGTTGGTCACATTCCCCTTGCTATCAAATGTATCCTGCTCGCTCAAATAGTCTTGAACGATTTCGTAACCGTCCTCGGCATGCTGCTCTATCCTGCCCAGCAAGTCAACTTTGCAGAAGTGCTCAATATCAAGAGTGAGCGAAATCATCTCGTTTCGAAGCAACATATCGATAATCGAAAGGTCAACAAGCATCTTGAAATCTAAGTTGACATATTCACCCTTGCGTTTTCCATCAGAAACCTTTGGAAATCCGGTGCGGTACGAGCGCAAGCGAAAGTAATTGTTGTTCTTCGTCAGATACTCGACTGCCTCTGCCTCGCTCATATAGCGGAAACGGACACCCTTGCTCTTAAGATGGGAGACTTGTTCCCAAGGAGTAAGCCAAGGCTTTTGATCGCACATATCTTGTTGACGAATAGGACTATTCATTGCGCTCTCCAGCGTATTTGATGTAATAACAGGTTGATTTTATCCTAACTTTAAATACCTATTAAACAGCCGGACGCTCATGCAAACACATCATGGCACGCCGCCGTCCATCTTGCCTTGAGCTCGTGACAACACTTGCATTAGCTTCCACAGAATTAGGGGAATCCCTAAAGTATCTTCGCATAGAGACAAGGATTCAATACAGCATTCTTTCATTCCGCCTAAAGCGAGAAGTACTCACTGTCGGCGGATAGGTTTTGCCCGAGCCATGGATCACCGTCGAGGAAGAACTCTGGCCAGCGTTGCATGAACAGCGCTTGCTCGCGCTTCCAGCGGCGCAGCTTTTCCTCGTTGGCATCTTCCCTGCCGCGCGAGGTGAACTCGTAGTGGTACAGCTCGGCATAGGGCGTAAAGATGGTGCGGTAGCCCGCCTCCCACACGCGCAGGCAAAAGTCCGCGTCGTTAAAGCCTACGGCGAACTCCTCGTTGTAGCCGCCGACCTGCTCAAATACGTCGCGTCGGACCATCTGACAGGCGCCCGTCACGGCGCTAAAGTTGCCAGGGCGCACGGCGCGGGCAAGATAACCCTCGCGCTTTGCCGAGAAGTCCTGGTTGGCATGGGCAAGTGCTCCACGCACACCAACCACAATGCCAGCGTGTTGCACCAGATGATCGGCAAAATAGAGCTTGGCGCCCACCACGCCCGCATCGGGGCGCTGCAGATACCCCATCATCTCTTCGATAAAGTCCGGGCTAATAACCTCGGTATCGTTATTGAGCAGCAGCAGGTAGTCGCCCTTGGCATGTTTAACGCCAAAGTTGATGATCTGAGAGTAATTGAACTCGCCCGGCCACCACTCAACGCGTGCTGCACCCTTGCCACCAGACGCAGCGGCTACGCGCTCCGGCAGGGTTTCGTAATACGCAAACGTCTCCAGGGCTTCGCTGTTGTTCTCCACCAAGACGATCTCGTAGTTGGTATACGAGGCCTTCTGAGCGATCGACATCACGCAGGCGTTGAGCGTCTCAACGTGATCCTTGGTGGGGATCACAATGCTTACCAGCGGTGCAGGCTCCGGCAGCGCATAGCGCATGCGGTAGACAAACGGCGTCTCGGCCTCTTCGACCGTTCCGTGAATACCCAGCGCGTCAAAGTGGCGCTGCAGCGCAAGGCGCCCGGCCTCAATGGCATACGGCTTGCTATCGGCAGAACCATCGGCGGTCGATCCCGGATGCACGCGCCAGTGATACAGAACGTGCGCAACATGTTCGAACCGAGCGCCCGCCGCAAGGCAGCGGAGCGTCAGGTCGTAATCCTGGGCACCCGCAACGTCTTCTGGCGACATGCCAATTCGATCGATGAGCGCTTTCTCCACCATCAGATAGTGCGTCACGCAGTTATGGCTATAGAGCAGGTCGACGTTGAGTTTAGCCTTAAAGACCGGCTGGCTCCACTCCCCCGTTTTCTGGAACATGTCCTCGTCGCAAAACAGAACCTGGGGACGCTCTCCCTCTACCGTCTTGTTCAGTGCGGCAACATAGTGGAATAACGCGTCCGGCTCCAGAATGTCATCGTGGTCCAAGAACGCGATGTAGTCGCCCGTCGCTTGCTCGATACCGGCGTTGGTGTTGACTACAATGCCGCCGTTGCCGGGCAGCTCGATGCGACGAACGCGCTCATCGTGAGCGGCTGCCGCAAGATTGGCCACCGCGTCCCATTCGGGCGAGGCGTCCATAAGCAGCAATTCCCAGTTGTCATAGCTCTGGGCTAGCACCGAATCCAGCAGCTCGCTCAGGTAGACCCGATCGGTCTTGTAGCACGGCACCACAATGCTCACAAGCGGCGTATAGGCAAATGCCGCCGAAGCGACACGCTGGCACGCCAGATCGCCCGGCTTTGCGCGATGCTGCTCGAACCAACGGCGGTAGGCGGCGTCGTCCGCACGCGCATCCTTCATGCGATTCCAGCTGTCGTCGACCATGCCGTTGTACAGGCGGCCATCCATGGCGCAAAAACCACTCTGGATCTGGCCCGTGGGGTCGATCGCAATCGCGACAAAATCTCGTATATCCTGAGGCATCTCAACGCTCAGATACGTTTTATTGACGCGGCATCCGTTCTGTTGCGGAACATCGACCTGCGATTCAAACACATGCACGGTGACATCGATGGCATTCATATGCGTATCGAAGATCTGGAGCTCAGGGGTGCACTGGGGGTCTCCCGCCCACGTAACCTCGTAGCGCCACACCGTGCCGGCGTCTGCCGGCAAATAGCGAACGGCATCGATCTCGTAGCGGCCGCAGTGTTCGCCACGCTGAGCATCGCGGATAAGCGCACACAGCGCAGGTTTTGCTTTGTAGTTAACCTTGGATTCCAGCTTGGCCACGCGGCTATCAAGGCGAATGGAGCCCAGCTTTTGGCCACCGGACGCAAAAACGACATCCATCGACGAGCCATCTAAAAACGGAAGCACCAAGACGGCGAGCTCGCGCTCGCAATCGGCAACGGAAGGACAAAGCGCCAGCACACGGCCATGATCGACCGGGAGCACCAACGACGGCACACAAGAACCGCTCGTCGTCGCATGGGCAAACGCTTGAGAACCCTCCTGCTCAATAAGCGCGGCGACATCCTGACCAGCAAAACGAATCAGGACAAACAGGCGACCCTGGCTACGGCAAAGCGCCAAACGCTTGATACTCATCTACACTTCTCGCTTTCCCAGGGCATTCGCTGCCATGCGCTTGCAGGCGCCCAGGCGCCCAAACCTCAAGACGTCGTAATCGAACATGAGCTTTTTGCACTCACGGGCATTGGGGGCCTTGCTGTTAAGTGTCGCACGCACCATAGCAGCAACAGAAGGAGCGCATTGTGCGAGCGCAGCATCGCTGCCCACGTCAGAACCGGCAAGCGCCGTAGCAACGGCAGCAAACACCTTGCCGCAGCCCGAACCCAACAGCCTGAGCGCATCGTACAGCACCAGATCACACAGGAAGTACGCCAGGTCATCGGCATGCTGGGCATCGAGACCATCGCGCTGCCAGTCAGCCAGCACGGCGAAGTAAATCTTCACGTGCTCCAGCAGGCGCGTCTCGTCGTCATAGCGCATGGTGTCCATGAGCGAACCCTTGCGCGCCACGCGGTAGTCGTACAGTTTGTTCGAGATAAGCGCAGTCTTGCGCGAACGACCGTACACGGCAAAGTCAAAGACCTGGTCCTCGCCATACTTGACGGTTTCGTCGAAAACGATTCCGTTATTGAGCAAAAAATCGCGCTTGCAGGCGGTGCGCCACGCAAAGGGACGAGACGCTTCCTTAAACAGCAGGTCAGAGCTATAGCCCTCAAACGAAACATCGCGTGGGCTCAGCACATAGTTAAGCCACGGATACCCCGCCTCCAGCGGATACGGATTCGCGCCAAAGGTCAAAACGTCGCAGCCCTCGCGCTCAAAGGCATCGACGATCACACGGCACGCATCGGGCGTAAACCGGTCGTCGGAATCCAAGAACGCGACGATAGGTGCCGTGGACGCGGCGATACCCGCATTGCGCGCACTCGACAGGCCGCCGTTCTTCTTATCAACCAACGTAAAGCGTGCGTCTTTTTCGCAATAGGCGGCCGCGATATCGCGCGATCCGTCCGGCGAGCCATCGTTGACCAGCACGCCCTCCCAATCGGGCATGTCCTGCGCAAGCAGGGAGTCCAGGCACCATGCCAGACACTCCTCCACCTTATAGATGGGAACGACAACGGAAATCTTAGGGGTAGCCATAGTCAAACACTCCTACTGTGCGGCCGGCACGTCGTCAGGATGCGGGTTATCGCCGTAGGTGCGCTGGTACGTCAGCACGCGCCAGACCAGCGGCAGGCCGCCGATCTTAAAGTAGTGCTTAAACGTATTGAGCTTGCCCGGCTTCTTAAAGTCAAACCGCGAATCGATGTAGGCGCGGGGCGATTTGACCATCAGGCGCAGATCAGTCTCGCCGCGCGGGTCGAACAGCGACAAGTCAAAGCGACCGGCGTCCCAATCGGCCTTGAGCTCGGGCGAGGCCTTCTCCCAAAACTGCTCGCGCAGCTCATCGATCAGGCGCTCGTCATTCCAACGATAGGTATCGACCTTCATGCGCATTAAAATGCCCTGAAGTTGAGTCTTAATCTCGGGGCGTTCCTCCAAAAAGCGCTGCATCTCGGCATATTCGTCGCACACGCAAAACACCTTGTTGGGCGAATTAACGGAGCTCTTCTCGTTATCCTGGCGATAGCACAAAATGGGGTCCGCAATAAAGGCAGCACGCTCGGCGCACGCCCAAACCTTAAAGTTAAAGCCCGCGTCCTGATACGATGCCCCCGGCGTGGGAAGAAAACGAATCTGGTTGTCGTTGAGAAACTCGCGGCGATAGATGGCAGACCAAATGGAAGGCTTGCGGTAGAAGATGCCCGGGCGATCGACGGGGCGATACGCCGCACCCGTCATATGCTCGTCGATAATCCCAAACAGCTCACGGCGCTCGGCGGGCGTAGACCAGTACAGGTAGAAATCGCCTTTAACCACATCGGCATGCTCGGCGTCTGCCTTGGCGACCAGCTTTTGGAGTGAATCCTCAAACATAAAGTCATCGGACTCCAGAATGCCCACGTACTCGCCGCGCGCCATCTCCAGACCGCGGTTCATCGAGTCGCCGTAACCGCTATTGGCCTTGTCGATCATCTTCACGCGCGGATCGCGCTCCATGTACTCGCGGATGATATCCGGCGAGCTATCGGTAGAACCGTCGTTGATGCAAATGATCTCGATGTCCTTGAGCGTCTGCGCCACGGCTGAATCGAGGCACTCGCGCAGGTAGCGCTCAACATTGCAAATGGGGACAAGCAGCGAAACTTTAGGGGTATCAGAGTTCTGCAAGAGAACCTCCTGTTGAGTAGCGTGTAACAGGGTCATTTTAGCAGCCGAGTTGCGGCGGGCGGCAGCGCTTGGAATTAGAGGAAGCGCTCCAGACAGGCTTTGAACCCGCGGGTCGAAAGATAGAACAGCGCGGCGTCTGCCATCGAGACGCTCGAGGTCGCCGCAACGAGCTTGTGGGCAACACAGCGAACGGCGCCCTTAGCAGGCATATCCGCCCACTCCGTTCCCAAAAACGTCGTGAAAGCCCTGTTGACGCGGCCGGCAACGCGGTGAAACTCATCGGCATCCAGACGGGCCAAGTCAAACACGATAAGGTCCAAAAACCAGGTAACTAGCTCGCCGGGGCACAGATCCAAAAGACCGTAGACTGCCCAATCCTCCAAGACTTCCTCGAGCATCATCATATGAGCATCAAGCTTTTTGGCGCGAGCCTCGTCACTGTTGAACTCATGCGTTGCCGAGTCGCTCTCCATCACGTAGTGGTAGAACTTGTCTGGCATAACGACGGTTTTGCTGGCAAGCGCATAAGCTGCGAACTGGAATACGACGTCCTCGCCCAAGGCCAAACCGGAAGCAAAGCGAATGCCCTCGCGATTGAGCAGCTCGCGCGAAAAGGCCGCGCGGCAGGCATAGGGTTGCGCATTCGCGTGGAACAACAGCTGAGGATCGCGGGTGCCAAAGGTATCCGCATTGGGGCTCATGAGTTGTTGGACGCGCTTGGGGGCGGCATCGGCGGGCTCGCAGACGCCACCAAAAACGGCGACCTCGGCAGCCGCTGACTCCATGGCCTGCAGCACGCGCTCGACGGTTTGGGCATCGATGTAATCGTCGGCGTCCACAAAGAAGACGACTTCGCCCTCAGCGGCATCGATGCCGGCGTTTCGAGCGCACGAGACACCCGCATTATTCTGGTCAATCACCAGCACACGGTCGTCGTTCTGTGCAATTTGACGCAGAACACGCAACGAATCGTCAGCCGATCCGTCATTGACGCAGACAATCTGAATCGAGCGCTCGGACTGCGCCAACAGCGAGTCGAGGCATCGCTGAATCGAGCTAGCCGAGTTGTATACGGGAACGACAATGGTCGCCTTGGGGGTCGAGGCCTCTCCCATGCCAACCTACCCCCTCAACGATTCGAAGAGGAAGGCGGCGACCACGCCGGGGCCTCCAACCGATGCGTAGTATTTGGCGCGTCCCAGGGCGCCGTCCGTCGCAAAGTGTGGATGCTCGTCCACCCAGGCCTCGGGGTCTTTGAGGATGGCGGCAAGATTCGCGCGCTTCCACGGCTTAAGGTCGTCCAGCGAAAAGTCCCCCGCATCCAAGGCAGCCTGGAACTCCTTAGTCATCTGGACCAGGAACTCCTTATAGAACTCGGGCGCCAAGCGCACGTAGTTCCACATATACGAATCGTACTTAATGACCTGATTGAACTTGAGCATGCGCGCGACGTCATCGTTTGCGTGATTACGGGCGTAATCCTCTCGGATCCAACGCTCGATCTCAGCATATTCGGTATTGACGCAAAAGACCTTGGCCGAAGAATTGACCGAGGAGTTCTCGTTGTCCTGGCGATACGAAAGCACGGCATCGTGCAGGTAGACGGCCTTGTCGGCACACGCGATCACCTTAAAGGCAAACGACGTGTCCTGAAAGGATGCACCCGGGGTCGGCAAGAACTTGATGCCGTTGCGCTCGAGAAAATCGCGACGGTAGACAGCAGACCAAATCGAGGGCTTTTGCTTAAAGAACTGTGTCGTGTCGCTTGGGTGCACCGGTTTGCCGCAGTCCTTGGGCTTAAACATCTCGTGCAGCGAGCGGCGCTCCTCGGGCTTGGACCAGTAGAAGTCAAAGTTCGCCTTTGCAAAATCGGCGTTACAGTCCTCGGCCGCCGACACAAGCTTCTCCAGCGCGTCGGGCGCCATAAAGTCATCGGACTCCAGGATGCCCATGTACTTGCCGCGGGCCATTTCCAGGCCGCGGTTCATCGAGTCGCCGTAGCCGCTGTTTGCCTTGTCGATCATCTTGACGCGTGCGTCGCGCTCCATGTACTCGCGGATGATGTCCGGCGAGCTGTCGGTCGAGCCGTCGTTGATGCAGATAATCTCGATGTCCTTGAGCGTCTGCGCCACGGCGGAATCGAGGCACTCGCGCAGGTAGCGCTGAACGTTATAGATGGGGATAAGCAGCGACAGAACAGGGCTGCCAGAGGCGTTAGTAGACAAATGTGCTCCTTAGGAAATACCTGTCGTTTCATGGTATCAAAGGGTCGGCGCGCCGACGGGCGTTTATATAATCTATGGAGCCCATGGAGCGCCCAGAGACGAAAGGAAGACATGCAGCCCAAAGCCGCACGCAATATTTCTATCGAAGCGCTGCGCCTCGTCGCGGTCGCCGGAATCGCGATTTTCCACACCTTTCAGTGGGCCTTTCAGGCAGCCTGCGCCGGCATGCCGGAATACGCACCGCTTGTCGCCTTCCCCTATTCCGGCGTCCTCGGTTTTATTAACTTGCTGGGTTGCTGGGCCAACGAAGTCTTCTTTATGATCTCGGGGTATTTTCTCATCGCCTCGGCCGCGCGTGCTTGGAATGACGGGGCGACCTGGGCGTCGCAGATGCAACGGACGGTGCAGCGTCTTGGCAAGGTTGTCTTACCCACAGCGTTCTATTGCCTGGTGGCGCTTGCATGGTCCACGACCGTCTCCCCCATTCCCGACGTTTCCCTGGCCACGCACTACTGGTACACGCTGGGGCTTGAGTTCATTTGGGTCTATGCCGCCACGGTCTGCCTAGCGCCGCTGTTTGGGCTGGCCATGAGCCGACTCTCAAAGAGGGGCTACACGGCAGCAGCCATCGTCGTTGGCATCCTCACATTCGTTGTTAACGGGTATTTGGCCGCCATGAACTCAACAAGCAGCGGCGAGTTTTCTTGGCTCCAGAAGATTATGAGCGCCGCCACGTACGTCGTCGCGTTTTTGATCGGCGGGCTGCTCCGCGATGTTACCGACAGCATGGGTTCGGGCAGAGCGCGCGCCTTGGGCAGTCGATCACTCATAGCGGTTTTGGCAATCGCCATCGTCCTAGAGGGCACACTTTCCTTCACCGGCAACCTCGCGGCGATGGCGACTCTCTCCTATAAATCAACCTCATTGATCTCGTTTGCCCTTGCTGCCGCTTCCCTTCTCTTTACGGCAACCCGAAACAGCACTTCGAGCAATCCGCGAGTCGCAGGCGTCATCGTCACCCTATCGGCGGCTACGCTCGGATTCTATGTGATGCAGTCGCTCACCAGCAGCCTTTGGCGCCCCATCTTCAACGCGATGCTTGCAAACATACTGGTCGCCCAAAGCAACCCTGCATCCATATGCATTGCCACCGGAACGGCCATCAGCATTGTCTTTGCCCTGGTGCTTCTCGTAGTTGACGCAGTTAGAAGCCGAGTCGTACACAACCTCAAACAGCGATAAGCGCGCCAACGCCCAACGTTGAACCTGCCACACCCGTGGCAGGTTCCTGCGTTTTATTCAAAGCTTGCCGACAAAGCGCGGCGAGCCTTTACAATAGGACAGTCCAATGGACGTATTCGATAGCTTCCGTGCGGCGCATATCTACCGCGCGTGAAAGGATATATTGCCCCATGCCTTCAACCCTTCCCGCCCCCATCGACAAGCTCGCCATCGTCGTCGTCACCTATAAACGCCAGGAACTCTTGGCCAATCTGTTCGACTCCATGACCGAGCTCACGGCCGCGCCCTGGCGCATCGTAATCGTCGATAACGAGAATTCGCGCGAGACCGAAGCCATGTGCACCGCGTTCAACGAGCGCCTGGCGAACCTGTGGGGCATCGACGCCGAGCAGCCCGATGCGCAGGGCGGCACCGACCGTGTCATCTACGCTCCGCAGCTCGAAAACGGCGGCGGCGCGGGCGGCTTTTCCGCCGGCACTAAGTGCGCCTATGACCTGGGCGCCCAGTGGTTCTGGGTGATGGACGACGACGTGCTCGTCATCCCCGAGGGCATCGAGCGTCTTGCCAAGTGGACCGACCGCTACGACGTCATCCAGGGCTCGCGTCTGGACTTCGATGGCGGCGCGTTCTTTTGGCAGTACCAGCTCATCCTTTCGCTCGGCATCCCCAACCCCATCGCCAAGTGGGACCTGGGCCCCGAGGGCTACCGCGCCATGAATCAGCTGTGCTTTGAGGGCGGCATGTTCTCGCGCCGCGTGGTCGACAAGATCGGCCTGCCCGACGCCCGCTTCTTTATCTACGGTGACGACGCCTGCTACGGCTACGTCGCTAGCCAGCACTTCCCCGCCGCCGTGGTTGCCGACGTGGTGCTCAAGCGCGCCCGCGCCGTCTCCAACTGGGATATTGCCGGCAAACGTCAGCTCAACTCCACGAGCGACACCAACCGCTACTACATCATGCGCAACCGCGGCTTCTTGGCGCGCTACATGCAAATCTACGGCGACTACCACCCCGTGCTGTTCCGCTTGGGCAACGCCGCGACCTTCTGCAAGGAATTTATTCGCCTGGCTGCCGTCGACAAGTGCTTTAAGACCGGTATCCCGGCGCTACGTCGCGGCATGAAGGACGCCCGCAAGATCGTTAAGGATCCCAATTGGAAGCCCATGCCGCCTATGAAGGATGCCGAGTAGCGAAAGCTTTCTTCTAGCCCTTGCCCTAGCTTAGAGCCGCTGGCACACCGCGGACACGTGCTGACCGTCAAAGCCAAAACCCCAACGCATGCGGCCGACGGCGGGTCGAGGCACGCGAACATCGTCGACGCCATTTCGTTCGATTTCCAGCAATGCATGAACCGCCAGCAGCTCCAAGCCCAAAGCATCGACGTCAGGGTCATACATCATGTTGATCGTGATGAGCGGGCGTTCATCGAGCATGCCGAGCGTATCGGCCACGTCAAGCACGCGACGGGCGGGAATCACCTGGATATGCCAGCAATCCGAGCTGCCATTTCGCTTGGAAGTGGGGTTGCAATAGCCGGGCAGCCCAAAGCAGAGTCCCTGGAGCGCCAGGTGATAAGCCGTACGTATATTTGACTGATTTGCATCAAGACCAAGATCGTCAAGAACGCAGCTCAATGCTTGCTTTACAGCACTCTCATTGCCTCGGCATAGCCCATCACGGAATGCGTCGATGACCTCAACGTCCTCAACAGCACACTCAAACCACTCCAGAATGACAAGACGGAGTGCCTGGTGCACTTCGTTGTTGGGCAGACGCAGGGCACGAAGACGCGCGCCATCCTCCGGTTGCTCCGTCATGTCCGTTGTCAGGAATCCGGATAGATACAGCGCGGTCCAGATATCGTCAGGCTCGATGGAATTTGGCCCATCGGCATGTACATGCACCGGCACCCCAAGAGACCCATGCGGCTCAAGCAAATCGAACAACGCGGACAGGCACATGAGATTCCAATCATTGACACATGCGCTCAGGCGATCGGCGTAGCTATATAGATCGGTGCGAACAGGCGCGGTGCAACCCCGACGCAAGAAGTCCATCACGCGCTCCGGGCTCGAGCAATAAAATCCACCGAACCGGTATCCCTCAAGCCACTCTCGAGAGTCATCTAGGCAGTCGTTGCGACCGGCGCTATCCAACAGCATCTGGACTTCGTCATCCGAAAAACCAAACCGCCGGTCGCACCAGGTCGATAGCGTCGTTGCCGACCGATAGGAAACACCGCGCTGGGCCAACGCCAACTCGGCGGGACCGGGGCGCTCTCCCATCAGGCATGTCAATCGCAACGAGCTGCCGGTATGAGCGATCGCATCGAACAGCACCCGATCTAAATACTCGGCACAAGATGCATCCCGAAGGCTCTTCGTCTCCTTGTGACTTGGCAACGCCGCGTCATACTCATCCACGAGCAGAACAACTTGTTCGTCGCACGACGTCTCCAGCAGCGCTATGAGTGTGCCGAGCGCAGAATCGATCTCGACATCGTCCGCCACGCCACGCGCAACGCGCTCGACATGGCGCAGCTCACTTCGAGGCAAATCCGGGGCGTCCAACAACGGCAGCAGACGGGCGCACTCGCGCTCGAGGACGCCACGCATGGTTGCGACGGCATCGGTGCCACGCCTCGCAACCGCAGAAAGATCGAGCGATATCACCGGGTAGCGCGCATGCTCATCTCGATAACGACCGCCGCCAGCCTCCCAAATCTGGGTGCCAGCGAATACATTGCAGTCTGCTCGACGGTGAACGGGTCGTTCCAAATAACATTTGAGCATCGATAGATTCATGCTCTTGCCAAAACCCTTGGGCCGGCAGCAGAGTGCGACAGATGCCTCACAATCCAACATATCGGCAATAAACATGGTCTTGTCGACCAATAAGCACCGATTAATCGCCTCGGAAAAGTCATGCTCCCCGACCGGCAAAACCGCATCATCCGCATGGTTGATCAAACGTACGCCAATGGAATCGTTCGTTCCATAATTCGCCTGTTCAGACACCGAAAATTCTCCCTACTACGCAGCACGGTGCCCATTGTATCGAGGAGCAGGAACTCAATGATGTTGTCGTACCGACATTTCGCCCAACGGTAGCAATAAACGCCACGAGGGGGCATAACAAATCGTTGCACAACAAAAATGGGGCCCGATGTAACCGCACCGGACCCCGCACTAACTCTATTGAAAACGATCTGAGAGATTACTCCTCGGAGCCGTCCTCAGCCGAATCCTTTTTCTGGCGATCGAGCTTATGCTTGCCGCTCACGATAGACGTAGCGCCGAGCGTCGCCAAGCTCGCGCTGGCAAGGCTCGCCATAACGATCAGATCGCCCGTCTTGGGCATATTGCCGCCCGAGGACTTAGCCGTCGTGGTCGTGGTGGTTGTAGTGGTCACCGTCTTGGAGTCATTTTGCTCCTGGATCTGGTTGTCGGCACCGCTCTTACCGCTGTCCTCGCCCTGCTGCTTTCCGTCCTCGGTCTTGCCCTTGCTCTCGTCCTTCTCCTCAGATTCAGACTTCTTACCCTCGTCCTTCTTCTGATCGGACTTGCCGCCCTTCTCCGTTTCGGACTTCTCGGAATCTTTCTCCTTAGATTCATCCTTCGCGACCGTGGTCTGCGTCGCAGTAACCTGAACAGAATTGTTCTTGTCAGGAGACGAGCTGCTTACGCCAGCCATCAGCGAAGAGCCCAGCGTGGAGCCAAGCTGCACGGCGAAAGAGGGCTTCTTGTCCGTCGAAGTTGCGGGCGCGTCCGCCTCCTTATTCGAGTCGTCCTTGGAAACACCGGAATCAGAAGCTGCGCCAGAGTTAGAGTCATTGTTAGAACCAGTATCGGCGGAAGAATCGCTCGAACCGGTGGAAGAGTCAGATGAGCCTGCGCCGGTCGAACCAGAAGCAGCGCCGTCCGTATTGCCGGCAGAGTTTGAAGACGAATCGCCCGCAGCAGAGCCGTTCGAATCGGAGCCGTTCGAATCGGAGCCGTTCGAGACAGAGCCGTTCGAGGTAGACCCGTCGTTGGTAGTGCCACCAGCAGAACCATTGCTGTCAGCATCGGTCGAGGGCGCATCCATCCTGTCATCGTTGGAATCGTCACTCGAGCTGTCATTCGAATCAGGCGTCGGCGCAGGCGCCGGCGTGGACTCGGGCTGCACGGGCTCCGCAGGCGTCGAGGGCGCGGCGGCGGCCTCATCCTCGGCAATATAAGCCAAGCAGTCCTTCAGCTCATTCTTATAACGGTTCTTCCAGCCCTCATGATACTGGGGCTGGCTCGAAAACTTGGTCGCGACGTTATTGACCACGCTGTTGGCAAGTGCCGTCACAAACTCGCGGTCGGACATAGCATTGGAAAGATTCGCCCAACGGAAGAAGTCCCTGCAGCCACCGGTACCGCACATGTTGGTGATGCTCCAGACCATGCCCTTGACGCAATCGGCGCGACCGGAAATATCAATGCCCAGGCCGCTCTTGAGCCAAGCCTCGGTCACAGCATAGTAGGAGTTGTACGCATAGGCATCCTGAAGCGCCGAGAACTCAGCAGGATCGGTATTGTAGGCGCCCTGGAAAGCCTCCTGTGCAATACGGCCCAGCTCGGTGAGCTGACCATTCTCGGACATGGAATTACTCGCGTTGGAAATCTCGCTGCCGCGATCGATCGCGTCCTTGAGCATGCTGTACTTATCGGGGTTGTAGTTGTAGGCCTGCTTCATAAACGGGATGAGCGACCAACGGCGATCGAACTGGTAATAGCCCAGCGCGTTATAGCCGTCCCCATACGAAAAGCCCTGGTTGTAGTTGCCATGGCTCTCGTACTTGGTAAAGTACTTCATCTCGGTGGTGACGTTGACAAACGAAACGCCCTGGACCGACCGCAGCACGCCCGAAAAGGACTGCTGGGTGTAAAGACCCTTATCGATATCGGTGGCATCCGAGGCAACGCCCGGTGTGGGCTCCTCGGCAGCAGCGGGCGCCGGCGCGGTAACGGTGCCAAACGAAAGCGCCAACGTCAGTCCCGCCACAATAGCGGAATGCTTGGGCTGCATAAGATCCTCCCTGCATTGGTGTAGTTAAAGTGCGGTTTGCAAAGATAAGAGTAAGTATTGCAGCTCGCCCGTTGTTGCACAACAACCCCTCGGTAAACGGCAACAACCCTCCGCGAAATCTTAAGGAATTGTGTTCGCCCTACAGTTTGATGTCGAAGTTGATCTCGGGGACGGTAGCTAGGTCGGCCAGCGTCACGCCGTCGACGTATTTTTCGATCACGTCGTCCAGGCCGCGCCAGAACTTGACCGTGGAGCACAGGTCGCTGCGGGTGCAGCTGTTGTCGATGCCATCGCACGCAACGGGCGCCGTGCTGCCCTCGACGGCGCGCAGGATATCTCCGGCGCGTACCTCGGCCGGGTCCTTGGCCATCATGTAGCCGCCGCCCTTGCCACGCACGCTCTTGAGCAGGCCCGCCTTCATAAGCGGACGGACCAGCTGTTCCAAATACTTTTGCGAAATATGCTCGCGGTCTGCCACCTCGCGCAGGGCAATCTTGCCCTCGGCGTCGCCCAGCGCCGCGATATAGATCATCAATCGGAGGGCATAGCGGCCCTTAGAAGAAATGAGCATACCTACCCTCCCATCGCCTGGGACAAAATAACCAGGAGTATTTGTCCCAAATCTTAAGTAAGTGGAACAAACACAACAGGTTTTTTTGTCCCACAATTTGAAAAGTCGAGTGGATTAGTCGGGTTTTCCCTTGACTAACGCCGAACCCATAGTAACTTTATTCCGAGAAGATTCCTAGGGTTTAGTACACCCATGAGTACACCATATACAGAGAGGGACAGCATGAGCGCAAATCCGCTGCTTTCCATCGAAGGTCTGACCGCCTCCGTGGACGAGAAGACCATCCTCCACAACGTCAACCTTAACGTCGCCGCCGGCGAGACCCACGTGCTGATGGGCCCCAACGGCGCTGGTAAGTCCACCCTCGGCCACCTGGTCATGGGCGACCCCGTCTATACGGTCAACGACGGCCGCATCGTCTTTGACGGCCAGGACATCACCGAACTCACCACCGACAAGCGCTCGCGCGCCGGCCTCTTCCTGAGCTTCCAAGCCCCAGTCGAGATCCCGGGCGTGCCGCTGTCGAGCTTTTTGCGCGCCAGCATCGCCGGCCGTCCCGGCCTGGAGATGAAGGGCAAGGAGTTCCGCCGTCGCGTCAAGGAGCTCGCGGCCGAGCTCAACATGGACACCGCCTACCTCAACCGCGAGCTGGGCGTGGGCTTCTCGGGCGGCGAGAAGAAGAAGGTCGAGATGCTCCAGCTCCTGCTGCTGCAACCCAAGCTCGCCATCCTCGACGAGACCGACTCCGGCCTGGACGTCGACGCGCTTTCCACCGTCAGCCACGGCATGGACGCCTACCGCAAGAGCTGCGACGGCTCCATGCTCATCATCACGCACAACACGCGCATCCTGGAGCACCTGGATGTCGACCGCGTCCACGTTATGGTCAAGGGCCACATCGTGCGCGAGGACGACGCCTCGCTCATCCCCTGGATCGACAAGAACGGCTTTGAGACCTTCGAGCGCGAGGCCGCCGAGCAGCGCGCCCAGGCCGAGGCAGCCGCCGCCGAGCAGCAGGCGTAAAGGGGCGACGCAATGACCAAGAACCGCACCGAGGTCGCGGACATCGACCGCAGCCTCTACGACTTCACCTATGGCGAGGAGGGATTCGAGCGCCTCGACGCCGGCATCACGCCCGACATCGTTCGCGAGATCAGCGCCAAGAAGGACGAGCCTCAGTGGATGCTCGACCTGCGCCTCAAGTCCCTCGAGATCTTCAACCGTTTTCCCGACCCGACGTGGGGCCCCTCCATCGAGGGCCTGGACATGGACAACATCGTCACCTACGTCAAGCCCAACACCGACCAAAAGCACGACTGGGAGTCGGTGCCCGACGACATCAAGAACACCTTTGAGCGCCTGGGTATCCCCGAGGCCGAGCGCAGCTACCTGGCGGGCGTCGGCGCACAGTACGACTCCGAGCTGGTCTACCACAACATGCAGGACACCGCGTCCAAGATGGGCATCGTCTACTCCGGTATCGAGGAGGCCCTGCACGACCCGCAGTGGGAGCCGCTCATCCACGAGAAGTTCATGACGCTCATCCCGCCCACCGACCACAAGTTTGCGGCCCTGCACGGCGCCGTATGGTCGGGCGGCTCGTTTGTCTACGTGCCCAAGGGCACCAAGCTCGACTTCCCACTGCAGAGCTACTTCCGTCTGAACGCCAAGGGCGCCGGCCAGTTTGAGCACACGCTCATCATCGTCGAGGACGACGCCGACCTGCACTTTATCGAGGGCTGCTCCGCGCCCAAGTACAACGTGGCCAACCTCCACGCCGGCGCCGTCGAGCTCTTTGTGGGCAAGCGCGCGCACCTGCGCTACTCGACCATCGAGAACTGGTCCAAGAACATGTACAACCTCAACACCAAGCGTGCGCGCGTGGACGAGGACGGCGACATCGAGTGGATCAGCGGCTCCTTCGGCAGCCACGTGGGCTACCTCTACCCCATGAGCGTGCTCAACGGCCACCGCGCCCGCTCGAGCTTTACCGGCATCACCTTTGCCGGCGCCGGTCAGAACCTCGACACCGGCTGCAAGGTCGTGCTCAACGCGCCCGAGACCTCGGCGACCGTCGAGACCAAGGGTATCTCCAAGAGCGGCGGCATCCAGACCTTCCGCAGCTCCATCGTGGCGACGCCCAAGGCCGAGGGCTCCAAGGCAACCGTGAGCTGCCAGTCGCTGATGCTCGATGACCAGAGCCGCTCCGACACCATCCCCGCCATGGACATCCGCGCCAAGAACGTCGACATCGGCCACGAGGCCACCATCGGCCGTATTGGCGACGACAAGGTGTTCTACCTGATGAGCCGCGGTATCTCGGAGGAAGAGGCCCGCACCATGATCGTCAACGGCTTTGCCAACCCGGTCTCCAAGGAGCTGCCGCTGGAGTACGCCGTCGAGATGAACAACCTGATCAAGCTCGAGATGGAAGGAGCGATCGGATAATGAAACAGACCACGAACACCGCTGCTACCACGCTTGAGCAGGTCAACGCGATGCCGGCTGCCACTTGGGGTTGGCTGCGCATGAACCAGACCAAGCTCGAACTCTCTGACAAACTTGCCGCCGCTCCCGCCGAGGCCGTAGAGGTCGAGGGCCTGGACGAACAGTTCCTCGGCGCGGACGACGCGTTCGACACCGCCATGAACGCCATGGCCGAGCGCTTCCCCGAGCGCCGCGCCTCCGCCCCCGGCGACGCCGCCGACCGCGCCCGCATCACGCCCGAGACCGAGCTCGACGTGCCCGCCACCTCCGTCTACCAGGCAGGCGCCATCAAGCTCGAAGAGGAGCTCGCCCCCGCCGAGGCCTTCGAGACCGGCATGGGCGAGGCCGCCTACGCCTACCTGGCCGACCACGCCACTAAGCGCATCGTCATCGATGTGCCCGCATATAAGCACGCCACGGCTACCATTCGCGTGAGCGGCGTCGACGCAGCGGCTGCGATTGCCGCTATCGACGTCGTCGCCCGTCCGCAGGCCACGCTCGACCTGCACATCGCCCTGGACTCCCCCGTTGTCGGCGAGGGCGTCGTGGGCTCCGTGCTGCGGGTGTGCGCTTACGAGTACGCCACCGTCAACGTAACCTGCACGCAGACGCTCGACGACAGCTGGATCGCACTCGACGACACCGGTCTGTTCCTGGACGAGGGCGCGCGCGTCAACGTGCAGCACACCGTACTGGGTGCCGGCGCCAGCGCCACCGGCCTTGCCGGCGACCTGCTGGGCGACACCGCCAAGGTCACTATCGACACTGATTACCTGGGCGCTCGCGAGCAGGTGCGCGACTTTAACTACGAACTGCGCCACCGCGGCCGCAAGACCGAGTGCGAGATCGACGCCAACGGCGTGCTGACCGGCACGTCCAAGAAAGTCTACCGCGGCACCATCGACCTCGTGCACGGTTGCAAGGGCGCAACCGGCACCGAGCGCGAGACCGTGCTGCTTGCCAACAAGGGCGTCGACAACAAGACCGTCCCCGTCATCCTGTGCGACGAGGACGACGTCGCCGGCAACCACGGCGCCACCATCGGCCATGTCCGCGACGAGCAGCTGTTCTACCTCGCCTGCCGCGGCCTCGACCAAAATGCCGCCGAGGACCTGTTCATCCGCGCTAAGCTGGAGGACGCCGCGCTCTCTGCTGCCGACGAGCGCACCCGCGCCGCCGTCGTCCGCCTGGGCAACAACCTGATCGATAACTTTGAAGAGGAGCTCGCATGATCGACACCGAGCACGTTAAATGCGATACCTGCACCGCCCCCGAGCCCATGGAGCTCGACGCCAGCGACGAGGCATCGCGCGGCTGGCCTACCGTGGACATCGAGACCAACCCCTACAAGGGCCAGTTCCCGCTGTTCCAGCAGCACCCCGAGATCGCCTTCCTCGATAGCGCCGCCACCGCGCAGCGTCCCGCTTGCGTACTCGATGCCGAGCGCGACTTCTACCAGCGCATGAACGCCAACCCACTGCGTGGCCTGTACTCGTTGTCCGTCGAGGCCACCGACGCCATCGCGAAGGTTCGCCAGCAGATCGCCGACCTCATCGGCGCCTCCCAGGCTAACGAGGTTGTCTTCACCCGCAACACGAGCGAGTCGCTCAACCTGGTCGCCAAGAGCTTTGCGCCCACGGTGCTGGAGCCCGGCGACGAGGTCGTCATCACCATCATGGAGCACCACTCCAACCTGATCCCGTGGCAGCTGGTCTGCCGCGAGACCGGCGCCAAGCTCGTCTACCTCTACCCCACCAAGACCGGCCAGCTCACCACCGAGGAAGTTCTTGCCAAGGTAGGTCCCAAGACAAAGATCCTGGCCGTGGGTCAGGTCTCCAACGTGCTGGGCGTCGAGAACCCGGTCAAGAACCTCGGCAAGCTCGTGCACAAGTACGGTGGCTACCTGGTCGTCGACGGCGCACAGTCGCTGCCGCACATGCCGGTTAACGTGGCCGACCTGGGCGCCGACTTCTTTGCGTTTAGCGCGCACAAGGCCATGGGCCCCATGGGCATCGGCGTGCTGTGGGGCAAGATGGACCTGCTCAACGCCATGCCGCCCATGCTCACCGGCGGCGAGATGATTGATTCGGTCACCGAGCAGGATGCCGTCTGGGCGCCCGTCCCCGAAAAGTTCGAGGCTGGCACGCAGGACGCCGCCGGCATCTTCGCCACAGGTGCGGCTCTCGATTACCTGGTCAACACCGTGGGCTACGAGAACATCCAGGCCCGTGAGCAGGCACTCGTCCACTACCTGATGGGCGAGCTCATGCAGCTCGACTTTGTCCAGATCATCGGCTCCATCTACTGGGACAACCACCACGGCGTCGTGAGTTTCAACGTCAAGGGCATCCACCCGCACGACGTCGCGAGCATCATGGACATGGACGGTGTCTGCATCCGCGCCGGTCACCATTGCGCGCAGCCGCTGCTCACCTGGCTGGGCGTCGAGAACCTCGCCTGCTGCCGCGCCAGCGTGGCCTTCTACAACGACAAGGCCGATATCGACAAGTTCATCGCCGGCCTGCATCACGTTTGGAGCACGTTCAATGGGTAATCTGTACACCTCCACCACGTTTATGGAGCACAACTCGCACCCCGACTATAAATACGAGATGGACGCTCCCACGCACGAGCACGAGGGCATCAACCCCAGCTGCGGCGACGAGCTCACCTTGCAGCTGCGTGTCGAGAACGGCGTGATCGAGGAGGCCTCCTTTACCGGTCACGGCTGCGCCATCAGCCAGGCCAGCGCCGACATCATGGCCGACCTCATCACCGGCGAGACGGTTGAGGAGGCTCGCCGCCTGGCCGGGCTCTTCCTCGCCATGATCCGCGGCGAGCACCTTTCCGAGGAGGACCTGGAAGACCTGGACGAGGCCGCCCAGCTCCAGGACATCTCGCACATGCCCGCCCGCGTCAAGTGCGCCGAGCTCGCCTGGCGCACCCTCGACGGCATGCTCACGGGACAAAATAATCAGTAGTATTTGTCCCAAATCTTAAGAATTTCGTTGGCCGAATCGCTTGACAAGAGCGGTTCGGCCTTTTTCTATTCCGAGCCCTCGGTCCGCGCTCTCACCTGCGCATAGGCGCGCACGATACGAGAGACGGTGCTCTTGCTAATCCCCGTATACCGCTCGATCTCGCGCACCGTGTAGCCGCCATCGTGCAGGGCGAAAATGATTCCGTCTCGCCGCGCGGGTGCTACGGTCTTGAGCTCATTGAGCGGAACGCCCAGGCGCTTCGCCATCTTGTCGGCAAACGCACGCCGCTCCCACTCCGTCTCATCCATATCGTGAATCACCGGATCGGAACCATCGGGCATCGACAGAGAATAATCCAGAAACCCCTTGGCAGACTCAAAGAGCTCAAGCACACAAGAAGGGTCCGAAAATCCCCTCGTCGCATCGTTGTCATACGCTCGCAGATACTCGGCAAAACTGCTCCACGGATAGCGCTCGATCAGGGCGATACCCGCCTCCTGCGGATTAGCGTGAACATAGCGAATGGCGGCCATTAGATAACGGTCGGTATCGAGCGAGCGCCGGTCAAAACGGTTCTGGAACAGATGACCTGTGCGCCCCGTGCGTTTATTGAACCGCCGCGCGTACGTCAAAAGCAGCCGATGCATAGCCGCGCTCATCCTGTCCTCGTAATCCGCAAGCACCAGATGCACGTGGTTGCCCATGAGACACCACGCCGCAACCGTCACCCCAGCCTCCCGGCAGCAGTCGCGCATCAGCTCCAAAAACTCCCACCGGTCATCGTCACTCTCAAAGATGAGCTGCTTGCCCGTACCGCGGGCACAGACATGGTAAAAGCCGGTAACCGTTCTCCAAACGCGCTGCATGGCGCTCCCTTCGCGCAGGATCTGCTTGCCATCCAATACAATACGATTGAAGCGTGCCATCAAAACATCCACGCAAAATGACACCCCGGAACGGTCAAAGGCATCAAACGGACGGCGAACGGTAACGGATCGACAGGTCAAACGTCATAACGTTTTCAAAAGCTGACCAAAAAATTGCCCAGGACTGACCCCCTATACGGAAGTCCGCAACCACAAAATGCTAAGTTAAACCGCTTCAATTGAAAGTTCCGCGCTTCTCGCTACGAAAACTGAGCCGTTCGCCGAATATTCCGTGCATTTCGCGGTATTATAGGGGCTGCATGTCATGTCCCTTTCGAAGGGTCGCCCGGCAATCGCCAGCCACGACCCCCAGACGGGACGCCAACACGATAGAGAGGAGAGGCATGCAGTACTCACAGGAAGTGGAGAACATGTGCCCCGTTGCCAAGGGTGCATACCACGGCCCCGCACCCATCCCCGAGGAGGGCAAGTGGGTCCAGGCTAAGGAGATTTCCGACATCTCCGGTCTTACGCACGGTGTGGGTTGGTGCGCACCTCAGCAGGGCGCCTGCAAGCTCACGCTGAACGTCAAGGACGGCATCATCGAGGAGGCCCTCGTTGAGACCATCGGCTGCTCGGGCATGACCCACTCTGCCGCCATGGCTTCCGAGATCCTTCCCGGTAAGACCATCCTCGAGGCCCTCAACACCGACCTTGTCTGCGACGCCATCAACGTTGCTATGCGCGAGATCTTCCTGCAGATCGTTTACGGCCGCAGCCAGACCGCGTTCTCCGAGGGCGGCCTGCCCGTGGGCGCCTCCCTCGACGACCTCGGCAAGGGCCTTCGCTCTCAGGTCGGCACCATGTTCGGCACCAAGGCCAAGGGCGCTCGTTACCTCGAGCTCGCTCAGGGCTACGTCACCCGCATGGCTCTCAACGACAAGAACGAGATCATCGCGTTCGAGTTCCTGAACCTCGGCAAGTTCACCGACGCCGTCAAGGCCGGCAAGACCCCCGAGGAGGCCATCGCTGGCGCTATGGGCCACTATGGTCAGTGGGAGAACGCTGCCAAGTACATCGACCCGCGCACCGACGAGGAGACTCACTCCGTCGCCAGCGTGTTCCCGGTTCACGAGTAGAAAGGGAGGGAAATAACTATGACTGTTACGTTCGAAGGTTACGAGCGCCGCGCTGACAAGATCAACAAGTGCCTCGCCGACAACGGCATCGCCTCCCTCGAGGAAGCTCTGCAGATCTGCACCGACAAGGGCTTCAACCCGCGTGAGATCGTCAACAACACCCAGTCCATCGCCTTCCAGAACGCTGAGTGGGCCTACACCCTCGGCTGCGCTCTCGCTGTCAAGCGTGGCGCCAAGTCCGCTTCTGAGGCTGCCGCCATCATCGGCGAGGGCATCCAGGCCTTCACCGTTCCCGGCTCCGTCGCCGAGGACCGCAAGGTCGGTCTGGGCCACGGCAACCTGGGCGCTATGCTGCTCTCCGACGACACTGAGTGCTTCGCCTTCCTGGCCGGCCACGAGTCCTTCGCTGCCGCTGAGGGCGCTATCGGCCTGGCTCTGAACGCTAACAAGGCTCGTAAGAAGCCGCTGCGCGTCATCCTCAACGGTCTGGGCAAGGACGCTGCTCAGATCATCGCCCGCATCAACGGCTTCACCTATGTGAAGACCCAGTTCGACTACTACACGGGCGAGCTCAAGGTTGTCGAGACCATCCCCTACTCCGATGGTCCCCGTGCTGCCGTTAACTGCTACGGCTCCGACGACGTCCGCGAGGGCGTTGCCATCATGTGGCACGAGAACGTCGACATCTCGATCACCGGTAACTCCACCAACCCCACGCGCTTCCAGCACCCCGTCGCTGGCACCTACAAGAAGGAGCGCATCGAGGCTGGCAAGAAGTACTTCTCCGTCGCTTCTGGTGGCGGCACTGGCCGTACCCTGCACCCGGACAACATGGGCGCCGGCCCTGCCTCTTACGGCATGACCGACACCATGGGCCGTATGCACTCCGACGCCCAGTTCGCCGGTTCTTCCTCCGTGCCTGCGCACGTCGACATGATGGGTCTCATCGGCATGGGCAACAACCCCATGGTCGGTGCCACCGTCGCCTGCGCCGTCGCCGTCGAGGAGGCCCTCAAGGCCTAATCGCGCCCGCGCGACGCTCATATAACTGAGCTTACGAGCCGCTATCCACCCGGGTAGCGGCTCTTTTTTATTCCCGAGGGTAGCCAACGCCGATATATCAGTTGCGGTGAAATACGGACTGATTAGCCCCCATATGAGCCAAAACAGTCCGTATTCCACCGCAACTCAATGCGGGATGGAGTGGAGCGTCCAAGTGTCCGCGACGTCCACCTGCGATATCGGCCCTTTACCGATTAACGGAATCTTTTTGGTGCCTTTGGCGAGCGCCCGTGCGACAATGCGCCGGACGAGAAAGGAATCCGATGGAATCGACTGATGTACTGGTAATTGGATCTGGCATTGCGGGGCTCTGTGCCGCCATAGAGGCGGCACGCGCGGGGGCAACCGTTACCGTGGCGAGCGCCGGCAAGACCATGAGCGGATCGAGCTTCTTCCCGGGCACCTGGGGCCTCGGCCTTATCGGACCCGTCAATGCGAAAGACGAGCAGGACCTCATCGACACCATCCAGACTGTCGGTGGCGGCGTCGCTGACCCCGAGCTCGTCCAGACCTTTGTCCACGGCATTCCTCAGGCGATCCAGTGGCTCGAGGAAGACCTGGGTGTTGAGCTCCAGCGTCCGCAAAGCGCCGAGAGCGCCCAGCAAAAGCAGTTTATCCCCTGCTTTGACCACAAGACGCGCATGTGGCGCGGTCTCACCCGCAAGCCCCTCGAGGACGCCCTGACGGCGCAAATTGAGAATCTTGTCATTCGTCTGTTCCCCCGCCACGAACTCATCGACCTTCTTGAGGACACGACCGGAAAGATCGCCGGCGCCGTCCTCTTCGACCGCACGAACGAGCGCCTTGTTTCCATCGCCGCCAAGGCGACCATCATCGCCGCCGGCGGCACGGGAGGCCTGTTCGAGCGCAGCCTGACCTCGGCCGACGTGCTCAGCTCCTCGCAGGCCGTCGCACAGGCCCACGGCGCATCCCTTACTAATATAGAGTTCATGCAAATGATGCCCGGCTTCATAGAGCCCAAGCGCAACCTTGTCTTTAACGAGAAGACCTGGCGCTACGTCAAGCTCGATCAGCCGGTCGATATCGCCGAAGATAAACTTGACGATTTGCTCGAGCAGCGCTCCGGATATGGCCCCTTCACTTCACGCTTGGCCTCTCGCACTATCGACCTCGCCATCGACCAAGCGGGCGCCGAGGGCCTAGCGCTGCATTACGACTTCCCCCGCGAGGATGTTCCCGAGTTTGTGCAGACCTTTGCCGCCTGGCTGCAAGACGAGCACGGCATCGCCCCGACCGACGAGATGCGTGTTGCCATGTACGCCCATGCCGCTAATGGCGGTATCAAGATCGATAAGACAGCGTACACGGGCGTTGAGGGCCTCTACGCTTGCGGCGAGGCGACAGGCGGCATGCACGGCGCCGACCGCATTGGCGGCCTGTCAAGCGCCAACGGCGTCGTATTCGGACGGATTGCCGGCGCATCGGCGGCGCAGGCGGCGCAGGATGCCCCTGAGACGCCCTTGAAGACGGGTATCGCCCTCCCCCAGCGCGGCCTCGCCAAGGTAGATGCAGAGCGCCTGACACACAGCCTCAAACGCACGATGAGTACCTACTGCATGATCAACCGCACCGAGAAGGGCCTTTCCGCGGCGTTACAAGAGCTAGAGAGCCTGAGTGCCGAAACAACGTCTTTGAGCCTGCATAACGCTCAAGACAGCGAAATCGCAGCCCTCGCCCGCCTACAATCGCAGCTGCTGCTGGCAACAGAGATGGTCAAAGCCATGCGCAAGCGAACCGAAAGCCTCGGATCGCACTATCGAGCCGACTAAGCTGGCACCTATCTAGAACAGAACACAACTTCTCGATATTTATTGAGCCTCGCAACAAACGTACGGGGCTCAATCTATTTGCCACGAGAAATAGAAGCTTGGTGTGGACCGTCAGGGGGTCAGTCTGCTGCGCAGACGGCCGCTGCGGCGCTTCGCGCCTTGCGCGCTGCGCTGGTAAATGCTCGCGCATTTCCTCAGCTCCGCGCCCTTACGGGTTCGACCCATGAAATGGCAACAAAAAAGGTGACCAACCGAAGTTGATCACCTTAACAATCTTTGGTGGGCCGTCAGGGGGTCGAACCCTGGACCTTGGGATTAAGAGTCCCCTGCTCTACCAACTGAGCTAACGACCCAAAGCTAAAGTCCGTTGTGACGGACTTTAGAAGAGATATCGTGTGGTGGGCCGTCAGGGGGTCGAACCCTGGACCTTGGGATTAAGAGTCCCCTGCTCTACCAACTGAGCTAACGACCCGATATCAACACGAAGCAAGAACTGGGGTGGGTAAAGGGACTCGAACCCTCGACCTACGGGACCACAACCCGTCGCTCTAGCCAACTGAGCTACACCCACCGTGTCCTGTGCGCTTCGCGCTCGACTATTATTGCAAGGAACGCCACGCGATGCAAGCCCCAATTTTCAAGAATTTTGAAAAGAGTTTTTCGAGCCCATTTCGAGCAAATCCCACCGGTTTCATAGGAGTAAACTTGCCCCACTGCAAATGCTCGAAAGGACAGGCATGAAAAAACTCTCCAACCGCACGGCGACATTCACCGATTCGGTCATCCGCCGCATGACGCGCATCTCCAATAAGTACGGCGCCGTCAACCTCTCGCAGGGCTTCCCCGATTTCGATCCCCCGGCGCAGCTGCTCGAGAGCCTCAGCACCATTGCCACCGACCCCAAGCCGCTCTATCACCAGTACTCCATCACCTGGGGCTCCCAGGCCATGCGCGAGGCGCTCGCAGCCAAGCAGGAGCACTTTATGGGCATGTCGATCAACCCTAACGAGAACATCGTAGTCACCTGCGGCTCCACCGAGGCCATGATGGCCGCCATGATGACGGTCACGAACCCCGGCGACAAGGTCGTCATCTTCTCGCCGTTCTACGAGAACTACGGCGCCGACACGATCCTCTCGGGCGCTGAGCCCATCTACGTGCCGCTGAACCCGCCCACCTTCGACTTCGATCGCGAGGTCCTCGAGGCGGCCTTCCGCGACAACGACCCCAAGGCCATTGTCCTGTGCAACCCGTCCAACCCCTGCGGCAAGGTCTTTACGCGCGAGGAGCTCACCTTTATCGCCGACCTGTGCAAAAAGTACGACGTCTACTGCATCACCGACGAAGTCTATGAGCACATCGTCTATACGCCCCACGAGCACGTCTATATGGCCACGCTGCCCGGCATGTTCGAGCGCACCATCAGCTGTAGCTCGCTGTCCAAGACCTATTCCATCACTGGCTGGCGCCTGGGCTACACCATCGCCCCGGCCGAGATCACCGAGCGCATCAAGAAGGTCCACGACTTCCTCACCGTGGGCGCCGCCGCTCCCCTGCAGGAGGCTGTCGTCACCGCCCTCAACTTCGACGACAGCTATTACCAGGAGGTCCTCGACCTCTACACCGCCAAGCGCGACCTGTTCTGCCAGGGTCTCGACAGCATCGGGCTCACGCACAACGTGCCGCAGGGCGCTTACTACGTGATGATGGACATCTCGGAGTTTGGCTATGACAGCGACCTCGACTTCTGCGAGGATCTCGCCTCCAAGGTGGGCGTGGGCGCCGTTCCAGGTTCGAGCTTCTTCCGCGAGCCCGTCAATCACCTGATCCGCTTCCACTTTGCCAAGCGCGACGAAACGCTCAACGCCGCGCTGGAGAACCTCAAGTCCCTGCGTGATAAAATCAAACCGCGCGGGTAAGGACGGCCCGGCAACCAAAGGCACCAGAGAAACCTCGCGAACCCGTTGGGCTGCGAGGTTCCTTTTTATAGCGACCTCATTTATATTTTAGAGCGCTATACTTTAGAGGTGGAGCAACTCGTCCCAGAGAGAGGAACACTATGGCAGAGCAGCAGCTTATCGGAGCGCTCGAGGCCGGCGGCACCAAGATGGTCTGCGCCACGGGCTATGCGGACGGTACGGTCCTGGAGCGCGAGCAGATTGCGACCACGACCCCGCAGGAGACCGTAGAGGCCGTCAACGCATGGTTTGCAGACAAAGGCATCGCCGCCCTGGGCATCGGTGCCTTTGGCCCTACCGCGGTTAACCCCGCCTCGCCCCAGTACGGCAAAATCCTGGAGACGCCCAAGACCGCATGGCGCTACTTTGACCTGCTGGGCACCATCAAAAACGAGCTCAACATCCCCTGCAGCTACGATACCGACGTCAACGTCGCCTGCCTGGGCGAGGTCACCTTTGGTTGCGCTAAGAGTCTCACCGATGTGGTCTACCTGACAATCGGTACCGGCGTGGGCGCCGGCGTGCTCTCGGGCGGTCAGCTCGTCCACGGCATGATGCATCCCGAGGCCGGCCACATCCTGGTCACGCGCGACCCGCGCGACACCATCGGCGAGCACAGCGGCTGCCCCTTCCACGACAACTGCCTGGAGGGCCTCATCGCCGGCCCTGGCGTCAAAAAGCGCTGGGACGGTAAGTCCGCCGGCGAGATGACCGATGACCCGGAGGCAATGGACCTGCTCGCCGGCTATCTGGCACAGGCGCTCATGACCTACATCCTGTGCTATGCCCCGCAGAAGATCATTATCGGCGGCGGCGTTGCCGACCACACCCCCATCGTGCCGCTCGCCCGCAAGAAATGCGCCGAGATGCTCAACGGCTACATCGTCACGCCCGAGATGGCCGACATCGATAACTACATCGTCAACAACAGCCTCGAGGGCAAGCAGGGCATCATGGGCTGCCTGGCCCTGGGTGCGAAGGCGCTCCAGTAGGACCAAAAAAGACACGGCGACATGGCGCGATTCGGATCCCAAGATAGAGCTGCCACGCCCCGCAGAAGCCCCAAAACAAGCAAGGCCGCCTAGGACCAAGTAACATATCCTAGGCGGCCTTTTTGGCGCATATCAGCGACCGTAACAGGTATCGGAGCGCGACACCCGTCGCAGCCCCGCAGCAATCGATCATCACGTCGGCAATCATGCCGGCACGTCCCGGCACAAAGAGCTGGATCGTCTCGTCGATCGAGGGAATCAACAGTAGGAACACTGCCGTGGGAAGCAGCACGTCAAAGGTGCGCCGGCCCTCGAAGTCAAAGGCGTGCGTCGCCAAGATGCCGAGCACCATATACTCGGTAAAATGGGCGCATTTGCGAACCACAAAGTTGGTCACCCACTCATACGGAAGTCCCACGCCGTGCAAAAATCCACGGACGGCCTCCATGACCGTCAGGCTCAGCGATCCCGATCCTGAGCCGGGAACCAGCGAATTGCCCCAAATCAAGAGCGCCATCAGGCAGGTCGCGACCGCCCATTTTAGATTCAGCTTCACCATGCGAAAGCTAAGCCTCGGCACGAAGCGGCGCAAAGCTGGCGGTGCCGCCCTCGATAACGCTCAGGTAGGCACGACCCGTACGCTTGGCAGTAGAGGACTGCAGGCGCTCGATCTCTTCCTCGAGGATCTGATTGACGCGCTCATGGCGACGGTTCTCCATAATGCCGGCGGCAATGGCCTCAGCACGTTCAATGCTCTCGCGCGAGATACGGGCGGTATCCTCGGGAAACACGGCGCTGTGACGACCGACATAGGCGGGAGCAGCGGGCTGAGGGGCAGCGACGGGAGCGGGGGCCGCAACGGGGGCAGGCTCGTCGATCTCGTCCAAAATCGCGGTGGCAGCGGCCCACATGTCCTCGTGGCCCGAGTAATCAGCCATGGGAACATCAACCTCAAGCGAGGCGTCGGGAAGGTCACCGGTGTCGATGCGATCCTGGGCATCGATCGATGCGGTGATGGCAGCGGGCTCGTCAAGATCGTCGAGATCGACGCCCGCGGCATCGGAGATGATGGGCATGCTGGCAAGATTCGCGTTGTACGGCGCAGCCTCAGCCGCCTGCTGCTGGGCGGGAGCGCCCCACAGCGAGCTTTCGGCGGCGCGGCGAGCGGCAACAGCCTCCTCGTCGGCAGTCATGGTTTCGTCAACGTACGAAGTGCCGACAGAGGCGTTCGCATCCGCGGAGGTGGCGCTATAGGCATTGCTGGCAGCCGCATTGGCAACGAGCGCCACGAAGGCAGCCGTGCTGCCCGCAGGGGCGGCCTGGGAGCCCGACACGGCGCGCGCGGCGGCAGCGATGTCATCGCGGTTGTAAGAGCCGGTCTGGCCACCGTTAGTGAGCTCATCGATTGCGACCTGATAGACGTCGCGCGAGCGCGCGGGATCGCAGCTGACCGGAGAGTCGTCGTCGAGCATGCTATCGATCATGGACCAGGCCTCGGCCTCGTCCATGGCGTCTGCGGCGCGAGCGATGGTGGGAACGCCATCATCGGCATGACGACGCTGGAAGGCACCGGTCAGGCCAGAAAGGAAAGCAGAGGAAGACTGCTCGGATTGGGCTTGGGCGGCAGGCGCCGCAGTATAAGACTCCGCATCCTGCTGCTGCGCGGGAATCGAGGCCGTCTTGAACTCGCTGCGATACTGGTTGACGTTAGCGGCCCCGCCGATGGCATCGGGCTCGAACAGGCGCTCTTCGCGCTGGGCACGGTACTCGGAAATGCCCAGCGAGGCGGCGTAGATGCCCACACCCGCCACAGCGCCCACGGCAAAGGGAACGGCACCTGCAACCACCGTCTCGTTCACCGACGAAAACGGCAGCGTCGCGGCATACATCACCACGGGGGCGGCAAGGCCGATCCCGCAAGAAAGTCCGGCAAGGACTGCTCGTTGTGTTGCATCAGAAGAAGCCATGAGCTCTCCCCATCTTCCAGCACCCAAATCGCATCATTCAGTTGGCTGCGCGAGAGAAGATGAAGCGGGGCCTGGGCCCCAAAGCAACGGTATATGGTTCGTTTCATCTGCGTTTTCCGTCGCGAAGCTTAAAAGCTATTATGCGAAACCGCTCCTTCGATTGCAAGCGACGTTGTCGGATTGAAACGGGAAACCCGCTGCTCGCCGGTCTTATGGTCGATAATTGGCGCCGAGTGGCGATATAAAAAGGGCCGAAGCGCAAGCCCCGACCCTTCATCGCGTTGGCGATAACGCCGCGTGCGGCTGGCGACTTAGAACGTCTGCTCGTAGTCGCTGTGCTTTTTGGCCGAACGCACCAGGAACTCCTGGTTGGTGTTGGTGCCCTTAAGGCCCTTGATAAACGATGCGGCCGCGCGCTCGGTATTGTTCATGCCGGCGAGGATGCGGCGCAGGCCAAAGACAAACGGGCGCATCTGCTCGTCGACCAGCAGGTCCTCGTTGCGCGTACCCGAGGCGACGGGGTCGATAGCCGGGAAGATGCGACGGTCGGCCAGGTCGCGGTCGAGCTTGAGCTCCATGTTGCCGGTGCCCTTGAACTCCTCAAAGATGACCTCGTCCATCTTGGAACCGGTGTCGATGAGCGCGGAGGCCAAGATGGTGAGCGAGCCGCCATTCTCGATATTGCGGGCTGCGCCCAGGAAGCGCTTGGGCGGATACAGGGCCGCCGAATCGACGCCGCCCGAGAGGATTCGGCCCGAGGCGGGTGCTGCCAGGTTGTAGGCGCGGGCAAGGCGCGTGATGGAGTCGAGCACTACCACGACGTCGCCGCCAAGCTCCACGATGCGCTTGGCGCGCTCGATGACGAGCTCGGCCACACGGGTGTGGTTATCGGCAGGCATATCGAAGGTGGAGGCCACGACCTCGCCCTTAATGGAGCGCTGCATGTCGGTGACCTCTTCGGGGCGCTCGTCGACGAGCAGGCAGATGAGGTGCACCTCGGGATTATTGATCGAGATGGACTGGCAGATCTTCTTGAGGATCGTGGTCTTGCCGGCCTTGGGCGGCGACACGATCAGACCGCGCTGGCCCTTGCCGATCGGCGACACGATGTCGATGGCGCGACCGGTGATGGAGTCCTTGCCGTGCTCCATGCGCAGTGGCTCGTTGGGATAGACCGGCGTGAGGTCGCCGAACTTGGGGCGATTGCGAGACTGCTCGGGATCCAGGCCGTTGACGGTCGTGATCTTAGCGAGGCCGGCGCGCTTGTCGCTGCCGCGCGAGGGACGAAGCGAGCCCTCGATGACGTCGCCCGTGCGCAGGCGCGCCGAGCGAATGAGGTAAGCAGGAACGAAGGCGTCGTCGTTGGACTTCATGTAGCCGTGAGCATGGATGATGCCGGTGCTGTCCGGACGAATCTGCAGGATGCCCTTGATATCGCGGAAGCCTTCGGCCTTCGCGGCGGTAGTGTAGATTTCCTCGACGAGCTCGGCCTTCTTCTTGCCGGTCGTCTCGATCTCGAACTCCTTGGCCTTCTCGCGAAGCTCGGCGACCTTCATGGCCGCGAGTTCCTCGCGCGAAAGCGTGGGCTCGGTGGGGGCGGCGTTGCGCTCCTTGTTGCGCTGCTTGCGATCGCGCTGACGATTGCGACGGTCGTTGTTGCGCTCATCTTTGCGCTCGTTGCGGTCATTGCGCTCGTCGTTGCGCTTGTGCTGACGACGGTTGGGACGAGAGCTCTCTTCGGCCTCGACGGGGGCGGCGCCATCGGTTGCGGAGGCGTCGGCGTTAGCCGCAGCATCATCGCTGGCCTCGGCATTGGAATCGCCCTGCGGCTCGGCCTCGGCCTGCTGCTCGGCAGCCCTGGCCCTAGCGGACTTCTTGCGACCGCGCTTGGGCTTCTCGGACGCGGGCTGTTCGACGTCCTGAGACTCGGGGGCATCAGTCGATGCATCGGCAGTCGTCTCGCCAGAATCTTCGGACGCACCCTTCTTGGCGGCCTTAGATTTAGTCGAGCGCTTTGCCGCGGTGCGGCGGCTACGACCGGGGCGGACGTCTGCCGCCTCGCCCTCGGTGACTACGACATCCTCGGCGGACGATGCGTCCTGAGCCGGGGCGTCGGCAAGCACGGACTCGGCTGTCGCCGCGGCTACTTGAGCTGCTGCCGCAGCTGCAGCAGCAGCCTTCTCGGCCTCCACGAACGCCTTAGGCTTGCGACCGCGGCGATGCGGACGCAGGGCGGGATCGACGACGGGCACCTCGCTTACCTCAGCGAACGGCGCTCCCTCCCCTTCTGCAGGACGAGCCGAAGCCTCAATGGCCTCGGGGGTAGCTTGCTCAACAGTCTGCTGGGTCTTGGCGGCCGCACGACGGCGCGTACGCGAAGCCGGCTTCTCGGTCGGCTGGTCAGCGGCGGGAGCCTCGGTGACAGCAGGCGCTTCGGACGCGGACGCGGTCGCGAGTTCGGTCAGAGCCGCAGCCTCGCGCTCGGCGGCGCGACGACGAGCGCGTACCACCTGAGCCTCGCTGATCTGCGCCAGTGCACGTGCCTGCGCGACCTCATCGGAAATCGGCGTCGAGGAGTCGACCGCGTCGGCGCGTTTGGTGCGCGTGGTGCGACGCTTGGGCTTGGCAGCCTCGTCGCCGCTCGCCGCCGGCTTAGCTACGCGGCGCGTGCGCTTGGGCTTTGCGGGCGCAGCCTCCTCGCCTGTTGCAGGCTCAGCCTTCTCAGCCGCAACAGGCACGGCTGCCGGAGCGGGCTTGGGCGCCTCGGGGGCCGAAGCCCGCTCCGGCACGGGCGTCGCGACCTGGTCCGACGCAACCGGTGCAGCGGGAGCGGCCTGCGTCGTCGTTATTTCATTTTCTTGCTGTTGATCAGACACAGTGTTTGCTCAACTTTCTTTTCAAGCCCTGTGATCACATGCTCCCTGCATATACCTTCAGGGCGGCTAAACAGTCTAGCTCCGTCCAAAAGCGACGGACATCATTGATCTGTATCGAGATGATTGCGTTAAATACGCAGCGTTAGTGTAACACAACCGCCGCCACCTGCAACTTAGTCATTGGGGACGTTCTTAAACGACTAGCCAACGACTAGCCAAAAGGGACACTCTTTGGGTTTCCGCCCGCAAGGCAAATAGCCTCCGCCAAAACCATGCCAGTTTACTACGATAAATAGTCGGTCTCCAACCGGGCAACGATTCGCAAAAACAAAACCGCAGGTAGAGCACTTGCCGGTCATGCAAAACAATCGGTGCGGTCGGCATACTCCAAATCATCGTAGTAAACCAGCATAGTTTCGCATTTCCCGCAGTTCCAAATTCTTCAATACGCCGGCTTTTGCACAAAAAGCCCGACCTCCGCGTGGGAGATCGGGCTTAAAAGGCTCAGCTAAGCCGAACCTACACGGTCAAACGACCCGTAAATTACATCTGCTCGGGCGCGGAAACGCCAACGAGGGTGAGCACCAGGGCGAGCGTCACGCGGACAGCGTCGCAAGCGGCCAGACGAGCGCGCGAGAGCTCGGGGTCGACGGGACGGCCCTCGCTCGGCAGCACCTGACAGGCAGCATAGAAGCTGTGGAAGTCGCCGGCGAGCTCCTCGGCAAAGTGCGTCAGGCGGAACGGAGCGCGGTCGCGAGCGCAGCTACCGATGAGGTCGGTGAGCTCGTTGAGCTTACGAGACAGGGCGAGCTCGGTCGGGTCGGTCAGCAGCGAGTAATCGACGTTCTCGCCAATGGCCTTCTCGGCGACGGCCTTCATGCCCATCTCGGCAGCCTGCTCGGCGGTAACGTCGGCGGCACGGCGCAGGATGGAGCACACGCGGGCGTGAGCATACTGCACGTAATAGACCGGGTTGGAGTTGTCGCGCTTCTTAACGGCCTCAATGTCGAAGTCGACCATCTGGTTGGAGCTCTTGGAGATGAGCGTGTAGCGAGCGGCGTCGGAGCCGACCTCGTCAACGAGCTCCTGCAGGGTCACCATGGTGCCCTTACGCTTGGACATACGGACGGGCTTGCCGTTGCGCAGCAGGTTGACGAGCTGGCCCAGCAGAACCTCGAACTTGCCGGGGTAGCCCAGAGCGTCGCAGACGCAGCGGACGCGCTCGATGTAGCCGTGGTGGTCAGCGCCCCAGATGTCGATGACGTGGTCGACGCGCTGGAACTTGTCCCAGTGATAGGCGACGTCGGAAGCGAAGTAGGTGTACTCGCCGTCGGACTTGACCAGGACGCGGTCCTTGTCGTCGCCCAGATCGGTGGAACGGAACCACAGGGCGCCGTCCTTGGTGTAGAGGTAGCCCATCTTGTCGAGCTTCTCAAAAGCGCGGTCGACGGCGGAGGTGCCGGCGGTCTCGCCCTCGGTGTCCTTCACGTACAGCGAGCGCTCGGAGTACCAACGATCAAAGTCGCAGTTGACAGCGTGGCAGAGGTCGCGCATGTTGTCGACCATCTTCACGTAGCCGCGCTCACGGAAGCTCTCCATGCGCTCCTGCGGATCGGCGTCGACCCACTTGTCGCCGTCGGTGCGCCAGAACTCGGCAGCCTCGTCGATGATGTAGTCGCCGCCGTAGGAGTCCTTGCCCAGGGTCTCGGCAAAGTTGTCCTGGTAGGGATGGGTCTCGGGATGCTCGTCGTTCTCGTCGGCAACGAAGGCGTCGCGGTCGGCGATCAGCAGCTTGTGGGCCTCGTCGATATCCACGCCCTGCTTGGCGATGATATCGGCAAGCTGCATGTAGCGGGTGCTGATGGAGTTGCCGAAGGTGTTCATCTGGGAGCCGTGGTCGTTGATGTAGAACTCACGCTGGATCTCGTAGCCGGCGTGGTCCATGACGCGGCAGAGCGAATCGCCCAGAGCGGCCCAGCGGCCGTGACCGATGTGCATGGGGCCGACGGGGTTGGCGGAAACGAACTCGACCTGGGTCTTCAGGCCGCCACCGACGTTGGACTTAGCGAAGTCCATGCCCTTCTCGCGGGCCTCGCCAAAGATGGCGTTCTTGACGGCGACGGAGAGGTAAAAGTTGATGAAGCCGGGGCCTGCGATCTCTACCTTCTCGATCGCGGGGTCCTCGGGCATATGGGCAACGACGGCCTCGGCGATCTTGCGCGGGGCGCAGTGAGCCAGCTTGGCGGACTTCAGGGCCATGGTGGAGGTCCACTCGCCATGAGAAGTGTCAGCCGGTCGCTCGATGGCGCAATCGTCAAGTTCAAATGCGGAAAGGTCGCCGGCCTCCTGGGCCGCAGCAAGCGCAGCGCGTACCAGCTCTTCAATCTTCTCGGGCATAGATCCTCCTTGTGTTAAAGCCCCGAGCTCTTGGTCACTCGTAGGGCAAAAGCCAGAGTTTGTAGCACTCTATCACAAGCGGTGCGCACTGTCGCAGGGTAAAGCCAATCGATATTGCATATGCACAAAAATGACTATGGCACACACGGAGTCACTCAAAGATGGCGGTCTGCCTGCAGATTATGCACGCACTGGAAGTACATAAACATGTGAATGAGCTGTGCGTTTTATCGAATACTCTTACCTATCGGAGTTGTGTGCTTTTCCTGCATAAAGTGAATGTTTGCGCACGTCAGCGTGGTATTCTAGACATACGCAAATTCGTATAAGTTGGAGGTAGCATGTTCTCAATCGGTCAACACGTCATTCATCCGGGTCAGGGAGTCTGCACCGTCGTCGGTTTTAGGGACGACACGCCGCAGCCCATGCTGTTGCTCGAGACCAAGCAGGGACATGCGCAGACGATCCTCATGTACCCCGTGGCGCAGGCAGACCGTTTGCACGCCGCCATCTCCCAGCAAGATGCCGAGCACCTGCTGAGCCACTACGACGAGCTGGAGTGCGACACCTTTACCGAGCGCAATAGCTCGCTCGAGGAGACGCACTTTAAGCAGCAGCTCAAACTGGGTGCGCCCGAGACGGTCCGCGTGGCAAAGACCATGATGCACCGCATTCGCCAAGCCGAGGAAGCCGATAAAAAGCCCAGCTCCTACTACATGCGCGTACTCAAGGAGGCCAAGCGCCGCTCCATCGAGGAGTTCGCCGTGGCCTTGGGCGTCACCGAGGAGGACGCCGAAGCTCGCCTAGCCCAAGCCGCCCTCAACTAACCCATCCGCGCCAAAAACCACCACAAAGGGGACAGGCACCTTTGTGGTGGTTTTCTTGTTCTAGTAGTATTCATTCTTAGCGATACCCACAAGCACAAGGAGTCTCTTATGGCAGAGCCGCTTACCGCCGGAATCACCCGCGACCGCGCGTTCGAACTGCTCAACGAGCACAACAAGGACCCGTTCCACATCACGCACGGTGAGACCGTTGAGGGCACCATGCGCTACTTTGCGCGCGAGTTCGACCCCGAGAACGAGGAGTTTTGGGGCATCGTCGGCTTGCTGCACGACCTGGATTGGGAGGAGCATGAGGACGACCCCATGAACCACACCATCTATGCCGCCGAGATCCTCGAGGGCGAGGGTGCGACCCCCGAGCTTATCCGCGCCATCCAGACGCACACGTCCGATTTCAATACCTCGCTGCCCAAGCCCGAGCTGCAGATGGAAAAGATTCTGTTTGCCTGCGACGAACTCACCGGTCTGATCGGCGCCGCCGTCATCATGCGTCCCAGCAAGAGCGTCATGGACTTTACGACCAAGTCGCTCAAGAAGAAGTTCAAGGACAAGCGCTTCGCCGCCGGTTGCTCGCGTGACGTAATTTCTCAGGGCGCCGAGATGCTGGGCTGGGAGCTCCCGGAGCTCTTTGACCGCACCATCACGGCCATGCAGTCCTTCGCCCCCGACCGCGACACTTTCGAGGCCTAAACGCAAAAACCACCACAAAGGTGCCTGTCCCCTTTGTGGTGGTTTTTGTTTGCGCGGGTGTTAGGGGCGGACTTGGCCGGTGCCGCGGAGCTTGTATTTGTAGGTGGTGAGGGCCTCGGCGGCAAAGGGGCCGCGGGCGTGGAGCTTTTGGGTCGAGATGCCGATCTCGGCGCCCAGGCCAAACTCGCCGCCGTCGGTGAAGCGCGTGCTGGCGTTGGCGTACACGGCCGAGGCGTCGACCGCATCCAAGAAGCGCTCGCAGGCGTCCTCGTCCTCGGCAACGATAGCCTCGGAGTGCATGGTGCCGTAGCGGTTGATGTGCGCGATGGCCTCGTTCTCGTCGGCCACGACCTTCACGCTCATCTCGAGCGCAAGATACTCGCGACCCCAGTCCTCCTCAGTCGCGGCAACGTAGTCATCGCCCTCGGCAAGCCCGGCGTCGGCGCATGCGGCGCACGTGGCCTCGTCGCCGTGAATGAGCACGCCGTGGTCATGCAGCACGGCCACGACTGCGGGCAAGAAGCGATCAGCAACGGCACGGTCGACCAGCAGCGACTCAGCGGCATTGCAGACGCCCACGCGCTGCGTCTTAGCGTTGACGATAATGTTGAGCGCCTTGTCAAAATCGGCGGATTCATGCACGTAGATGTGGCAGTTGCCTGTGCCCGTCTCGATCACCGGCACAAGCGACTCGCGCACGCAGCGCTGGATCAGGCCCGCACCGCCACGCGGAATGAGCACATCGACGATGCCACGGAGCTTCATGAGCTCGCCGGTGGCCTCACGGTCGGTGGACTCGATCATCGAGACAGCCTCACGCGGGAAACCCTGTGCCTCGAGCGCATCGGCGAGCAGCTCGGTAATCATGGCGCACGAATGATAGGCCAGCGAACCGCCGCGCAGAATGCAGGCGTTGCCGGTGCGGATGCAGATGCCCGCGGCGTCGGCCGTCACATTAGGGCGCGCCTCATACACCATGGCGACCAGGCCCAACGGCACGCTCACGCGGGTAAGGTCCACGCCGCTCGCAAGCACGCGGTGGTCGAGCACACGACCGACAGGATCGGGCAGCTCGGCGAGTTTCTCCAGGCCGGCAGCCATGCCCTCGACGCGCTCGGGCGTCAGCAACAGGCGGTCGAGCAAGCCAGCCGAGGTGCCCGCATCGCGCGCGGCGGACATATCGAGCTCGTTGGCGGCAACAATGGAGTCGACGCCGTCGCGCAGCGCTGCGGCCATGGCGCGCACGGCCTCCTGGCGCTGTTCATCGCTCGCCGTGGCAAGCGCGCCCGAGGCGGCCTTGGCCTCAACAGCAAGATCGTGGACATACGTGGCTATATCGACCGACATGGGCGGCCCTTTCTCCTAGAAGTTTGCCAACCATGGTAGCCGATTTGCGCATGCCCTCGCGCGCGGCGGTAGAATTGGTCAACACGAAACACCGCGACGAACGGAAGTACCGTATGGCCCTCATCACTTCGTACCACGTCCCCGGCCTGTATGTCGAGGATCACAGCATCGATGTCCCGTTGGATTGGCGCGGCCTGGAGCCGATGCTGCTGGCCGTCGGCAGCACCATGCGCCGCGGCGCCATGCCGGCGCCCATCGCCGGCGCGCCCGAGAGCATCAAGCTCTTCTATCGCGTGGTCTGCGCGCCCGACCGCATCAACGACGACCTGCCGCTGCTCCTGTTTTTGCAGGGCGGCCCCGGCGGCGAGAGCCCGCGTCCGCTCTCGCCCACGAGCGATGGCTGGATCGAGGAGGCCGTCAAACATTTCCGCGTCGTCCTGCCCGACCAGCGTGGCACGGGGCGCAGCAGCTGCGTAGATGGACGCACGATCGCGGCGCTGGGTGATCGAGCAACGGCTGCCGGTTCCGACGCAGCCCGCTCGCAGGCAGATTTCCTCAAACGCCACCTCGCCAGCTCCATCGTGCGCGATTTTGAGTACCTGCGTCTGGTGGGCTTTGGCGGTAAGCCGTGGGTCACGCTCGGCCAGAGCTACGGCGGCTTTTTGACGCTGAGCTACCTGTCGCTCTTCCCCGAGGGCGTGGCGGCGAGCTTTACCTGCGGCGGCATCCCCCACGTCCCGGCGAGTGCCAGTGAGGTCTATGCGCATACTTTCCCGCGCATGGCTATCAAGACGCAGCAGTACTACGACCGCTACCCCGTCGACATCGAGCGCGTGGCGACTCTTGCCGATGCGCTTGAGGATCAGAAGCCCGTGCTGCCCGACGGCTCGCCGATGACGGTGGAGCGACTGCAGCTTATGGGCAGCGACTTTGGCATGAAGCCGAGCTTCGAGCGCATGCACTGGATTATCGATCACGCTTTTGCTGACGGCGACGGCACGCTGGGCTGCGGTGCCTCGGTGTCCGACAGCTTTTTGATGCGCGCCTTCGAGCGTATCAGCACGCGCACGAATCCGCTGTACTGGACGCTTCAGGAGTTCATCTACGCCGACGGCGATACCATGCCGATTCGCTGGGCCGCAGCCGAGGAGAAGGCCCATCGCGCCGAGTTCGACACCCTCGCGCGCCCGCTCATGTTTACCGGCGAGGCCATGTTCCCGTGGATGTTTGAGCAGATGCCCGAGCTTAAGCCCTTCAAGCCGGCGATGGATCTGCTGATGGAGGACACCAGCTGGGACAAGATCTACGGCCCGCAGCGCCTGGCCTGCAACGAGGTGCCGCTCCAGGCTGCAGTGTACTTCGATGACATGTACGTGGACTCGGGCATGCAGCTCGATACACTCAGCCGCGTGGGCAACTCGCACGCCTGGGTAACCAACGAGTTTGAGCACGACGGCCTGCACGGCAGCGTGGTGTTCAAGCACCTCTTCGACGAAGCCCTCAACCGCGGAGACTTGAGCCGAATCTTCTAGCGAAGGAGTGTCCCCAGGTGCCGGCACATAAGGAACGTCCCCAAGTGCCGGCACCACGGTATCCCCCTCTACCAAGTTGCGGTGAAATAGGGACTGTTTAAGCGTTTCAAACCGCCAAACAGTCCCTATTTCACCGCAACTCAGGAAAAACCTGCAACGTGCCCATCGCAGGTAGAGGACGGAAAGCGAAAACGTCCCTAAGCGAGCAAGGTGACGTGAAAGAGGAGGGCATAGACCTTTTGGTCATGCCCGACGATTGAACGTCAGATTGCCGCTTAGGGGCGTTTGCAGCGTCAATTGGTTAAGCGAAGACGATCAGGTTATCTCGATGGATCGCGGGCTTCTCGGCCAGGTCCGCGAGGAGGCGGTTGCTGGCAATCTGGTCCTGGCGGCGGCCGGCCGCAAGCTCCAGCACGTCCGAATCGGCCTCGGCGATACCGCGGGCGACGACCATGCCGCTCGGGTCGCACACGTCGAGCACGTCGCCCTCGGCAAACTCGCCATCGACCTGGCGAATGCCCACCGCGAGTAGCGACGAACCGCGGCTGACCAGCGCCTTTGCAGCGCCATCATCGACCGTGACCGAACCGTGGGCCTTATCGCCCAGCGCGATCCACAGCTTGCGGGGTGCGATGTCCAAGCGCTCCGCCGGCGGATCGAACAGGGTGCCCACACTCTCGCCACGGGCAAGGCGCACCAGTGCATCGGGCTCCTCGCCCGAGCAAATCACGCTCTGGATGCCCGCCGTCATCAGAATGCGGCTCGCGCGGATCTTGGTGATCATGCCGCCCGTACCCACCGACGTGGACGAATCGCCCGCCGAGGCAATGATCGCAGCATCGATCTTGTGCACGACCGGCACGAACTCCGCCGTCGGGTCCTCGTGCGGATTGGCGGTGTAGAGGCCGTCGATGTCCGAAAGCGTCACGCACAGATCGGCCGAAACCAGGCAGCTCACGAGCGCTGCCAGCGTGTCGTTGTCGCCGAATTTGATCTCGTCGACGGTAACGGTGTCGTTCTCGTTGACGACCGGCACCACGCCGAGCTCCACCAGGCGCAACAGGGCATCGCGCGCATGCAGGTAGGACGTGCGGCGCGCCGTGTCGTGGCGCGTGAGCAGCACGAGCGAGGTGAGCAGGTCGCGCGCATGGAACTCCTCATCGTAGGCCGACGAGATGATGCACTGGCCGGCGGAGGCGCAGGCCTGCAGGCTCGGCAGGTCGCCCACCGGCTTGCGGTCGAAGCCCAGCACGGGATATCCGCACGCGATGGCGCCCGAGCTCACCACGACCAGGCGCCAGCCAATCTTGCGTAGAGCGGCCGCCTGGTCGGCCAGGCCGCCGATAAAAGCACGATTGACCTTGCCGTCGGCGCCCACCACCGTGGACGAGCCGATCTTTACCACCATCGTTTTATAAGAAGTCGTCATACGTCAAACCAATCGAATGTCGAGCGTTCGGGCGAGCGGGGGCAGCCGGGGCAGCCAGTGCGGGACGAACGAAAATGATCCGTTTTCCTCCGTCGCATGCGGATCATTTTGCCCAGGGGAAGGCGGACGCCGCGGCCATGTTCTTACGCACGAGCTCGTCGCGCACCTGGGCGAGGCCCTGCTCCATACCCACCACGTAGGTCTGCGGATACAGGAAACGCTTGTAGGCAGCATCCAGATGGTCGAGCGCCCAGGCGCAGCGGTCGCGCGCATCCTCGATGCTCTCGCGCGGCGCCACGGCACTGCCGTCGCGCACGATCGGTACCAGCAGCTCACGATACTCAAGCTCGGAGACATTAGTCACCAGAGCGGCGTCGTTCACGGCCACGAGCGTGTTCCCGCGTGCGGCGCCCTCCCCCGCCAGATGGTCCTCGTCATAGATCATGTCGCAGACCGGGCCGCCAAAGCCGTCGTAATAGCGACGCACGCGCTGCACGCCCGGAATCGTGCGCTTGTAGGGCTGCTCGGAGAGCTTAACCACCGGCGTCCAGGGGTCCTCCTCGCTCGCACGGCGGGCCGAAAGCTTGTACACGCCGCCCAGCGCCGGCTGATCGTAGCAGGTCGCGAGCTTGGTGCCCACGCCAAAGCTGTCGATGGGCGCACCCTGGTCGAGCAGCGACTGAATCGTGTACTCGTCTAAATCGTTAGAGACCGAGATCCCCACATAGGGCAGGCCCTCGGCGTCAAAGCGGCCGCGAACATACTTGGAGAGCTTCGCCAAGTCGCCCGAGTCGATGCGAATAGCCGACAGGCGCTCGCCCTCCGCCTCCATCTCCTTGGCGACCGTAATGGCGTGCTCGCAGCCCTCTCGCACATCGTACGTGTCGATGAGCAGCGTGCAGTTCTTGGGGCTCGACTTGGCAAACGCACGGAAGGCCTCGAGCTCGGAATCGAAGCTCATCACCCAGCTGTGCGCATGCGTGCCAAAGACGGGAATGCCGTAGCGGCGCCCGGCAAGCACGTTGGACGTGGACGAGCAGCCCGCCACGTAGCTTGCGCGCGCAACGGCCAGGCCGCCATCGGGACCCTGGGCGCGGCGCAGGCCGAACTCGGCGACGGGGCGACCATCGGCCGCCAGCACCACGCGCGCCGTCTTGGTGGCGACGAGCGTCTGGAAGCCAACGATATTGAGCAGCGCGGTCTCGAGCAGCTGGCACTCCAGCGCCGGGCCGGTCACACGCACCATGGGCTCGCGCGGAAAGACGAGCTCGCCCTCGGGCACGGCATCGATGTTCACGTGCGCACGGAAGTTGCGCAGGTAGTCGAGGAACGCGGGCTTGAACATCGCGCCACCGGCCGGGGCCTCAAGCGACGCGAGGTAGTCGATGTCCTCGGGCGTAAAGCGCAGGTTCTCGACCAGCTCGGGCAGCTCGGCGGTACCGCACATGACGGCGTAGGCGCTGCCAAAGGGGTGGTCGCGGTAAAACGCCGTAAAACAACCCTGCTCATTGGCCTTGCCGCTCTCCCACAGGCCCTGGGCCATAGTGAGCTCGTACAGATCGGTGAGCATTGCGATGTCGGTGGGATGCGAGATGTCGGTCAAAGCCATGGGGCGACCTTTCGGATGCGTTGTGCGGAGGTTGAGGGTTGGGCGAAGCGAGCGTGCGGGCGTGGCGCCCGGCGTGAATCGGCTAGCGCAGGCCCATGCTGGTCAAGATCGTGTAGCCCATAAAGACGACAAACGCGATCAGGGCGAGCACGATGATGATCTTTTGAGCCGGAGCCATACCCGGAATCTCGTTCTCGCCCGTAGGCTCCTTGGAGGTGACCATGCGCTGAGCGAAGGTCATTTCGTCGCGGCTCGGCTTGGGCTCGGCAGGCTTGGGGCGAGCGGCTTTTTTGGGCTGAGGCTTAGGCGCGGCGGGCTTGAGCGCAGGCGCGGGCGCGGGCTTCGCAGCGGCCTCCTCGGCCTTCGCGCGCTCGGCACGCAGGGCAGCAAGCTCCTCACGCTCGCGGCGGGCCTCCTCTTGGGCCTCGCGACGGGCCTTCTCGGCGCGGAGCTCTTCCAACTCGGCGCGCTCCTCGGCAGACAGTGGTTGGGACTCAAGCTCGGCCATGGTACAGCCCTTTCTTTTTAAAAAAAGCCGCCGACACAATGTCAGCGGCTTATCAAATCCAAGGGTGGAGACGAAGGGAGTCGAACCCTCGGCCTCTGCCATGCGACGGCAGCGCTCTCCCAACTGAGCTACGTCCCCAGGACAAGTTGATATTTTACCTACGGCTCGCCAACTGTCAACGCCCAATACCCAGTCTTTTTGGGACGGGGCTGTTTTAGCTACCCCGACAGACAACGCGAACGGTTTGGCCGAACAGCGGCAGGGGTAGCTAAAACAGCCCCGTCCCAAAAAGACTACTCAAAGAGTCTCGTCCCAGATTAGCTGGTTTGAGCACTAGTAAGAACACCGGTGGTATCGAACGCCGGGGTAAAGCTCTCGTCCACGGCGCCGCCTTCTTGCCAGAACATCGTCGTAAAGCCCAGGTCGTCGGCATGATCCAAGACCTGCTCGTACTCCTCGTGTGTCACGGCGCGCGCCAGGTCGCCGCCCTGCTCGCGCATGAGCGCATTGGGCGTGTACTGGTTCATGACCGAGATCGGCACGTCGCCAACCGTCTGCCACACCAGGTCCAGCACGCGACACGAATCGTCCACATGCCCCGGCAGCACCAGGTGGCGCACGATGATACCGCGCTTCATGAGCCCGTCGTCGTCCACCAGCTCTCCCCCGCGGCGCTCAATCTCGCGTGCCATCTGCGCCAAGCCCGACACGGCGACACGCGGGTAGTCCTTAATATGAGAGAGCGACCGTGCAAGCGCTGCATCGGCATACTTAAAGTCGGTAAGCCACACGTCGACCAGATCGCCCAGGGCCGCAACGGCACTCGCGCGCTCGTAACCACTCGTGTTGTAGACGATCGGGATGACCAGCCCGCGCGCCCGTGCCGCGGCAATCGCAGCCGGCAGCAGGTGCGCGTAGTGCGTCGCCGTCACCAAGTTAATGTTGTTCGCACCCTGGTCCTGCAGTTCCAGCATAATCTCCACCAGGCGCTCAGGCGAAATCTCAAGGCCAAAATTGCCGGTCGAGATCTCGTGGTTCTGGCAGTAGATACATTTGAGCGAGCAGCCGCTAAAGAAGATCGTGCCCGAACCGGCCTCGCCCGAGATAGGCGGCTCCTCCCACATATGAAGCGCCGCGCGGGCCACCCTGAGCGTGTCGTTAGCACCGCATACGCCGCGCGCGCCCTCATCGCGCGCCGCGCCGCAACGGCGCGGACACAAATGACAGGCGGGCGAAAAAAATTCGGTCAACGACGTCGACATGAAACCATGCTCCAAAACAACGATTCAGCAGCTCAAACGTAAGGACCCGGACCGCACAGACGGCCCCAAGCCTAAGGCGCCGTAATCGTCCGACACGATTTTTGTAATGTCAAGACTGGAATCGACAAAGTGCCGCTTTATGATGTAGGTATTCCGCCCCCCGCGGAGCAACTGGGTGAACCGTCGCGTTTATTTAGGGAGCCCACACAGTCGTACTTAGTACAGGTATCCTTCGTTGTTAAGGACGCTGGAACGGTCGATGAGGGCACCCACCTGTTTTAGGTGGGTTCATTTTCGTAACGTGGGGGGTGGTTTTCTTTTGCCGAAAATCATTACCACATCTCAATTACGTTCCGCCAGCATTCCGCAGGCAACATCCTGCCGACGGTGCAATATCTGGTAAGCGCGTGATTATCGACACGCGCAATTCCATACACCCCCTTTGGTCGAGTATCATGGTTCGGCTATGCCCTTTGTGCATGGCACCCTTTTTGACCTTTTCCTTCGACGCTTGGCGGTTTTCGATACATGGCTTCATCCACGAGCTTCATACCGTACCTATGCGTGGCAGCGGCGGCCTTTATCACGACCTTCCTCACGGTACCCCTGGTCAAGCGCTTGGCAATTAAGCTCGACGCTGTCGACTACCCCTCTAAGCGCCGCATCAACACCAAGCCCATCCCGCGCCTAGGCGGCACGGCGGTCTTTTTGGGCCTGGTCGTTGCGTGCATTGTGCAAATCATGGGCACCTGGTACCTGGGCTGGCCGCCCGTCTTGGTGCCGCACCCGCGCCTGCACATCAGCTATCCCATGCTGGCACTCTCCTTTACCGTGATTTACGCGACCGGCGCCATCGACGACATCTTCCAGCTCAAGCCCAAGCAAAAGCTTGCTGGCCAAGTACTCGCCGCGCTCATCGCCTGCATTGGCGGCCTGCGCATCGGCGTCATCGTCAACCCGTTTGCCCCCGGCGAGATCATGCTCGGTTGGCTCGCCTACCCCATCACCGTGGTCTACTTGGTGGCGTTCACCAACATCATCAACCTCATCGACGGCCTCGACGGCCTGGCCACGGGCATCTGCGGCATCGCATCGTTCACCATGTTTTCGATGGCCGTGCTTTCGGGCCGCATCGACGCTGCCGCGCTCTCCATCGCGCTCTTCGGCGCATGCTTGGCCTTTTTGCACTATAACTTCAACCCCGCGAGCATCTTCTTGGGCGATTCGGGGTCGCTGCTGTTGGGCTTTGCGCTTGGTTCCATCTCGCTGCTCAACGTGAGCCGCACCGCCGCGCTCACCTCGCTCATCATCCCGCTCATCGTGGCCGGCGTGCCCATCATCGACACGTTCAGCGCCATCGTGCGCCGCAAACGCGCCCACATTAGCATCGGCCAGGCCGACAAGGGTCACATCCACCACCGTCTGATCCAAGAGGGCTACAACCAAAGGCAGGCTGTACTGCTTATCTATGCCTGGTGCATCATGCTTTCGGCCGGCGCCGCTGCTATCAACCAGGTCGAGGTTCCCATGCGCGTGCTCATCTTTACCGTGCTCGCCATTGGCTCGGCGGCCTTCGCCAAGCATCTGCACCTGTTTGAGCCTGTGCTGCGCCACCACTACAACAAGCGCACGCACGAGGACGAGCTGGTGACCCCCGACGACCCCGCCTTTAAGCAGGAGGAGCAGGCAGCCGAGGAACGCAAGGAGGAGCGCCACCACAGGCGCTAGGGTTTGCTGCCGAGGATGTGGCCCGTTAACGCTTGCCGCTCGCAACTGCCACATGGCCCTCGCCTTACCAACCCCTCGCCCACTTACGCCCCACCCCTTTCAATAAACGCGCTATCATCTTGACCAATTCGCATACGTTAGGAGCAATCATGCCAAACGAGAACAGCTACGAAGTCGCGCTGCAGAAGAGCAACGCCATTCGCGAGGGCTTGGCCAAGACGCCCGAGAAGTTCACCATGCTCACCGGCGACCGCCCGACCGGCCGCCTGCACCTGGGCCACTACTTTGGCACCCTCAAGGGCCGTGTGGAGCTGCAGAACATGGGCGCGAAGACCAACGTGCTCATCGCCGACTACCAGGTCATCACCGACCGCGATACCACCGAGCACATCCAGGACAACGTGTACAACATGGTCATGGACTACCTTGCCTGCGGCATCGACCCCGACAAGACCATGATCTACGCGCACTCCGCCGTGCCAGCCGCCAACCAGCTCATGCTGCCGTTCCTGTCGCTGGTGTCCGAGGCCGAGCTGGCGCGCAACCCCACGGTCAAGGCCGAGATGGAGGCCTCAGGCCACGAGCTCACCGGCCTTCTGCTCACCTACCCGGTGCATCAGGCCTGCGACATCCTGTTCTGCAAGGGCAACGTGGTGCCCGTCGGTCGCGACCAGCTGCCGCACATCGAGCTCACCCGCACCATCGCCCGCCGCTTTAACAACCGTTACGGCAAGGTGTTCCCCGAGGTCGACGCGCTGCTGTCCGAGACCCCGCTGCTGCCCGGCCTGGACGGTCGCAAGATGAGCAAGAGCTACGGCAACGCCATCAACATTTCGATGACCGCCGAGGAGACGGCCAAGCGCATCAAGAAGAGCCAGACCGACTCCGAGCGCATGATCACGTTTGATCCCGAGAATCGCCCCGGCGTGTCCGGCCTGCTTTCGACGGCCGCCATTTGCACCGGCCGCTCCGAGGTCGAGATTGCCGAGGAGATCGGCATGGGCGGCTCCGGCCAGCTCAAGAAGTACGTGACCGAGGCCGTCAACGAGTATTTTGCGCCCATCCGCGAGCGTCGACAGCGCTACGAGAACGACCTGGACTACGTGAAGGACGTGCTGCACGAGGGCAATCGCCGCGCCAACGAGATCGCCGAGCAGACCCTGGCCGAGGTTCAGGACGCCATGGGCATGGTGTACTAGGCAAAGCGCCTTCGCACAACATAGACGGTGAGGTTGAATCCTCCCCCGAAACAGGAGCAGGCCCGCTGGCAGTTAGTTGCCAGCGGGCCTGCTCCCGAAGTACACCGTTGAATCGCACAGAGGGGAGGAATGCGAATCAAACTCAACAGGGCAGGCTTTTTCATCGCCTATGGCCTGCTCCGTTGCTGAAAACAATATAGTTCACCGTGGTTTACTTTTGGCTAAGAAAGTGCGCCGCCACATTGTCTCCATAAGTTAACCCCGGCAAACCTACCACATCAAAAACCACCACAAAGGGGACAGGCACCTTTGTGGTGGTTTTGACGATCCGGCCGCTAGAGCCCCGCCGGCCAGCGACAGGCAGCAAGGTCGACGTGCATGGGGTCGGTAAACGTCACGCCCTCCCCCAGCAGAAGCTCACGCTGAGCATCGGGGCCGCCAAACGCAAAGCCCTCGCAAATACGACCATCGGCAAACACCACGCGATGGCAGGGAATCTGACCAGGACGCGGGTTGCTGTGCAGCGCATAGCCCACGTAGCGCGCGCTGCGCGGACGGCCGGCGAGCAGCGCCACCTGACCGTAGGTGGCAACCATCCCCTCGGGGATCTGCTCGACCACCTCGTATACCTGCTCAAAAAAGCCCTCAGACGCCATTTCGCGCTCCTTTCCTCGCGGAAAAGCATAAACCACCACAAAGGTGCCTGCCCCCTTTGTGGTGGTTTTACCAGGCGAGCTAGTTGGCGGGCTGGAAGAAGGCTACGGCTACGGCGCCGGGGCCCACGTGGGTGCCGATGGTGGCGCCGATGGTGTGGACGGGCAGCTCGCCCTCGGTGTGACCGGCCCACAGCGCCGCGCTGTCCTCGATATATTTCTTGAGCACGGCGTCCGAAAGACCCGTGTAGCCGAGCGCCAGCGGCATGGAGAAGTCGACGCCGCCCGCCTTCTCGACCTTCTGGTTGAGCAAGTTGCGGCCGTTCTTGGAACCGCGCGCCTTACCCAGCTGCACGATGAGGCCATCCTCGGCGGCCACAACCGGCTTCACGTTGAGGAGCGTGCCCACAGCGCCCGCCGCTGCAGACAGGCGGCCACCACGCACCAGGTACTCCAGCGTCTCGAGCAGGCCTATGACGACGACGCGGTCACGAACGGCCTCGACGGCTGCCGCGATCTGTGCAGCGCTCTGGCCCTCGTCCACCAGGCGCAGCGCATGCTCGACCAGCACGCGCTCGCCCAGCGTCACATTGTTGCTGTCCACGACGAACACGTCGCCACCCGGCATCTCGGCAAGGGCCGTGCGCGCGCTCTGGTTGGTGCCCGAAAGCTTGGCGCCCACGGTAATAATCACCGCCTCATCGCCGGCCTCGCGCGCCTCGGCAATCGCCTGCGAAAAGGCGTACGGGTTGACCTGACCGGTCTTAGGCAGCTCGTCGCGCTCGACGAGCATCTCGTAAAAGCGCTGGTGATCGATGTCGACGCCATCCATGTACACGTCGGTGCCAAAGCTGACGGACAGCGGCAGGACATGCAAAGCAGGGTGCTCCGCCGGCGACATATCGCTCGCGGAATCGGTAATAATGCGGACGGACATAGCGAATCCTTTCTTGCGCCGACCAGCCTCGGGCCATGCGGCGCTGATTTTTCGACAAAAGAGCCCCAGCACGGCACGCATGCTCAAAAAAGGGACTGTGCAGTTGTTAGTTGAATTGGTTGAGCCTAGCTGCCCTAGATCTCACGCAGGGTATTGAGAATCGTGCGCAGCGACGCATACATCTGCTCACGCTGCTCCACGCCCATGGCTTTACCGGTGGTGTCGAGCACCTCGCGAATGATGCGATCGGCCTCGCTCATGCTCTCGCCGCCGAGGGCGGTCAAGCGCACCGGGGCACGGTACTTGACGGCGGCATCGCCCGAGTCGTCGACCTCGACGTAGCCACCCTCCTCCAGGTGAGCCAGCGTACGCGAAACGGCGGCACGGGTCACGCCTGCCATGCGAGCGAGGTCGGCACCAGTCAGGCCGTCCTTGCTGCGCTCAAGATAGTACAGGCACATAACGTCGGAGCCCTTGAGGCCCAGCCTTGCGCCCTCGGATGTCTTAATGCGCTGGATCTCCTTATAGAGCCCGCTGATCAGTCCGACAAAGTCCTCAAAACGTGTCTCGTCGTTCTGCTGCATGGGAGACGACCGCCTTTCGCTTGCATGATGCTAACGGGTAAACATCTTAGCCGCACAAGGCAACACCCATACCCAAATATCCCATTTGTTAACCCATCAACATAAAAACCACCACAAAGGCACCTTTGTGGTGGTTTTGACCATCGAGTTTGATCCGCTGACTTCGCTACAGCCCCACGCAAGGATTGTCGCGGGTCACAAGCGTCTTAACGACAACTGTCGCTCCCAGATAGCGCTCGAGCAGCTCGGCTAAACGATCGATCGCGGCCTGGCAATCCCCCATCCGCTCGGGCTCCACGCACTCAATTGCCAGGAACGCATCGGCCGAATCGTCGGACAGGGCCGTTCGAACGCCGTCGCGCCAGTTCCAGCAGCGGCACACGGCGCCCGCATCATCGATGTAGGCGAGCTCGCCGGGAAGCGTCGGGTCATCTGTCTCCTCGCCAAGCGGCAGAAATGAATCGCCACCGTCGGTCACCGCCAACCGCAGATCGCCCTCGATAGCATGTAGATCCTCGCCGCCAACGGGCAGCGCGTAGGTCAGTGACACCGTGTTGTAGATGTCCACCGCGGGCGTAATGTGGCCCACCGGTTTGCCCTTGAGCACGCGCTTGAGCAAGTTCTCGATCGAGCAGCGGGCGCCCTTTTTGGTCTTGAACAGCCGATAAGCCTCGCGCCATGCCTTGACCGGTGCGTTCTCGCTGATAGTATCGCTGGTCAGATGACGCTCCGCGTCGATATTGGCGCGGTCGAGCAACGCCGCAATCGCATCCACGTCCTCTTGAGGAATCTGAGCCGCGGGCTTCATGCCCTTTACGACCACAACACCGATAGCCGCCTGCGGAAATAGCTCCCAAAACGAATCCTCGGCAACGAAACTCTTCATGTGCTCTCCCTTCATAGCATGCGCCCGAGCCCGGGTGCCTAAACAAAAAGCGCCCTTACGACGGCCACCTTCAAAGTCCTACGGTGCCGCCACAAGAGCGCTTACGCTGCCCCCATCCGGAGAAGGGAGCGATATGTCAGGCGTATTGTAACCCGAGTCATCCGCGCGAGTAAAACCACCACAAAGGAGCTGTCCCCTTTATGGTGGTTTTGGGTCTGAAGCAACGCTAGTGTCGGAGTCCCAACAAGCCGCGGCCGCGATGACGGGCGTCGGCGTGCACCTGAGCGTGCGGACCGGCGGCCTTGACGGACTCGGGCAGGTGCGAGTACTTCTTCTCGAAGTTCTCCTCGAACATCACGGCCAGGTTGTGCGCCGCCTCGTCGTAGCGCGCGGTGCTCTGCCAGTACTGGCGCGGCACCAGGATGCCGTCGGGCACACCGTGGCACGTCGTGGGAATGTCGACGTTAAAGATATCGTCGTGGACGAACTCGCTGTCCTCGATGGTGCCGTCGAGGGCGCGCGCGACCAGGGCGCGCGTGTAGGCCAGCTCAATGCGATGGCCAACGCCGTAGCCGCCGCCGATCCAGCCGGTGTTGACCAGATAGACGCGGGTGCGACCGTCGGCGATGCGCTCGCCGAGCATCTTAGCGTAGACCATGGGGTCGAGCGGCATAAACGGCTCGCCAAACAGCGAAGAGAACGTGGGCGTGGGCTCGGTGACGCCGACCTCGGTGCCGGGAATCTTAGCCGTAAAGCCCGTCACAAAGTGGTACATGGCGGCATCGGCCGTCAGGCGTGAGATGGGCGGCAACACGCCAAAGGCGTCGCAGGTCAGGAAGAGCACGACGCTTGGAGTGGTGCCCATGCCCTTGGTCCACGCGTTGGGAATGTGCTCCACAGGGTATGCCACGCGCGTGTTGTGCGTGATCGAGACGTCGTCGTAGTTGGGCTTGCGGTTCTCGTCGAGCACCACGTTTTCGCAGATCGCGCCAAAGCGGACAGCGTTGAAGATCTCAGGCTCGTGGAACGCGTCCAGGCCCTCGCATTTGGCGTAGCAGCCACCCTCGATGTTGAAGATGCCCATGTCAGACCAACCGTGCTCGTCGTCGCCGATCAGTAGGCGCGTGGGGTTGGCCGAAAGCGTGGTCTTGCCGGTGCCGGACAGGCCAAAGAACACGGCGGTCTCGTGCGTGACGGGATCCATGCTGGCCGAGCAGTGCATGGGCAGCACGTCGTCCTCGACGGGCAGCAGGTAGTTCATGACGCTGAAGATCGACTTTTTGATCTCACCGGAGTAGCCGGTGCCGGCGACCAGAATCACGCGTTCCTGGAAGTTGATGACCACGGCGGCGCTGGAGTTGAGGCCCTTGATGGCAGGGTCGCACTGGTAGCCGGGAGCGGCGAGCACGCAAAAGTCCGGCTCACCGGTGCGCGCGATTTCGCGGGCGAGCGGGCGGGCGAGCATCTGCTTAATAAAGAGTGCCTGGCTGGCACGCTCGCAGGCAACGAGCAGTCGACGCGTGTGGTTGCGGTCGGCGCCGGCCATGCCGCGGGTGACGAACACATCGCGCTCGTTGAGGTAGTTGACGATACCGGCCTTGATGGTCTCGTAGCTCTCGATCGAAAGCGGTCGGTTGACGGCGCCCCAGGCGATCTTGTCGTGCACGTCGGGCGTGTCGACGATAAAGCGGTCGTTGGGCGAACGGCCGGTGCGCTCCCCCGTCTCGATCACTAGCGCGCCGTTGGATGCCATGCGGCCTTCTTCGCGGCGGATGGCGTGCTCGACGAGCTCCGCGGTGGGTAGATCGACCAGCAGACGGGGCTGATTCTCGGCGGGATCTTCGACCAGCGTAAGACCAAAGTTGGACAAAACTTCTGCAGGGGTAACACCAGGCATGGGGCCTCCTTTAAAAGCGCGACACGTGGACGCGGCGCGCACTTTACTCACGTAAAGCCCGTTGTACCCGATATGCAAAAACGTTTTTGCGGCAACGGCGAAGCGCCCGCCCAACGGTCAAAAATCGAAGGTAAGCGTAACCCGGCCTAGTCATTGGGGACGTTCTTAAACGGCTAGTCACTGGGGACACTCTTGCGCGCGATCGGCGCGGTTCGGCCGCGCAACGACCCGGCACTTAGGGACGTTCCTATAGTGCCGGCACAAAAGGAACGTCCCCAGGTGCCGCCCAAATGCCGGGCTGAGGTTGTATTTGATGGCCGCCCGAGAGGCCGTGTGCAAAAAAGGGCAAATATGAGTACTGTTGCCTTTGTTGTCACATATTTTTTCAAGCAAAAAGGGCGCCCTAACGGGATTGACTCTCGTTAGGGCGCCCTTTTATTGAACATTTGGGGAGATATGGCTGCACTTGCGCTTGCATGACGGGGCGATCAGCCGCCAAATGGATCGAAATCGCTGTTACTAAAGTAGTAGCAGTACTCATATTCGACGTTTTTTGCACACGCCCTATCAAGACGCCCTATCCAAGGATGCCAAACAGCCCCCAGCGAGCGACAATCCGAAGACTGTCCCCAACGACTAGTCGTTTAAGAACGTCCCCGACGACTAATCCTACAGCGGCAGGCCTTGGCCGAGCATGGCAATGACGCTCATAAGGACGAGCATGCCGGCGGCGTAGGGCAGCACTGCGCCCAGGAGCTCGGCGTCCTTACCGCGCACGTGCACGGCAGCGAGGCCAATCGCGAGCGTCTGCGGCGAGATCATCTTGCCTGCAGCGACGCCCAGGGCGTTCAGCGCGACCATCCAATAGTCGCTCACGCCCAGCGCCGTAGCGGCCTGGCTCTGGATGGGGCCAAACAGCATGCCCGAAGACGTGCCCGAACCGGTCACGAACGCACCGACCGCACCAATCCACGGAGCGAGAATCGGGTACAGGCCACCGGCGACGGCGATGCAAAACGCGCTGATCGACGAAATCATGCCCGCATAGCCCATCACCTTGGCGCAACCCAGCACCGAAAGCATGGTGATCACCGTCGGCACCATCTGCTTGACGGTCGTGGCCAGCACCTCGCCCATCAGACGCGGCGAGGCACCCTGAATCGCGCCGCCGACAAACGCCGCCAGGAAAATCCAAACACCCGGCGTGTTGATCCACGAAAACGTAAGCGTACCGGGGTTCTCGCCACAATACACCTGCACGTGGCTCGCAAACGGCGCGAGCGCGGCATGCACGGCGGGTACCAGGTTGGAGGTACCCAGCAGCAGCACAAAGATCAGGATGAAGCACGACCAAGCCGAAAGCGCCGACTTAACGGTAAGCTGCTCGCCAGACTCGATATTCATATGGAAGCGTGCGTCCAGGTGGCCGGACTTCTCGGCGCGCATGGCAAGCGCGGCGGTCAGCGCGAGCGACACGATGGAGCCCACGACCACGGCCAGCTCGGGGCCCACAAACATGGCGACGACCAGGGCCGCGCCGACAAACGACGCGCCGGAGAGCAGCGCGATACCGGCCACGCCGCGCAGGCGCTCGCCCACACTCGCAACGTTGCCCTGATCATCGGCAACACGGCCCGCGACCAGCACGATAAACAGCGGCATCACCACAAAGAACGGCGCGAGCTGCACCAGCTGAACGGTCGCCAGGTGCAGAGAATCCAGACCCACCAGGTCGGCAACGGATACCGTGGGGATGCCGATGGAGCCGTAGGGCGTGGGCACGCCGTTGGCCAGCAGGCAGATGAGCACGGCAGGGACAGCCTCAAAGCCCAGGCCAGCGAGCATACCGGCGGGAATGGCGACAGCGGTACCAAAGCCGGCCATACCCTCCATAAAGCCACCAAAGCACCACGCCACCAGCAGCGCCAGCAGGCGGCGATCGCTACTGATGGAGGTGATCATGCTGCCGATCACGTCCATGGCGCCCGTGCGCACGCACAGGTTATACGTAAAGACCGCGGCGATAATCACCAGCACGATGGGCCACAGGGCCATCAAAAAGCCCTCGAGCGAGGCCGTGGCGATCTGAGCCGCCGGCAGGTGCCACCACGCAAAGGCAAGCACGCACGAAAGAACAAACGAGCCGATGGCGGCTTTCCAAGCCGGCCATTTAAAGCACAGCAGCATCACGACAAGCCAGATGATCGGCACAAGAGCCAGCAAAAATGCGGCGACGTCCATGGGTAAAAGCTCCTTGGTACCGCGAAGGCGGCATCGGGGGTCACAAAACCTCAACAGAATACCGCACGCTTACCGACAAATTGATGCCGCCCGCCGAATTTATTGAACAACCTGTTCAAAAACACGAATCGATACCTTCGCGGCTATACTAGAGCGCAACAAAAGAAAGGAACCGCCTTGAGCATCACGCCCCTCGATAGCATCCGCCGTGCCATCGCGCGCCGCAACGGCGTCGCCGACCCCACCGTATCGGGCGGCGGGTCGCATGGGCAGGGCGGACGCATCGAGAACGGCCTGTTCCCCGCCTCGCACACTGCCGAGGAGCTCGCACGCATCCAGGAGCTAAGCCAGCGCAACGCCGGCGGTCCCGACAGCGGCCAGGCCACGCGCCGTCGCCGCGAGCACGAGCGCGAGCCCGGCCCCATCCGTCGCATGGTCGACGCCTGGTGGAACCGCCTGCTCGCAGCCGTCTACGGCGGCGGCTTCTCCACACAAGAAGCCGAGTACGAGGAACACGCCACCCGCCGCGACTACCTGTGGAACACCCTGGGCACCGCCGTGTGGGGCATGGCGTTTCCGCTGCTCACCATCGTGTCCACGCAGCTCGTGGGCGCCGAGGAAGCCGGCAAGTTCTCCATCGCCTTTGTCACCGGCACGCTCATCATGATCGCGTGCAACTACGGCGTGCGCAATTTTCAGGTCTCGGACATCGACGAGACCACGAGCTTCGCCTCCTACCAGCTCAACCGCTGGATCTGCGGCGCGCTAGCCCTAGGTTGCGGCCTGCTCTACAGCAGCGCGCGCGGCTACGACGCGCAAATGGCCACCATCGGCCTGGGCGTCTATCTGTATAAGGTGATCGACGGTATCGCAGACGTCTACGAGGGTCGCCTGCAGCAGGCCGACAAGCTCTACTTGGCCGGCATGAGCCAAACGCTGCGCTCCGCCGGCGTCATCGCGGTCTTTAGCGTGGCGCTGTTCCTCACACGCAGCATGCCCATCGCGGCCATGGCCATGGGCATCGCCGCGGTTGCCTCACTCGTACTCGTTACCGCCCCGCTCGCCCTGCTCGAGACCGAAAAATCGCGCCGCGTGAGCCTGCGCGAGGTCGGCCGTCTCTTCGCGCAGTGCGCTCCGCTCTTTGGCGCGCTGTTCCTGTTCAACCTTATCGAGAGCATGCCAAAGTTTGTGATGGAAGGCACGCTGGCCTACAAATACCAGCTGTACTTTAATGCCCTGTTCTTTCCGGCGCAGGCTATTTTGCTGAGCATTGGATTTATCTATAAACCGCAGCTCCTGCGCCTGTCGAGCATTTGGGCGAATCCGCGCAAGCGTCGCCGCTTTGACCTGATTATTGTTGCCGTCATGGCACTGATTGTGATCATTACCGGCGCGTGCGCCGCATTTATGGCAGGCCCCGGCATCCCCATCATGAGCTTTATGTACGGCCTTAACTTTGAGCGCTACCGTACGCTGGCGCTGTTGATGGTTTGCGCTGGCGGAATCACGGCGGCCATCGACTTTATCTACGCCATCATCACGGTGCTGCGCCACGCCGGCGACGTCACCAAGATTTACCTGATCTGCTTCGCCGTGAGCGTGGTGCTGCCAGTGATCCTGATTAAGCTGCTGGGCATGACGGGCGCCGTCGTGAGCTACCTGGCAGTCATGGCGCTGCTCCTGGTGCTGCTGATTATCGAGTACAGCAACATCCGCCAACGCATCGAACGCGACCGCAACCCGTACGGCGCCTAGCCGCCGCGATAAGGGGTAGCTAATTTGGGACGGGGCTTTTTAGCTACCCCGGCTGTCAATCGGCCAAATTGGCACCCTATCTGCCAGGGCAGCTAAAAAAGCCCCGTTCCAAATTAGCTACCCCAATGCGCAGTTATTCCCCAGGGTTGATGTTCGCGTAGAACTCTGCACCATCATCGAGCCGCAGGATGCCGACGCGGCCAAACTCCGACCCGGTAGCGGCGGCGCAGTCGATGTCGATGCGGTCGGGCACGCCGGCAGTATCCTCGCCGCCCAGGCGCACAATCTGCCCACGTCCCGATTCCTCATCGAGCCCCGCCAGGCCGCCGACCTCGCAATAGCGCCCGAGCGACACCGTAGGCGTGTGGCCGCTCACCACGACCGGGCCCTTGCCCTCGGCAGAAAGCAGCCCCGTCGGCGCATCCCAATACCCGTGACGAATCCACAACAAGTCGTCAGACGACTGCACCGCGAGCATCTGCTGCAGTAGCTCGCGATCGGCACCAACCGCCCCGGCGCCATCGGCACAATCGACGCCATGCTCAAGCAAAAACGCGCGCGCCGCCTCGGTCTGAATGCCGGCATGCACCAGCAGATACGGGCGCTCCTCGGTCTCGACCACCGCGTAGAGCGGCAGCGTCGCCATCCAGCGCACGAGCTCCTCGTACGCCTCAAATTCCATGTCGTTGAGCTGCTCGCGCGTCGTCCAACCGCCGTTGATATCCCAGGTCTCGGCATCGAGCGGATCTTGGCCAATGATGGCGTCGAGCATGATCTGCTCGTGGTTGCCCTTGAGCACGTGGGCGTTGGGCAACGAGCGCACGAGCTTAATGACGCCGAGCGGATCGGGACCGCGATCGATCATGTCACCCAGCACGTACAGCGTATCGTCGGACGCCAGCGAGATCTTGGACAGGGCCTCATCAAGCGCACGCACGTGCCCGTGAGCATCGGATGTCACATAGATCGCCATGGAACGCCTCTCTTTACATTACGGCCGAAGCCCGACACCGCAAATAAAACTTCAAGTTGAACTTAAACGTTACCCATTGTACTCCGTTGCAATAAAGCTGGAAAGGGGCGCCGCCGCAGGCGATTGACCGCGCCGCCCCCCCACTGCACCGCCCGCGCCGGCACCTCGTGTCGAAAATGCGCATGCCCGCAATCCAGCCCCATAAACCCACCACCTTTGGGTACAAATAACCGCAGACAACTGACCGTGCCACGCCAACCATCCAGGAGCGGACACCATCCATGAACCAGATACTTCTCTTTATCGGCCTCGTCATCATTTTGTGCCTGACCATCAAGCCCGTCGGCAAAAAGCTCCCCTTCCCCACCCTGCTCATCTTTATCGCGCTCGGCATGCTGCTGGGCGTCAACGGCCCGGCGCACATCGACTTTAGCGACTACGCGCTCACCGAAACCGTCTGCAGCACGGCGCTGCTGTTCATCATGTTCTACGGCGGTTTTAACACCAACATCGACCGCGCCAAACCCGTCGCCGCGCCCGCGGTGCTGCTGAGCACGCTCGGCGTCGTCATCACCGCCGGCATTACGGGCGTGTTCGCACACTTCGTACTGGGTTTCGATTGGATTGGCGGCCTGCTGCTGGGCTCCGTTGTGGCGTCCACCGATGCGGCGAGCGTTTTTAGCGTGCTGCGCGAGCACAGCCTTTCGCTGAGGGGTGGCACCGACTCGCTGCTTGAGGTCGAATCGGGCTCCAACGACCCCGTCGCCTACATGCTCACCGCGGTGCTCGCGACGCTCGCCGCCGGCGGCGACATCAACATCCCTGTGCTGCTCGCCAAGCAGATCATCCTGGGTGTGGGCTTGGGCCTTGTCATCGGCTGGGCGGCGGACCGCCTTATTGAGCGCGCACACGCAACGGCCGAGGGCGCCCAGACCATCTTCTTGTTCGCCGTGGCGATCGTCGCCTACGCGCTGCCGAGCTACCTGGGCGGCAATGGCTTTTTGGCCGTGTACCTGGCCGGCATCGTGCTGGGCGCGAGCGACATCACCGGCAAGATCGAGCTGGCGCACTTCTTCGACACCCTCACCGAGATGGCCGAGATGACGATCTTCTTCTTACTCGGCCTGCTCGTGACGCCCGTCCGTCTGCCGCAAATGCTGCTGCCGGGCCTGGCACTCATGGCGTTTATGCTCTTTGTGAGCCGCCCCATCGCCGTAGGCGTACTCCTGGCGCCGTTTAAGACAAACCCTCGCCAAGTTGCGCTCGTAAGCTGGGCGGGCCTGCGCGGCGCGGCATCGGTCGTCTTTAGCCTCTTTGCCGTGGTGACCGGCGTTCCCGGTGGCCACGACCTGTTTGACCTGGTGTTTGTAATTGCCGTGTCGAGCATTGTGGTGCAGGGCTCATTGCTGCCGGCGGTGGCAAAGAAGCTCGACATGATCGATGCGGAAGGCGATGTTCGCCGCACGTTTAATGACTACCGTGACGAAGACGGCATGTCGTTCGTTAAGCTCAAGGTGGGTGCGGGGCATCCGTTTGCCGGACGCTCACTTGCCGATATCGGCAGCGCTACGAACATGCTTGTGGTCCTGGTGCTGCGCGACGGCGCGCACCCGGTCCTGCCCAATGGCGACACCGTAATCGAGGAAGGCGACCTGCTGGTGATGGCCGCCCCAACGTTCGAAGAGCGTGCCGAGGTTACGCTACGCGAGGTCACCGTGACGCCCCACGGACGCCTGGCCGGCCAGCGCCTGCGCGACGTGCCGCAGGGCAAGCACCCCTTTATCGTCGTGATGCTCAAACGCGACGGCCAAACAATCATCCCCGACGGCAACACCCTCATATACGCCGGCGACGAAGCCGTCATCGCCACACTCGCGTCGTAGCCATCCCCACCCATAAGTTGCGGTGAAATAGGGACTGAATAGGCCTCTAAGCAGCCAACAGTCCCTATTTCACCGCAACTTATTGATGGGATGGGGTTGAGGGGCGATTGTGCTTACCAGTCCTCATCCGAGCCGTAGCCGTCGTCCTCGTCGTCGACGGCAAAGTCGCGAAGGTCGAGGCCTTCGCGTTCGGCTCGGACTAGGAGCTCTTGGGGCGACTCGTCCTCGATATCCATCACGTCGAGCATTGCAGCAGGAAAGCCCACGCCTGCCGCACACCCCGCGCGGTCGAGCAAGCTCTCGCGCAGCTGGTCTACATCAACGTCGATCTTCATAGTGCAACCTCCTGTCGGGCCAAGCCCCTACTCACCAGCACCGAGCGCATCCACGGCGGCGACAAAAGCCGCTACCCGCTTGTCGTCCATCTGCGTGGCCAGACGACCCACCGGCTCGTCGTAGGCATACTGCACCTTATCGATAAAGCAGTCCCAAGCGCGCTCGTCCACACGCACGACGGCCTCGCAATACTGGCTAAGCTTTTTGAGCCCATACCAAAACGCACGAACATGCCGCGACGGATCCTCGTCCAGCACGCCATCGTAACGGCGCCCGTTAAACTCACTCATGCGCGCCACGGCAACCTCAAGCGAGTCGCCGCCCTCGGTCGACGACTCATCAACAAGCTCGGGAATCGAAACCTCACGCCGGACATTATGCCTGGTAGCACCATCGTACTCACCCACCAGCACGTCTTCGTCAAGCCGATCGTCATAGCCGAAATAGCTCGAGCCCTTGCAAATCCCATGCGGCGAGCCCGTGCCAAACGCAGAGAACAGCCCGCCGTCGGCAACAACACGACGGTAAGTCTCAAACGACTGCTTAACCTGAGCGAACAGCTCGGAAAGCAAGCCGGCATCGCACGCCACCTTGCACGCAACGCAAACAGGCTCCGGCAGCCCCGAAGGCTCAACCGTGCTCCCCGCAATGCGAGCGGCACGTTCGGCCCGATACGCCTGCGCCGCCAAGCGCGCCCGCTGCGCAGCACCGCGCACGTTGGTAAGCTCGCGCTCCAGCGCCACATCACCAGCAACATCACCGGCCACGTCGCCCGCAAGCTCGTCCGCACCCTGCGACCCCGTCGCACTCAGCTCGGACTCAAACGTCGCCGTGATCATACCTGCAAGGTCCGTCGCATCGGCGGCACAGCGCATCTGCTCCAGCTGCGTGCACAGTAGATCGGCGTCCAGGGGCACCGCATCGGCAACGCGCACGTCACCCAGCCGCGCCGCGCCCTGCAGCACCAAAGCGCCGGCAGCATCGTACGACGCACGCACCCGCCCCGCCGTATTCGCACGCAGCTTTACCTCGATAAACGCAAGCGTCTGCTCCAGACGAGCCAGCAGCTCGGCCTTGTCCTCCATGCGCAAAAAGGCAGCATAGCGCCGCTCCATCTGTAGCGGACCCACAACGCCCGCCTGTTTGCGAGCGCGCGCAAGGGCCGCACCCTCAACACGGCGCACGTATCCGTCAACAGCCCGCACGGCAGACTTGCGCGCCGCATGCTCGGCAGCCTCGACGCCCCTAAGCACGCCCAGCAGCTCGCGGGAGCGCGCCTTGCGCACCAACTCCCCACGATCGTACTGCTCAAGCGCCGTCTGACGCTTGGCTACCGATTCAAAGCCAAACAGCTCGTCGAGCAACTCGCCAACAGAACGCTCGTCCGCCATGACAAGGCCTCCCTACCCGAACACGCCAACACGCCAGCGGGCCCACGCACACGCAAGCCCACTCCCCCGCACTCCTACAGGTCCAGCGCCTTCTTCGCGGCATCGACCGGGTCGCCATCCATGTAGAACACCGGACTCAGGCCCGAGATAATCTCGGACGGCACGTTCTGCAATCCCGCGATGGCACTCAGCGGCAACATCACGCGCTTGGCACCGGCGTTTTTGGCCACACGCATAATGTCCTCGAGCCCGCGGATCTCGTCCATAGAACCCGACATACGCAAGATTCCCGGAACCGCCAGCGCAGGCATCACCGGACGGTTGCAGGCCGCGGAACACAAGCCCACAAACTCGGCGAGCGAAACCTCCTCGGACAGGCCCTTGCTCTGCAGGTCGTTGTAGAACAGCAGGTAATCCTTGGAGCCAATGTGCATGCCCGGCGCCACGCGGTTCGCCAGGTTCACAAAGTTGTCGAACGCCGCCTCAAGCGTATCGCGCACCGGCTTGTTAAAGGCAACACCCTCGTGCTTAAACTTGCACTCGCCGGCAACAGCTTTGTTCTCAAGCTTGTACACGGCAACCTCGCCGCCCTGCGACCTGCCCACGCCAAACACGTGACCGGACAGCAGCGGCCCGTCGGGGATCAGCGTGTCCTCGGACTGCTCGGGCACGCGCACCACATGCACGTCCTGCGGGTTGTCGGCATCCATATAGCCCAGGTTGACATCGATAAACTCGACGCCCGCCATAATCTTGAGCTGCTCCTTTACGCGGCGACGGCCCTCGATGGCGTAGTCCAGCAGCCAGCGCACGTCGTCCTTGTCCATGGCCTCGTCGGGGAACAGCAGCTTGGCCAGGCCGCTAAAGGTCTTGCGCACAGCGATCTCGTCGCGCTTGTTAAAGTCGCTGTTAAAGCGGAAATAGCGGTCGATGTGATGCGTAAAGTCCTTGCGGCGCATCTCCTTGCAAAACTCCGACAGGCAATCGGTGATCAGACCGTAATGCCCGGTCAGCAGGCTCGAGCGCATCTTGGGGATCTCCCAGCCCGGCAGGTAGTAGTGGATACGGTCGAAGAAGGCCGAATCGTTGTTAAACTCCGGCGGGAACGGATCGAACAGGTGCGTAGTCTTAAGGACGTTTTGCACGGTGTCGTTGATGTTGCCCTCAAAAACCATGGAGGCGTCGGCGTTAATCTGGTCGCGACCGCGCGCATAGCTGCCGCTCGCCATGTAATCCTTCATGATCTGTACGGCGTTGGTGTCCTTAAAGCGCATACCGGCGACCTCGTCGAACGTCACACAATCCCAGTGACCCACCAGGCCCACGCGATCGGCGCGCATGGAGTTCATGCGGCCGAACAGGTTGGCCGTGGTGGTCTGACCGCCCGAGAGCAAAATGGCATAGGGCGAGACCTCTTTGTAGATATGGCTCTTACCAGTGCCACGCGGACCCAGCTCGCACAGGTTGTAGTTGCGCTCGATAAGCGGCACCATGCGCTCGATAAAGTGCATGCGCTCCTTCTCCGAAAGCTCGCTGGGCTCATAGCCGGCCGAGCGCAGCAGCATGTTGAGCCACTCGTCGCGCGAGAAATACTGGCGTTCTTCGACCATGGCATCCAGGTCCAAGTTGGGCATCTGGATGGGCGTGAGCGAAGCCACGCTAAACGGAGAGTCCTCGGGCCCGCGCTTTTTGCGCTTGGCCTTGGAGCGGCGCGGTGCATCGTCGCCAAAGACCTCCATGCCAAACTCGTCTTCCTCATCCAAGGGGTGACGATACTCGATGCTCATAATGCACCAAATGCCGCCCTGCAGAATCTTGGAATAGTCGCGCACGTACTCGGCCGGCATCACAAACGGCTCGATGGTCAAATTGGCAAACGACGCCACATAAATGTCTTTGTACTCGTCAAGCTTGGCCGTCACCTTGTCGATGATGGTAAAGCGACCCAGCTCGCGGATCTTGGACTTGATGCGCTCGGACTCGTCGGGACGCACGTAGTTATCGGTGAGGATCCTGCGGATGCGGTCCAGGCCCTCCGCCACGGCTTCCTCGTCGTCTGTTGAGCAGTACATGCCCAGCAGGTACTCCAGCACAAAGGTGGGCACGTTGGCGCCGCGCTTCATAAGGGCCGTCAGGTCCTTGCGTACGATCTTGCCGCCAAAGTGCTCGAGCAGCTTACCGTCCAGCCCGTCCATGTCGTAGCCCTCATCCTCGGGTTCCTCGGCAACAGCCTGGGCATAGCCATCGGTCGAGGACTCGTCCTCGGCGGGCTCGGCAGTCGCTGCATCCTCAACGGGAGCAGCAGCCGCCGGCTCCGGGGCAGGCGCGACGGCCTCAGCCGCCGGGGCCTCCACAGCCGCCGCAGCCTCCGCCGGCACGCTCACATCAATCGAGGGAACTTCCCACAGATCGTCGTCATGGCTATCAAACATAGGGCACACTCCTAAAAACCAAAATCAACAACGGGGGCAAACGAAACGGCGATGGTGTACGTCTCGCGCCAAACGATCTTGCCCGACTGGGCGTCGCGGCAAACCAGCAAATGAAACGAGCCGGACCCAAACGACGCGCCCGTCTTAAGCGTAAAGCGCGCTTCGATCACACGGTCCTGCGGGTTGGGCGAGGTCATGTCCGCGTGTACACGCACCACATCGCTCACCTCGTTGCCGGTTTCATCGGTAAACACCAGCTCGTACTCGCAGGGCAGTACCTTGCCCGTGGCTGCCTCGTCCTGCATCAACTTAATGCCAAACAGCGAGTTGGTAACGCGACGGCTTTCGCTGAGCACGCGCAGCTGAGCCGTCTGCGTGTCGACGAATTCCTTTGAGGACGCGCTCAGGCGGCGATATCCAATCACCGGCACCACGAGCTCCTGCAGGCTCACGCCGCCGTGCACGTAGCGCTTGGTGCCGCCGGGCCGCCTGTAGTGCACAATCCCGCGCGGGGCCAAGCCAACGTAGCCGCCGCCCGGCACCACATGGTCCATGTTCATGGCCAAATACGGGCTACCGTCCGCACCATTGGCGATATCGGCCAGGGCATCGCCCTGAACAACCACCGCATGGCGTTTGCCAAAGAGCACCGGGTCGTCGGGCAGATCGTTCTTGCCCAGGAACAGGCATTCCGGCAGCTCGTTTGCCGTGTACAAAAAGCCATGATCGGACGTAATCGTCACGCGGGCGCCCGGTGCATCGGTGCACACGCGCTTGGCGATCGAGACCAGCTCGTCCACGCTCTCGGCGCATGCATCGAACACGTCGCTTTCGGTCGCGAGCTTCTCCCCCGTCGCGTCGATCTTGTTGTGATACAGGTACACGATCTCGCTGGACTTGAGCAGCTCCTTGCGATCGGCGGAAGACATATCCAGATACGCTGCGGCACTCAGGGCGCGACCCGTAGGCGCGGCCTTCTGCAGCACCGCCTGGCGCTCGACCGTAGAGCTCGTCGGCATGCCATCGAGCAATACAGCACCCGTTTCCATGTTGAGCGTCATGCCCTGATGCGGCAACAGCGCCGGCATGCCCATCTCGGTAATGGAGGGGAACATCGCCTGCACGCTGCCCGTGCGCACCTCGCCGCCGCGCTCGCGCTCCAGGGCGGCCGCCACGTCCTGCGCCACCTCATAGCGCAGTGCATCGCTGATCAGGACCACCTTGGCCTTGGCGCTGCCAACGTACGTGGGCAGCGTCTCCCAATAGAACAGGTCCTGGCGGGCGACGCCCTCAACATAGCCGGAATCGCGCCACTGCGCCTGGGCGGCATTGGCCCAGCACGCGTTGCTCTCGGCCAGATACCAGTTGACGTAGACGTTCTCGGCCCATTCGACCGCGCGGCGCTCGGACTCTTCCAGCAGATCGACGCCACGCAGCTTGCAGCGCTCGTTGGCCTGGCGCAGCGCGCGATAGGCGGCATCCATGCGCCACCAATCCGTGGTGTAGGCCTCCCACACCTCGGTGGCCTGCGCAATATGAAACCCGCCCGAATGGTCGCGCTTAAAGGCAGCCATACCGGCCAGCGCCAAAAGCACCTGGTAATAGCAGGCGACTTCGTCGTACCAGCACAGATCGCGACGGGCCGAGGCAACACGACGCGCCTCGTCAACGCGATCGGCACCCTGCGCCAGCGAGGCGAGCAGGTCGCTCAGAATGGCCTCGTCAACGCACGGGAACACATCCAGGCGCAGCAAGTCGTCGGTAGACAGCCCACCAAACACGCGGCGCAGACCAAACGTGTCCTGGACCAGCTCACAAATCTCGCGCAGGTCGTCAGCGGCCGCAGCATCGCCCGCCCATTCGCGGACGACGGCAATGCAATACGGCGCGTAGGCAGGCGCAATATGGTTGGAGAGCTTTTGCAGCGCAGCCGCCGGCACCAACGAGGCCGAAGCCGTCAGCAACACATGAGCGGCAAAATCCTGCAGCGAATCGCGCTCGAACAGCGCCCCCTCAAAGCCCGTACGCTGGCGCACAAAGGCAGCAAGGCTGTCGGCGGCCTCAAACTTACGCGCCAGCTCCGCCAGCGCCTCCGGGCCCTCACGCAGCAGCATGGTCAGGCACGCACGCACGATAAACGGCATGGTGGCGGCACTGGGATCGGAGCCGCCAAACATGGCAGCCAACAGGCCCAGCTCAACATCGGCCGCGCACGCAGGCGCGGGCATACACTTGGAAAACTTGGCGACGCGGCCCTTGGCGGCAAAGAACGACTTGTGCGCCTGCAGCGCCTTGCGAATATCCCGCGCGTTCGAAGCCCCCAGCTGGTCGGCCAGCAGCGACAGATAATCCGCCGAGAACTGATCGGCATACAGCTCAACATCGGCCAGCCAATCGCCCTCCAGCGAACCGCGCCCTTGCTGGCGATATACCAGCATGTCGCTCGTAGTATCCTCGCGGGCAATGAGGCGCTTGACCTCAAACATATGCCCGTCGCAAGCCTCCACAAAGCGCACCGGGCGCGGCAGGCGCTGCTCCACCGCTTCGCCAAAGCCGCCCTCGGCAAGCTCGGCAAACGTAGCGGCAAACTCGCCCTCCGCGTCGTGCCACACCACCACGCGGCGCTCACGGCAATCGGGCAGCGGCTGTTCAAAGCGCGCCGCCAGCTCTTCAATTACATCGAACTTTGCCATCTAACAATCCCACTGTCATACCGGTCAAAACAATGCGAGTAACGCGTAATCACGTCTGCGTTATTTTATCTTTGCCAGCACGTCCTGAAACTTGGCATAGTTTTCCTTAACGCCGTCGTCCAGGTCGATCTTGATCATCTGGTCTGCCAGGTGATGCAGCTTTTCCTCGTAAGCGACGGTCTCGGTCAGCTGATCCTTGAGCTTTTTGATGCGCTTGGTCAGTGCGACCTTCTCGCCGCGCTCGGCCGTAGCCAGAGCGTCCTCGGCATCGGCGATCTGCGAGCGATAGCGCTCCTGCTGCTCGTGCACGTAGTCGGTACGAATGCGCGCCAGTAGGTCGGGCGTATAGCGGTGCATGTACACCAGGGCCATAAAGCCGTTCTTTTTGCCCGAGTCGAACAGCCAATAAATGGGGCGCTTCTTGTAGGTCTGGCAATGATCCTTAAAGAAGTCCTTCAAAAAGTAGGTGCGAATTACTTCGCGCGAGGTGCCCTTGCCGCCGAGCGCCTCGGCAATAAAAGCCAGGTTCTGCTCGAGCGTCTCCTCGCCGTACACGGTGCGCACAAAGTCGATAAAGTAGCGCACGATGTCGTCGTCGAAGTACTCGTCATCGGTAATGGGCAGCACGTTGTCGCCATCGGGCATAAAGGTCACGTGATCGGGATCGGGCATCTTGGCCAGATAATCGCCGACCGTGGCGCCCTGATCGGCCAGGACTAGACCGTCCACATCCAGCGAATAGCGGCCGAACATGCAGCCCACGGCATAGCTCATGAGCGAGGTGATCTCGTCGCGCTTGGTGCGCACGTATTTGTTGCCCTTATAGCTCTCGGGGATCTCGTCGGCGGTGTCGAAGATGCGCGCCACCGACACATACTTATCCTCGACCTCGATGGGCACCTCGCCCTCCATGTTGTAGATCTTGGCAAAGATTCGGTTGAGCTCTTCCTCGTTAGCGCGAAGCTGCTCAAAGCGAGCATTGACCTCGGCTTTGCGAGCCTCGTATTTATCGGCGAGCAACGTTGCCATATCTCTATCCCATCCAATCAGGACCGATTAAAAGCCCAATAAAACTAGCTAAGTCAACATAGACAAGTCTACCCGACAGCAAAGCTCATAGCGCCCTATGCAGAGCATTCTCAAGCACCATTTTGAGGGTACATCCGTCACAGGCGAACCCCGCTTCGCAGCCAATAGCATTAACTTACTCCACCGGCCCCACCATTTGTTGAGCAACAAGTGCGAGCGGTAGCCATGGCACCATGACCGCTGCACCTAAATCAAAACAGCACGAACCGATACGGCCCACCGTCTCATGGCAAAAGTGCATCGCATTTTCTAAAACAGCAGGCAGATTGACGAACATGTGTTTGGTCATTATAATTTCTACTTGAATACACTCCTCGTCTCGTGGTATAAAAGGGTTGGTACCCTCGAATAGAGGGACCTCCAAGAGCCGGGGGCTTCCCCCCGGCATTTTTTATGCGTAATTGGAGGTCACCTCATGACGGAACTCTCGATCTTCATCGACGAATCGGGTGATGCGGGTCCCGTATCCCGCTACTACATCGTCACACTTGTCTTTCATGAGCAAGCAACCGAGCTAAAGGAACATATCGCCGCATACGAGCGAAACGTTAGAGACTGTGAACTCGATGTGATGCCATTCCACTTTGGGCCTCTTCTCACGGGTCACGATGATTACCAGTGGGTCAACATTCGCAACCGAAAGAAACAGCTCAGTCTATTCCGCCAGTTCGTAGATCGCTCCCCCATCACCTACCGGCCCTTCATCTACGACAAGAAGCAGGGCCTTTACGAACCGCAGAAGCTCTCCGAAAAGATTGAACGCGACGTAACAATATTCCTCGCCGACCACCTGGCATACATACAGAGCTTCGACCACGTCAAGATCTACTATGACGGAGGTCAAAGCGTTGTAACGCACGCGCTTCACGGCGCCATCGAGAAGGCAATTTCCCAAAAGGCCACGGTTTATCGCGACGCCTCACCCAGAACGTACCGGCTCTCCCAGGTCGCCGACTATATTTGCGGAATCGAGCTCACACTCCTTAAGTTCCAGAATGGAACAGCGACCAAAACAGACACGGAATTCTTTGGCTCGATCGCCCCCTTCAAAAAGAACTACGTCAAGAAGCTGAGGAAGAAGAAGGTTGACTGATTCGGACACCGTGGGCCGAATCGTGGTATAAATGGGTTGCGTTCCTTTATGGAGGGCGGTCAAGGGCCGGGGGATCCCCCCGGCATTTTTGTTTTTAGGTCAACCGTAAGTCGGACGAAGCGGCTCGCGTAGACCCGGCGCATGACTTCTGCTATAAAGATATCGGTACCCTCGAATAGAGGGACCTCCAAGAGCCGGGGGATGTCCCCCGGCATTTTTTATGCCTGGATCCATTGTGGGCTCGACATAAAAACAGAGGCGCCCCTTAGAGAGACGCCTCCTTGCAAGATACAGGCGACTCCTAAAACAAGAATTAATCGTCCAATAAAACCATGAACCTCTTGTCGGTAAACACATAGGCAGGAAGGCCGTAAAGCGGGGCAACCCGTTTTACCGAATGAGTCTTTTTGTAATATTCTTCAATAATAGTCGTAGCCATTGAGATCGAGTCCATTCCGTCGACCGCGTCAACCATATCTCGCAGACCAAATTCTTCGCCAACTTCGACTGTCTGTGCAAACTGTTTTGCAAAACGCCTTTTTTTCTGCTGGTATTCAGCCCGCTTCCTGCGATCGCGCGCCTGCTCTATGCGCCAGTCGGCATCCCAACAAAACCTATCCATTTTTGGATTATCGGGTACGCTGGCGCAGAACGCTTCAAGCTCAGCCCTGCCTTCTTTCCATGTAGCCTCTTTCTGCTCAAAGTTCGCCTCGGCCTCTTTAAGTGCCAGCTGAGCATCATTCTCTTGCTGCTGCAACTTATCGACCTCAACTTTGGCAAGCTCACTCGAGCCTTCAAAGAGATCAATCCCGATCGCTTTAAGGCTGGAATCGACCTTCTCTATACGCTTGGCAAGATCCGAAAGCTTTTTCTTTGCCTGACGCTTATTGCTAATGTCAAACAGCCCAAGCGACTGAAGCTCCTTCTCGCAGCTAGAGACCTCATTATCAAGGTTGTTCCTCTGCTCTGTCAGTTGCTCTCGCTTGCGCTCCAGGTCCCGGAAGTGATCAAACTTCGAGGTTGCCTCGGCAAGAGCCTTAGTAATCGACTCAATCTTTCGTTGAAGCTTCGCCTTTTCCGCTTCGGCCTGATCTAATTCGTCTTGGTCGGCGAGGCATCGATCGGCAAGCGCGTAGACCCTATCCCTCGTCTCGTCCTCTGCCCAAGACTTTGGTTGAAACGGCTTAGGCTTCTCGTCCATGCCCCTGTTCTTTTTGCCGGGAGCGTCGCTCTCGTTCTCTAGCGCGGCGGATGCCGATACCGATTCCGACCCATTACGAGCATCAAGTCGAATCACCGGAGCAGCGAGGACCGTCATCGCTCCTGGATTCTCCTGCACACCCACAACGTCCGTCACGTCGTCTACGACCAGCATGGATAGATCGATGTTCTTCGCCGCAACAAACGTCACCTTAAACGAAACGCCTTGCTGGCTAAGCAGCCCTTGGCGCATATCCCAAAGCATGCGTGCAACCAAGTTGAAGAACTGGGGAATACCGCGAGCGATTCGCGTGTCATACATTACGCAATACGCATCGGGGGCCGGATTGTCGATTACGAGCGCCTTGTTGCAGCCGCAGAAATTAGCCAGGATAAGGCCCGTCAAATCCCCCTCTTGGAGCATGGGGTAAAGCGCCTTATGGATTGCGCTCCTGGGAACAATAAGGTCCTCATCGGCCTCAACCAGGTTATTCAGAAAGCCGTCGACAAAGCAGTTGAGATAATCGTTCAGATCGTCAAAGCCGCCCTGCGTGGCAAACTCGGTAAGCTCGGGCACTTTTTCATTATCGACATGCAGGCCAGTCGCAGCGTGATGATGACCGTCCCAGCTGATCATTCCATCGTCAAAGCAAACGCAATAATCGGACAGCAGATGGAAAAAAGAAGTCACCAAATCCATTTCAATCAACCTTTCGCTTAGGCTTCAGGAGCTACTTAGCTTCATTCGGGACCTTTTCGATGAGGACTTCAATTCCCTCTATCCCCTCGCCTTGGCCGAACACTGCTATCAACTTAGCCCACCGACCTCGCCATTTGTTGAGCAACAAGTGCGAGCGGTAGGTATTGAGCTATGACCGTTGGGGATTGAGTGCAGCAGGCAGAATAAAGCAACCCCGATTGCCTAAAGGGCTGAAACTGTCCATTTTCCGGTGCTTCCATCCCAGAACAGAGAGAACCCATCAACAAATTCCCCGGTTTTTGTAGTCAGCAAATACTCCAAGGAGTCGCCATACAACAATCTAATAGATCTGGCATCATCTTTATGCTTAAAGTGCTTGGGCTGAGCAGTCTCCGGAACCGTAAAAGATTCTTTCGCCCCGGCAGCAATTGTCCAATTAACAGGAACGTTGCAGATAGAAAGAACAATAAACGGATAGGCGCCCTTGTTTTCAATTTGCAGAACGCTTGCACCATCATCGAACTCAACAGAAGCTTCAAATCGCGGAAAACGCTTCGCCCTAGTTTCCCAGTCTAACTTTCCCCTTGCTTCTCCAAGTACTTTTCCGCCGATGAAAAAGCCCGCCATAGTTCCCCAAAACTGCAGCACAGATTCCGCGGAAACCCTTGGCTCAACCAGGGGGATCGTATATACAATCTGTAAGATAATCGGAGCAAATACCATAAACGCTAATACGACAAGAATGTTAGCGAATGGCCTCAGTGCCCTCTTCTTCCTATCGCTCATACACTTTGCCCGCCAAGCCGTGCCATTCCGCCGCACGCTGTCATCAATTTCTCTTTAAAACAGTCAACTTGCATCAGCTGGGCCAGATAGTCAGAAGCAATAGAATCCGCCTGCTTCTCGAGCGGAAGTCTCCTATAAGAAATTGCATACTCTTCAGCGAGAACCGCATACCCACGCTCGCTATTACCATTTTTGGCCTTACTTTGAAATAATTTCTCAGCCCGAGCTTTCGCGTCTTCTCTTGCTTTTGCCTGCTTATTGCGTTCCGATTCGCTCATCGTAAACAAATCAGTCGCATGGCCAAACTCATGAAGACACGAGAATAGCAGGAACAGCATATCATCTGGAATAGAGCCTCTTTGACGACTGTCGCGTATAGACCTTCGAGCGATTTTCAGAATCTGCTCATAATGGCACTTTTTCTGAATCCTAGCACCTTGGCTATCTTTCGGAAGCCCATTCTTTTCAGCATCGAGCATCAATGCCAAATTGGCATCAGTGCAATGGATGGTTATTGGATCATCGGTCACATTGAAATGATCCCCATCATCTATTTCAGAATCGATTGGAAAAGTTAGTTCGAGCAGTTCGGCTAAGCCCCTTGCCAACTGCAAGCCCGTACACTCATGTAAGAATTGATCGCACACAATGACTCCTACAGCAAGGGATGACGCTTGAAATCCCAGGAGGTTTCAAACGAATCCCAATCGGTTTTTGACAGCTCGCGGCATGAGTCGACCGTGGAGTTAACCGACGGCTCCAGTTCCTCGTTTTGGATAATCGGATACGTTGCGATTTGGCCAACCTCAAAGTTGAGCGTCGGGGAAAGCATGCTTGCGACGCGCATAATTACAGAGCTGTTGCATGCGCCCTGTAAGTATTTGAGTGATTCGGCATCACTAAAAACGCTCGTACCAGCGACATCAAAGACGTGCCCCGCCGGCTTAAAGCGAAATGCGATTGATCCGCTCGAAATCTTCGACCAAGTAATCGACGGCCTGAAATAGCAATCGGGATTTCGGATAACTGAACCGGAATATTCACGGACCGAATTGCCATCGTCTTCCCAGTTAATCACACACTCATTATTTCCGTACCATTTGCGGAAATCGCCGCCCTTGTTGTAGGGGAACCACTTATAAGCACTAGAAACCGATTCCTCCAAAGAACAACAGGAATAGGAACTCTTTTGGTCGTCGACTTCCCACCATTCGCGAACAAAGCGCGCGTTCTCACCGGTAGCAAGACCCTGACGAGGCTTGCCGAACTCGTTAAGCTGTTTCGCATTGGCAAACGCATCGAGCAGGGCATCGCTGGCCCAGTAGGCGATGGGGGTGCCGGGGATCTGCTTGAAGGTCTCGGCGTCGCGGCGGTAGAACCAGCCGCAGTCGGGGTTCTTGATCGCCTCCAAGGCCTTGGGCTGCTGAAGTTTCGGACGGTCGAAATCGAAAAGCCTGATATAGGATCCGACCTTGCTGCGGGTATCACCCGACTCGATAACGAACATGCAGGTGGGAACGGTTACCCCCGCATAGCCGTGCGTCGACTGCTGGATGAGGGAGCAAATCTTCTTGTCGGAGACAATCCTCTTTCGCATCGCCTCGAAGGACGAAATGAACATCCAAGACGAAGCCGTGATCATCGCTTCATAGCCGCGGTCCTTTGCCAGACTGAACCCGCGCTCGATGAAGCACGTGCACAGGTCGCTCTTGACGTCGGGGTAGTTCTTCTTGACCCACTTGGACATGAAGGGGCCGAAGCTGGAGCTGCCCATGTAGGGCGGGTTGGCCACCACGCAGTCGTGGCGGCGTGCCAGGGTCTCGCAGGTCTCGAGGGCGCGCTGGAGCTTCTCTTTGGAGCTGCTGCCGAACAGGCCGTCGGCGCCGGTGAGCTCCATCGCCTCTCGGATCGCGGCGAGGTCGGCGCCGTCCGGGGCGAGCAGGGATCCCACCTCGTCCAGGTGCGCCAGGGCGTCGACCAGGTCCTTCTTCTTCTCGAGCGCGCTGCCCTGCGGGACATCGCCCTCCCCCAGCGCGACCGGGGACAGCACGGCGATGTCGGCCTGGACGCCGCGGCCGAAGAAGCGGCGGTCCATGCCGCGGGCGCACATGGCCAGCGCCAGGCGCGCGATTTGGGCGGCGCGGGGGTCGATCTCCATGCCGTGCAGGTTCCTGGACAGGACGAGCTCGGGGATCTCGCGCTCGCGGTAGCCGCGCTCCAGGTACATCTTGGCCAGCAACTCGAAGGCGTAGACCAGGATGTGGCCCGAGCCGCAGGCCGGGTCGCACAGGGAGATGTCATCGGGGCCGCTGATTTCAATGAAGTCCTCGTGCTCCGCGTCGGGCTCGATGTAGTACTCCATCTCGTCGCGCAGGGGGCTTGCGGGGTTGTTGAGCATCCACAGGCGGCCGAGCGAGTTCTGCACCATGTAGCGCACGATCCAGTCGGGCGTGAACAGCTGGGTGGCCGGGCCTATGGTGTCCGGCGTCTCCTTGGCCTTGGAGGCGAAGAAGGCGTCCTTGACCTCGGAGTTGTAGTACTGGTACATCCAGCCCAGGACCTGGACGTTATCCCAGTCAGCCTCGTCGATGTCGCCCACCATGCGGCCGATGACGCCGTCGGGGTCCATGAGGTTTGCCGGCAGGAGCAGGGCCATGCAGGCGTCCACGGGCTGGAAGACGCCGGGGAGGCATCCGGAGAGCTCGGCGCACTGGGCCAGGAACAGGTAGCGGAACAGCGGGCCGTCCTCGCCGGCCTGCTTGAGCTCGGCTATGCGGGCGGGGTCGGCGCCCTCGATCTCCACGTCGAGCGCCTCGTCCACGGCCTGGCTGCCCAGCTCCCAAGAGCCGTCCGTCGCGGGACGGGTGAACATACGCACGCGGGAGGGCAGGAAGTCGTGGACCTCCATGTAGCGCACGGCGGCGATGCGGTTGAACCAGGTGTAGGCGGCGCGGTCGCGCAGGTGCTCAAAGCCCTCCTCCGCGCCGGCGCGCAGCAGGGCGTCGCGCCACTCGGTCTCCTCCGGGGAGAGGGCGCGCCCGCCCACCGCCGTGGCGCCCGCGGGCTCTGCGCCCTCGGCCACGCCGTAGAGCCTCATGCGGGCCTCGACGCCGGCGATGAGCTCGTTGCGAGCCCAGATGCAGTAGTTCTTGATGGCGGTATCGTTCATGGCGATCTCCCCTTCCCCGGTGGTTCTTGGCTAGCTCAGACGGATGGCGTCGTTGTCTTGCAGCTCGGCAAGCAGACGCGCGCGGAGCTGGCCAAGGTAGGCATCGATGTCGCTTTCGCTCTGCAGCTTTTTGCGCTCGCCCAGGTCTGCCAGGCGCAGCTTTTTAATCTTCTTGGGCGCAGACGCGGGCTCGGGGTTTGTGGCCGCCGGAGTGTCGCCGCCCTTGTCCTTGACCGTGGTAACGATCTCGCCGGTGGGTGTGACTTCTTTGCGACGGCTCTCACGCTGCTGGCGGGCCTTCTCTTCCTCGATGGCGCTATCGATCTTCTCGCAAGCGCGGTCGCAGTACTCAATCAGCTGCTGCTTGAGCGCAGCAAGCTCGCTCGCCTTGGTGGCACTGTGCGCACGGCCCTCAAACGTCTTTGCCATACGGCCGGCATCCTCGATGGCGCGCTCGGCCAGCTTGGCATAACCTTCCTGGCTTTGGGCATATTCGTGCACCTGGGCCATCTGCGCGGCGATGTCGTCCAGCGTCACCTTGCGCTTGGCATCGACCATCTGCTTGTGAGCAGCCATGACGGGCTCCATCAGTTCGTGGAGCTCGCGAACCTCGCGGTACGGACACGGGTTCTTAAGGATCTGCTCAATGCGCTTATTGGCCTCGACCGCCTGAGCGTCGGAGTCCATGTAGAAGCCCTCGTCCTTCATAAGGCCCATAAACGCAACGGCCTTATCAAAGACGGGCTTTTGGCTCTCAAAGAAGAACACGACCTGGTCGTAGTCCTCTTTCCAGTCGTCCAGATCGTCCTGAGCCTTAACGAAGGCGCTGAACAGCGCCTGGGCGTCGTTCTGGTTGTTCAGCAGGCTCGTGGTCAGCTTAATACCTTCCTCCAGCACCTTCAGCCCAGGATACGGATAGGCCGGTGCCAGGCCCGTAAAGTTGCTGTTTGTGAGCTCCACGCACTCGTCCTTGTAGCCCGTAAGCGTGTTGACCACCGTAGCGGTGAGCTCGTCTTCGTTGGTGATGTCGCGCTTGGCATCGAAGGTCTCGCGCAGCACCCGGTTGACCTTCTTAATGAGCTCGTCGCTCATCTTAACGCGCTCGCGCACCTGGGCCTTGTCGGCATCCTTGCGCAGGAAGGTGACCATACGCAGGTCTGTGGGGGCAACATTGGCACCGGCAGCCGTAACGACCGCGCGCTGCGAAACCACCAGCTGGGCCACCACGTTGGCAATGTCAATCTCGCGCCAACCATAGGGAGCGCTCTGGAACTTGCGCTGCAGGTCGCCCATGGTCGCATTAAGCGACATGCGCGTCTGCAAATGCAAATAGTCCGCAACTTCCTTCTCAGCACGGGCGTTCTGGGAGCTCTGGCCGTCGAGCGCCATCTGGTTGGCGCCGCGCAGCGTGGCGCGGATATCTTCATCGGTCTTAGCGGGATCGGCAATGTAGTCGGCCTTGGTAAAGATGGTGCTCGTAAGCTTGGCGAGCGCCTGTTCAAAGACATCGGCCGGCTTTACGGCAGAGATCTTGACCATACTGCCGTTGACGGCAACACGCGCATTGATCACAGCGTCTTTGAGAAGCTCCGCCGCCTCGCGCTCGATAAAGCGGGCTTCTTTCTTCTTTGCAGCGATAATCTGCTGGGTGCTCAGCGGCAGCTGTTGCACGTTAATGGTCTTGCAGTACTTATCAATCTTAGCGGCGCTATGCAGGTCCTCGAAGTAATCGACGTCATCGGCAAGCACCACGAGCGCCATACCAGCCGACTTAACAGCGAGATCGGTGTCGCTCGCACGCGAAAGGTCGTCCGCCACAGTGATCACGTTAAGCTTCATGCCGCCCAGTGCAACGCCACAAACCGAATCATCGACAAAGCGATCAAACGGGAAGTCATTGGCACCAACGTGCAGCTTGGTCGCTGTGTAGATGCCGTTAAAGAGCAGCTTCTTAATGCTGTCGATGATAAGTGCTGTGTCAACCTGCGTTTCACCGATCACGCGGGAGATGCGCTGCTCCTCATCCGTAAGGAAGTTGTACGTATCGCCCTGACGCGCCACGTAGTTCTCGCGCACCAGGCGGTCGAGCGACTCCTTAACGCTATCCTTAAGGGCTGCCTTGTCCACGTCCATGCCGTCAACCATAAGGATGGAGATGTTCTCGATATTGGACTTGATGTAGTCGATATAGCGGATCAGGTACAGCAGCTTTAAGACCTTAACGTCTTGGGCCTTAAGGCCATGGCCGTCCTCGGCCGCACGCTCAGCGCGCGTGATCACCTGGATCACGCCGTGTTCCAGGTCCTTGGCGATGGTGTCGAAGAAGCGCCAGAAGGGCACCAGAGCGTCCACTTCTTTGTCCTGGACGGCTTGGGCCGATTCCTGGAAGGCCGAAAGCATGGAGCGCTCGCCCGTGGACATGTGCTTGGCCTTAACGCCGTGCTTGCGCACCTCGGTCATAACGTCGGGAAGCACCTTAAACTGGTAGTTCACAAACGGATAACTGTCCGTAAAGTCATTGCGGCTGGCATAGCCGATCAGGTCGCTGCGCGAACCGTCGAAAGAAAACACGTTTTTGAGCACGGTGCTCTGGGCCTCGTAGTCCTGCTGGAGCTTTGCGGTGGCGGCGTCATTCTTTTGCAGCACGCGGCGCTGGATAACCTCGTCCACGCTGGAGCTGGAGAGCGAAAGGCGCGTGTTGAAGCGGCCCTGAATCTTGGAGAAGTCGTCGCCCACAATCATGGCCACCTCGTCGATGGCCTCCTGGCTGGTCACCATAACCCACACGCGACCGCCGCAGCGGCTGCCCAGCTCCTCCACGAGCGTCTGCAGCGACAGCATAAGGCTCGTGCTCATGTCGGCGTCGGAGCCAATAAACTGACCCACCTCGTCGGCCATAAACAGCAGGCGGAACTCGCCGCCGCACTCTTCGGCGCGCTTATCGGCATACTGCTTGACCATCTTGGCAAAGGTGTCGGCAGCGATGGCATCGTCCTCGGTGCCGTCGAACCAGTGGCGCGCGGCCTGTTCACTCATGCCCAGGACCTCTTGCAGGGCCTCGACAATATCGTCCTCAAAGTAGCTATAGCTCTCGCGGTCCTCGAGCCAGCTGCCGCCGCCAATGCGCTCGTAGGCAGCGCGGAACTCCTGGGTCTTGCCCTTGCTGTCGATATGCTGCTCCAGGCGTGCGAGCTTTAGGTCCTCGCCAAAAAAGCCCAGGTGCTCAAAGAACACGCGCTCAAAGGCGCGCAGCAGGGCCGTGCGCGAGGTGTCGCCCTCTTTCCACTGGCCGCCCTTGCTGTCGATGTTAAACAGGATCGCTTCGGTGGGAACCTCGCAACAGCGACGCACCTTGGCGTCCACCATGGGGTCGGAAATCTTACCCTTAAAGTAATCGACGGCGGGCTTGCCGGCGATGATGTCGTTTTGCAGCAGATACGAGAGCATCTTGAGGAAGTGCGATTTACCGGAGCCAAAGAAGCCGCTGATCCACACGCCCATGTTGTCGGTGGGAACGTTAAGGGCCTTATCGTACGCCTCGAAGAAATGCGCAAAGTGGCCCTGCAACTCGCGCGTCACCACGTACTCATCGAGCTCCTGGCGCACCGAATCGTCGCTGGCGTCTTGCACCTTAACGACGCCGTTGATGGAACGGTTGATGTCCTTGGAAAACAGGTCTTGGATGATCATCTGTCGCTCCTAAGAAATATCGAACGCGCGGTAATAGTTGCTGGCGTTCTCTCTGTTAAACAACTTGAGCTGGCGGCCATCAAAGCTGCCGGGGTACATGACGACGACGGGCACGGCGCCAAAATCGGCAAGCATGTCGTTGAGCAGGTTGTGCACGCGCAGCAGCGGAAAGACCTCGCCCACGCCCGTGAGTAAGATCACGTCACCGGGCTGGTGCGGCTGGGTATGCTCCAGCAGGTACTGCGCAAAGCTCTTGGAGCTGCACGGCTTTTGCAGTTCCTTGACCTGCGCCTCCGAGCCGATCTTTGCCTCGCGGCGGGGAATCGCACGCAAGATACGGCGCTGCTCGCAAATCTCGAGCATCACGTCGTACAGGTTAAAGACCTCCAGGTTGCACGGCAGCTTGCCGGCCTGGGCGTCTGCCATGAGCTCGTCCACATAGGCGCGGCACTCAAACTCCAGCGAAGGGTCGTAGCAAAACGTATAGAAGCCGATCTCGTTACCGATGCCCTTGTTAGCCAAGAAGTCCTGGTCTTGCATGCGCTCGCGCAGGGCCGCGCGACGATGATCGAAGTCCTCGTGGATGCGCTCGGCGCGGTTGCGCGGGCGAATGTGCGGCTGATTTGTTGCCATGGGCTACATCACCTGCCCGGTGAGCGCGGACAGGGCGTCCGTGTCGCCCAGGTCGCGGATGGCCTGCTCTACGTCCGGGTCCAGCAGCAGGGGCTGGAGCGCGTCGGTGCGCTGCGAGGCCTTAAAGCCGGCGCTGCGCAGAATCTGGCGCAGGGTGCCCTTAATGCGGTCCAGCGTGGCGTCCGACCATTTGACGGCCTCGGCGTGCTCAACCTGAAAACGGGTGACAAACGCGTTGAGGTCAACGTCGGTAAAGGTGTAGTCGAAGTTAGCCATGCGCTCGCCGATCTCCACCTGGATGAGCTCGCGCACCATGGTGTAGCGGCACATCATGACAAACAGGTTGGCCTGGGCCGCCTGGTCGGGCATGCCGTTGGCGATCAGGTCCATGATGCGCGTGACCGCCTGGTCGGCGGCGTCCTTGTCGATGCCGCGGGCAGCGCACTGCGACTCGTCGAGTGCTACGGCATCGAAGCGACGCAGGCACACGCGGGCGCGGTCGGCCAGCATGCGCTCGGTGGGATACTGAAACAGGTTGTCGTGCTCAACGCGCGCGATGATGTCGTCGTCACTCATGCCGTCTAGGCGCAACGCGGCGACGATGCGCATCTCGGGCAGCAAAAACTGCTCGCGCGTGAGCACGCCTCCCAGCGATATTTTGTCGGTGTTATCCACAGGACACACTCCAAGGGTTCGGGCCTTTTTATTCGCATCGGGTCGATGCAAACATGCCTTCCAATTCTACCGTTTAAGAACCGGGCCGTGGGGGTTGTTGCCGCCCTACTGCCCCAGCTCCTTGAGCGCCTGCAGGGACGCTGCGCGGGTCTCGGCGTAGGCAAGGCGTGCGTCGCTGAGCTGCTTGTCGAGCTGATCGACCTGTCCGCTCATTTCCTTAATCTGCCTGCCGATTTCTTCAATCCTGGTAAACGCCTTCCAGTTGCGCCGGTCGGAAAGCTTTTGATACTCCCGACGCAACACCAATAGCTGGGTGAGGAGGGCATCGCGCGACTTATCGAGCTCTTCCATCTTGTCGCGTGCGACCTTTACCTTCCTTGCGATACGGAGCTTTTCCTCCTCTTTCGTAGAAGGCTCGGGGGCAGGCTCCGATGCAGGCCCTGGCGTTTGCGCGGGCTCAGGCTCGGGTTCGGGCTCAGAAGAATCCTCAGGCTCAAACGCTGCTTCGAGCTCCGGCTCGAGTTCGGGCTCAGACTCGGACACAGGTTCCACATCGAGCTCGGGCTCCGGCTCAACAACCGCCTCAGCCTCCGCCTCCACAGGCACCGGATCTTCCATCTCCAAAAACGCGCAGATCCCCGGCTCCGTCGCCGGCCTTGCCTCGAGCACGGTGGCAATCACGCTGCTGCTCAGCATCGTGCTCTGCGAGCAAAGCACCGCGCGAAAGCGCCGCATAAGAAAGCCAAACCCGGATATCTGCCGTGCCAAGCGCTCGTCAAAGGCAACGCGGATCTCGCCCTCGTCGCCCTGCCGCATCGTAAGCCAGTCGCCCACGCACATGAGCTGCACAAGCGTAATGGGCGTCAGGTCGCCCTCAAAGAGCAGCTGCAGACGGGGCAACACATCGTCGCGGGGAACGACAAGCTCGGTATGCTTCTCGAGCTCAGCGAGCGTGGTGCCGACGTACTGGCACAAATCGATATTGCTCGGAACATCCGTAAAATGCTCGCGCGCATGGCTCAGAAGCCACTCGCTTTTGTCGGCGTTGATGCGAACGCGCTTAACGGCATGCGCCGACCCATCCCACGTCACATCGGAATGCGTCAAAAACAGCCAGCCGTCGCAAAACAGCTCCATGACAAAGATGGGAAAGGCTTTCTGCATCGTTTACATCTCCTCGGGTTCTTGCATATCGTTCGCGGCATCTTGGCTGCTGACCTTGCTCCGCTGGCCCTCGTCATCAAACAGGCCCTTGAACACCAGCTCAAGGTCGCGCTCGTCGGTATAGCCGGGCTCCAGCGTGCCGCGGTCGATCGAGTCGAGCATGACCTGCTCCTTGTACTGCAGCCGCTCATAGATATTACGGTCGAGCGACCACGGCCCGTCGCGGCGCTCGTACACGGCGCGCAGGTAGTGGTACTGCGTGTACTGCTCTTGCGACAGGCCCAGGCGGTGAATCCGGTCCTTGGACTGCAGCAGGTGCACCAGGTTGTAGCTGCACTCAAAGTAAACGGCGTCGTGGCATACGCCGTGGAGCGAGACCGACTCGGCTAGCGTGTGCGGGTTGGTGACCAACACGCTCGTCTCCCCCGCCTTAAACGAATCGATCACGCGGGCGCGCGTGGGCATGTCGGTCGACCCGTTAATAGCGCGGGCCGTAATGCCGCGCTCGTGCAGCCCATGCACCACGTTGCGAATGCTGCGCTTAAAGATGCACCACATGATGACGGACTTGCCCTGGGCTACGAGCGATTCAACCAAATCCAGGCATGCCGTCATCTTGCTCGTGAGCCTGTCGTCCACTTGCAGGCCATCCAGCGCCTTGCCCGCACCCGCTTGCACCTCGCCGTCGAACAGGTCGGCATAGTCGCCGGCGCTTAGGTCTTCGGCCAGCATGCGCGGATCGGACGAAAGCTGCAGCAGGCGAATGATCATCTCGAACGGCTCGCCCGAAAGCGTGCGCAGTACCTTTTGGAACAGCTGTTGCTCCCAGCGCTCCGCCGGTACATCGACCAGATGGTCCTCGTTGGCCTGGGGCACGCCCAGCTGATGCTTGTTGGTACGGCAAAAGAACGGCGCGATGGACTCGTTGATATGCTCAACGTCATCGGAGCCCGTCGACTTTAACGAATTGGCGCTAAGGCCAAAATACCAGTTGTAATCGCGTGGCCACAGGCAATGGAGCAGGTTGTACAGGTCCTCGAACGAGTTGGGAATCGGCGTGCCGGTGAGCGCAATAAAATATGGAGCCGCGGCGGCAATCTGTACGGCGCTTGCCGCGCGTTTGCCGCCCACGCGCTTAACCTTGTGCACCTCATCGAACACCACCAAGGCGCGGTCCGCCGCAATGCGCGCGGCGGCCTCCCCCAGCCCGACCGATTCGTAATTGAGCAGAATCATGTCGTAGCGTTTGTAGTCGAACAGCAAGGCGCTGTTTTTGTCGCGCGTGGAGCGGCCGCGGAACTCGGGGTCGTGAAAGCACAGCGAACGCAGCGGGCGATCCGTGCCAAAGCACGCCGCCCACTCGTCGCGCCACGAGCCAAAGGCGTTTTTGGGCGAAAGCACGATGACGCGGTCGACCAGATCGCGCTCGCGCAGGTAGGCAAAGGTGCCCAGAACCGACGCTGTCTTGCCCGAGCCGGGAACGGAAAAGTTGGCGCAACGACCCATGGCGCTCATAAAGAATGCATCCCACAGCTGGCGGTCCTTGAGCGGGCGCCGCATTAGGGCATCTTCGGCGCGGCAGAACTCGCCAAAGCGGTCGGCCACCGACTCGTCGTGCGCCTTGATCAGCAGGCCCACGCGCGCCTTCTCGCGCAGCAGGTCCTCGCGCGCGGTAAGGCCTCGAAGCAGGTCCGGATCGATCTCGCAGTCCACGTCAAAGCTTGCCGCCTGCTGCAGCAGCTCAACGACGCGCTTGGCGCCCGGGTCTTCCAGCGACAGCGAAAAGAGCACGTCCGCCTCTCGATAGCTGGGCGCATAGCGGCGCAGCGCCGAAAGCCGGATCTTCCAGACCGGCTCGCGGCGCAGCTGCTCAACCGTCATGTCGAGTGGCACGACGGAAATACCGTCGCTATACGAGAGGCGCAGCTTCATTTAGGCTTCCTCGCCGCCCATCTTGTAGGCGATCTTGTCCTTGATCATGCTCACCCTGGCCTCCAGCTTGGCAAGCTCGGCAGCGATATTGGCAACCTCGTCCGCAGGCAGCAGGCCAAAGGTGGACTCCTCCACCTGATCAAGATCCTTGATGGCGCGGGTGATCGAGAGCGAAGGCGACTTGAGGGCCTTGTTCATCTTGGTGGTGTTTTCGGCCGATTCCATAACCTCGCGGAAGGCCGTCCCCAGCTGAACGTCGTCGCGGATCTCGGCGATGTCGGTCGAGGTCACGACCTCCTTGTTCTTAAGGCGCTCGGCGACTTCAAAGGCCAGCTCATTCTCGCGGTCAATAAAGCGCTCGGCGTCGGGGCCCTCCAAAATCGGCTTTATCTTGCGGACAAAGCGCACGATGTCGCCCTGCGGCTCGGCAATCATGTTGGCAAAGACGATGTTCTTGACGTCCTCTTCCTGATCATCGCTCTTGCATTTTTTAAGGACGCCCTGCAACTCGTTGATAACGCCGGCGACCTTGAGTTCGCGCGCCAGGTGGAACTGGTCCTTGGCGTTGGCAAACTCCAAAAACTCGTTCATATAGCGGGCTTTAATAATCTCCTTCTCGAGCTCCTTGGGCTCCACGCCAATGCACTGGGCGTATTCCTCCTTGGACAGCAGGTTGGAGCTAATGATGTCGTTGTAGATGCCCACCAGGCGGTCGACGGGGTCGTAGCCTACCTTCTCTTCCTCGCCATGCTGGATCGAGAGCTCCAGCATCTTGATCTTCTTTGAGTCGTTGCCCAGGCTCTCGGGCAGAATGACCGCCTCAAACCAGCCAAAACTGGGATTTTTGGCGGCAAGGCGGCGCAGGCACGTAAAGCGGCGGTTGCCGTCGACGATCAGGCCGTCGGCCAGTACCACGCCAGGGCGCTCCTGCGAACGCAGGGCAATGCTGCGCTGCGTCTTGTCGATGGCGTCCTTGTTGCTGTCGACGATAAAGCCCTCGATGATGTCGTTGCAGGCGGCAACGTCCAGCTCGTTAAACGCATGCTCGCCGTGCTCGGCCTTGTAGCGGCTAATCCACGAGGCGATACGGTCGTTTTGCACGTTGTAGCGCAGATACTCCAGCTTAATGCTGTAAACGGGATACATCTCGGGCTTGCCGTCGATCACGATTTTGTGGCTGGCGCCGGTCGGCTTAATGTTGACACCGTCGCCGATCATCTCGAGCAGGTTCATGTTGGCTTCCTCCTATTGGTTGATGTTGACGTACAGACTGCGCAGGTATTCTGCGTTCACTCTTTTATTGAGCATGACCATATTCAGGTCCTCGTTATAGAACAGACCCTTGTCCTGAACGGCTCTGCTAATGTCGGGCGCGGTAATGACGACGCCGTAGTCGTCCATAAATGCGTCAATCAGATCGCCCACCTCGATGGGCCCCTTTTGCCTAACAACATACTCAACCGCATCGGCAGACGAGAACGACCCCTCCTTGCGGCAGAACATGCAGACACCGCCAAAGCGCGTGCGCCTTATATGCTCATTCGCCAAGCCGTACAGAACGATTGAGTCGTAAAACGAATTGTCAAAACCGCACTCGTCGACCACGGCATCGAGCTTGTGCATAAAGCCCTGCTTGCGCAGGCTCATCACCGTAAACGGCACATCGGGCTCGGTGCGACTAAACAGCGAGCACGCGTAAGAGCCCAAATCCAGGCGCCGAACGCCCGCCGATTCGCCCAAGCGCTTAAGCGAGATAAACGAATCGCGGTTGCACTCGATAAACGTAAAGTTGCGCAGCAGCGGCGTAATGGCATTCCTAAATTCCGGATGGTTAATGACCTCGTCGCCAAAGCCCGGGGCGCCATAGGCAAAGCTATCGTGCGACATAAGCAGGTTCGTAAACGAACGTCGCAGGTCCACGCCCTCTTTAACGATCAGGTCCCTCGAGATCTCCAGGCCAAGGGGCGCGAGCGTCTGATCGTTAACGAGACGGTCGGACGTGGGGCCAAACTTGGCGGCAAAGCTTGCCGTAACGTACGGCAGCGAGACGTAATCCTCGGTCACCAAGTCTTGGATGAACTGCCGCTGCTCGGCCGTAAGGTCACTGTCCACATACGAATAACGACCGTTACGCAAATACGCGTTCATGTCGCGCAGGTAGTTGTTACGAACCGTCTTTATGGCTATGCAGTACTTGTCGGCGTAGCGCTGGGCAAACTCCTCGCGTGACAGCTCGGTGCCCGCGTCGCGCAGCACGCCGAGCATCTGGTTTTTGCGATCCGTTTTACCCAGGCGGATCAGCGGCGTCACGCCCATCTCCAAGCCAGACACCGAGCCCGGGCGCACAAACGAGCGGATAATCTCGTAGAGCTCCTCGTCGTCGCGAATGTCGTACAGGTCGCACAGCTCCTTGTTCTCGCGCATGATGAGGCCCGTTCCGCACTCGATATTGCGTCCCGCGGCAAGCGTCAGGATCTCGCGCAACCCGGACGTAAGGCGGCTGTCGACCTTGTAGGCGCGGATCTTATTGGCGCGTGCCACCAGGAACATGTGCGTGTCACGCAGCTCGTTAAGGCACTTAACGTCATCGTCAGGCAACGCGAGCGTCAGTCTAAAGCCACACTTGTTTTCTCCCAAAAACTGCTGGTACCTGTTGCGGAAATCTTTAAGGTTGTGATATTCCTTAACGGCTCCAGACTCCGCGAAGGCGCTCAGCGCCGCACCGCGCGTAGAGAAGTTGCTCAGCTTTTTGCGTGCGATTTGTTCGAGCTGAGAGGCGTTGCTCTCCTCGGTGTTTGCGGGCGTTCGAGGGGCATCGGCGGCAGACCGGCGGTACAGCCGAGCTATCCTGTCGCGCCATTCCCGCGGCAGCGTGCCGTCGTTAGCGGCCAGACGGAGGCTAAACTTGTTCGAGATCTTGACGGCTTTTAGATAGCCAAAGGCCATCGGGTCTGCCAGTGTAATCTTGCAGAACGCTTCCTCGGTAATGTCGTAACGCATGTATAGCGGAGCAAATTGATCCTCGTTCAAATGCGGACGATTTTTGAGCAGCGCGGCACGGCGCTGACGAAGCGGGCCGAGCCCGGCGGGTTTGTGGGGATAGTCCATAAGAGGCTTATCGCTAATAACCCAGCGCATCAAGTCGGCATCGTCGCTGGGCAGCAGCGCCAGCCACGCCTCGATGGACATGGGACCCTTACTGGTGAGGTCTTCAATTTTGCTCGTGAAGGGCTTGGCAGGTTGTTGCGGGGCCGGGGCGGGAGCGGGTTCTGGGGCCGGGGCCGTCACCGGCCCGGGCGTCGGCTCAGGCTCGGGCGCCGGTTCCGGATCTGACGTCGGTTCCGGCTCAGGCTCGGGAGCGGAAGCGACCGCTTGATCGGGCTCCGCGGCAAGCACGGGCTCAGAAGCTGGCTCGGGAGTGACGGCCGGCTCAGGCTCAGCCGCCGACTCGATCGCTGGCGAGAAAGCCTGCTCTACCGGCGCAGGTTTTTCCTCGACCTGATCGTCGGCGTATTCAGCTGCCATGCCGGCCAAATACGCTCGAACCACATCACAAACAGCCGGCGCAAGATCCTTATCGACCTGGGCATATTTAAGCGGAATAGTACCCTGGCCGTACACGCGCTTCATGTACAGGAAGGCAGGCTGCGCGGTGTGCGTTAGCCCGTAAAACTCCTCGGCAGACAGCTTATACGTATGGAAAAGCGGCCCGAAGGTATCGATATCGAATGTGGGGCGCCCCGTCATAAGGGCATCGTAACGCTCACGGATTTTCCAGGCAGATTTGCCAAGGTTATCCATCCACCGAGCTGGCTTATCATCAATAAGCATATAACCCATCAGAGTACGATCCTGATACACGAGGTCCGTAAACCACCTATTGAACTTTGCAAGGTCCCGGCCCACGGCAAGCTTAAGCGCCTGCTCAACCGTAAGGTCCTGCGCCGCAGGCTGCTCAGGCTCGCGAGCGGCCTGCGCCCCAGGCGCCTCTGTCTGGGTATCCAACTGGTCATCTGGTTTTACCTCATCGACCGACGCAATAACGCTGTCTGTCGAATTGCCATTTTCGCAGGTAGATTCCAAATTACTGGCCTCAATATCTTCTTGATCCTGAGGCAGTTCAAAGTTCAGACGCTTAAACGTCTTTATAGCCGCGTTGTAAGCGGGGAATTCGTTTTTAAGCTCGGTGAGCACCGAACCGACGGAGTACTTATCACTGTAGCCCGCCGCAAGCTTACCCGCCAATCTGATACAAAAAAGCAGGCGGAATGAAGGTCCATGCGCAGACAAGTGCTCTCTGCGCAGCTGCAGGATAGCTTCGTCAGCAAGGTCATTTACTCTTTTGGCGCGCTCAACAGGCGTATTGACCGGAGGATACCAACCCCCTATCGCCGCCTGGCGGGCGAGCTCCAGCTCGGTTTTAGTTCTCCCCAGCAGCAAGCGCCCCGCAGGCCAATCATTCAATGCAGAGACAATCGAACGCACCTCAGCCGAGGTAAGGCCCTTTTCTTGAAGCACCTTCCAGCTGCACGCGAGCAACTCGGGCATATTGTGGATTTGACAGTTCCATTTTAATTTGCGCTGGATGGTCGCGGTAATCGAAAGATTCCACAGCGAGAGCGGTTCGCCATCACCCGAATAAACACTGCCGAGTGATTCAGTTGCCGGCCCCTTAACATCCATATACGCACAGCATTCGCGCCCGACTTTTCGCAAATTACCAAACACGTCAAACACAAATTTCGCATTGCCCGAGAGCTTGCCGAGCTCGGGCGCCTGCGCGCGGTACTGCGGAGAAAGCGGCATCGCGTAGGTCAAGAGCCGCCTCTCAAAGGCAGCGCGCACGTTTGCGTCTTTTGCCTTGCCCAGTTCGCGCACAAGGCAAAACACATCGTGAATCTTCTGCTTATCGAGGAAAGCGACCTGGGTCTCGCTGTCGAACACGCACCGCGGGTCGTCCCAGCCGCTCAGGCAATCGGGGCGCTCAGGCTTATTGACGGGAAGGGAGAAGGGATTGAATTCAGCTGCGGGCGCATCATCAGGTTTAGACTCAGGAGTGGGTGCTGCCTCGGCGTCCGCCTCGGGCTCAGGCGCAAGCTCCTCAACGGATACGGGTTCAGATTCAAACGCAAGCGCAGGCTGCTCAGGCTCGGCAGCAACCTCGGGCTCGGGCTCGGCGGCAGCTTCGGGCTCGGCGACGGCCTGCTCGACCTCAAGGCCATCCGAGAAGGAAATGGCCAGCTGCTGCGGCTCAGAAGACAGCGTGAGCTCGGGACGCGCAGGCTGTACGGACTCTTGCTGCTCCGTCGCCGCCGCAGGCTCCGCCGCCACAGGCTCCGCCGCCACAGGCTCTGCCGGCGGCTCATACCCCATGAGGGCAAGGCCATCCGCCGGCTTCTTGTCATACGAAACACCCACGGCGACAGGAATGGGCCAGCTGCGCTCATTAACCTTCAGCTGCTCAAGGGTCGAATCCGCACGCAACGAGATGGGGCCGACGGCCTTCGCCGCAGGGGTCTCGGGGGCAACGGGCTCGACAACGACGACCTCAGCGCTCGCGGACCCCAAGACTTCAAGCTCAGCAGAGTCGTCATCAATTGCCACGTCCCCATCTGCCATGACCTCGTCATCTTGGAACTCAGCGTTCTCAATTTCAGCGCTATCCACGTCTTTGATTTCGGCAACTTCGGGCTCATCGCCTTCGTCCTCAACGGCCTCGGATTCGACGGCCTCAAGCCCATCGTCTTCGTCCTCGACGGTCTCGCCCTCAACATCTTCGGACTCAGCGGTCTTGGGCTCAATATCCTCGTCTTCAATTACTTCGGACTCGACGGCTTCAGGCTTAACGGTATCGGCCGCCTCCGGCTCCCTTACAGGCTCCACCGCTTCGACGGCAACATCAGGTGCCATGCGGTACTCGCCGTTGGCATACAAAAGCTCACCATCTATAACCAATTGGGCAAGCGCGCGTTCGTATGCCTCATTAATGGTGCGGTACACGTTCGAGCGCACCAACGCTTCGTGCAGCGGAGCATCAGCTTGCGCGACCGCATTCATAATAAGAGACTCAAAATATGCGCCTACGTATATTGAATCGTTTGTTGCACTCGCACCATCGTTATTCATACAGAAACGACCCCCAAGAATCCATGGCGCAACCTACCGGCTACGTCGGGAAATAAGGAAGATGATTGTTATTACTACTTCATACGCCACTTGTGAGCGTATTTGTTTAGCAACATTTTGTTGCGCAACAAATCAACTGTGCATATGCAGATGAGCGGTAGTTTTAATCGGTGAACGGCGATCGCGCACACTTAGAACCCGTTTCATTTTCCTTGGCTCCGCGGCAATTAAAATGAACCTGTCGCGCGGTTACATCCCGCGCCTCACGCGTCTCAACTTGTCCGCATATCTTCAGGAGTCCGTAATGGCAAGACCGTTTAGCCCCAGCGAAGCAAAAGCAATCGTCTCGAAAGCGCGGGAGCTGCTGGACGCCATCGAGGTTATTTCGAGGGCCACGATATACGGACCCGACAGCTTTAGGGACGCGATCACGCAAGCCAAGACACAAACGCTGAACAAAGAACTTCGAAAGATAAAACTCAGCGACCTTAAAGTAACGAAGGGCGCACAGAAGAGGCTCAAAGCTCAAAACATCAAGACGGCATACGACCTCTACTGTCATGGTGAATTGGCAAAAGATGATGACTATTTCAAAATACTCGTCCGCATGGCGAATGAATGTGCCGACGCAATTCGCGAGCTCTATCGACCCAAACCGAAAAGCACCCATATGCGCGACGCGCTCTTTTTTGCCGCGCGCTACTACAAGTCCCAGCAACTTGCCGAAACCTACGCGTCTGCGATTCATGATGCCCGCACCGTTCTTGAGGACTGTGATGTTTTGACCCAAAACAGCGGCAGACTTCGCTGGCTCTTGCTAAGTGCCGCCGACAAGCAGACGACCGAGGCTGCATATCATCGCCTTGTGCAATTCACGGGCACCTCTAACAGCAATTTTCTGAGAGACGGCCGTCGGCGAGCGGACAACATTCTTGGCGTGAGCACAAGCGCCAAACTGGATGCAGAGATCCGGAAGATAGCCATCGATATCATCGCTGAGGACGCAGGCGAGAACCTCTTTGCAGCTGACACTAAGCCCAACAGAGACGAAATTGAAGCGGCGGTCTATGGCGCTGAAGACAGAATTCCCGGAAACACAGTTTCCAAATTGGAAGAAAAGCTTAGGCGCAGCAAAAACCAAATCCGCAAACAAGCAAACAAGGCCCGCCACGCCGATGCTCGGCGCTACGTTTCTGAGCAATCGGTCGACATCCTTAAAGATTTGGTTCCAGGCGTCCGAATCAAGTGCATCAAGGATGCTGGATATACGACGCTCGCCCAGATCATGTATGGCAGATTGCGCAGACGCGAAAAACAGCTTAGGGATAACTACGAGCAGAGGTCCGATCTAAGAAGAATTAATGGCATTAGCGAAAGCGCTGCCGAAAGAATTGTCGAGGCTATTAAACAGCAGACCGACATGCTCGCAAAAAGCGGCAAGATTAAACTGACCCCCGACAATAAAAAGCCCGAGGACACGGCGCTTCTCCAGGAAGTCTATAAGCACTTTGAGCTGGAGGAGTTACTCAACGAGGCCAAGGCAGCATCCGCACGCATCACCGAAGAGTTTTCGGAGCTGCAAGACCAGCTCATGCCGGCGCTCGATGCGTATGGCTGGCTTATCTGCAAAGACCGCGACACGGTTTACGACGCGTACAAAAAACTCAGCGATCTTACGAACGGTACCGAGCTCAAAAAGATCAACAGCTACGTCGGACGCAACCTCAAAGAGCTGGACGAGAAAACCGTGTGGGAGCTCTTCGGGGCCGACCCCATCCGCGTGTATAACCTGCTCGAAAAGCTAATTCCCGAGGCGTTTTCTTCGACTTCCAACGGCTACGGCCTGCCCGAGAAGCTCGCCAAACAAATTAAAACGACGACGTTCGATACCACGGGGCTTAAGTGCGAGCTCCGTACGTACCAAACATGGGGCGTTCGCTACATACTGCATCAGAACAACGTGCTGCTGGGCGACGAGATGGGATTGGGTAAGACGGTCCAGGCCATCGCCGCGATGACCGCGCTCAAAAACAAAGGTGCCAAGAAGTTTTTGGTCGTTTGTCCCGCCAGCGTTCTGGAGAACTGGGTGCGCGAGGTGCGCAAACACAGTGACCTTACGTGCATTAAAATCCATGGGCCCGCGAAGGACCTCCATGCAAAGACATGGCTGGCGGGGCTGGATGTGGGCGTCACCAACTATGAGAGCACCAGCTACATTGAGCTTGACCAGTCGGTGAAACTCGATCTGGTCGTCGTCGACGAGGCCCATTACATTAAAAACCCAAACGCCAAGCGAAGCATCAATACGCTCAACCTGTGTAAGCAGGCAAAGCGCGTTCTGTTTATGTCGGGTACGCCGCTCGAGAATAAGGTCGACGAGATGATCGGGCTCGTGTCGCACCTCAACAAAAAGGCTGCTCGAGAGGCAAGAAAACACGCCAGCAGATTTAGTTCTGCAGAATTTAGAGACGCTCTGGCGCCGGTTTACTACCGTCGCAAGCGCGAGGACGTGCTCTCGGAGCTGCCCGACCTCATCGAAAACAGCGAGTGGTGCCAGATGGGATCTTCGGAGCTCCAGCAATACTACCTAACCCTGCGGATGCGAAACCCAATGCAGATCCGTCAGTTGTCGTGGAACACCCCGGACCCCCGCGACTCGTCCAAGCTCAAACGTCTGCGCGAAATCGTTGCCGACGCCAAAGACGAAAACCGCAAAATCTTGGTGTTCTCGTTCTTCCACGACACCATCGACGTGGTGCGTTCAGCGTTTGGAAGTGCGTGCTACGGTCCCATCAGCGGATCTATCCCACTCGATAGACGCCAGAAGATTATCGATTCGTTTGACGCGGCGACCGCCGGCTCTGTACTGGTGGCGCAGATTCAGTCGGGCGGCACGGGACTTAATATTCAGTCGGCAAGCGTCGTCGTGTTGTGCGAGCCGCAGTACAAGCCCTCGATCGAAAACCAGGCCATTTCGCGCGCGTACCGCATGGGGCAATCGCGCAACGTGCTGGTGTATCGCTTGCTGTGCAAAGACACGATCGACGAGCGCATCATGTCAGTCCTCGAGCGCAAGCAGGGCGACTTTAACGCCTTTGCAGACAAGTCCGCTGCCGCCGAAGCCGACATGCAAAACGAGCTCGAGGTCAAACAGGAGCAACTCAACGCCATGTTCGACGAAGAGATTAAACGCCTGGAGAACCTGATGCCCTCGCTCGCAGAACTCGATCTGCTGGAGGAGTAAAGACCCTCCCCCATGTAACCATCCTGTAAATCATAGCGGCGCAGTCGAGTTTTACCGTGATACGGTCGCGCCTGACGCTGCACTGTGCTAAAGTATCCCGAACGTTCAAACGACTACGAGGGGGAACTAGAAGATGGCACGTGTGCACAACTTCTCAGCTGGCCCGGCCGCGCTGCCCACCAGCGTGCTCGCCGAGATCGCCGACGAGATGATGGACTACCGCGGTTGCGGCATGTCCGTGCTCGAGATGAGTCATCGATCTAGTATGTACCAGCAGATTATCGACGACGCCGAGGCAACCCTGCGCCGACTGCTGAGCATCCCCGACAACTACCGCGTCCTGTTTTTACAGGGCGGCGCCACGCTGCAGTTCGCGGGCATCCCGATGAACCTCATGCGCCGCGGCCGCGCCGGCTACGTCGTGACCGGCAACTTTGCCAACAAGGCATACAAGGAGGCCGCCAAGTACGGCGAGGCCGTGCTGCTCGCGAGCTCCGAGGACACCAACTTCGACCGCATTCCCAACATGGCCGACATCAACGCGCGCATTGCCGCCGAGGCCGCGGGCGACGGGCTCGACTATGTCTACATCTGCCAGAACAACACCATCTTTGGCACCATGTTCCACGAGCTGCCCGATTGCGGCGACGTGCCGCTGGTCGCCGATGTCTCGAGCTGCTTCCTGTCGCAGCCGCTCGACGTCGAGCGCTACGGGCTCATCTACGCCGGCGCTCAGAAAAATGCCGGCGCCGCGGGCGTGACCGTGGTCATCGTGCGCGACGACCTTATCGCCGATGGCCCCGCCTTTGCGCAGACGCCGCAGTACATGGACCTTAAGACCGAGGCCGCAAAGGGCTCCATGCTCAACACACCCAACACCTTTGGCATCTACGTGTGCGGCAAGGTGTTCCGCTGGGTCGAGCAGACCGGCGGACTTGCCGCCATGGCCGAGCGCAACTGGAAAAAGGCCAACCTGCTCTACGACCTGCTCGAGAACAGCGAGCTGTTCCGCGGCACCACGCAGGCAGACAGCCGCTCCATCGCCAACGTCACGTTCCGCACCGGCGACGCCGAGCTCGACGCCGCCTTTGTCGCGGGCGCGGCCGAGCACCAGATCCAAAACGTCAAGGGCCATCGCCTCGTCGGCGGCATGCGCGCCAGCGTGTACAACGCCGTGACCATGGAAGACGTGCAGGCGCTGGCCGCGTACATGAAGGACTTCGAAGCGCAGCATAGTTTGAGTCCGCGATCTAACTAGCCCGCAGCGCGCGGGCCGACCAGCCACCTCAGACTACCCTGTTTACATCAAAACCTGCTAAGGAGTTTTTCCATGCGTAAGATCAAGACCATCGATGACATCACCAAAGACGGCAAAGTCGAGTTTGGCGAGGGCTACGAGTTTGTGGACACCGCCGAGGAGGCCGACGCCATCCTGATGCGCTCGACCGACCTGCACGGCTACGAGCTGCCCGAGGGCATCCGCGCCATCGCCCGCTGCGGCGCCGGCGTCAACAACATCCCCGTCGAGGAGTACGCCAAGAAGGGCGTCGTCGTCTTTAACTCCCCCGGCGCCAACAGCAACGCCGTCAAGGAGCTCGTCCTGGGCATGCTGGTGCTTTCGAGCCGCGGCGTGGTGCAGTCGATGAACTGGGTACGCGACAACGCCGACGACCCCGAGATTCAGGTCGACGCCGAGAAGGCCAAGAAGGCCTTTGTGGGCCGCGAGCTCAAGGGCAAGCGCATCGGCGTCATCGGCCTGGGCAACGTGGGCTCCAAGGTCGCCAACGCCTGCGTCGATCTGGGCATGGACGTCTACGGCTACGATCCGTTCATTTCCGTCGAGCATGCGTGGGTGCTGAGCCGCGAGGTGCAGCGCGTGGGCACGCTCGAGGACCTGTGCCGCGGCTGCGACTACCTCACCGTGCACGTACCCAGCAAGGCCGACACCATCGGCATGATCAGCACTGAGCAAATAGACCTGCTGGCGCCCAACGCCGTGCTGATCAACTACGCGCGCGAGACCATCATCGATGAGGACGCCGTCGACGCAGCTCTGCGCGAGGGCAAGCTGAGCTGGTTTAGCTGCGACTTTGCCACGCCCAAAACCGTCAAGATGCCCAACACGTTTATCACCACGCACTCGGGCGCCGGCACCGGCGAGGCCGAGGCCAACTGCGCCGACATGGCCATCAGCGAGCTCAAGGATTACCTGGAGAACGGCAACATCGCACACAGCGTCAACTACCCCGCTTGCAGCATGGGCAAGGCGCGCGCCGCAAGCCGCATCGCCTGCCTGCACGCCAACGTGCCCAACATGATCGGCCAGATCACGGCAATTCTGGCCAAGGACAACGCCAACGTGCAGCGTATGACCAACGAGTCCGCTGGCGAGAACGCCTACACTATGTTCGACACCGACGAGCACCTGGACAGCAGCACCATCGAGGCGCTAAAGCAGATTCCGTCGATGTATCGCGTGCGCGTGATTAAATAGCGCTGGTGCCAAGCCTGCCTGGCAGGCCATGAAGCCCATTCGGCCCCCGTTTTCACGAAACGGGGGCCGATTTTGTTGCTCCGGACGACTTTAAAATGATACCCAGAACAAGTTTTTTCAGATAATCGATAGTGAGGCTCAAGTCGCTAAGCACACCCGCTTTGATAAACAGCTTTATCAGGGACTTTAATAGGTAAAAATCGATCTCTATGTGCCGAATGTAAGTTGACTGTCCATTTTCCGAAACAACTTATTCTAGATAGCATTTTTAAGGCCCCTCCAAGGCAAAATCGAAGCCTTTTTTGCGACCAAAACTCTAGTCCGCGCGACCGTTTACCCACCGCGCGACTACATTTCCGCCCAATCGATAAAAATCTCCTCACGAAGCCGCCGTTCGAGCTCCTGCTGTCGCGGCGTCTTGTCTTTCAACGGCACATCGAGATAGGACATGATGAGCTCCATCACCACGCGGAAGGCATCGGAGTCGGCCAGCTGGCCATAGGTCATCAGAACGACGGGATATCCCATCGCTTGCAACGCCGTCGTTCGATCGGAGTCCGAGATCTTGGATTCAATGGATCCGTGAATGGCTTTACCCTGGCATTCAACCAGACACTCTCGGCTGCCGTCCTTATTTGCCAGCAAAATATCGGCATAGCGCCCATCAAGCCCCGAAATCAGGCGGGCGCTGCGCGTCATACGAATCTCAACGTTATTGGTAAGGCGCAGCCCTTCGCCGCCGCGCAACCTCGTAAGGCCAAACAGCATCGAAGCCTGGACCTCGAGCGGCGATGCTGCCACCCCCGTAATGCATTTCGCGGCTCGTATGAACGATTTAGCGCCGCGGAGCCCCCGGATCTTATCGACGTACTCTGCAAGCTCAGAGAGCTCGATCAAGGGCGGTCGTTTCCACAAGTCCGTTGGACTCCCCGAGACATCCTTTACGTTTTCCCAGCCCAACCGTGCGTCACCCCACTGGTCCCCATATGCCTGCACAAGTGCCGACTTTACCTGAGGCGCAATCTTGCACACGGCAAAGGTGCCGCACATCTCATACATGCACATGATCAGACGCTCGTTTGAGACCGAGGAAGCCAGGGACAGCAGGGTAAAGAGTGGGGACGCGACATCGAGGCCAAACTCTGTCTGCCGCACGGAATCAAACGGCCTCTCCCCGTTCCAAACATGCCTGACAATGCGATCGCCCTTACGCCCGCAGCCGCCCTGCGCCAAAACGTGTAACGGGGTGCTCAGGAAATGCGCAACGAGCGGATGCTCGCAAAGGCGCTCCCTGCGCGGATCGTCCGCAGAATCGGGCAGGTCCGGCATTATCGCCAAAACCTGTGGAGGTATCCGGTGATACCGAAAGGCAGATATGTCGCACAGCATGTCGTCCATAAAGGCTACGTACCCACCGCGCCGTTTGTAAACCCGCTCGGACGGCAAACGCGCTGACTCGGCCTGCGAACGGTAAATGCCGCTGCGCGCGCATCGCGAATCTCTCAGGAGGCTTACAATCGGTTTGGAAAGCAGACTGATTGTGAGGTTGCATATGGTTGATGAGGACTTTGCCTGGCGGCTTGCTCAGGAGCTTGTGCGGATCGACAGCTCAGACCCGGGCGCGTATGAAGATGAAATTGAGCGGTATATCAAAGCGCTGGTTGAGGCTCAGCTGGAGCGGTTGAGTCATCCGGTGCTCCATGCCGTGCAGGTTGAGGAACTCGAGGTGCTGCCCGGGCGCCGCAACCTTAAAGTCACCGTGCCGGGCCAAAGCGACGAACCGCGGCTGGTCTATATCTGCCACATGGATACCGTCACCTTGGGCGATGGCTGGGACGCAGACATCGCACCGCTTGGGGCGGTTGTGCGCGACGATAAACTCTATGGCCGCGGTGCCTGCGATATGAAGGGTGGCCTGGCCTGCGCCATTGCCGCACTGGTCCATACGCTCGAGCGCGTGGCGGCGGATGGCGCGCTGCCACGCCGCGGCTTTTCGCTCATCTGCTCGGTCGACGAGGAAGACTTCATGCGCGGCTCAGAGGCCGCGATCGATGCTGGCTGGGTCGGCTCGCGCGAATGGGTGCTGGACACCGAACCCACCGACGGACAGATCCAGGTGGCGCACAAGGGGCGTACGTGGTTCGAGATCGAGATGGCCGGCGTCACAGCTCATGCAAGCCAGCCTTGGAAGGGCGCCGACGCCGTCGCCGCCATGGCCGAGGTCGTGTGCTCGCTTCGTCGCACGTTTGCGACGCTGCCCGTGCATGATGAGCTGGGTCCTTCGACCATCACGTTTGGACAGATAGAGGGCGGCTATCGCCCCTATGTCGTGCCCGACCACGCCAAGGTCTGGGTCGACATGCGCCTGACGCCGCCGACCGACACGACCGCCGCGATCAACATGGTCGAGCAGGCCATTGCCGCCGCCGAGAACGCGGTTCCCGGTTGCCATGGCAGCTACACCGTGACGGGCGACCGCCCCGCCATCGAGCGCGACCCGAGCTCTCCCCTTCTAGCAGCGCTCAAGCGTGCCGCCGATGGCGTGACGGACGCGGACACGACCGTCGGCTTCTTTACCGGCTACACCGATACCGCCGTCATTGCCGGCAAGACAGGCAACCGCAATTGTATGAGCTACGGCCCCGGCTCGTTGGCGCTCGCGCACAAGCCCGACGAGTATGTGCCCCATGCCGATAGCGTTCGCTGCCAAAACGTGCTCATCGCGCTTGCCGATAACACGCTCTGGGACGCAAGCGGCCAAGTTGGGGCATAATAAGCCGCGAACAAACCGACTCGCGCGTTAGGACCGCCCATGAAAGCACTTCCGTTTCCCTGCATCCGCCCAGCTCAGGACCGCGTGCTCGAAGCGCTGCCGCAGATGGGCGGTATCCTGAGCGGCAACGACACCCTGCGCGGCGCCATTGCCGATGGGCTCATGCTCAAGGATCCAGGCGCGGCGTATTACGTGTACGAATGCTCGGGCGAGCCGGGTCGCGCGACGGGTGTCGTGGCGATTTGCCCGACGAGTGTACTTGCGGGCGGCAAGGGCGATGCCAGCGCTGACGTGGCCGCCGCTGCGCACGCAATCGCCGAACTCAAAGTTCAGCCTCGTCCCGTGTCGCTCGCTTACGAGGCCTCGCCCGTCATGGATATCATCCTTGGCGCCGCCAAAGAAGGTGCGTCGCTCTACGCCGTCACCGACCCCGCCGGCATTACGCACCGTGTGTGGGAGGTCAAGCGCGAGGACGCCGTTGCTGCCATCCGAGCCATGCTCGACCAGGCACCGGAGCCGACGCCGGCAGACGACCCCGCCTACACTGCCGCGCTGGCAGGGGCGGCGCAGCTCCTAGCAGACGACGCCCGCACAGCCGGCACCTACACGGGCAAAGAGCCGTTCAACTTTACCGTTGCCGCGCTATTCCCCGCCGCACAGGTCGCCGGCGGCGCACCGCAGGTTCCGACGGGTTTGTTCACCCACCAGATCGCACGGTTCTAATAGAACGTAAACGCCCAGTACAAAGACTCGGCAGCTCAACAAACAAGGGGCGGGGATACATGCACATGCATCCCCGCCCCTTTCACATCGAGCAATGATGTCGGCGATCCGCGTCGCCACGCCCAAACTACCCGCGCTGCGGACCCGCGGCAGCCACGAGCGGCTCAAGCCCCAGCTCGCGCGCGTAGTCTTCCTGCGTAAAGATCTCAACCAGTTCAAACGTATCGGTCGTATCGTCAAACACGAAATGCAGCACCGAGCAGTTGCCCGGCACGCGCTCGCGCTCGTCGGCCGCCGCGCCCTTCACGTGGTCCATGAACTCCTTAATGGCCGATCCATGGCTCACCGCAAGCACGCAGGTGTGATCAGGCTTCTGCATAAGCTCGGTCAGCGTCGCCACCATGCGCTTACGCACCTGCATCTGGCCCTCGCCGCCAAACTGGCGATAGAAATCGCGCCACGGGCGCTCGGGCATCAACATCACGCGCTCGGCTTCAAAATCGCCAAAGAACCACTCGCGCAGGCCGTCAAGGCGCTCGTAGGCAAGGCCCGGCCACAGGTTGGCGATAGTCTGCTCGGTGCGATGCAGCGTCGAGGTGTAGGCGTGGTCGGGCTCAATGCCGCGCGCACGCAAAAACATGCCGGCGCGCGCCGCCTGGTCGCAACCCAGCTGCGTGAGCGGCGAGTCGCTCCAGCCCTGAATAATGCGCTTGAGGTTAAATATCGTCTGCCCATGACGGACCAGATACAGGTCTTTATTCATAGGGGTCCTTTCATTCGTTATCAATCAAGGAGCGAAAACGCCCCGTCGCAATAGCCAAAATGAAGCACGGCGCCGTTGTCGGGCTGCGCCCCACCGCCGGCCACGTACTCAAGAAACTCCTGGCAGGCGGAACCGTGGGAGACTGCCAACACGCAGTTGTGCTGCGGCCGGGCCATAATACGGGACAGCGCCGCGACCATACGCGCCCGGAGCTGCGCTTCCGACTCGCCGCCAAACGCGACCGGATAATCGCCCCAGGGCTGCAGCGGCATCTCGCGATTTGATGTACCCTCCAGCAAGCCCAAATGCCACTCGCGCAGGTCATCGACCAGCTCTATGGAACGACCCTCGCCAATGATTAGCTCAGCCGTACGCCGCGCCCGGCCCAACGGGGAGGAATACACATGATCAAAGGTCACGCCACGCGCCTCAAACGCCGCGCGCGTCGCCAGCGCCTGCTCGCGCCCGCGCGCCGTAAGCGGCGAATCGTGCCAGCCCTGCAAAATGTTCTGCACATTGAGTTCAGTCTGCCCATGCCGCACCAAATACAGATCGGCCACACGCCCTCCCCTCGTACCACCACAAAGGGGACAGGCACCTTTTTGGTGGTTTTGCCGCCTGATCGCGCCGCGGCGACGCTCGGCTACACCAGTACGTCGGCGAGCGGGCGCTTGGGTACGTGGTGCACCTGCGCATCGTCACGCCAGTAATTAATTGAGCCGTCGGGGTTGGAATCGATCGCGTCGATCACCTGCGTCTCGGCCGGCACGCCAAACGCCATGATCAGCTTGAGCTCATACTTGTCGTTATCGAGCCCCATGGCATCGATCGCATGGGGCGTAAAGGCCTTGAACATGCAGGCTGCCACCTCGGGCGTGGCGCTGCGGGCGGCGAGCATCATCGTCTGCGCGGCAATGCCCGTGTCGACCTCGGTAATGGGAGCGGCGGGCTTGCCCGGAACGGCGCGCTCGGCCAGAATCGCGATGTAACCGGTCGGGCGCTCGCCCTCGGCAGGACCCGGCCAATCCTTAAGCGCGCCGGCCCACGCAAGCTCATCAAATACACGCGCGCAATCCTCGGCACCGCTCACCACATGAAAACGCAGACGCTGAGCATTGGCACCACACGGGGTCAGGTGCGCCAGTTCCGCCAGCTCGAGCAAAAACTCGCGCGGCACGCGCATGGACTCGTCAAAGCGACGGCACGTGCGGGCGCGACGAACCAACGCATCAAACGCGTCCAAGCCGAGCTTTTCGCGGCCCTGCTTTGCCATCGATTCTGCGCTTACCGGCGCTGCGGGAACTGCTTCGTTCATAGGGACCCCCAATTCAAGCCAATTGTCTTTAGGAAAATCTAACCTAAAACGTAGGCAATAACATACAGCGGCGTAATGTTCTACAGCTGTTGATTAATCCTCACTGAAGCGGGAACAAAAGTAACAATTCGGGAATGTGGGGCGGCAATTCGTCCTTCCCGCCCCATGCATCGGCGCCCTTGGGCGATACTTGTTGCAGCACTTTTGGCGTACGCCGCACGGAGAGCAATGAACGCGACGTGCACCACACGGAAAGGAGACGTTATGGGTATCTTTAAGAACGATGACCAAAAATCGAGCCAGTTTGGATTTGACGAGAAAAGCATGGCGGGCAAAGCCGTCAAGGCCGTGCGCTGGATCTACGCCATCACGGGCGTCGTGGCGCTCATTGCTGGCATCGCGCTGCTTTTTGCACCCGCCAAGTCCCTCGTCTTTTTGACGACCGTCCTGGGTTTTTACTTTGTAATCACCGCTGCCATCAGGCTGTTCACTGCCATTTTTGAGCCGCTGCTGCCCACCGGCTGGCGCGTCACGAGCATCATCTCCAACCTGCTCATTATCCTGGGCGGCGTCATAATCCTGCGCAACCAGGCCTTCTCGACCGCGACGCTCACCACGATGGTGGTTGTCGTGGCCGGCTTTGGCTGGATCGTCGAAGGTGTCATGTCCATTCTGGAGTCCGAGCTTTCGTCTAACCGCGCCCTCGCCATCCTGAGCGGCGCGCTCTCCATCATCGCCGGCATGTTCGTGTTTATCTATCCGCTGTGGTCGGCCAAGATGCTCGTCATCTTTAGCGGCGCCGCGCTGCTGGTGTTTGGCGTAACGCTGATTGTTCGCGCTATTCAATTTGGCAAACTGGTGCACTAGATGCCGCGAACGCTCTTTATTGATGCCGACGCCTGCCCGGTCACGCGCGAGTCGATTGACTGCGCGCGGCGGGCGGGCGTCGCCGTTGTTATCGCCGGCAACAGCACGCAAAACCTGGAACGGCACATTCGCCACGACGACCCGCGCGATGCCGAGCACGCGCGACGCGGCTTTTGGGTCACGACGCTCGACGTGAGCGTGGGCGCCGACAGCGCCGACTTTGCCATTGTCGAACACCTGCAGGCGGGCGACGTGGTCGTGACACAGGACATTGGCTTGGCGAGCATGGTGCTCGGGCGCGATGCCGCCGCCATCGGTGTGCGCGGGCGCGTCTACGACAAAGCGACCATCGACATGCAGCTGTTTATTCGCCACGAGGAAAAGAAGGTGCGCCGCGCCGGCGGACGCACTCGCGGACCGGCGGCATTTACCAGTGAAGACCGAGTTCGCTTTAAGCGCAACCTCACCGAGCTGCTGCGCTAAAACAAAAGGGTAGATTTTTGGGACATGCCCAGAAATCTACCCTTTTTCGTTTTAACTCACGACCAAAGCATAGGCCGTGGCGATGGGTTTAATGGCCTATCCCAAATATCTACCTAGAGGCCAAAGGCGGACAGGACGAGGCCCCAACCGGCGCCGATGACGTACATCATGACTAGGAACAGGGCGTTTTCGCGGGCGCTGCGATTGGTACGGAACAGCACCAGGTAGCCCACGCCGGCGGAAATGAGCGTTCCGGCGAGCATCGGGGCCAGCTGCAGCGCACCTTCGAGGTACAGCTGTGTAATGACGACGCTGGCAGAGCAGTTGGGAATCAGACCAACAAGTGCCGAGCCCAGAACCGCAAGCGTCTCATTACCGCGCAGAAACTGCTCGATCGCAGACTCACCAAAGGTCTCGAGCACGGCGACCAGAATCAGCGTCACCAGGAAAATGAATGCCGAGACCTGCACGGTGTGCGAGATCGCGCTGCGGATAATCGACAGGACGGGCGCACCCTCGTGGGAGTGGCTGTGGTCGTGGCCGTGGTGGTGTTCGCGCTCGTCCGCGTGACCGTGGTCATGGTGGTGCTCATGTCCATGCCCATGCCCATGCTCACCCTCATCGTCGTCGCAGCCGCAATGGTCGCGCTCGCAAAGCTCGTGGATGTGGTCGGCGCTCACGCCCGCCTCGGCGACCTCGTCAATGATGTCGCCGCCGGTGTGGTCATCGTGCGCACAGTTCACGTGGGCCGGGTTGGCCGCGGTTCCCAGCACGGTACGGCGAATCGCCGCATGCGCGCGAGAGTTACGACGCAGGCCGCGAATGGCGGCGTCCACGATAAAGCCCGTGACTAGCGCGATCAGTGCCTTCGAAGCCAAAAGCATCGCCATGGTCTGCACGGGCACCTGCTCGGCAAGCAACAGCGGCAGCATCTCGTCGGAGGTCGAAAGGAACACCGCAACCAGCGTGCCCAGCGTCACGACGCGGCCGGCGTACAGCGTGGCCGCCATGGCCGAAAAACCGCACTGCGGCACGATGCCTAGCAGCGAACCAACCACAGGCCCTGCGACGCCGGCACGCTTGATGACGCCATTGACGTGGTCGCCCGCAACGTGCTCGAGCGTCTCGAGCACTAGGTAAGTAACAAACAAAAACGGCACCAGGGACAGCGTGTCCTTGCCAGCGTCGAGCAGAATATCTATCAGTAAATCCATGACGGATGGAACCTTTCGTGTCTTTCGGCAGCATTGTAAAAGTCCTAGCGGTCAACTAGGGTATTGTAGTTATCCTAGGCGCGATGCCAATAGTTGCCCATGGTAAACTATCATCTCGCCATAACTCAGTAACCCCGAGCCGCGCGACGCGGCCCATCCAAGGAGCAGCATATGAACGTTTCGCAAGCACTTGAATACGAGCGCCAGCCGTTTATCCCCATGTTTATCTATGGCGATCACGGCGCCATGGAGTCCGAGCGTCAGAAGGGTGAGGAGGCCCTCAAGGTGCTCGAGACCGAGTACTTTACCGCCGAGGGCGACCCTGGCTTTGACTTTGCCACCGTGCGCGACCTAGCCGACCGCAACCGCGACCTGTGCGACCAGATTGGCGAGGCACGCCTGCGCAACGTGACGCCCGCGACGCTTTCGCGCGGTCTGTCCGACGCCGACACCTGCGCCGCCATCGGCAAGATGCAGAAGCGCACCGCGGCATCGGTCATGCGCGAGATCCGCGGCGACCGCGACGCGCTCGGCGTGGCCTACGCCCGTAAGCCCATCCAGGGCACGGTGCTGGGCATCGACATCGAGACCACCGGTCGCGCGCCCGAGCGCGGCTACATCATCAATGTGGGCTGGGAGATCATGGACCTTACCAGCGACGCCGTCCCGCACGACGCCGAGGCGCACTACTGCGGCCTGCCCGACATCTACCGCGGCGAGGACGTGCCATTGTCGAATATCCACCACATCACCTGGGACGACATCGACGGCAAAAAGCCGTTCCGCGAGAACAAGGAGCTGCAAAAGCAGCTGCTCAAGCTCATGAAAAAGTATCCGTATATGGCGCACAACGCCGCCTTCGAGGACAGCTGGTTCAAGATTCACCTTGACGGCTACGCCGAGGCGCGCCGCGCCGGCAAGATCATCGTCATCGACTCGCGCCAGATCTGCCGCAGTCTGGACGCCGACGTGCGCTCGCTCCCCCGCGAATCCGCGCCCGCCGCGCTCGAGAACTGGGCACGCCGCCGCGGCACCCTCGCCGCCGACGCCAACGAGCAGCACCTGGGCCTCGACGACACCGATCTCATGCTCCGAACCGTCCAAGCCGAGTTCAACCTCAAGAACCTGTTCGCGAAATAGCAACGCCTGCGACAAACACTGCTTGCTCACGAGCGGCCTCGCAGCGGGAAACACCGCAGCGGGGCCGCCCTACGTTCCACAGATAGATCTGCCATCACAAATTCTGAGCCCTCATTTTGAACGATTTCGGCCAATTCCCGACACGTAATTCGTTGTCGGATGATGATGCATCGATATCAAATGTGCAGCAATTGAGTATTTATATGCCATAGCTAAGCTGCGAGAACATTGATTTTAGGCGTGCCAACCCATAATTGCGTCAAGCTTTTGGACAGCATTTGGTTAGGCCCCTAAAACGACTTTCCCACTCAGCGCCATCAACACGGCATTAGCTGACACGATATATACCATGAGTATCGTATTGTCACATACCACTGCAAAAGCGGTCTACCAGGCCGCGCATTCGGCGTCTGCGAAAGACACCGAGCCCTGTAACCCTGCCGCGATTTACGGATCATGTCCCATCGGAACGCTCCTTGACGCAGCCGCAGAATGGCTCACCAAACACGATGTTTCCCTTGACGCAAATGATTGCCTCGAGGTAATGGTTTTTGATCGCAGGAATGCGCGCTATGCAATGAACTGTCAATGCCACGTTTCGTCAAAACGATTCTCGAACTCACGCTTTATAGAGCTCAAAGATGGCATCTTCATTGTTGGCGTTGAGCTTTGCGCACTTCAGGCCGCCACCTATCTCCCTTTTCGCGAACTGGTGGAGTACTACTTTGAATTGTGCGGCGCTTACTCCCTTGGAACCGGCTCTTCCACCTCGTATAACGAGCGTTTCGCGCTAACCTCGACCGAAAGGTTAAAACAGTTCTTTAATTCCATTACCAGATGCGACGGTCTGGCCCTTGCCCGAAAGGCAATCCAATGTGTGCGCGACGGATGCCGGTCTCCTATGGAAACGGCCTTTGTCATGATGCTAACGCTGCCTAAAAGCGAAGGAGGGCTTGGTATTAAGGGAATTGAGACCGATTACGAGGTGCAGGTCACCGCTGCCGCAAAGGATCTCACGAGACGCAAAAAGTTCTTTATGGATGCGTATCTAAAGAAATCTCGCACAGACATTGAATACAACGGGTTTTATCATGACGCGGAAGAAGACCGCGCCATCGATGAGGAGCGCAAGAATGCGCTTGCGTCCATGGGATACGGAATCATCACCGTCAGTCGTTATTCCTTTATGCATGCCAGCGCTTTCGTTAGGGTCATGGAGGCGATCCAACGGAAAGAGGGCATACGCCCCTCGCGCCTGCCAAAAGACTTTCAAATCATGCAAGAGGACCTGAGACAGTTTGTGCTCAGAAGGTTTATAGAAGAGAAAAAGCGAATTCAGAAGCAGCTTCGCCAGGATTCCGAAGATCGTCAACGAATCGACCTCGAAAAAGCAACACTCGAAGGCATCACGCTGGATGACCCGACAATAAATGAAGTTCCGGCAATCGATGACATGCAGACTGTCGAATCCGACAGCCCATCATTTGCCCAAATAGGCAGCCTCGCGCCCGAGGGCAGAATCTTCGGGGCCGGAAGCTAGACCAGCTAACAAGGTGGGTACCCTAGCGATGTGCAAAATTGCGAGTATTCAGCAGGGTCGGCCCTCCAGCACCCACAAGTTAATCCAAATGAGAAACAAAAACGCTATCGAACGGGAACGTTAGGCAACATTTGAGGAAGACCTTGTCTGTTTACCGCCCTTGGATAACTCTTGAGCGGCTTTATTTGGCCTGGAATAGATTAACGGACCCCCTATAGTTGCAGAATACTCCAATTTTTGCACGGCACGGGGGCACCCACCCCGGCATCGGCTATCAAAACCGCTCAGTCCGGAATCTCGTCCACTATTCCCCATCATTTTGTGCGACGAATTACCTGAACGTTATTGACATATGAGCATGCGCTCATATACTCAGAGGTAAGTTATATGAGCGCATGTTCATATGAAAGGATATTGCAATGAGCGAACACGACGATGAAACCAAGAACGGCACCGAGGCCGCCTCTGAGCCCGTCGTCCCCACCACCTGCTCGCCCGAGGACCTTCCCGACGAGGAGCTGCTCTACGACCTGGCAGATCTGTTCAAGGTCTTCAGCGACACGACGCGCATCAAGATCCTCTACGCCCTCATGGGCCGCGAGCTCTGCGTCGCCGACATCGCCGAGTCAACCGCAACCTCGCAGTCTGCAGTGTCGCACCAGCTTCGCACCCTTAAACAATCGCACCTGGTCAAGTTCCGCCGCGACGGCCGCAACATCCTCTACTCGCTTGCCGACGACCACGTCTACACCATGCTCAATCAGGGCATGAGCCACATCTGCGAGTAACAGCAAACCACGGTACCAGCGCGGCCGGCACCCAGGCCGCTAACACAGGGAAAGGAACCCACCATGAAAAAGCAGTTTAAGCTCGACGAGATCGACTGTGCCAACTGCGCCCGCGAGCTCCAGGACGAGCTGGCAAAGCTCGAAGGCGTCAAGTCCGTTTCGGTCAACTTTATGACCCAGAAGCTGACGCTCGAGGCAGACGATGCCGAGTTCGACGAGGTTCTCGACCGCGTCGTTGAGCTCACTGCCGACGCCGAGCCGGACTGCGAGATCATCCGCTAGCCCGCGCTTACGCCGACTCGCAAGGCCGCGCTTGCCGCGGCCTTTGCTCGCGTCATTATCTGAGCGAGTGTTCATACATTCAAATGGGAGGTTTGAATCATGGCAACCGCCGACCCCAAAAAGAAAAAGAAGAAGCGCAAAAAGAAAGAGTCGCTCGAGCATAAGCGCAACCGCATTCTGGTAGCGCTGGGTATTTTCGCCGTGGTCTACGCCCTCGAGGAGTTCGGTGCCCTCACCGCAGCATTTGGCGAGCCGGGCGACATCTACGCCAGCTTCGTGTTGTTCCTGGTGCCGTTTTTGATCGCCGGCTACGACGTTCTGCAAAAGGCGTTCAACAACATCCGCCGCGGCAAGGCCTTCGATGAGAGCTTCCTCATGGCGGTTGCGACCATCGGCGCATTCGCGATGGTACTGTTCCCCGACACCGACCCGCACATGGCCGAAGGTGCCGCCGTCATGCTGTTCTACCAGGTCGGCGAGTTGTTCCAGGCCTACGCCGTGGGCAAGAGCCGCAAGTCGATCAGCGCCATGATGGACATCGCGCCCGACTACGCCAACGTCGAGCAGCCCGATGGCACGCTTGAGCAGGTCTTCCCCGATGACATCGCCGTCGGCACCGTCATCGTCGTCAAGCCCGGCGAGCGCGTTCCCATCGATGGCATCATCGTCGAGGGCGAAACGCAGCTCGACACCGCCGCGCTCACGGGCGAGTCGGTCCCCCGCCCCGCCAAGGCCGGCGACGACATCACCAGCGGCTGCATCAACATGACGGGCCTCATCCGCGTACGCACGACCAAACCGTTTGGCGAGTCCACCGTTGCGCGCGTCCTGGAGCTCGTCGAGAACGCCAGCGAAAAGAAAGCCCGCACCGAGAACTTCATCACGCGCTTTGCCCGCGTCTATACGCCCGCTGTCACCGGCGCGGCCGCGGTGCTCGCGATCGGCGGCGGCCTGGTCACCGGCGTCTGGTCCGACTGGATCCTGCGCGGCCTGACCTTCCTGGTCGTCAGCTGCCCGTGCGCCCTCGTGATCAGCGTGCCGTTGAGCTTCTTTGGCGGCATCGGCGGCGCGTCCAAGCTTGGCGTTCTCATCAAGGGCTCCAACTACCTCGAGTCGCTCGCCGACGTGGACACCGTCGTCTTCGACAAGACCGGCACCCTTACCAACGGCACGTTCTCGGTGGTCGCGGTACACCCCGAGGCCGACTACACCGAGCAGTCGCTACTCGAGGTCGCCGCCCTTGCCGAGTCGTTCTCCGACCACCCCATCGCACAGTCGGTACGCACCGCCTACACCGCTGAGCTCGACCCCAAGCGCATAAGTGATTCCGCCAACGATGCAGGACATGGCGTGACGGCCACCATCGACGGAAAGTGCGTCGTCGTTGGCAACGCCAAGATGCTCGCCGCAGCCGGCATCGCGGCACCGGATTGTGAGATCGTCGGCACGATCCTCCACGTGCTTGTCGACGGCGCATACGCTGGCCACATCGTGATTGCCGATACCGTTAAGGCCGATGCCGAGCAGACGATTTGCGACCTGCACGCCGCCGGCGTCAAGCACACCGTTATGCTCACGGGCGACCGCGAGGAAGTGGCGGCTGAGGTGGCCAAGCAGCTCGGTCTTGATGAGTTCCATGCGCAGCTGCTGCCGGGCGACAAGGTCGAGCGCGTCGAGGCGCTGCTTTCGGCCGAGAGCGGCAAGGGCAAGCTCGCCTTTGTCGGCGACGGCATTAACGACGCACCCGTGCTCACGCGCGCCGATGTGGGCATTGCCATGGGTGCCATGGGGTCCGATGCCGCGATTGAGGCCGCCGACGTCGTGCTCATGGACGACAAGCCGTCCAACATCGCCCGTGCGATTCGCGTGGCGCGCAAGACCATGACGATTGTCTGGCAGAACATCATCTTTGCATTGGGCATTAAGCTGCTGATCCTGGTGCTTGCGGCGCTGGGCATTGCCAACATGTGGCTCGCTGTGTTCGGCGACGTGGGTGTGGCGATCATCGCCATTCTGAACGCCATGCGCGCGATGGGCGTCAAGAACCTGTAGCGCTGTCCGGCCGGGGCCGGGCTTGGTTTTGAAAACGTCCTCGACCATGTGCGGCGCCTTGTCCTGCTCCTGCGGAGCTGCGGACAAGGCGCCGCACCGGTCTGCGGAGTGTTTTCAAAACCAAACCCGGCCCCGGCCTGCGGTGACGCTGCTGGAGGTTCTTGGCATCGCTTGCTGGCGGGGTTCCTTGTCTGAAATGGACTTGGCTGATGGGACCTTTTGTCCCGGTCGCTGTCCCGCGCCGTTGGCGCGGGAGGCGCGTGTCTTTGGGATGTGGGGACGGTTCGGCTGACGGGGCGCTGCACACTGATTGGTTAACTTTGGACTTAGAGGTTGCCGTTGTTGTTTGAAAGTTCTATCCCCTTTCGCTGGTTCGCGCTTTGCGCGAACTCCGCGCTACTGGGGACCTGTTAGGCCTCCGTTGTCTCGTCCTTAGCAAGCATCGCCCTCAGCTTCTCGAAGCTTTCCTCGCTCAGGCAATGCTCCATGTGGCAGCCCTCCTGCGCGGCAACTTCGGCCGAAACGCCCGCATCCTCGAGCAGCTGCACAAAAAAGCAGTGACGCTCCCACATTTGGCGCGCGACCTCCAGCCCGCGCTCCGTCAGATGCACGTCGCGTTTGCCCATTTCGACATAGCCGTTGTTCTCTAACGTCGCCATGGCCTTGGATACGCTTGCCTTGGTCACGCCGAGGTACTCTGCGACGTCAATCGAACGCACGATGCCCTGGCGTTGTGACAGAACGTAGATCGATTCGAGATAGTCTTCTCCGGATTCACGTAGGGCCATGGGCCGCCTTTCGCGATGATTGCTAGTTAGCCTTTGGATACTTTCCTTGGCTTACTTTACCGCAAAAGTTGCCTATGTCTTACTGCATTGACTAAAAAGTTAGCCGTGTTTCACAAAACGCGCGGGTGAGGCGCGACACCCCGGCGCGCGGCGCGCAGGGAGTGTCCCCCGCTGCCGGCCGAAAAGGAACGTCCCCAAGTGCCGGGCGCCAGCCCTCAGTTAGATCAGGCCAAAGTGCTTGGCGGCGTTATAAATCCCGTCGTCGTCCACGGCGGTCGTCACGTAGGTCGCGGCGGCCTTCACCGTGTCCTGCGCGTTGCCCATGGCCACGCTTGTGCCCACGGCCGAAAACATTGACAAGTCGTTCTCGCCGTCGCCGAAGGCGATCGCCTCGCTCGCGTCGATACCCAGGCGCTCGAGTGTCGCCGCCACGCCCAGGTCCTTGCCGCCGTTGGCCGGGATAATGTCGCAGAACAGGTCGCACCAGCGCGTGGTGAGCGAATGCGACACGGCATCGGTTACGATATGCTCGTCGGCGGGGTCGACGAAGGCGCAGAACTGGTAGACCGGCGCGTCGAAGGCGTGCTCAAACGGCTCCTCGTGGTAGACGATTCCTGCGTTGCTACCGGCCGTCACCACGCGCTCGGACAGGCGGTTCACAAACGAGTTCTCGCCCTGCATGCACAGCGAGTCGTAGCGCCCCTGCGCCACCTGGTCCACGATTACCGCGACGTCGGCCGGATCGATCGGGCAGCTGCGATAGACGCCCTCGGCATCAAAGCAGTGCTGGCCCGAAAGCGTAATGTACGCATCCCAGCCCAGGTCGAACAGCCAATCCGGCATCTGGTAGGTCGGGCGGCCCGTGGCGATCACACACGCGACCCCCTGCTCGTGAAAGCTATCGAGCACCCGCTGCGCCGATGCCGGAATCCGGTGCGTCTTAAAGCTCAGCAGCGTGCCGTCGATATCGAAAAACGCGGCCTTGATCATCCTCGTCTACTCCTCGCCCTCGAGCTTTTCGCTCGCCTCGAGCCACGCCATCTCGAGCTCGTCCATGGCAGCGTGGGCCTCGTCGATCTTTGCCTGCTGCTCGCCGAGCGCCGTGTAGTTGGTGGGGTCGACCTGGGCCATCGCGGCCTCGGCCTCCTCCACGCGGGCGCGCTGCGTCTCCATCTTGCGCTCGAGCGAGCTCACCTCGCGGCGGAGCTTTTGGCGCTCGGCGTTGGAAAGGCCGTTGGGCTGACCGCTCGACTTGGGTTTCTCGGCCGCAACCGCCGCGGCACCGGTGTCGAACGTGCCGGTCTTGGCGCTCGGCGCGCCCACGGGCTCGCCCTCGGCGGTGGCGTTGCACAGACGCAGGTACTGGTCCACACCGCCGGGCATGTGCGTCAGGTGGCCGTCGAGCAGCGCCCACTGCTGGTCGGTCACACGCTCCATCAAAAAGCGGTCGTGCGTCACCAGAATCAGCGTGCCCGGCCAGCCGTCAAGCAGGTCCTCGACAATCGCCAGCATGTCGGTATCGAGGTCGTTGCCAGGCTCGTCCAGGATAAGCACGTTGGGCTCGTCCAGAATCGTCAGCAGCAGCGACAGGCGGCGGCGCTGGCCGCCCGAAAGGTCGCCGATGCGGCTCCAGAGCTGCTGCGTCGTAAAGCCCAGGCGCTCGCAGAGCTTCTCGGGCGAAGTCTCCTTGCCGTCGATGACGTAGTACTTCTTGTAGTTGCTCAGCACCTCGCGGATCGTATCGCCCATAAAGGGTTCGAGCTCCTCGAGCTGCTGCGACAGCACGCCAAAGCGCACCGTCTGGCCAATCTTCACGCGGCCGCGCAGAGGCGCGATCTTGCCCTGGATCACGTCGAGCAGCGTGGACTTGCCGGCGCCGTTCTCGCCCAACAGGCCGTAGCGGTCGCCCGCACCGATAAGCCAGGTCACGTCGGAGAGCACCTGCTTGGGCGCGCCGTCGGTATCGGTGTAGCCGGCGTCCACGTCGACCACGTCGATGACCTGCTTGCCCAGGCGGCTCACGGCCAGGCGCTTGAGCTCCAGCTCGTCGCGCACGGGCGGCACGTCGGCGATGAGCTCGCGGGCGGCCTCGACGCGAAACTTGGGCTTGGTGGAGCGCGCCTGGGCGCCGCGGCTCAACCACGCGAGCTCCTTGCGCGCCATGTTGCGGCGACGCTCCTCGGTGACGGCGGCCATGCGGTCGCGCTCCACGCGCTGCAAGATGTAGGCCGAGTAGCCGCCCTCGAAGGGGTCGACCTGGCCGTCGTGGACCTCCCACATGCTGGTACAGACCTCGTCCAAAAACCAGCGGTCGTGCGTGACTACGAGCATGGCGCCCTGGCCGCGCTGCCAGCGAGCCTTAAGATGGCGCGCAAGCCAGTTGATGGTGCGCATGTCCAGGTGGTTGGTGGGCTCGTCGAGCATGAGCACGTCATAGTCGCCGATCAGCAGGCGCGCGAGGTCCACGCGGCGACGCTGGCCGCCCGAAAGCTCACCCACCGTGCCCTCCCAGGGCACATCGCTGATGAGGCCGGCAAGAATCTGGCGCGTGCGGGGCCTCGACGCCCACTCGTACTCGGGCGTGTCGCCCACGACGGCATGATGCACGGTATCGGTATCGACAAGCTGGTCCTTTTGGCCGAGCAGGCCGATCGTGGTGCCGCGGCGATGCGTCACGCGACCGTTGTCGGGCTCCAACGTGCCCGCGAGCACGCTCAGCAACGTCGACTTGCCGTCACCGTTTTTGCCGACAATACCAATACGGTCGCCCTCGCCCACGCCGAGCGTCACGCTATCGAAAATATGCTTGGTGGGAAACTCTAGGCTGACGGAATCGCATCCCAAAAGAATCGCCATATGCCCTGCTCCTTCGTAGAAAGTCAACGTTGTCCATGATAGCGAAAACCACCACAAAGGTGCCTGTCCCCTTTGTGGTGGTTTTGGGCGGGCGCAGTCGACGAGCGCAACCCCGCAAACGCAAAAAGGCGGGCCATCTCCCAAAAGAGATGACCCGCCTCTCCAATCAGTCCCGTGGCGACCGTGGCCGCCGCGGGCCTCAAGCATGTTCCGGACTAGGAGAACATGCCGGTGAGGTAATCATTCAGCCGCTGATCCTTGGGCCGTTGGAAAATCTCGTCGGTCTCGTCGTACTCGACCATATCGCCCATGTAGAAGAACGCCGTACGGTTGGACACGCGCGACGCCTGCTCCATGTTGTGCGTCACGATGACAATGGCGCGGTCGGCCACAATCGACGACATAAGGTCCTCGATCGCCAGCGTCGAGATGGGGTCGAGCGCCGAGCAGGGCTCGTCGAACAAGATCACGTCGGGGTTGAGCGCCAGCGTGCGCGCAATGCACAGACGCTGCTGCTGACCGCCCGAAAGCGCGTAGGCGCTCTTGTCGAGCTTGTCCTTGACCTCGTCCCACAGCGCCGCGCCGCGCAGGCTCTCCTCGACCATGCGATCGAGCTCGTCGCGGTCGGTAATACCGTGGCGCTTGGGCGCAAACGTAATATTGTCGCGGATGGACTTGCGAAACGGATTGGGCTGCTGAAACACCATGCCGATGGAACGACGCAGCTCATACGTGTTCTCGGCCTTGGTGTTCACGTTGCGCCCGCAGTAGTTGATCTCGCCCTCCACGCGGCAGCCGCGAATCTCGCGATTCATCAGGTTGAGGCTGCGCAAAAAGGTCGACTTACCGCAGCCCGAAGGCCCGATGAGCGCCGTGATCTCACCCTTGTGGAAGTCGAGCGACGTGTTATGCAGCGCATGGTGGTTGCCGTAGTACACGTTGACATCCTTGGTGGAGAGCACGACCTCGTCGCTCACGGCCTTGCCGCTCACGCGAACGCGCTTCTCGCTCTCCCCCACACTCGACAGAAAGTCCTGGGTCTCGGACGTGGCCGCCTCGGTTGTGGGCGTTGCATTCATCTCGCTCATTCGGCCGTCATCCTCCTTGCCAGTTGCTTGCCCACGATACGGGCGATTACGTTAAACAGCAGCACGCAGATCATCAGCAGCGCCGCGGTGCCCCAGACAATCTGCTGGGCCTCGGGGCTGCCCTCGCCGTAGATCTTGTAGATGTGTACGGCGAGCGACTCACCGGGGCGGAACACGTTCCACGCGCAGGTGGGGCTCGACAGGTTAAAGCTCAAGAAGTTGAGGCGAACCGGCGAGCTCATGCCCGAGGTGAAGAGCAGTGCTGCGGCCTCGCCAAACACGCGACCGGCCGAAAGCACAATGCCGGTCACGATGGCGGGCATGGCCTCGGGAATCAGGATGTGCAGCGTGGCCTCCCAGCGGGTGAGGCCCATGGCCAAGCACGCATCGCGCTGGGCCTGCGGCACATCCTCGAGCGCCTGCTGAATCACGCGCACCAGGATGGGGATGTTGAACATGGTGAGTGCGACGGCGCCGGAGATGATGGAGTACTTCCAGCCCAGCTGCACCGAGAACACCAGGAATCCGAACATGCCGACAACGATGGAAGGCAGCGAGGACAGCGTCTCGATGGCGGTGGAGGCGATGTCGCGGATGGGGCCGTCGGGTGCGTACTCGACCAGGAAGACCGCGCCGCCCAGGCTGATGGGCACCGAGATGACCAAGGTGATCAGCAGCAGGTAGAACGAGTCGAACAGCTGGTAGAGCACGCCGCCCTGGGTGCCGTTTGCGCGCGACGGCTCCGTGAGGAAGCCCGGTTTGAACAGCGTCGAGACGCCTTCGAACAGGATGTAGGCCACCATGGAAACGACGATGAGCATGACGATGGCGACGATTGCCGTCAACACGCCCGTGGCGATGCGGTCCTGTTTTTGGACACGCCCGAGTCTCGCCTCGTCGATATGGATGCGCGTGCTAGCCACGAGCCTTCGCCCCCTTGCGGCCAATGAGATGGATGATCAAGATGAAGATGAGGCTCATGCCCATCAGCAGCAGACCGAGTGCCCACAGAACGTCGTCTTGGGCCGAGCCCTCGGCATAGACTGCCATGGACGTGGTGAGCGTGGTCGTGATGGTCGAAGCCGGCGACAACAGCGACGTCGGCATGGCCTCGATACCGCCGATAACCATGCGCACGGCAAGCGTCTCGCCAAAGGCGCGGGTCATACCAAGGATGACTGCGGTCATGAGCGACGGCATGGCGGACTTGAGCACCACGTGCCAGATGGTCTGCCAGCGGGTGTAGCCCAGCGCGAGCGAGCCCTGGCGGTAGCTGTCGGGCACGGCGCGCAGGCCGTCGACCGAAAGCGTGGTCATGGTCGGCAGGATCATAACGGCCAGCACGATAGCGCCGGGCAGGATGCCCAGGCCCGTACTCACGTGGAAGACGCTCTTCATGAGGCCAACGACCACGTGAAAACCAATCAGGCCAAAGACGACCGAGGGAATACCGGTCAAAAGCTCAATGAGCGGCTGGAAGATCTTGGAGCCAAACTTAGGGCTAATCTCGACCGCGAAGATGGCAGAGCCGATGGCGATGGGCAGTGCGATGAGCGTGGAGAGCACCATAACCGCAAACGAGGTGACGATCAGGGGCAGGGCACCGGTATAGGGCAGGCCGTTTTCGGCCGTGTTGGCCAGGTCCCACTTGGTACCGGTGAAAAACTCGACGACCGAGACGCCGTCCTTGACAAAAGCCGAGAGGCCCTTTTGGGCGACCATGAAGATGAGCGCGGCAACAACAAGCGTCACGAGCGCTACGCACGCGCCCGTGACGCCCAGGCCCACGTTCTCAAGGTCGCGCTTTGGCAGCTGTTTTGCCATTGCAAACCTTTCCGGGGGCGAATAATTACTTGGAGGAAACCTTGCCGCTGGCGTCCTTGACGACCTTCATGGCAGAGACGGGGATAAAGCCCTGCTCCTCGACGAGCTTGCCCTGGACGTCGTCGGAAAGCATGAACTCCAGGAAGGCCGTGGTGGCCTCGTCGGCGTCCTTGGAGCAGTACATGTGCTCGGTCGCCCAGATCTTGAAGGAGTCGTCGGTGACGTTTTCGCTCTTGGGCTCGACGCCCTCGACCTTGATGGCGTTGAACTTTGAGTCGTCGAAGTGCGAGAAGTCGAGGTAGGAGATGGCGTTGTCGGTGCTGGCCATCTGAGTCTGGACGTCGCCGGACTTGTCGAGCTCGGCATCGCCCTTAAAGTCGACGGCCTCGTCGCCAAAGACGGCGGCCTCGAAGGTGGCGCGGGTGCCGGAGCCGGCCTTGCGGTTGAGGACGACGATGGTAGCGTCGTCACCGCCGACCTCCTTCCAGTTGGTGATCTGGCCGGAGAAGATGCCCTTGAGCTGCTCGAGAGACAGGTCGTCGACCTTGACGTTCTTGGAGACGACGGGGCCCATGCCCACGACGGCGACCTCGTGGTCAACGAGGTTCTTGACCTGGTCGGCCTCGAGCTTGGTCTCGGCGAAGACGTCGGAGTTACCGATGGTGACGGTACCGGCGGCGACAGCGGTCAGGCCCTTGCCCGAACCGTTGCCCGAGCCGGAGATGGAGACATCGGGGTTGGCGTCCATGAACTTCTCGGCAGCAGCCTCGACGAGAGCCTGGAACGAAGAGGCGCCGTCGTAGGTCACCTCGCCGGAGACGGACTCGGCAGCGGCAGCGCTACCCTCGGCAGCGGTGTCGGCGGCGTTAGAGCCACCGCAACCAACGAGACCGAGACCGACGATGCTGGCAAGACCACCAGCGAGGCCGAGGAACTGACGACGAGAATAAGCCTGATCGAGCATGATCTTCCTTTCATACATGCGACTCGCGGACACCCTGCCCGCTTTGCTGTTTGGAAAGATACGACCTCGATCGGATGGCAGCCGCGCCAGCTGCGGTTTCTTACGGGCATCTGATAGACCCTTACCGCAAGCGCGGCTCAGCCTTTACAAACGAATAACAATCCCCACCCCAACCATGGCACGCCTTTTACACCGACTAAAGAAGTTGCGGTGAAATAGTTCCTGTTTGGCCGCCAAACAGCCGATTCTAGGAACTATTCCACCGCAACTTATAGAAGCCCGGGGCCGAAGCACCGGGCTCGTAATGCAAGTTTGTATCCAAGCAAAATGTTGGGGTTTCCCAGGTGCCCGAGATTGCCCCGAAAGAGGAGCGCCGCGTACTTTGGTACGCAAGCGACGGTTTGAGGGGCAAGGTCGGGTGCCTGGGGAAACCCTACAGTTCAAGTTCGTTGAGACGGAGGATTGCCACGATATAGATCTCGAGCGCCTGCTTGAGCTGGTCCTCGTTGGCGCACTCGTTGGGGCCGTGCATCTGGCCGCCCCACGCGGGCAGTTCCAGGCCGGTCTCCTCGGGGCCAAACGACACGGCGCGGGCAAAGTTGCGCGCGTACGTGCCGCCGCCCATGGCAAAGGGCTCGGCATGCTTGCCCGTAAACTCGTTATAGGTGTCGATAAGCGCCTTCACGGCCGGGTCGTCGGCCGAAACCGAGAACGGCACCTTGGCGCGACCCACGTGATACGTCACGCCAAAGCGGCCCACGAGCGGCTCGAGCTGCTCGCACATGGTATCGGCACTCGTGCTATCGGGGAAACGCACGTCGATGACCTGCTCAATGTGGCCATCCACCACGCGGATGACGCCGGGGTTGCAGGTGAGCGGGCCAAACGCCGTGCTCGTCGCATCAATCCCCAAGCCGCGGCCATAGGCATCCGCGTGCGCAAAGGCCAAAAACTTGACGAACTCGTGCTCGGCAGGCGTCAGTAGGCGCTCGCCGCGGGCGCCAAACGCGTCCTCGGCCTCGCGCAGATACGTCACGATCAGGCCGACGGCATTGATCGTGCCCTCGGGCATCGAGGCATGGCCACCGATGCCGTGGGCGAAAATCTGCGCATGACCGTTGTCGAGCGCCGTAATCTCCAGGCGGTCGGCGTTCTCGACCGGCGCCGGCAGCTCGTCGACGGCAATCGCAAGCTCGCAGATAGACTGCGAAGGAATAGCGTTGGTCGCCTCGGCACCGCTCCACGACACGATACGCCCGCCATCGATCCTAGGGCTCACGAACGTCGCCTCAAACTGGCCCTTCTCGGCATTGCAGACCGGGAACTCGGCATCGGGCGTAAACAGGAAATCGGGGTTGGGGTAGTTCTCCAGGTAATGGTGAACGTCGGACATGCCCACTTCTTCATCGCAGCCCAGCAGCGCGCGGAAGGTATAGCGCGGGGTAATGCCGTGCTTGAGCAGGTAGGCGCCGGCGTAGAGCGACAGCACGGCCGGACCCTTGTCGTCAATCACGCCGCGGCCGAGCAGCCAGCCCTCGCGACGCTCCATCGCAAACGGATCGGTGTTCCAACCGGGGCCGGCGGGAACCACGTCCACGTGGCAGATGGTCGCGAGTTGCTTGTCGCCGCGACCCGGGATATCGGCAATACCCACATAGCCCTCGTCGTCGCTCGTCTGGTAGCCGAGCTTTTGCGCAATGCCGAGCGCGCAGTCGAGCGCGTCACGCACCGGTCGGCCAAACGGCGCGCCGGGCTCCGCATTGGCAGAAACCGCCACGGACGGATAACTCACCAACCGCTCAATATCGGCGACGACATCCTCCCAGACCTCGTCGACATACTCAGCAACGCTCTGCTCAACCTGGTTCATATGCAACCTCCTTACCAATGAGGGGCAGGCGAGCCCGTCCCTCACATAAAGCTCTTATATAGCGAAAAGTTTAGCAAGCTCGGCCACCGAGTGCACCACGGCATCGGCGCCCGCCGCCTCGTGCTCACCCGGAGCCGCCGCGCCCGAATAGATGCCGATGCACGGCACGCCCATCGCGTGCGCACCCTCCACATCGTTAAAGCGATCGCCGATCATCACGGCATCACCGGCACTCGCGCCAAGTGCCGCCAGCGCATCGCGAACAGAATCGGCCTTGGTCTCGCGCCCCTGCGGTGGGTTCATGCCAACGACCGCCTCAAACTGTGAAAGCCCCAACTCGTGCACCATGTCGATGCATTTCGCCTCCATGCGCGACGTCGCCACGGCCATACGATGTCCTTGGCTGGCCAGACCGTCAAGCAGCTCCGAAATCCCCTCAAACACGGGATACTCATCCGGCCCCAGCTCATCAAAAAAGGCACGATACTCGTCGGCCACCACGAGCGATTCCTCGCGCGAGAAGCCATAGAAGTCGTGGAAGCTCTTCCACAGCGGAGGCCCAATCATACGGCGCAAATCACCCATCTGCGCTTCCGAAAACCCGCGCGCGGCGAGCGTTTTGCGCGTCGAGGTCATCACCGCCCGACCCGTGTCGGCCACCGTGCCGTCAAAATCGAACAGCACAACCGGCCGCTCACATAGCTGTAATGCCGCCATGGGCATCCCTCTTCCCCAGTTGACGATTTCCACACCGCCGCTTCAAACTGTTGACTATTCAACAAATATAGCTGGCAATGTGGAACAACTCCACTATACTTGACGCACTTTGCTCTCAATCGGCGGCGCCCAGGCGCCCCAACGAAAGGTGCAATTATGTCTTTTGCCATCATAACCGACTCCACGTCGGACATCTCCCCCGCCCGCGCCCAAGAGCTCGGCATTTACGTGATTCCGCTACACGTGATTATCGAAGGCGAGGACCTGCTCGACCAGGTGCAGATCACCGCCGAGGAGTACGTCGCCCGCATGGCCGGCTCCGAGCAGCTGCCACACACCTCGCAGCCGAGCGCCGGCGAGTTCAAGGAGCTCTTCGATCGCGTGCGCGCCGACGGCCACGACAGCGCGATCTTTATCTCGCTGTGCAGTGAGTGGTCGGCCTGCTACGCCAACGCGTGCCAGGTGGCCGATACCCACGAGCTCGACGTGCGCTGCATCGATTCGCGCACCGGCTCGGGCGCCGAGGGCCTGCTGGTGGAGTACGCACTCGCTATGCGCGAAGACGGTCGCAGCCTGGACGAGACCGAGGCGCAAATCCGCGCAACGCTACCCGACGCCCATCTGCTGCTGATCCCGCGCACGCTCGAGAACCTCGTTAAGAACGGTCGCGCCCCCAAGCTCGCGGGCCAGCTCACGCAGATGCTCAACATTCGCCTGGCCGTTTCGCCGGAATGGCAGTCGGGCGAGATCAAGGCCATCAAGAAGGGCCGCGGCGCCAAGCGCATCGTCGCCAACACCATGGCCGACTGCCTCGCGTTTTTGGCAGAGCACCCGGGTTCGAGCGTACGCGTACTCACGACCGGCGCCGCCGAGGAGCAAGAGCTCGTCAATGAGGCGCTCGCGGGCCAGGACTACGTCGACGCCGGCACCGGCCCCATCGGCTGCACCATCGCGACCCACGTGGGCGTCGACGCCATCGCCATCAGCTACTGCCCCCGCTACCAGCCCACCCGCTAGGGGCACCCCCATCACTTGCGGTGAAATAGGGACCGCCTTTGGCTTATCAGCCGCAAATTAATCCCTATTCCACCGCAACTTTATTGCCGCGCGCTACCCACATACAAGATATTGCTGGCGATCGGCGCGTTCCCTGCTGTTTGGGAAGCTTTGATTGGCCCCGACGATACCCAGTGGTCAAAAAATGGCAAATATGAGTACTGTCACAATTTTAGTAACAGCAAAATCTAGCTGAAATTGCCCGCTTTCACCGATTTCAAGCTTCATAAAGCCCCATATCGTCGTGTTTAGGGGGTTGAATATACTAAAAAACAGTCAATTGGTCTTAAATGCTTCTCAAATGATATGAGACTATCCCAGCAACAGTACTCATATTTGCCATTTTTTGACCACCGGGTCCGAATGAAGCCCGCTCTTTACGCCTCCGGCTACCTGCATGACCTCAAATCCTGATTATCAAGGGCCCTCGCGCGCCCTGACATCGACCAAAAGTCGCTCGCGGAATAATCCCTCGCCATTAGCGAACTTGAATCGAAATTTGATATCCCGAATAGTCGCAATGCCGTACCCTCTTCTCAGCAACTCCAATTCAAGAATGGCATTCAAATGGGCAACACCATGCATCAATACGCCCTCTTTGGGACCGCACAATTTAAATACGATCAGACGATTGCGCACACCGCAGACCCACACCGACAAATCGTCATTTGCAACAACGGCTCAGACGTACGCTACGCAACGCTCGAAGAATGGGAAGAAGCCGGCGCTTTGTTCGTTGAACGTGCGCAAATCGAGGGCGTCGTCACCAGCGCGAGCCCAGCACGCGACAAACTTGAGCTCTTTCGCAGCCTCTTTACCGGGCGCAAAGATGTTTACGCTCATGGATATCGCAGAAAAGACGGAGGCATCGGCTATACGCCAGCCTGCGCAAACGAGTGGAAGGCAGGCATTTGCCCCAAAGCAGCCCAACAAAGAGTCAGATGCGCGGAGTGCGCAAATCGCGTCTTCCCCGAATTAAGCGATGCCGCAATCATCGCCCACTTTAAAGGCAACGATGACCGGTTCCGCGATGTCCTCGGGCAATATGTTCTCGACAGGGACTGCAACACGAAAGTTCTCGTCATCGATTTTGACAAAGCAGACTGGAAAGAGGCAACAAATGCCGTACGGTTTGTTGCAAAACGACGGAACATTTACGCCGCCGTCGAGCGCTCAAGGTCCGGCAACGGCGCACACATCTGGTTTTTCTTTCTCGAGCCAATCAGCGCAAAGGCCGCCAGAGAGTTTGGAAGTTGCCTCATAACCGAAGCTGCGGCGCTTAATAAGACAATCACGTTCGAGGCCTTTGATCGAATGCTACCCGCTCAGGACACTATTCCCGATGGAGGTTTTGGAAACCTCATCGCACTTCCCTTTCAAGGCAAGGCACAACGTGAAGGAAACAGCGTATTTGTAGACGAACAATTCGAGCCCTTTCCCGACCAATGGCTTTATCTGTCGCAAGTCCAGCTGATTCCGCGCTCGACAGTGCAAAATCTGATCGAGACCACTGGGGACAACCCACGCGGGCTAGCAACAGTCACGGTTGCAAACAAGACCAAACGATATGCCCAAAAACCACGAAAGCGGCCACCGCTCACATCGCGGGACTTTCCCTCATCACTGCCCGTCACACAAGCCGATATGCTGTACATCCCCGAGAAATCTCTGAGCCCAGCGGCTCAAATGGAAATCCGCGGGCTCGCAACATTCGCCAACCCAGAATTCTATCGAGCGCAAGCCATGCATCAATCGGTATTCGGTAAACCGCGACTTATAAACCTCAGCGAACTGAGAGATGGTTATGTTGCGATTCCCCGGGGCTGCAAAACTCAGCTTGAGCAGCTGCTCCGAGAAACCGGCGTTACTGCCCACTATTCAGACGAACGTAAATCCGACAATCAAATTGTGATGACATTTAAAGGCGCCCTTCGCCCTGAACAGCAAATCGCCGCTGAGCAGCTACTTGGATACGAAGATGGAATCATGTCCGCGCCGACAGGCTTCGGTAAAACAGTCATCGGGGCCTATCTTATTGCCTCCATTGGCCTTCCAACGCTCGTCATCGTTCCCAAGACCGCGCTCATAGCTCAATGGAGATCTCAGCTCGAGCAGTTCCTCGACATTACGGACAACAGAGAACCCGTCCGAACCCCAAAAGGACGAATTAGCAAAAGGCAGCCTCCGGTCATCGGACAAATAGGAGGAGGCAAAAATGCCGTAAGCGGCCTCGTCGACGTCGCTTCGTTCCAGTCGCTGTCTGGCAAAGACCCTCAAACCGGGGAGCCGATAGTTAAGGACCTTGTTCGCAATTACGGCGTCATTATCTGCGACGAATGTCATCACGCCGCCGCGCCACAGCTCGAGCTTGTTCTCAAGTCTGCCCCGGCCAAATACGTATACGGCCTTTCTGCGACGCCCGAACGATCCGACGGCCTTACGAAGGCGCTCTCCATGCTCTGCGGCCCGCTCCGCTATGTCATCGATCCAAAAACGCAAGCGATCCAGCAGGGTATTCAGCGCATCGTACGGCCTCGTTTTACCGGAATTCGACTACCCGCCTACGAGCCGGGAGCAAGCTTCAATCAGATTCTCGACCCGCTGTGTGCGCATGCAGCTAGAAACGAATTGATTGTCAACGACGCTCTTGAAGCTGCGTCAAACGGTCGGCATCCGCTCGTGCTGTCTAAAAGGAAAAAGCATGCCGAGGAGCTGTTCAGGCTGCTTAAAGACCAAGGACACGAGCCCATTCTCCTGACCGGAGAAATCGACGCCAAAGAAAGAAAGGCGATACTGAGCAGTCTTCCCTGCTTCGAACACGAACATCGAATCATCGTCGCCACCGAAAGCCTTCTGGGCGAGGGCTTCGATCTGTCCTACCTTGACACTCTCCTCATTGCCACGCCGATATCGTGGGACGGCAGCATCACGCAGCAGGCGGGCAGGCTCCATAGAAGCCACGAGGGCAAACGACAGGTTGAGATATTCGACTACGTTGATTTGTCGATACCCATGCTCGCCCGCATGTACCAGAAAAGACTCAAGACCTACGCCAAGCTCGGGTACGAGGTTTATGCAGCGAAAGACGCCAGCCAAGTCGAGGCAAACATCCTAATTGACTCTTCGCATTTCCTTGAGACCCTGAACAAAGATATCGTCAATGCCACGAAGAACGTTTTCATCGCCGCACCCTATGCATCTTCCGCATGCCTTACGAAACTCAAGGATTCACTCACCAGCTCCATGACTCGAGGAATTCGCATTGAGATAATCGTTGCCTCAACTCCGCGCGATGATGCGAAGGCGGTCTTTGCCGAAATGGGCATCGGCTATTCCGTCAAAACTGAAGGACGCTTGTGCGCGGCAGTGATTGACGAGGAAACCGTCTGGTACGGAACCATTCCGTTACTGGCTTTTCCCAAGAATGAGGATTGCAGCATTCATTTCAAAAGCAGCGAAGTCGCCGCCGAGCTTTTGGACGAAATCCAGCGAAGAGGAGAACCGAATGTTGCAGCAACAGGTGGGACACCCCCATCACTTGCGGTGAAATAGGGACTGTTTTTGGCTTATCAGCCGCAAATCAATCCCTATTCCACCGCAACTTAAAATCGAGTGGCTAGCTCAGTGGGCCCTGGAACAGTTCTTGATGCGAACCCATTCTTACCAGTCGGATCACTGGATTGGTTTTGTGCGGCAGGTAGAGAACGACCACGTCGACCAGGCCGTCGGATAGATGGAAATCGATGTGACCGTTGTAGTTGCCGCCCGGGTTGGAGAGCTCGTGGGCGCTATACTCTGCCGGAAGCGAACCATGTGCCGCAAGCTCGGCGACAGCTGCCTTAAACTCGGTTTTTAACTGCGGATGGCTCTGCATCGTTCGCTTATAGTCGGTCTTAAACTGAGCCTCGACCTTAATCTCAAACATCGCCTAGTCCTCATCGAGGAACGACATCAGCTCATCAACGTTATCGAATGACGGGCTGTCGTCCGGCAAAATTCCCAGCTCATGAGCCTCGGCGATCACCATGGCGCGCCTCGTCGCCTCGTTGGGTGCCTCCGGTCGACCCACAATCTCAAACGGAATCTTCCGCTGATTCACCAGCTGCCGAACAGCCAGGTTGAGATAGGAATTAAGGCTCAAGCCAACCGAATCTAAAAACTCAGTCGCCTGCTCCTTGAGTCCCTCTTCGATGCGAACCGTCGTGGGCTTAACCGTTGCAGTAGACATACGCGACCTCCTCGACCTCGTCTTTTGCATCAGTATACCCAATAAAAATGGCAATCTGATGTTAGATAGCATCAGATTGCCATGCATATTCGTGTCACGACAGGCACGATCACTCTACATCAGCCCGCTCAGGGCGACGTCGACGGCTTCGTTGAGGTCGTCGGTGATGTGCACTAGGTCCGGATCGAGCGGGCTGATCATACCGGCGTCCATCACCGGGCCGTTGAGCCAGTCGAACAAGCCCTGCCAGTATTCGCTGCCCACCAGCACGAGCGGCATGCGCTTGACTTTGTGCGTCTGCACCAGCGTGAGTACCTCGAACATCTCGTCGAGCGTACCGAAGCCGCCGGGAAACACGATGGCGCCCGAGCTGTATTTGACGAACATGGTCTTGCGCACAAAGAAGTAGCGGAAGTCCATGCCGAGGTTCACGTATTTATTGAGCCCCTGCTCGTGCGGTAGCTCGATCCCTAAGCCAACCGACTTGCCGTTGACGCTCGCCGCTCCCCTGTTGGCCGCCTCCATGATGCCGGGGCCGCCGCCGGTGATAACCGCAACGCCGCGCTGGGCAATCTTGCGACCGACGGTACGCGCCGCCTTGTAGACCGGGTCCGTCTTGGGCGTGCGGGCGCTGCCGAAGATCGTCACCGCGGGACCGAGCTCCGCAAGCGCGCCAAAGCCATCGACAAACTCGGCCTGAATACGCAGCACGCGCCACGGATCGGCATGCAGCCAGTCGGTCGATTCCTCGGGCGCCAACAGGTTGGCGTAGGTGTTGTCCTTAGGGATCATGGGCCCGCGCATGACCACGGGGCCGCGGCGGTACGTCTCGTCGTAGGCAGGCTCGCCCTCGACGTTCTCATTTTTAATCATGGGTACTCCTATCGAGAAAAAGAAAAACGGGCGGGGTCGACGCCATGCGCCAAACACCCGCCCGAACATCAACTATTCGGTATGGTACCCACGATGCATCAAGTGCTTGCAAGCTATCGGTCAGCGGCCGCGCAAACGGCGGTAACGAACGTGATGACCGGCCGGTGCTCGCCCTTTGCCGTTGCCCACGCTCTGCAAGCACCCGCGCCGCTCTTAGTAATCCACTGCCGCAGGGCTGTTCATCCAGTCGCTCACAAACGCGCCGTAACGGCCCTCGATAATGGCCTGGCGAGCACGCTGCATAAGGTTGAGCAGGTAGTAAATGTTGTGCATCGAAAGCAGGATGCCGCCGAGCATCTCCTTCTGCGTGACCATGTGGCGGATGAGCGCACGGCTGTAGCCGCCCGTGCACACCGGGCAGGTGCAGGTGGGATCGATGGGGCCGTCGTCGTGAGCAAAGCGCGCGTTACGGAAGTTGAGGCGACCCTCGCTGGAGAACGCCGTGCCCATACGGCCGGTACGCGTCGGCAGCACGCAGTCAAACATGTCGATGCCCACTCCCACGCCGCGCACGAGCGTGGTCGGATTGCCGACGCCCATCAGATAGCGCGGCTTGTGCTTGGGCATGTACTCGCTCGCGAGCGGCGCCAGCGTCTCGAACATGGTCTCGTGGTCCTCGCCCACCGAGTAGCCGCCGATGCCGTAACCCGGGAAGTCGCCGCACTCCTCCAGATGGCGCAGCGAGCGCAGGCGCAGGTCCAGATGCATACCGCCCTGGACGATGCCAAAAAGCGCCTGGTCATCGCGGGTGTGCGCCTTATAGCAGCGCTCGGCCCACATGCTCGACAGCTCCACGGCGCGCTCAACGTAGGCGCGCGTGGCGGGATAGCCGGGGCACTGGTCGAGCTGCATGCAGATGTCGGAGCCGAGCTTCATGGCGATTTCCATGTTGTCCTCGGGCGTCCAGAACACGTGGCGACCGTCGTAGTCGTTGACAATAAAACGAACGCCCTCGTCGGTAAGCTTGACGGCGTCGTTGTGGCTGAACACCTGGAATCCGCCCGAGTCGGTGAGGATGGGGCCGTGCCAGTTCATAAACTTGTGCAGTCCGCCCAGCTCGGCGATGGTGTCCTCGCCGGGGCGCATGGACAGGTGATAGGTGTTGGCAAGCACGATCTGCGCACCGAGCTGCTTGACGGTCTCGGTGGGAATGCCCTTGACGTTTGCCTTGGTGCCCACGGGCATAAAGATCGGCGTCTCGATGTCGCCGTGCGGGGTATGCAGCACGGCGGCGCGCGCGTGTGTGGTCGGGTCCTCGGCGATCAGGTCGAATTTAAAGAGGTTCTGGTCCATAAACTGGAACTCCTTGGTTGCGGTTCATACGCAGACCATTATACGGGCAACCAACGAGGAGCACCGACTCGACAGAAACTGGCGCAAGAGGTGGCGCGGCAGGGACACGGCAAATGAGCGTGGATTTTTGGACGCTTGACACATGAGCGTGGATAATCTCCCACTTTTGCCCAAAACACAGACCAAAAACGGGAGATTATCCACGCTCATTTTGTGAGTAGTCGTTGGGGACGTTCTTAAACGACTAGTCAAACAAGAACGTCCCCAACGACTAGTCCCAGGGGATTAGGAGTGTCCCAAGGTGCCGGCAGAAAAGGAACGTCCCCAAGTGCCACCAAGGTGATCCGTTTTCCTCCGTCCCCAAGGGATCATTTTTAGCAGTTTGAACCGAAACAACGTCACAGGTTGAGCCAACGTCAGCGAGCGACGTCCAGGGCGAACAAGTTGGCATGAAAAAGGCAAGGCATAGACCTTCTGGTCATGCCTTGCCTTTTGAATGACAAATTGTCGCCCTGGGCGTCGCGCAGCGTCGACCGGTCCGCCGTTCGTTAGAACGGCGGAACCTAAGGGCGCAGCGTCGGCCCGTTACGGCGTTTGGTAAAACGCCGTAACCATTAAGGACGCTGGCCCATGCCACCCTCGAGGGTGACGGTCTCGCCGTTCATGTACTTAAAGTCGGGTCCGCAAAGCTGAACGACCACACGGCCGATCTCCTTCTCGACGTCGCCGTAGTGGCCCGCCGGCGGCATGTGGACGTTGGCCTTGAACGCCTCAGGGTAGGCATCCTGGAAGTTCTCGAGCGCAGCGGTCCAGGCAAGCGGGCACACGATGTTGACGTTGATGCCGTCGGGGCCCCACTCGTTGGCGGCGACGCGGGTCAGGCCGCGGATGCCCTCCTTGGCAGCGGCGTAGCTGCACTGGCCATAGTTGCCAAACAGGCCGGCGCCCGAAGCAAAGTTGACCACGGAACCCTTGGTCTCCTTCAGGTGCGGATAGGCCTTCTGCATATACAGATAGGTGGCGTACAGACCGGAGTAAATGGCCAGGTTGAACTGGTCCATGGTGTGATCGGCGATGGTCACACCCGAGGCGCTGGCCTGGGCGTTGTTGACGACAGCGTCGATACGGCCGAACTCGGCGATAGCCTGGTCGATAACGTTCTGGACGACGGCCTCGTTGTCCTGACCAGCCGAGACATCGGCCTGAACAGGCAGAACCTTGACGCCGTACTCAGCCTCGAGAGACTCCTTGGCAGCCTCGAGCTTGGCAACGTTACGGCCGGTGATAACGAGGTTTGCGCCCTCCTTGGCAAAAGCGATATCGATGCCGTAGCCGATGGAGCCAGCGGAGCCGTCCTTGAGCGTGGCCTTGCCGCCGCCGGTGATGATCACGGTCTTACCAGTGAAAAGTCCCATACAAAGTCCTTTCAAAATCGCGACGGGCGAACCCGCCGGCTGCGCGCATCCAAATAAACGCGCCAAAAGCTGAGATGCAACTTTAGCGTGTTCAAGTGAAAATAAAAGACCTCGGCAGGCGAACGGCATAACGTCTTTCGGCGAAGGGAATGTCAAGTACAAACTGGATAAAGCGGCCGAGTTTTTGTTGTCGAAACGAGCCATCGAACACGTTTTGAAACTTTGCTGCGGGGCGCGGGATGTCGGCGCGAAACTTTATTATAGGGTGACGAACAACGATGAGGAGCACATGCCTATGACAGACGAGCTGGACCCCCAGACTCAACAGCATATTGATGATTCCGCAGACGTCACCGCAGATACTGACGCTGTGACCTGCAATGATACCGACGTCGACGACGCCACTCTAAACGAAAGCACTGCAGCCGAAACCCCTGCCGCCGAAGATGTCGACGAGCAAAACGACAATGCGCCCGCTCAGGACGACGCCCCCGTACAAGATGCCGCCCCGCAAGCAGCGGGCCCCATCGAGGTGTCCTCGGAAGAAGAGCTCGACGCTGTGATGGACTCCATGATGGATGCCGTCAAGGCCATGAAGGATGCCGTCGCCGATGCCGATGTCGACGCCGAGGAAGAGGAAGCCGCCGAGGCCGCTTCGACGTTTGTGCCCGGCGAGACCCCAGTTGCCGACCAGGGCAGCACCATGCCCTCGTTCCTGCAGCTTGAGCACCCTACGATCGGCGCCGATGCAGTCGATCCGCATACGGCAGGCTTTTCCGTGATTGAGGGCGGCACCGGCAACATCGCCGCGCCGAAGGCCGCCGATACGGACGCCGCCGATGCCGCGCACTCGACCGCCTCGCACACCCCCGCCGCAAGCCACGACTTAGGCACCGCCGTCTCGAACACCGCCAACGCCGTGGGCACGTTTATCGCCCAGGGCGCATCGGCCATGCGCGAGATGAACGCCGCCAAGAAGGCGCTCGCCGATGCCCGCGCCCATCTGGCTGAGCTTGAGCAGCGCATTGCAGACCAGGCCGAGGAGCTCGAAACGCGTCAGGACATCACAGGCCGCTACGACCAGATCGTCTCCGATCAGCGCCAGGCCATCGCCGCGGCGCAAAAGGCCGTCGCGGCAGCCGAAATCGATCGCGACGCCCATGCCGCCAAAGCGACGGATCTCAAGAGCCAGCTCGAGCAAATGAAGGCAGAAGACGATGCGGCTGAGCTCCGTCTGAAAGCCGCGCTCGACGCCGTGGAGGCCCGCGAGGCGAGCTCGCGCGAGACCGGCAATCGTCTCGTTCGCCGCCTTGAGGACTCCAAGCGAATCCGCGACAAGGTCCAAGCCGAGCGAGACGCCGGCATTGCCGCCGCGCAGCAAACCGTCGATGCCACGCGCGCTCAGCTCGAGACGCTGCGCCGCGAGTACGCCGAGTTGCAGCGCAATCCTTCGGCAAATCCCGCCAACTATACGGTGCGCACCAGCGAGCTTTCGATGCAGATCTCCGACACGGCCGATGCCCTGCGCAAAGCCGAAGAAGACGTCCCGCGCATCAGCGACGATCTCGAGCATTCGCTCGCCGCCGCCGAGCAAGCCGTCGAGCAGGCGCAGGCCCCCATCGCCGACGCCAAGCGCGCCCACCAGGCCGTGACGACCGAGGCCGATGCCGCGCGCGACGAGCTGCAGTCCGCAAAAACTGCCGCCGCGACACGCCAGCGCGAACTGCGCGAGAAGGTCGCTGCCGAGGACAAGGCGCGCCGCGAGCAGGAGCAGGCTATCGCCAACGCCCAGGCAGACGCCGCACATGCGCAGTCGATTATCGAGCAGGCGACCGAGGTACACGACCACCCCGAGATCACCGAATCACTTGCGGGCTCCCTGGCCCGCGATAAAGCTGAGCACGCCGAAACCGAGCGCGAAGTAGCCCAGCTCGAGGCCGCCGAGGACGACGTGCGCGAGCGCACCCGCGACTCACGCATCAAGTTCACCGGCGCCATCGTCTGCATCGTAGCCGTGATCCTGGTGACCATCGCAATCTGGCTGTTCACGAGCAAGTAAGCCAGACATCAAATACGCCCCAACGCAGTTGCGGTGAGATAGTTCCTGTCTAGCCCTCAAAAAGGCCAATCCAAGAACTATCTCACCGCAACTTTTTGGTAGTCATTGGGGACGTTCTTAAATGACTAGTCAAACAAGAACGTCCCCAACGACTACCCGCCTTTGGAGCGAGATGGCGCCATAGGTTGAGCATAAGTCAGCGAGCGGGTCGCATTTGAGGCAAGGTGACGTGAAACGAAAGGGCGCTGACCTTCTGGTCGCGCCCTTGAAGTTGAACGTCAGATTGTCCAAATGCGGCCCGCGCAGCGTCGAGCCGTTACGCGGTTCGTAGAACCGCGTAACTAACAAATGAGCATGGCGTCGCCAAAGCTGAAGAAACGGTAGCGCTCCTCGATGGCGGCGGCGTAGGCATCCATGATCTGGTCGCGGGTGGCAAGCGCGCTCACGAGCATCATGAGCGTGGAGCGCGGCACGTGGAAGTTCGTGATCAGCGCGTCGACCACGTGATAGGTCGAGTCGGGCATGAGGTAGAGCTGCGTCGTCGCGTTCTCGCGCACCACGATGTCGCCGCGGCCGAGCGTGTCGGCGCCGTCCTCGCGGCCCTCAAAATAGCGCGCCGTCACGGCCGGATCGGACACCGGCGCGTCCGCGTCAAACGCGCTCTCGAGCGAGCGCACCGCGGTGGTACCGACGGCGATCACGCGATGCCCCTCGGCCTTGGCCTTGTGCACGGCGTCGACCACCTCCTGCGACACGTGGTAGCGCTCGGTGTGCATCACGTGCTGCGTGGGGTCGTCTTCCTCCACCAGACGGAAGGTATCGATGCCGACCTCGAGCTCGACGGCAGCAAACTTTGCGCCCTTGGCCTCGATGGCAGCCATAAGCTCGGGCGTGAAGTGCAGGCCCGCCGTGGGGGCAGCAGCCGAGTGCTCTTCCTTCATGGCGTACACGGTCTGATACTTCTCGGGGTCGCCCTCGTAGTCGGTAATGTAGGGCGGCAGCGGCACATGGCCGGCGGCGTGAATGGCCTCGTCGAGCGTACGCGGCTCGCCGGCGGCGTTGCAACCGGCCGGTTCAAAGCGCACCAGACGACCGCCGCGACTGTCGGTGACAAAGTCGACAATCTCGGCCGTCAGCACCACAGGAGCCCCCTCGGGCGCATGGGCGCCACCGGCACGATACTCAATCTGAGCACCGGGCTTCAGGCGCTTACCCGGCTTGACCAGGCACTCCCAAACGTGGCCCAGCGGATCCACGTCCTCACGGCGCTTGAGCAGCAGCGTCTCGACCACGCCGCCCGAGCCGGCCTTGCGGCCGATCAGGCGGGCCGGCATCACGCGCGTCTGGTTGATGACGAGCACGTCGCCCGGCTCGATATAGTCGATAACGTCACGGAAGATGCGGTGCTCGACGGTGCCGCCGTGCTCCAGGGGCGTGCCCTCCTGGGAACCCTTGCGATCCACCACCAGCAGGCGGCAAGAATCGCGTGGCTCGGCCGGAGCCTGGGCAATCAATTCCTCGGGAAGGTTGTAATCAAAATCATCGGTACGCATAGACACGTCAGATTCTCCTTATATAGCTAAAGTCCGCCCTACATCCTAGCAGGCTGTCGGCCCAAGTGAGCTAATTTTTGGCGGCTTTGCGCTCGTCGCGGATGCGGGCTCGGTCCATGGCCGCCTCAACAGCAGAGAAGCGACACCCGCAGTAGTTCTGTCGATACATGCCCAACTCGCGCGAACGGCGCGTGGCCTCGGGATAGTACGGGCGAAAATCGCGAATCACCGGGGTGAGCCCACGGGCGGCTGCCAAGTACTCAAGCACATCATTACAGGTGTCGAACAGCTGATACGGCGAGACGGCGAGCGTTGTGCCCACATAATCAAACCCGCGCTCTTGGGCCACTCGGCACGCCTCGGCCAGGCGCAGGGCATAGCACGCGCGACAGCGGCGGGGGCGATCGGCGCCCAGCGGGGCCACACCGGTCTCCCAGCGCTCGCGGTCCTCCCCCGCCTCGATGAGCTCAATGTCGCCGTCAGCGCACCACCAGCGCAGCTCGTCCAGGCGACGCTGCCATTCATCGCGCGGCTGAATATTGGGGTTGGTCCAGCAAATCGTGGGCTCAAACCCCTCCTCGCGCAGCAGGCGAACCGGCTCAAGCGAGCACGGCGCGCAACAAGCATGCAGCAGCAACGGCTTCATCGACATCTCCTCTCCCACAATGATTTTTTAATCCCCGTCCCAGAAAAATCATCCCAAAAGGCTACTTTCCAAAAAAGCGAACGCCAAAGGACGTGTCCTCGCAGGCGGCGATACGGCGGTCGCGCAGAATGGTCCGTACGTAATACCAATCGCCCACACAGCCCGACAGGTGCAGACCAGCAGCCAGGTAACACAGCAGCGGATAGCCCGAAAACGCAAAGCCCAAAACAAACGCCGCAGTCAAAACAACCGTCGGCGCCAGGCAAATCGCCACGTACCGCATGCGCGAATACACAACGCCCTCGGCGCAGGCATAGATCATGCACGTCTCACGGTTCGCCCCAAAGGTCACATACGCACCCGCAGGCGCCAACAGCTTAAAGAACACCGCATGCACCAGCTCGTGCACGGCAAACGACGCCGCCGAAACCGCAACCAAGCCGACCATCCAGCCCACGACCGCCGCCCAGCCGCCCGCCGCGGCCGTATCCAAGTCCGCAGGCCCGCCCAGCAGCATAAACACCGGTACCAGGCACGCGGCGAACACCGCAATCACGACCATCCCCCACACGAAGCAAGCGTGCAGAAAATCCTCGTCTTCAAACGCATGTATGTTGGAAATCTCATTCATAGCATCTTAGGATAGCGCCCCTGCCACGCACCCGCCCGCATGTGCGATAATGTCGAATGATATGCACGAATTGACCACTGCGCCGCCGAGCCTCGCGCCCGGCCGCGCTCTCACCATATGCGAAGGAGTCCCATGGCATCCAAATACTCCATGAACGACCGTCCCAGCTGGCCGCGCCGCGCCATCGTTACCGCCGGCGAGCCCTACGGCAACAAAGGCCTGCACTTCGGCCACGTTGGTGGCGTCTTTGTCCCCGCCGACTTCTTCGCCCGCTTCCTGCGCGACCGTCTGGGCCGCGAGAACGTGATCTTCACCTCGGGCACCGACTGTTACGGCTCGCCCATCATGGAGAGCTACCGCAAGCTCAAGGAGAACGAGGGCTACGACAAGTCCATTAGCGAGTACGTCGAGTCCAACCACTCCCGCCAGGCCGCGACCCTCAACAACTACAACATCAGCTGCGACATCTACGGCGGCTCGGGCCTTGAGCCGGCCGTCCAGATTCACAACGAGGTGACCGCCGAGATTATCGAGCGCCTGCACGAGCAGGGCACCATCTCCAAGCGTTCCACCCTGCAGTTCTACGACGCCAAGGCCGGCACGTTCCTTAACGGCCGCCAGGTCATCGGCCGCTGCCCCATCCAGGGCTGCAAGTCCGAGAAGGCCTATGCCGACGAGTGCGATCTGGGCCACCAGTTTGAGCCCGAGGAGCTCATCGCACCCAAGAGCCAGCTCACCGGCGAGGTGCCCGAGCTGCGCCCGGTCGACAACCTTTACTTCGACCTGCCGGCCTATCTCGACTTTATGAAAACCTACACCGCCAAGCTCGCCCAGAACCCGCAGGTTCGCTCCGTGGTCTCCAAGACCATGGAGGAGTGGCTGCTGCCGGCTCAGCTCTACATTCAGAACAAATTCCGCGAGGCTTTCGACGCCGTCGAGGACCAGCTCCCCGAGCACACCGTGCTGGAGCCCGAGGGCAACAAGAGCAGCTTTACCGTCACCTTCCCCAGCTGGAAGGAGCGCGACGACGCCCACGCAGTGCTCGCCAACGGCGGTGTGCGCTTCCGCAGCGGCAAGGCGCTCGTGCCCTTCCGCATCACCGGCAACATCGACTGGGGCGTCCCGGTGCCCGAGGTCGACGGTGTCTCCGACGTCACCTGCTGGTGCTGGCCCGAGAGCCTGTGGGCGCCCATCAGCTATACGCGCACCGTGCTCGCGCGCGACGCCAAGGCCGCCGGCGTGACAGAGGGTGTCGCCGCCCAGGACGCCGCCCTCATGGGCGAGCCCGCCGCCGATTCGACGCAGGTGCCCGCGCCCGCCTATCAGCACAGCTCGCTCGACTGGCGCGACTGGTGGTGCTCGGACGACGCTCAGATCTACCAGTTCATCGGCCAGGACAACATCTACTTCTACTGCATCGCGCAGACCGCCATGTGGGAGGCCCTGGGTTGGGACCTTACGCAGAGCACCGTCAGCGCCTGCTATCACCTGCTCTACATGGGCAAAAAGGCCAGCTCGTCCTCGCAGACGCCTCCCCCGCCGGCCGACGACCTGCTCAACCACTACACTTGCGAGCAGATGCGCGCGCACTGGCTGTCGCTCGGCCTGTCCGAGAAGCCGGTGAGCTTTAGCCCCAAAGCATACGACACGCGCGTGACCGGCAAGGACAAAGACGGCAACGAGGTGCGTGCCTGCGACGACAAGCGCGTCATCGACCCGGCCCTCAAGGAGAGCGCCCTTTTGACTGGCGTGTTCAACCGTCTGGCCCGCAGCTGCTTCTACGGCGTCGCCGTCAAGGAGGGCGACGAGAGCCCCTACCGCAACGGCTGCATCCCCGCCGGTGCCGCCTCTGCCGCCGTGGTCGAGGCCGCCGAGCAGGCTGCCCTCGCCTTTGAGCAGGCCATGTACAAGTTCGAGACGCACCGCGCGCTCGCCGTGTGCGACGACTACCTGCGCGCCGCCAACAAGCGCTGGAGCGACGCCTCCAAGGCCGCCAACAAGCTCGAGGGCGAGCCGGCCAATGCCGCGATGACGCAGGCCCTCGTCGACGCCTTTACCGAGCTGCGCGTGGCGACCGTCCTGATGCACGGCATCGTCCCGGCCGGCTGCGAGCTCATCTGCGAGTACTTCGACGTCGATCCGGTCGCGTTCTTTAGCTGGGACAACATCTTTACTTCGACGGACGAGTTCGTGGAGAGCCTGGGCGAGAAGCCCGGCGAGCACCGCGTAAAGCCGCTGCCCCCGCGCTTCGACTTCTTCAGCAAGCACGAGAGCCAGTACTAAAACACTCGACATGTAATGGAATGGGAAGGAAAGACGGATGTCCAAGCCTCGTCGTCGTAAGCAGAAAAAGCAGGTCAAGGCCGAGCTCAAGCTCAGGCAGTTTGCCGCTACCGAGCTTTCCGACCAGCTTGCCGCCCTTCCCTGTGCCGCCGACCTGCCGCGCTTCATGGTCGACACGGTCGCCGGCGCCTATGCTCCCGCCGATGCCGAGCTTATGATCGAGGGCTTTGGTGCCGCTGCCACGCGACCGGTCACGCTGCGCGCCAACACGCTCAAAGCGACCGCTGAGGACATCGCCGCGGCACTCGACGAGGCCGGTATCGCCCACAGCCCCGTCGCCTGGTACCCGGACGCCTTCATCCTGCCCGAGGCCCAGGTTTCCGACCTGTGGGACCTCGACATCTACCGCGACGGCAAAATCTACCTGCAGAGTCTGTCGTCCATGATGCCTCCGTTGGTCCTGGGCGCCCGGGCTGGCGAGGACATCCTGGACATGTGCGCAGCCCCTGGCGGCAAGACGACGCAAATCGCCGCCCTCACGCAGGGCCAGGCACACCTCACCGCCTGCGAGATGAGCATCCCCCGCGCCGAGAAGCTCGAGTCCAATCTCCATCGTCAAGGCGTCAAAAACGTGCCCGTCATGCGCATCGATGCACGCGAGCTCGACGAGTTCTTCCGCTTTGACCGCATCCTGCTCGACGCCCCCTGCACCGGCACGGGCACCGTCATCAGCGGCAACGAGAAAAGCTTGCGCGGGCTGACTGAGCAGCTGCTTGGCAAGTGCGCCCGTTCGCAGCGCGCGCTTCTTGATCGCGCCATGGGTGCCCTCAAACCGGGCGGCACGCTGGTCTATTCCACTTGTTCGATCTTGCCGCAGGAAAACGAGGACGCCCTGCAAGAGGCCCTCGACAAGCACATGGACTGCGAGCTCATCCCCCTCGACGGCACGCCGAGCGAAAGCGAAGCGCGCCGCGCCCAGGAAGCAGGCGAGGAGCCGCGCGTCGAGTGCAACGCCCTCACCGAGGCCATCGCTGCCGGCCGCGTCTCGGCCATCGCCAACGGCCTGCCCGGCACGCTCACCATTCCGCCCAGCCGCGACTTTGAGGGCTTCTACATCGCCCTGATCCGAAAACGCAGCTAGCGCACGGACCAAAAACTCAACAAACTATCTCCGTGCGCGCTTGTCCTGCTGGTCACGGTGCTGCTTAAGCGCTTCGCGCTCCTTGCGCTCGGCCCTTTTGCCCTTAATGGCCGTGACCACAAAGTAGATGACCGCGGCGGTCACGATTGCGCCCACACACAGGCCAATCGAGCCCAACATTGCTGTCAATTCCATACCGCGTCACCTCTCTTTTAAACGGGACATTCAAGATAGCACCTCGACGCCCGCCACCACAGCTCCTTCACGTTCGCCGACCTTTGAGTCTAACGGTGGGGGCAGCGGGGAAAAATCAACTCGTCAAACGATTTAGCATTCGCAACTCCGGCTGCATCACGCCGGCCACCATCGCATAGAATCGAGCCTCCATGGATACCCTCAACGACCTCAACGAGCGCGTCGACGCCTTCGTCGGCACCAGCTCCTTCGACACGCCCAGCGCGCCAAACGACCAAGCCCCCATCGATGTTCCCGCCGAGGTTCACGAGGACATCGTCGCCTCGGTCGACTTCTCCGAGGTCGAGCTCGCCGACGAATTCACCGAGCCCCAGGTAGCCGTCACCCCCAACGGGCTGCTCCCCATGGAGCCGCTTCCCATCGATGGGCGTCTGCGCAAAGCAGCCCTTCGCATGCCCGACGAGATCGAGGAGGCCAGCGGCTTCACGCTCTTCGGCCGCCGCATCAAGTCGCTCATCTACACTACCGACGTCGCGGTCATCCGCAACTCCAATGCCGATGCCGTCTTTGCCGTTTACCCCTTCACGCCGCAGCCTGCCATTACGCAGGCGCTGCTGACTGTCGCCGAGTGCCCGGTCTTCGTGGGCGTGGGCGGCGGCACCACCACCGGCAAGCGCTCCGTTCAGATGGCGGCCGTCTCCGAGATGCAGGGCGCGGCGGGTTGCGTGGTCAACTCCCCCGCCACCGCCGAGATGGTCGAACACATCACCAACATGGCGGACATCCCCGTCATCGCCACGGTCGTGCGCTGCGATGACGATGCACATGCCAAGGTTCGCGCCGGAGCCAAGATCCTCAACATCGCCGCCGGTAAGAACACGCCGCAGGTCCTGCGAGAGCTGCGCGAGCACTATCCCAACCTGCCGCTCATCGCACCGGGCGGCAAGACACCCGAGAGCATCCGCGAGACCATCGCCGCCGGCGCCAACGCCATCATCTGGACGCCGCCTTCGGCGCAGCAGCTGCAGACCGACATGATGCAGCGCTACCGCAAGATGAAAGAAGACGCCACGCCCGTTATCTCGCGCGAAGATGTGCCTATCATCGACCAGGTCGCCGCCGCCGAGGTCAGCCAGGTCGAGAACATGAATCCCGACGTACCGATTCCCGACGAGGTCATCGAGCGCGTCGCCTCGATTCACGAGCACATTGAAGAGCGCCGCGCCAACCGTGGCCTCAAGCCGTCGCTGCACGGCTTCTTCTTCCGCAGCAAGAAACGCTAAGCACAGCAGTAAGGCCCGCCCCACAAACGTGAGGCGGGCCTTGTTCGTTAATCCACGCGCTTGTCGCCCATAAAGAAGATCGTCACCGTGCCGGGGCCGGTGTGCGAGCCAATGAGCGCACCGATGTTGTTAATCTCAATCTTGCCTTTGAGCTGCGGAATCTGCTCCTCGATCAGTGCCGCGACCGCCTCGGCGTCCTCGCGGCACGCCGAGTGCGACATGATGCACTTGCCCGAATAGTTCGCACCATCCTGCACATGCGTCATTACGGTCTTTGCCATCTCGGAGATTGCGCGCTTCTTGGTGCGGATCTTCTCGCGCGGCGACAGCTTGCCCTCGCAATCGACCGTCATGAGCGGGCAAATCTTGAGCGCCGTGCCGATGATTGCACTCGCGGCCGAGATGCGACCGCCGCGCAGATAGCTCGACAGGTCGGTCGAGAAGAACCAGTGATGCAGGTTGAGCTTGTGTTCCTCGACCCAAGCGGCCGTCTCCTCGAGCGAAGCGCCGCTATCGCGCACGTCGGCGGCATATTCCACCAGCAGGCCAAAGCCCGAGGCAGCTGCCAGCGAATCGATCACGCGCACCCTGCCGCCCTCGGGATAACGATCGGCAAGCATCTGCGCGGCAACGCAGGCCGAGCCATACGTGCCCGAAATACCCGATGACAGCGTCAGATGCAGCACATCCTTGCCCTCGGCAACAAACGGCTCCCAAAACTCCTCGTACTCGCCCACGCCCAGCTGCGACGTCTTAGGCATAGCGCCCGCGGCGATCTTGGCAAAAAACTCGTCCGGCGAAATCGACTGATAGAGGTCATCGTCATAGACAACACCATCGATCTCGTAATGGAAATACACGACAGGGATATTGCGCGACGCAAAGAACTCGCGGGTTCGATCGGCGCCAGATTCACAGGTCAGGACAAAATCACTCATATGAGGCTCCTTAATTATTGCTGCGCAAATTATCGCACAGCAAGCCTAAATACGGTACAAATGTCCACTATTTACCAATTCGAACTATTTGTATTGAACATCTTTATCACGAACATCTCCATCGCCGCCGTGGGCCAACAGAAACAAATAACGCCCCTTCGTCTCCACTCAACCGACACATCTACCTCCACTAAATCGATTTAGCAAACCGTTCAGCCGACAATTCAACCGCCGGCGCAAAATCGAAACAAAGGCGGCGCATACTGGTAAACGCTTGACGCTGGTTTACCAGTTTTACCAACACTACCGGAAGGTGTTTCATGGTCGCATTCGATCGCAACCCGCAAGACTTCAAGTATCTGCGCCTGCTGTCGAGACAATTTCCCACCGAACAATCCGCGTTTACCGAGATCATCAACCTCTCGGCCATTCTTAACCTGCCCAAGGGCACCGAGCATTTTATGAGCGACGTGCATGGTGAGTACGAAGCCTTTATGCACATCCTCAACAACTGCTCGGGCGTTGTGCGCGAGCATGTCGACGAGATCTTTGGCGACACGCTTTCCTTTGACGAAAAGGGCGAGCTGTGCACGCTCATCTACTACCCGCGCGAGAAGATCGAGCTGGTCCGCAGCCAGCACGAGGACTCGCCCACCTGGTACAAGACGATGCTCGACCAGCTCATCATGGTGGCCCGCTCGCTTTCGAGCCGCTATACACGCTCCAAGGTGCGCAAGGCCATCCCGCGCGATTACGCCTACATCATCGACGAGCTGCTGCACACGCATCCGGACGAGAATAACTATCGCGTGCGCTATCACGAGCGCATCGTAGAGTCCATCCTGGAGACCGCCAGCGCCGACGACTTTATCGAGTCGCTTGCCTCGCTCATCAAGCGCCTAGCCGTCGACCACCTGCACCTGGTGGGCGACATCTTCGACCGCGGTGGCGGTGCGGCAAAGATTATGGACCGCCTGCTCACCTACCATTCGCTCGACATCCAGTGGGGCAACCACGACCTACTGTGGATGGGCGCCGCGGCCGGCGAGCCGGCGTGCATCGCTACGGTGCTGCGCAATAACCTGCGCTACGACAACTACGAGATCCTCGAGAACGATTACGGCATCTCCCTGCGCGAGCTTGTCGCCTTCGCCGACGCCACCTACATCGCCGGCGAGTCCATCACCCCGCTCATCAAGGCCATCAACGTGCTGCTCTTTAAGCTCGAGGGCCAGCTCATCCAGCGCCACCCCGAGTTCGATATGACCGACCGCCTACTGCTCGACAAGATCGACCACGACACCGGTACGGTCACGCTCGCCGATGGCAGCGTGTGGCCGCTCACGACCAACGACTTCCCCACCGTCGACCCGGCTGATCCCTACACGCTCACGCCCGAGGAGCAGCACATCATCGACAAGCTCGTGTCCGAGTTTGTCACCGCCGATCACCTGCATCGCCATATCGATTTCCTCTACTCCCACGGCTCGATGTACAAGGTCACCAACGGCAACCTGCTGTTCCACGGTTGCGTGCCGCTCAACGAGGACGGCACCTTTAGCAGCATGAACTGCCTGGGCACCTGGCACGCCGGCCGCGACTATTTCGATTTTTGCGACCATATCGCCCGCCGTGCCTGGCGCGTGGGCGATCGCGACGCCCTCGACTGGATGTGGTACCTGTGGATCGGCTTTAACTCGCCCGCCAGCGGACGTCTGGTGCGTACCTTTGAGCGCGCCTATATCGCCGACAAGAGCACCTGGGTCGAGCCGATGGATCCGTACTACACGCTCACCACGTCGCCGTCGGTCTGCGATGACATCATGCACGAGTTCGGCGTCGTCCCTATGGCATGTTCCCCGACCGGTCATATCATCAACGGCCACACGCCCGTTAAAACCACCAAGGGCGAACAGCCCATCCGTGCCGAAGGCAAGCTGTTGGTCATCGATGGCGGCTTCTGCCGCGCTTACCACCCCAAGACGGGTATCGCCGGATACACGCTCATCTCGAGCTCGCGCGGCTGCCGCCTCAAATCGCACCGGGCCTTTACGACGGTTGCCGAGGCGCTCACGCGCAACGTGGACATCGAGAGCGAGACCAACCGTTTTGACCAGGCTGACCGTCGCCGCATGGTAAGCGATACCGATTCCGGCGCCAAGATCCGCAGCCAGATCCAGGACCTGCGCCAGCTGCTCGATGCATATAGAAACGGTGCTATCGAGGAGCGCGCCTAGCCCCGCCCGTGGGGATTGGCTAAACTTGCTGAGTTTGTCATCCCCACGGCGCCCCGGCGCCAGCTTAAGGCAGGTACCATGCAAAAGCTCCTTGCACAGATCATGAAGTTTGGCGTCGTCGGCGTCATTGCCACGGTCATCGACTTTGGCATCATGAATCTGCTCCACTACGGTCTGGGCCTCAACATCCTAATCGCCAACACCAGCGGCTTTATCATCTCACTCATCTTTAACTACCTCGCCAGCATGAAGTACGTGTTTGCGCACAAGGAGGGCATGAGCCGCCGCCGCGAGTTCATTATCTTTGTCGTGCTGTCCGTGATCGGCCTGGCACTCAACGACGGTATCGTGTTGACGCTCAACGCCGGCCTGGGACTCGAGGCCAACATTGCAAAGATTTGCGCCACCACACTGGTGATGGTCTACAACTTTGTGACCCGCAAGATTTTCCTGGAGGGCGACGAGACCAAGTAACTCGGCTTTCTCGCTGTATTGCAGGGCCCGCGGACGGTATGCGCTCGGCGCAGCATCGTCCGCGGGCCCTACTCGTTTACGGGCAAATTTGGCACGTTTGCGGATTGTCTCTTGCAAATTTGGCGAGTTCGTATAGTTCTTGGCAAAGACCTTACGTTTCCCTTGCAAAAGCTCTAAAGTATCCTCTGCTCGATTCATCAACGCATTGGATGTGATTACGTGCGCAAGGCACTGGCACAACCTCATACGAAGCAGTTCCTCAAGTTCGCTGTCGTGGGCCTTATCTCCTTTGGCATCGACTGGGGCATGCTCATTGCGCTCGTCGAGCTGTTCCACCTCGACTTTTTGATGAGCACCACGATCTCGTTCATCACGTCCGTCGTGGTCAACTACTGGCTCAGCATGAAGTACGTGTTCGACCACCGCGAGGGCATGAGCCGCAAGCGCGAGTTCACGATCTTCACCATCCTGTCGGTGATTGGCCTGGGCCTCAACGACCTGTACATGTTTGTGGGCGTCACGTTTTTGAGCATCGGCTACCAGGCCATGAAGGCCATCGCCACGTTCCTGGTCACCTGGTACAACTACTTCAGCCGCCGCTTCTTCCTCGAGGGCGCGCAGCAGTAGGCAGCCAAACATAACCTTGCATTCGCAGCCGGTTGGAGTTCACGTTCCAACCGGTTTTTTTGTTTGCCAAGAACTTGCGCGAGGCGGGCCCCGATGCCGAAATGGGACTCGCTTTCCGGATGAGCCTCGACTGGGAAACTCCGTCCCGTTCGCATCAAAAAACGGGCGGCCCGAATACTGTCCGAGCTGCCCGTTTCGTGCGTTATGTTGAGACCTCTAGCCTGTTACGTAATACCAGACGACGTTGTCGCCGTTGGAGAGAACGTAGTTGCTACAGGCCGTCATGGGCGTTGAGCCGTTGACGGAGTACATCCAACCGCTCGTGCCGCCATACTGCTTCTCGGCCAAACCGCCGATCGCGGCCACGTACGTGCCGTACGATGAGCCGTGCGCGTTGACGGAAAGCCCGAGCGCGCACAGGGCATCGTAGACGGTGGCGCCTTCGTTAAAGGTGTAGGTGCCGCCAGCGGATACGGGATTGCCCACGGCGCTCGAAGTGACCGAGACCGTCACGGTAACGTAGCTAGGCTCCTGAGAGGCGCCCTGGTCGCCCGCGGAGGCATTGCCGTTATCGGAGGCAGCAGAAGAGCCGCCAGACGCCGAAGAGGCTCCGGACGTTGAGCTGGTTCCGCCCGATGCCGTCGAATTCTGGGAAGTCGATTGGCTGCCGCCGGTCTTTTTATTGCCAGCCCCTTTTTCGCCGGACTTCTTGCCGTCCGAGTTTTTGTCCGATTCCTTGTTTGAAGACTCGGAATCGTCCTTTGACTTGGACTCATCCGAATCCTTGGACTCATCTTTTGCATCATTCGATGACTTGGAATCCTTGGGGCCGGCCTTGCCCGAAGCAGCAGGCGAGCCGGATCCCGCGGCGTCCTTGGCGACGACGCTCTCCCCCGTCACGGTCTGAACGATCCAGTCAATGGACCAGGCGCCGCTCTCGGAGGGGTGGACAAAGCCCAGCGAGACGACGATCAACGCGATACAAACCGCGGTCAGAGCGCCAAGCATCGCCTTGCGACGAGGGGCGGACGCCGCCGAAGCGGCGCCCTTTTGCTTTGCATCGTCGAGCTGGATAAACGAGGAGTCGGGCTGCTGCCCGTTGGTCTCCTTGGGCTTATCGGGCATTACCGTCACCCTTGCTGCGCTTGATCAGCACAAAAACGGCGATGAGGGCAAGGCCGATAACGCCGGCTGCGATGCCGACAATAGCGAGCGGGTTGAGGCCAGACTCCTGCGCAGGAGCCTCGGCGGGCTTCTTCGCAGTGGCCGTGGAGGCAGAGCCCGTATCGGACTTGGAATCGGACTTCTTGTCGGACTTGCTGTCCTTCTTATCCGACTTCTTCTCGTCCTTCTTGTCGGACTTGTCGGAGTCCTTCTTGTCGGACTTGTTTTCCTTGGTCTCCGTCTTGGTGGACACCGTCGTCTTGGTCGTCGGCTTCTGGCCCGGGGCGATAGCGCCACCAGCCTGCTGACCCTTCGTGCCGGAGCCAGCGCCAGTGCCAGCGCCCGTGCCGGAACCGCTGCTAGCGCCGCCATTACCACCAGGGTTAACGGCGTTCTTGGTCCACTTGGCATACAGCGTCATATCAGCCGTCACCGGCGTGCTAAAGTCATACGCCTGCGTGCAAGCCTCATCGGTATACCAACCGCCGAAGGTGTATCCCTCGCGCGCCGGGTCGGCAGGCTTGACCAGCTTGCCATCGGCCGTAGCGACAAACTTAGTGTCGCAGGCAGATCCGCCGTTGGAATTAAAGGAGACCGTCCAGGACTCAACGGCACCAAGCTTGAACAGCGTACCCGAGTCATTGATGTAGTACAGGTTGCCAGACGCATCGGCAATGACCGGAGAGTCGCAGTACTGATAGTGATCCGCCGCATCGTAAATCTGCGTCGCCTCTGCGTCGCCGAGCGTATAGCGATACACGCCACCACCAGCAGAGTAGTTGACGTAATCCTTGCTATCCGCGCCGTTAACGGTGAAATACACGTAGGTCTTACCGCCCTGGACACTCACCAGCGGAGTTGCCGCAATGCCGTTAAATCCGGCCGGCAGTTCTTTACCGTCAGCAGCGGTGACCATCGTGGTCTTACCAGTCTTCAGATTATAGAGAACCAGAGCAGAGGCGGTAGCCGTCTGACCACCGACAATCAAGTTGTCACCAGCCACCGCCGGAGCGCTCATGTTATTCGTAAGACCCAGGTCGACCGTCTTCTGCTCGCTTAGTACGCCCTTCGCCGAAAGCGAAATCACATGAAGTTTTCCGTCGTGCGTCATCTGATAGAAGGTCGAACCATTAGACGGATCGGCAATGCAATCGGCATTTGCGACAGCGCCGAGCTTCATGGTCGAAACGACATCGCCCGTCGTCTTATCAATGCACTTAAGCGTACCCGCGCTCGTAGGAACGATGGCATACTTATCCGTCAAAGCCGCACCAGTCCAGTAATAGCCCTCGGCAGCGTCGATGCTCTGCCAAGAGACTTCGCCCGTGGCAATCTTAATGCGCGCAAAGGAGCCGTTGCCGTAGGTCGCGTTGTAATTCTCGTCACGCGAAATGTCGACCGAGCCTACATAGACGTACTCACCGTCCGAAACGACGGTGCAGGAGCTCTGCGTCAAGTCCGTCAAACCGGGCGTCAGCCACTTGCAGATCAGCTTGTCCGCAGTAATCGCCTGGACCGCACCGCCGTTGAGCGGAACGATAATAAGGCCGTTGGTGTATATCGGACGAGAGGTATAGCTCACCTTAGAGGCAAGCGGCGCAGAAGCGACTTTCTTACCCGTGGACGAATCGATCTTAATGAGCTCGTTCTCGGTCGCGATGTACACAAAACCATTGGCGATAACAGGCTCGCTGCAGTTGGCATACTGCTGACCGGACTCGGCCTTCCAATCGAAGGCCCACTTAAGGCCGGCAGCCTGCGCAGGCGTCTTGGCATCCGTTACGGTCGAACCGTTGCCACTGTTGCCGTAGCCGGCCCACTCGGCATCCCAATCAGGAGTCGTCGCATTCGGATCCACGACAATCTTGTCGGGATCGGGCATAGGCGATTTATCGGTCGTATAGGCAAACGTAACCTTGTCACCGCTCTTGAGCGTGACCTGGTTGGCACAGAAAGAGGATTCCTCTCCATTGATATACAGGTGCCAGTATTTTTTGGTCGCACCATCCCAGCCATACGCCCTGTCTTCGAACGGCGAAGTAATGGTATTAAGGAACCAGTACTCACCATTCTGGGAGGCGTTGTAATCAACACCCTTCGCCTTCAGAACCGCTTCAATAAGGTTCTGGGCCGTGGAGCCTTCGGGCAGAGAAACGTTACTCGCCGCGGCCCAGCGAGTATTGTTGCCATTGACGTCGGGACCGACAACATCGGCGGATCCAAGAACCTGACCGGGGAGGGCATCGGTGTCGCCAGCATACATAAAAGTAATGGCGTCGCCCTCTTGGAGCTCGTAGCTACCGGCGCCAACCTGAGCGAACTCACCATTTACATAGAAGAGCCAATAGCTTTTGGTCGCGGAATCATTGACGCAGGATTTACCATCGAACGGCGAAGTAATGCCATTGAGGAACCAGCCCCAGGACGATTCGCCAGCATCGAGAGTAAGACCAGTCTGCTCCAGCAAATCCTTAGCAGTGGAGCCCGCCTTGAGGCTCGTCTGGCCCGTCGAAGCCCAAACCTGTTGTTTGCCGTCCTTGTCCTTACCAAGCACCTGGACGGAAGCATGGACGGAATCGGAAGGCAACTGGTCGCCCCAGCCACCGTAGAACCACGTGACGGTATCGCCAGCATGGATGGTGACATTGTCTGCCGTGTAGTCGCTCGACTTGCCGTTGATGAACAGCTGCCAATAGGTCGAATAATCGAACGGCGTACCCAGCTCAACACCGTTGTACTTAAGGCTCAGAATGAAGGAGCCCGCAGCAACGGCGTCGATGTCGTTCGCCTCGAGCGCAACCTTCGTAAGGTCAAGCGCGCTCGAACCGGACGTCACCACATACTGCGCGTTATCGACCCAAGTCTGAGTCTTGCCCTGGGCATCGCGACCAATGACGGTCACATTTGCGGCAACCTGGTCCTTAACGACGGGAGTCGTGCTACCAGCCGTATAGGCAAACTCGATCTTCTGCCCCTGGGTAAGCTTGACGCTGCTCGCGCCAACCGAGGAAGACGCCCCGTCGACGAACAGCTGCCAGAAGGCGTAAGTCGTCGGATCGTAGGCAAGCGTGCGGCCATCGGTCGGGGACGTGATGCTCTTGAGGTAGAAGCCGTATGCCGTGTTCGGGTCGTAATCTGCCTTGAAGCCCGTCTTCTGCTGCAGCTTAACGAAGGCGTCCGCAGCCGTCGCGCCCTCGTCGAGCTTGAGCTGCGTAGGTGCCACCCAGGTCTGAGCCTTGCCGTCGGCGTCGGTGCCGATAATCGAGAACGAGACCTCGACCTGCTTCTTGGCAGCATCGCCGGCCTCCATCGTATTCTCGGCCTGTGCGTCAGCCACGGCGGCAGATCCTGTTTGGCCAGCGGATGCCGTCGAAGACTGCTCACTCGCGGCAGAGTTCTCCCCCGTCGCCGAACCGTCATCGCCAGTTGCCGCCCCTGTTGCGGCGGCACTAGCTGCAAACGCGCCCTCGGAATCCGAAACCCCGGCGTTGCCCTGGTCTGCAGCACCATCCGCGGCCGTCGCGCCCTCATCCAGCGTCGCAGCCTGAGCCACAGCTTCGACAACACCCTCGGCGCCATCGGCCCACAGCTGAGCCGGCGTGGTGCCAAAGGCCATCGCGAAGGCCAGGAATGCCACCAGGCCGCGCTTGGCTACGCCGTGCGCAATTGCGCCACGACGATGCGAGACGCGCTGGCGCTCGTCCTCGAACATATCCATCTGTCTCCTACTGTCTGTACTTGGAGCGTTGCCCTGAGGCTGCCCCACGTCATCGCGCATGCTGCGCTCGAGTTCCCCCATCGGGGTCCCCCTTCCCTCCAGAGCCCTATGCACACCGGCGGCATACGCCGCAGCCGCATGCAAGATGGGAGGCGATCCGACTTAACCTTAACGGCTCGGGCACGTCGTCCGATCTGCGACGCGAGCATCCCGAGCCAAGAGGAATTACGGTTACTGGTACAGCCGGGGATTCGCACCCCGATTCTCCCAAACGCGCAGGAAAACCGCGCATTCGTGCGTCTCCGCACCACCATCTAGGCCATCGATTATTACCGTCAATATGGTAGCACGCAAAAGGGCCTCGCACGCAGGCGAAGCCCAAGGTAAAAGCTATTGTTTGCGATAGGAAAATACGGTGACGGTCGCAGCCTCTAGTGCTTGCCGCCGTGACTGTTGCGCCAGATATTGCGGCCCAGCATGAGCGCCAAAACCAGCGCGCTCACATAGCCAACAAAGCCGATGATCGGAATACCGAGCACAACAGGCTCGATGCGCGCATAGTAGACCACCGAGGAGCCGATAAACAGACCGGCGATAACAATGGCCATCGACATGCGGTCGACGATGCCGCCCATCTGACGCAGCGCCTTGTCGCTGCTCATGAGCTGCAGATTCACCTTAAGCTGACCGCGCGTGAGCATACGCGACGCCAGCCCCAGGTACTCGGCCGCCTCGAGCGAGCCCTTGGCCGCACGGTAGCTACTCGCCGCAAAGTCGCGACCCATCTCGCGAACGCGGGCATAGGTGCTCTTCTCGTTTTTGATATGCGTCTGGATGATCTGGATCATGTTGACGTTGGGCATGTACTCGGTCAGCAGGCCCTCGAGCGTCACCATGCCGCGCGCGAACATCGTCACCACGCTCGGGAGCTCAACATCGTTCTTGCGCGCCAAATTAAGCAGCGAGGTCAAAAACTCGCCGATGTCCAGGTCCTTCAGATCGAGGCCCGCAAAGTCGGCAACGATAAAGTCCAGATCGGACAAAAATGCCGAGTGATCGAGCTCAGACGAATCGCCGCGTGTTACGGCAAAGCGCATGAGCGAGTCTTTGAGCTTGGGCACGTCACCCTCGGCCACGGCGAAAATCATGTCCTTGACGATGCCACGATCGTGGCTCGACATGCGCCCGACCATGCCCAGGTCGATAAAGTAGACGATACCGTCCTTGAGAATGATGTTTCCCGCGTGCGGATCGGCATGGAAAAAGCCGTCGTCGAGCACCTGCGTCGAATAGTCCTCGACAATCGTCGAGCCGATCTTCTCCAGGTCGTAGCCTTCGGCCACCAGGCGCTCGGGGTCGGCAATCGAGATGCCATCGATGTAATCCATGACCACGACGTGTTCGGTGCACAGATCCAAGTAGGACTTGGGACACGACACGCCGCGCACGCTCTTATGGAACTCGTAAAAGTCGTTGAGGTTTTTGGCCTCGGCCAAAAAGTTGGTCTCCTCGCGAAACGAGGTCCACAGCTCCTCGACCACGCCGTGCAAGTCAACGAACTGATCGGTGTTGACGAACTTGGAGACGATGCGCACCACCGAGCGAATGATATCGATGTCTTGGGCCATGACCTGCTGAGCGCCGGGGCGCTGCACCTTGACGGCCACGTCCTCGCCCGTCACCAGGCGAGCACGATGCACCTGCGCGAGCGAGGCGCTACCGAGCGGGTTGGGATCGATCGCGTCGAACATCTCCCCCAGGCGCAGGCCGTATTCCTCCTCTAGGCAGCGAAGCACCACCTCGTACGGCACCGGCTCTACATCGGAGCGCAGACGACGCAGCTCGTCACAAAAGCGCTGCGGCAGAATCTCGGACCGGTTGGCCAAAATCTGCCCCATCTTGACGAACATGGGGCCGAGCTCCTCGAGCAGGCGGCGCAGGCGCACCGGCGTGAGGTTGTCCCACACGCGGTATTTTTTGACGAGGCGGACGATCTGTCCGATGCGCTCGCGACGGCCCGCCGGCGTAAGCTGGTACTCGTCGCACGGAGCCATGGCGTCAGGCTCCTCGGGCACCATGTCCACGGCACGGGGCTTCTTGCGAGCGCCCGAGACGGCAGCCTCGACTTCGTCGACAACTGCCGCCTCGTCACACAAGGGGTCTTGATTGTTGTAATCGGTGGTGGGATCTGCCATCTGCGCTACTACTCGGCCTCTTCGGCATCCTCTGCGTCGTCGGGCTCAACGGACTCGACGGGCACCGAGGTCACGTTGTCCTCGACCGAATCGACGATATCGCGCACGTGAGCCAGGAAGGCCGTGCGCTCGGGGGCGGTCATAACGTGGACGCGAGCAAGGATGAGCTCGTCGAGCACGCGCTGCGCCGCGGTCTCGCCCTGCATGCCCAGGCGCTCGGTAAGGTCGGAGATGGTGCCGCCGGCCTGCTCGAACATGTCGGATACGCTGCGGGCGATATCGGGGGTGTCAGCGTCCTTGCGCACCTGCTCGCCCTTGGCGTTGAGATCGTCAAGGACCTTCTTGCCTCCCTCGACGGCAACGGCAGCAGCGCCAAAGCCCACGTTGATGGCGCCGTTAACAAGCTGATCGAATTTCATAACCATGGTTGGCTCCAATCATGAACAACTGCATTGGCCTTCTTGTACCCAAGATTGGGCGAAAGCGACAAAGCGTTTTACCTGATGTTATCGTTCATCGCGAAGGAATTCTTCATGGCACAGCTCGTGGTGTAGAGCACCTTACCCAGCAGAGCATCGGTCTCCACGCGCACAAGCTCGGCGAAGGCCTCGTTGGCGCGTGCCAGCTCGGCGGAAACCTCGGCCTCGGGCAGGGCGGCAACGGCAGCGTCAACGTCATGGAGCTGCTTGTGGCCCATGCCGCCGACCTTCTCCTGATAATCCTCAACCGCGCGACCACACTCGTGGAAGCGAACGTCGGCGAGCGCGCCGATCAGGCGGTTGGCCCAGTAAAAGTTCTCGGAGGTCACGCGGGCCTGCGTGTCGGCGTAGTACTCGGGCATGGTCTCGACGTTGGCGTACAGCGGGACCAGCGCGTTAAACGAGTTGGAGCCAAAGGCCATCCACTGCACGGCGCGGTAGGCCGGCTGCGCATAGGGGCGCAGCTGCAGCACGGCGAGCTGGCTATTGCGGTTGATGCCGATGGGACGATAGGCGCCGCGCGTGGCGGGCGTGCCCTTGCTGCCGTAACAGTCGTACTCCGTGCCCTGGTAGTGACTGGAGAGCACATACTTAATGTCCTCGATGGTCACCTTGCGCTCGGGCACGCGACTCCAGGGGATGTCGTCGCTCTCGGGCGTATAGTCGGCGTCGGGGCCATCCCACACGTCGCTGGGGTTGAGGCAGCGCTGCATGTACCAGGCGCGCGGCGTGTTGTAGACGTGGTCGCTGTCGCTATGCGAGCCAAAGGCCTCGCGCGGGTTAAAGACCGCCGCCGGGCCGTCGCCCTCGACGCCCAGCGTCAGATCCAGATGCCACTCGGCCATCCAGGCGCGCAGGTCGGAAGAGCACATGTGGTCGGCCTGGGCGCCCTCGGCGTCATCCAGGTCAAAGCTGTCGATACCCAGTTGGTTGGGCATGGTCACATAGGCGTCGTCGGGCACGCGCTTGGCAATCCAGTGGTGGCCGCCGATGGTCTCGAGCCACCAAATCTCGTCCACGTCGCTAAAGGCGATACCGTTGTTCTCGTAGGTGCCGTAGCGCTCGAGCAGATCGCCCAGGATACGCACGCCGTCGCGGGCAGACTTGGCGTACGGCAGCACCAGGGTCACCATGTCCTCCTCGCCCAGACCGCCGGGCTGCGCCGGAACATAGCCGTCCTCGCCCTCGTTGCCCTTGGCGGGCACGTAGTCCACGAGCGGGTCGGCGCCGCGAACGCGCTCGTTGGTGGTGAGCGTCTCGGTTGCGGACATGCCCACATTGAGCTCGTTGAAACCGGCCTCGGCCCAGATGCCGTGGCCCGGAACAACATCGGGGACGCTCGTGTAGCGCATGGGGTTATCGGGCAACTCAACGGTCAGGTGACTCAGGACGCTCGTGTAGACGCGCGGCTGCTCGTCGGGATGCACCACGCGCATACGCTTGGGCTCAAACACCCCGTTGGACGAGTCCTCGTTGCGGGCAACCAGGGTCGACCCGTCGTAGCTTGCGTTCTTACCGACCAGAATCGTTGTGCACGGCATGCGCATCCTCCTTGAGCGAAGAAATCAAACGATAACAGTGTATCGCTTCGGCGCAGAAAGGGCGAAACCGCGGCGCTGGCAACCCCCGTGGTCAAAAAATGCCAAATATGAGTACTGTCACCAATTTAGTAGCAGCAAATCTCACTGTCCCGGACGATAGAAATCCCCATTTGTCCAAAAATTGAGTAAAGTAATTCCCCAAAGGTCCAATAAAAGAGACTCCCTAACGATATCCACTATCATTAGAGAGTCAAATCAGTCTCAAAGATATGCAACCGACGAGGCAACAGTACTCATATTTGGCATTTTTTGCACACGGGATATAGAACTAACCCCCTAAACAGCCTGAAAACGCCTATTTTGCCGTGCGTTCGGCCGCCTCAATCACGTGCTTGGCGAGAATCGCCGTCGTCACGGCGCCCACGCCACCCGGCACGGGCGTGATGGCGCCAACAACCGGCTCCGCGGCATCAAAATCGACGTCGCCGACCAACTTGCCGGCCGCCTCGTCCCAGTTAATGCCAACGTCGATGACCGTCTGGCCCTCGCGGACCGCATCCGCGCCAATCGTGCGCGCACGTCCGACCGCGGCGACCACAATATCGGCAGCACGGCATTCGGCAGCAAGGTCGCGCGTGTGCGTGTGGCATGTCGTCACGGTAGCATTGCGCGCCGTAAGCATGGCGGCAACAGGACGGCCAATTACCAGTGAGCGACCGACAACGGCAACTTTGGCACCATCCAGTTCCACGCCATAGTGATCCAGAATCGCCAGCACGGCTTCGGCCGTGCAAGGGGCAAAACCCTCGCCGCGACCCGAAAGCGCCGTAAGTAGCGAAGCTGGCGTCATGGAGTCAACGTCCTTGGCGGGATCAAGCGCCGCAGCAACGGCCTCCTCGTCAAGGCCGGCGGGCAGCGGACGGAACAGCAGACAGCCATGAACAGCCGAGTCGGCATTGATGTCCTCGATGGCCGCCATAAGCTCGTCTTGCGAAACATCGGCAGGAAGCAGAACGCGACGCACCTCGATGCCAACTTTTTCGCAGCGCTTGAGGGCGCCGCGCTCGTAGGACAGGTCATCCTCGCGCTCGCCCACACGAACGATAGCCAACGTCGGAACAACGCCGCGCTCGCGTAGCGCAGCGCGGCGAGCGGCAAGTTCCTCGGTCAAGGTGCGGGCGACGGGAGCGCCCTTCAGCAGTTTGGCCATGGCTATCCCCTCTTCCTTGCAGCGTCGGCGGCACGGCGCGCCAGCGCGTCGGCACGCGGCAGCCACGTATCCAGCAGCTCATCGCACGCCGCCTCGAGCTCCTCGGCACGCGCGCGGTCTTTCATAGACGTCGTGTTCGCAAACAGCGTCAAACTCGCACCCTGCATGGCGGCGCGGCAAAACACGGCGCCGCACGCCACATCGGACAGCAACTGACGTGAACCCTTATCGGCCATGTCCTCGAGCAACGCCAGCGCGCGCCCGCACGCATCCATGATGCGATACGGCGGCATGGCGGCCACATGCAGCGCATCCTGAATCGCCGCGGGTCGGGCCGGGTCATCGCGCGGAATACCGTATGCCGCGGACACCTGGCCGTAGGCACGAACGTCCTCGGCAACCAAGTCGACAAGCTCCTGGGCCAACTCGTCTGCCTGGACAAATGCGCGCGTCAGGTCGTCCGCGCGATCGGCAAGCGCGGGATTGGTTGCCCCGTAACGCGCGACCATCCCGCACAGCGAGGCACCCAGCGCGCCCACAAAGGCGCTCGCGCTGCCGCCACCGGGAACGGGCTCGCGCGCGGCCAGTGCCTCGGCAAAACCGCGACAGGTTTTATCCATCATCTCTTGGCTCATACGCATGCACCTTCAAGTCATATACATCGGTCGGGCGGCAACCGCCTGCCGACCGTATCGATCACATAATGGTGCTAAGTCTAGCCCATAAGCACACGAGCGTCAGCGTACCTGGCCATCGCGGATTTCTATGGCACGCGATAGGCGGCGGCAACGCAAACATGGGACACATGGCCCACCTTTCGAGACTCTCTGGCAACACAAACCGGGGCATACCTATAAGTAAGGAGCCCGTTGGGGCACGGCTGCGCAACGACCACAAACCACGAACGGAGGTATCGCCGCACAGCACACAAAGACATCCGCCGCCCGCGCAATCAACGCCCCGACATCCCCGCGGCACCGCGATGTCACCAACAGACAAGGAGGACGCCACCATGAAGAAAAAGACCCTATCGATCCTTTCCCTTTGCATCGCCCTCTTTGCCGCGCTCGCCCTCGTGGGCTGCGGCGGGAGCGCTTCGGGCGGAGGCAGCAGCGCCGCCAAGGGCGAGGGCAAGGAAAAAGCCCCCGTCGCCAAGAAGACCGACTTTATCTGGTTTAAGGTCGAGATGCCCGAAGGCGTTGGCGTAAGCGACTCCGCCGGTAAGAACGCCGACAGGGTCCAACTCACCTTCCCCGAAGACGAGAATAGCTCAACCGACCGTTTCATCCCCGTTTGGCAAGAGAAGATGACGGCCGAAGAGTCCTTTGCCGAGCAGGCCGAAAGGCATACTGGTACGTTCCAGTGGGAAGACGGCGATCCCGTCGAATACAACGGCAGGACATGGCTCACCGGAACGTGCAAGGACAATGGCGGTACTTATACCTACCTCTTTTCCGACGTCGACACGGGAAGCATCTACATCTTGATTAGGAACGTCGAGCTTCACGAGAAAGAAGCTGAAGCGCTCCTCAACTCCATTGAGTTCCCCGATGACATGAAGGCGGCCGTGAGTGAGGCACGCGACGTCGAGATTTCGAGTATCGAGATCAAGTAGCAAGGGTCCGCGCGCGACCGCGCACTCGTTCCATTAAAAGCGCGGGCACCAAACCCCGGGGAGGGTCGGCAGCTTCGGCCCTCCCCTCTCTTGCATCCGCACATATTGCCACTTATCGGCGCAAATCCGACCCCCAGAATGGGACACATGGCCCACCCTAGCGAGCCGCTCGCGCGTACAGTAAAGGCAGGTAATCCATGGGCGGTTACAGATCGAGGAGGACACGACCATGAAAAAGAAGGCCTTTGCGATTCTCACCCTCTGCTTGAGTCTCTTTGCCGCAATTGCCCTGGTGGGTTGCGGTGGAAGTGGTGGCACTGCCGGCAGCGGCGGTGGCGGCGGAGCGGAAAAGCCAGCCGTGGATATGAGGACCGACTTCATCTGGTTTAAGGTCGAGGTCCCCGAGGGCGTCGAGGTCACCGACGTCGCCGGCGATACCGCCGACAGGGCCCAGTTTAAGTTCACCGAGAGCGAGCACGCCAGCGACCGCTTCATCCCCGTCTTTGACTCCGACAAGAACGCCGACGAACTGTTCGACTACGAGGCCAAATGGAATGCCAGCTTTGAGTGGACCGAGAACGATCCCGTCAAGTACAACGGCAAGACCTGGCGCAACGCTTCCTACACTCATTCGGGCGGCGTGACGACCGAGTACTTCACCGAGGCGGGCGGCGGCAGTGTGTACGTGCGTATCGACAACGTCGAAGAGCACAAGGACGCCGTCGAGACCATGATGAAGTCCCTGGAGTTTGCCGACGATATCGCCGAGGCCAAGACCGAGGCCATGGACGTTAAGCTCGACGACATCGAGATCAAGCGCTAAGCGACTGGCGAGCGCAACGGGAAACACGGGCACAGTGCAAACAAGCGACGATACCCCAGCGCTTCGTACCCAGGGAGGGCCGGCAAACCGACCCTCCCTTTCTTATGCCGGCAGCCGACGAACGCGAAGATGCCGGACTCCGAAACCATCCCAGACACGGTAGCAACACAAATAGACAAACACCCCAACACGTCCGCCCGCCGATTTATTGCGCCGCGCAGACAATTAAACCGGCACCTTTAAACATCTGGGCAGTATAGTGACCCAAACGAGTGCATAACCGCACCCTGCGAATGGAGGAGTTATGACCGAACACCACGCCATCAGTCGCCGAGCGTTTACGTTGGGCCTAGGACTCGCGGCGTTGTCGCCGCTTGCAAGCCTGCCCGAAACCGCGACGCTGGGTATTCCCCTGCGAGCGGCATTTGCAGAAGACACGCCCACACCGGCGGCCAACCTCGACAAGTTCGTCATTCGCCTTCGCCCCGCGGGCTATTTTCGCACCGCGAGCGTCAACGAAGACGGCAACGTCATCGGCAACGTCTGCCACCTGTTTAATGACGGCACGTCCAGCAAGCTCATCCTTGAGCACATAGCGACCGATACAGAAAATACAAATTGGTATGCCATCCGCACCCTGCTCAATTTCGAAGAGCACAAGAAGACGGGCTACAGCATTTGGTCGGTCGATGGCGACTCGGACAAAGATGGAAAGGTCATCCACGTATGGAGTGGCGAGCATGACGGCAAGGCCAGCCGCTCTTTTGCGTTCGTCCGCCAGTCAAACGGAACCTACATCATCCGAGACCGCACAAACGAGAAAAAAGACATTAATTACCTGGCCATAGAAAAGGACGGCAAAGACCAAGACAACAACAAGATCTGCCACAAGAGGAAGAGCATTCCGTGGGAGCTCGAGCTTGTCGGCTACAGCATGGACAAGACCAATGCCACAGTTAGCAGCATCGACTGGACCACGTATAGCAGCTACGTCGACGGACCATGTTGGATGAGCCACGTCGATGGCAACAAATACCTCGACGAGCTGAGCATCCCGGGCACGCATGATTCGAGCACCTGCAGCGTCGACAACGACACCGAGCCCCAAACCTCGCTTGCAAAGTGCCAGCAGGATTACATCCCCACGCAGCTGCTCGAAGGCATTCGCTATTTTGATATCCGACTTGGAAAGAACGACAAGAACGGCGACCCCGGCATCGACCATGGAATGTGCTACCTGTTCAAAAAAGACGGGGGCTTTATACATCTCTCCGATGTCATCGGTTACTTCAAAACATTTTTGAACGAACACCCGTCAGAAGCGCTCATCATGCTTGTGTCACGAGGCAACGACGAGGCTACCGACGAAAGTGTTACGACGGCTTTTGCCAATGTTATGGACAATAACTCCGATCTGTTCTATACGTCGAGCCATGTCCCCACACTGAACGAGGTGCGCGGAAAGATCGTCCTGCTGCGTCGATTTAAACTCGCCGGCGACAGCGTAGACGGCCACACGTGGGGCCTCAACCTCACCGAATGGGATGACAAGATCAAGGCGCATTCCGGAAAGTCCATGTGCCTCGTGAAATACGAGCAAGGCTTTGAGGCTGCGGGCAATACGGGCGACAAAGAGCCCTATAGCACAGCGGTATATGCCCAAGACCATTACAACTGCACGGGATCCAGTAAGATCGACTGGGTCGATATGGCCCTGAAGGCAGCGTCCGAGTTCGAGCGCAGCACCGTAGATATCACTGCCGCGGACGGGACAACGGTGCAGGCAACGGAGCGCTGCTGGTTTATCAACTACACTAGCTGCACGCAAAACAACCCTTTTACCGCAGCGCGAGTGGTCAACGAGCACCTGTACAAGAGCTCGTATATAAACAATACCGGAGTTGAGAGCACAAAGGCGGACTGCCGCAAGCACATTGGCATCATCGCATCCGACTTTGTTGATGCGGCACTGGCCCGGAGCATCTACCAGCGCAATTACAACGATGCGCAGCACAAGCAAACCGTTTCGTGCTATCTCCCGACCCGCATGCGCATGACGTACGGCGACTCGCTGAGCGATGCCTCACTCCAGGATGGCAAGACCGTTGGCGAGGGCCATTTCCGCCTCGTCGACAGCAGCAACGTACTCAACGTAGCGGCTTCGGGAAGCGCTTTTGCCATCGAATATGTGGATGTCGACGCCCTGGGCAACGAGACCGTTACGGGGCTGCAGGGCCCTGTGCCCATCGATATCGATCCACGCGCGCTGACGCCCCATTTTGAGGGACTCGAAGGCCTTAAGGCCGGCGAAGACGTGCGCGCCAAGATTGCGGCATCACTCGAGGGCAAGCTCGAAACCGATGCCTGCACAGCCCAGCTCGAGTTTGTGCACGACGCGAACGGCGCTCCGGGCACGGCAATGGCCGAGGGCGAAACATTTGCCGCAGGGACGTACTGGGTGCGCGTGAACGGTCTCTTGGGCGACGCGGCGCAGAACTACACGCTCGCCAGCGACGGAGCCGCAAGCTTTACCGTAGCGGCCTCGGGCAGTGCGGGCGGTACCGGCGCTGGCACCGGCGGTGGCACGGGTTCCAACGCAGGCGGCGCCGACAAGGATGGCAAGGGCAACAAGAGCGACCAGGGCAAGAGATCGGGCGGAAAACTTGCCGACACGGGCGATGGCTCCGGCATTGCCGCCGGGCTCGCCGCTGCCGCCGTGGCGGCGACGGTCGCCGGCGCAGCGATGCTTGCAAATGACCGCGAAAACGCTGGGGACGATAGCGAATAGGCAAGCCGACCCTTTTGGACACACCGACTCGACGAGGGGCGCAGAACACCGTTCTGCGCCCCCGTTTTTTACCTTGGCCCAAACGCCGCCATAGGCTACATCACCATGTTCAGCGCGTTAACAAACTCCTGGGCCTTCGCACGACTGCTCAGGCTAAAAACACAAGCAGTCAACAGCCTGTTACGCAGAAAAACATCGCGGCCTTTGATTCTATTGACGCCCGTGATGTCCTTAAGATAGACAATTTCGGTGTGCTTGCCACCAAAAGTGCCCTTCTTGAGTACCTCAATGCGGTTAGGGTAGATCTTGACGTCTTTAAACCTACCCGAACCTTTGTCCTGGAACAGCAGCGTGTTGTTGTCCATACGCGTCACTCCCATGGGGTTCGCTAAAACTTTCTCTACCATCACATCTTAGTCGCTTTGAGACCTACTAGCGAAGGTGCCGGGCAGCAGCGCAATTCATGTCCCCACGAGGCCTTAAACTAAACGCAGTTTGATATGCATTCCGTCAGGAGGAAAGTGGGCGATGGTGATGGGCGAACTGGCAAACCGCGGAGAAGCGACGATTGTGCCCGAAGGATTTTACAAGCAGGTTTCCTCGATTCTCAACGCCGCTCGCGACAAGGCTTATACCGCCATCAACTTTGCAATGGTTGAGGCTTATTGGGAAATCGGCAAGAGCATTGTTGAAGAACAAGGCGGAGTAGAGCGCGCCAAGTACGGCGATGCGCTGCTCAAGGCCCTTACAATCAAGCTTACCAAGGATTTTGGCAAAGGCTTTGAGGCAAGGGAGCTGCGTAAAATGCGCCAGTTATATCTCACATTTCCAATTCGGGACTCACTGCGTCCCGAATTGAGATGGACTCATTACCGCAGGTTGATGCGCATTCCCGACTCCGAAGCGCGTACTTGGTACATGAACGAATGCGCCGACTCTCGCTGGAGCACGCGCCAGCTCGAACGCCAAATCAACACCATGTTCCGCGAGCGTCTTCTTGCCAGCAAGGACAAAGAGACCGTCGCTCAGGAAATCCAAAAGAGCGCCCCCGCTCGTCACCCCGAGGACATCATCCGCGACCCATATGTGCTTGAGTTTTTAGGCTTCTCGGACGACGCTGCGTTTCGCGAGAGCGATCTAGAGCAATCGCTCATCACGCATCTTCAGAAGTTTCTGCTGGAGCTTGGCCGCGGCTTCGCTTTTGAGGCGCGCCAGAAGCGCATCACCTTCGATGGTCGCCACTTCTATATTGACCTTGTGTTTTACAACTATCTGATGCGCTGCTTTGTACTCATCGACCTTAAAACCGATGATCTCACGCATCAGGACTTGGGCCTGATGCAAATGTACGTGAACTACTACACGCGCGAGCTCATGAACGAAGGCGACAATCCACCCATAGGCATCGTGCTCTGTGCGGACAAGAGCGATTCGATCGTCGAGTACACGCTGCCCGAGGATAACGACCAAGTGTTTGCCGCCAAATATCTGCCGTATCTTCCGAGCAAGGAAGAGCTGGCGCGCGAGCTAAGCGCCGAGTACCGCGCCATCAACGAAGCGGCGAATGGCGAAGCGCAAGGGTAACGGCACGGTGCGACCGACACCGCCGCAGCCATCGCAGGCGTACTCGCGGTTGTGACGCACGCCACGAAACAATACCAGTCATGGACGCCGGCGACGACATCCTTGCCGTGGCTGGCAAGCGTGACCCGACAGGTAAAAACGCGACCTTCGTCTGATGTGGGCCCATTGGCTGCCACAGAAAAGGGCCGGTTGCAGCCGGCCCTTTAGACGATAGTACCTGCGTTGCCCGCGTCTCCAAAGTTGACCAACCGAGGAGCGGGTTCCGCGGCACACTCTGATTTTACCCAGTGGGGCGGTTCTTTTGCAGCTGCTCCACCGTTTATTTACATCTACCCCCCGCCAAACTACCGGACGGCAGCCCGCACTTCTGCGAGCTGCCCCAACGCGCGCTCCCCTACTTCCCAAAGATCGCGGCGAACAAGCCCTTGCGTTTGGGCTTTTCTTCTCGGTAGGAGCCTTCGGCTGCGGCTGCAACCTGGCGCGGTTGCTCGCCGCCTCCACGGCGCACGATCTGGTATAGGAACGGCGATTTAGCGTATTTGACCTCGATGGGCGTGGCGTGCACGGTGCTTTCGTTTGACAGGTGCAGACTCGGATTGAGCGGTGCCACGATATGCGTCTCGCGCTTGTCACTAAACACCACCGCGGCAGCGCGACCCGTCTGGCCATTCACGGCGATGCGCACCTGCTCGCCGTCGCGGCTGTCCGTTGCCGGGCGATCGACAAAGTACACCGGCACCATCACCAGACCGTCCTTGTGCTTGCGAGCCTTGCGCGCCCACGTGCGAATGCTCTTTTTATTGAGCCCCAGGGTCGCCTCGGCATCGTTGCCCGCAACGTCGAGCGCCAGCTTGTCAATGACCACCTGGTCCTTGGTGGACGCATCGACGGAGACGACGCGGAAGTCGCCCTCCTGCATGGCGGGATCGAACGGTCCCACCTTGGCAAAGTCCCACGGCTCCAAAATGCCCATAAGACGAACGTCCAGATAGTTTGCCCTGGGGTATGCCCAATCGAGCACCTCGTAGTACACCAGGGTCTCCTTGCTCAGGCCCTTGCCCGGGAAGCTCGCCATCATGCGCAGGTCGGCAAGCGCCATGGGGAAATAGAAGAGTATCATGTCGTTCTGGATCGCATCTTCCACATCGTGCCCCGCAAAGGCATCCGGATACTGACGCACCAGCCGCAGCGCATTGGCACGCGCCTGCTGCGGCGAAATCTCACACGGAACACCCTGCTCTGGCACGTACTCGGCACCCACGCCCATGGTCAGACGCTTGCTAAACGTGCCAGGTTTGAGCAAGTCTGCCACACCAATCTTGTTGCCGCACGACGGGCACTCAAACACGCGCTGGGTGGACTCGCCCTCAAAGGACGCGCCGCAGAAGGGGCAGGGAATGCTCACGTGCGTAGCCTCTTGGAACTCCTGCGCCGTCCCACGATCTTCCCACAGCAGACGCTCCAGAACCGACTGATTGCGCCAGTGCGAATTGAAGAAATACCAGTCCGGGTCCTCTGGGCGCTCGAGCTGCGAGACATGCGTGAGCTTGAGCAACCCGTCAACCACCGTCAGCGGTGTATGGCGAATGCCCAGAGCACTCTTAGGCTCCCTGGCGTCCGCTTGCCACGGGACGACCGTTCCGCAATAGGCACATTCAAAGCTGCGCTTTGCCTGGTGCGAATACATGGGGCCGCCGCAGTTTTGGCATTTAATGGCAAACATCTCGTCCATGGAAACGTCCTCCTTTGCACAGGGGCTGTCGACATTAAGTATGTCGAGCAAACAGGCGCATGCCCATACCCATGTGGCCCAAAATGGAGCATTCGAACGGACGAGAAGGCGCAGCGGGCTCGCAGCCGCGCGGACAGTCACTCGTCTACATCTGCACTCGTTAGCACAGGTAGACCATTACTGCATTTTCTGAGCATCGGCCCATAGCGCACCCGTCCGAGCTACACTATCCCCTTAAACACGATTGTGAGGACGACCGTTATGCTATTTGTAAATCGGCTGGCACATACGCTTGTTCCCGGCAGCGCAAGCGAACCGGTCGATACCTCCTGCCGCACCCGTGCCGGCTTTGCCGCGAGCCTTATCTGCATTGGGCTCAACATCACCCTGTGTCTGGCCAAAGGCATCGCGGGCCTGCTCGCGGGCTCCGTGTCGCTTGTCGCCGACGCCTTCAACAACCTCTCCGACGCCTCGAGCAACATCGTGAGCCTGCTTGGATTCCGCCTTGCCAGCCGCCCTGCCGACGAGGGGCACCCTTACGGCCACGGCCGCTACGAGTACCTGGCAGGGCTGTTTGTCGCCGTCCTCGTTTGCGCCGTTGGCATCAACCTGATCTTGGAGTCGGTCACCAAAATCATCAAGCCCTCCCCCACCGCGTATTCGGCGCTCTCTATGGCAGCCCTTATCCTGTCCATGCTCGTCAAATTTTGGATGGCGGCGTTCAACCGCGCACTGGGCAACCGCATCGACTCCGAGACGCTTATCGCCACGGCACAGGACTCCAAAAACGACGTCATCACCTCGGGATCGGTCCTGGTGGCGGCGCTCATTTCGCAAACAACCGGCGTTGACCTCGATGGCTGGGCAGGCCTGGGCGTGGGCATCTTCATCTGTATCAGCGGCATGGGTCTGGTGCGCGATGCCATCAGCCCACTGTTGGGACAGGCGCCCGACCCTAAGCTTGTCCAGACAATCCGCGACAAGATCATGTCGTATCCGCAGGTCCTGGGCACGCACGACCTGATGGTGCACGACTACGGCCCCGGTCGCCAATTTGCCAGCGCCCACGTGGAGATGCCCGGCGAGGGCGATGCGTTTGAGCACCACGAGATTCTGGACACCATCGAGCACGATATCAAGCGCCAGATGGGCATCGGCATCACGCTGCACTGCGACCCCATCGCCACAACCGGCGACGACCTGCGCGGCTGGGTCAGACGCGGCATCATGCAGATCGACCCCGCGCTCTCCATCCACGACCTGCACGAGCACGACGGCTTCGTCTCGTTTGACCTGGTGCGCCCCGACGGCTTTGACATATCCGACGAGGAGCTGCTGGAGCTCGTAACGCGCATCGTGCACGAGCGCCGGCCCGACGCCTCGTGCGTCGTCACGTTCGACTCGGGCTTTAGTTCGCCCGACCGCCCGGCCGAGCGGCTCTAGCCAACTCAGCCGCTAGTTGCCCTGCGCGCCCGAAATGCCGTTTTGCAGCGCGTTCCAGGCATCCGTTGCCATGTCGCCCAGGTTCTGCGCGGTGTCGCCGAGATTCTGGGCCGTGTTGCCCAGCTGCTGAGCCGTATCTCCCAGCTCCTGCGCCTTGTTGCTCAGGTCCTCCAGTGTGTTGGAGCTCGAGCTGTCCGTGGTGCCCTGCTCGCTGGACGCGTTGCCCGACGAGTTGCCCTTGTGCGTTAGCTGGATCTCGAGACTGCCATTGTCGTTGTAGTAGGCAGACGTTACGACCCAGCTACCATCAACGACGGGCGTCGAGCCGTCATCGGTCAGGATCACGGCGTTCGAAAGATCGGCTCCGCGCGACTTGAGGAGCTTCTTGGCGTTAGACCAGTACTGCCCCGGAATATCGCTCAGGTCGACAACGCTGGACTGGGTGGCCGCAGCCTGCTCGGCCTGCGTGTCGGTCGAGGCGCCTCGTTTGTTGAGCATGCCCGACACAATGGCAAACACCACCGACAGGGCAAAGAAAATCGCCAGCACGATCAGAATCTTCTTGATCACGCCCGCCGAACGCGAAGGCTTCTTCTCCTCGTCTTCGCCATACTGCGGAATCGACTTGGGATACTCGCGATACGGCTCGCGCGCGTAGGCATCGCGCGACTCATAGCGAGACTGCGACGTACGCGGCATATACGTCGTCTGCTGAGGCTGTGGAATGGGATTCTGCGGCAGGCCATCATAGGGATTCGGCGTCGAGGCGGCATAGGGGTCCTGCGCCGTGTCGCCATAACCCATAACCCGCGTGGGCTCGGCAGAAGGCTGCGTCGCGGCAGGGTCGGCATAACCGGGACCGGGCACAACGCGGGTCGCATCGGCGCTGTCACCAGCCTGCGCGGAGCCATAGCCGCCCATCACGGTCGTCTTGTCCTGATCCATGCAACGATTCCTTTCCGTCGCCCGTAAGCATCAAGTTATCCATGCATTCTACCCGCGCAAAAGCCTATGACGGGCAAAGCCCGCCGGCATCACAAGACATGCGCGGCATTCGAGATCAAAACCCCGCCGGGCCTTGGTGGCACGGCGGGGCGGGCAAGCAGCTATGAGGCTGTCGGCTTAGAACAGGCCGGTGATGTTGCCGTCGTTGTCGACGTCGATGTTCTCGGCCGCGGGAACCTTCGGCAGGCCCGGCATGGTCAGAACGCTGCCGGTCAACGCGACCACAAAGTGGGCGCCGGCGGAAACCTTGAGCTCGCGCACCGTGATGCGGAAGTTCTCGGGGGCACCGAGGGCCTTGGCGTTGTCGCTAAAGCTGTACTGCGTCTTGGCCACGCACACGGGCAGGTTGCCAAAGCCGTTCTCGCGCAGCTCGGCGAGCTGGCGCTTGGCAGCCGGCGTAAAGTCGACGCCGTCGGCGCGGTAGACCTTAGTGGCAACGGCCTCAAGGGCGTCGGCAACATCGGCGCCGTCCTCGTAGGCAAACTTGAGCTCGCTCGGCTGCTCGATCAGGCGCATGACCTCATCGGCCAACTCAAGCGCGCCCTCGCCGCCCTTGGCCCAAACCTCGGACAGCTTGACGTTGACACCGAGCTTCTGGCACTCGGACTCGATCAGAGCAAGCTCGGCCTCGGTGTCCGTCGGGAAGCGGTTGATGGCAACCACGCAGGGCAGGCCGTACACGTTCTGAATGTTGTCGACGTGACGCAGCAGATTGGGCATGCCAGCCTTGAGGGCCTCGAGGTTCTCCTCATTGAGGTCGGCCTTGGCGACACCGCCGTTGTACTTAAGCGCGCGGGCAGTGGCAACGACCACGACGGCGCTGGGGCGAACGCCCGTCATGCGGCACTTGATATCGAGGAACTTCTCGGCACCCAGGTCGGCGCCAAAGCCGGCCTCGGTAATAGCGACATCGCCAAAGCGCATGGCCATGCGGGTAGCCATGATGGAGTTGCAGCCGTGGGCGATATTGGCGAAGGGGCCACCGTGGACAAACGCGGGCGTACCCTCGAGCGTCTGAACCAGGTTGGGCTTGAGCGCGTCCTTGAGCAGGGCCGCCATGGCGCCCTGGGCCTTAAGGTCGCGGGCGCGGACGGGCTCGCCGGCATAGCTGTAGCCGACGACAATCTCGCCCAAGCGCTCCTTGAGGTCGTTGATGCTCGTGGACAGGCACAGGATTGCCATGACCTCGGAGGCGACGGTGATGTCGAAGCCGTCCTCGCGCGGCACGCCCTGGGCCTTGCCGCCAATGCCGTCGATGACGTGGCGCAGCTGGCGATCGTTCATGTCGACGACGCGCTTCCAGGTGATGCGCTTAACGTCGATGCCGAGCTGGTTGCCCTGCTGAATATGATTGTCGAGCATGGCGGCCAGCAGGTTGTTGGCGGCGCCGATGGCATGGAAGTCGCCGGTAAAGTGCAGGTTGATGTCCTCCATGGGGATGACCTGGGCCCAACCGCCGCCGGCGGCACCGCCCTTTACGCCAAAGACGGGGCCGAGCGAAGGCTCGCGCAGGGCCACGGCGCTCTTGATGCCGCGACGGCGTAGGCCGTCGGCCAGGCCGATGGTCGTGGTGGTCTTGCCCTCGCCCGCGGGCGTGGGGTTGATAGCGGTCACGAGGACAAGCTTGGCCTGGTGATCAGTTGGCTCGTTGAGCAGGGAATAGTCGACCTTTGCCTTGTCAAAGCCGTACGGAATCAGATGCTTAACGTCGACGCCGGCGTTCTTGGCCACCTCGGTAATAGGCAGCGGCGTAACAGAACGTGCGATTTCGATGTCAGTAGGCATGGGCGGTCCTTTCGTTACCGGATGAGAAAAAGACCAGTCCAGCATAGCACGCGCGCGCAATAGTAAAACGCCCATAACCGACGAACGGCGATATGTTTATCCAATGCCCAGCGATAGCCTGCAGATGCGCCGGCACAAAGGCCACTACAGGGTCGGCTCAATACCCAAATGCTCAAAGGTGCGAAGGGTTGCCTGACGGCCCTGCGGCGTACGGATCATCAATCCGCACTGCAGCAGATAGGGCTCGTAAACATCCTCGAGCGTACCCGGGTCCTCGCCCACCGCGCTGGCAAGCGTTGTCAGGCCAACGGCACGACCGGAGAACGTCTTGGCGAGCGTCTCCAAAATGCGAATATCCATCCAGTCCAGACCGAGCTCGTCGATCTCGAAGAACTCGAGCGCCTGGCGGCAAATGTCCAGCTCGATGGGACCGTTGCCGCGCACTTGCGCGTAGTCGCGCACGCGCTTGAGCAGACGGTTGGCAAGACGCGGCGTGCCACGCGAACGCGAGCCGATCTCGAGCGCGCTGGGGTGGTCAATCGTCACGCCCAGGATAGTCGCCGAGCGCGTCACGATCTGGGCGAGCTCCTCGACCGTGTAGTAATCCAGGCGATACGAAATGCCAAAGCGGTCGCGCAGCGGGCCGGTCAACATGCCCGAGCGGGTCGTGGCCGCTACCAGCGTGAACTTGGGGATATCCAGGCGAATCGAGCGCGCCGCCGGACCTTTGCCGATCACGATATCGAGCGCAAAGTCCTCCATCGCGGGATACAGGACCTCCTCGACCGAACGGTTGAGACGGTGGATCTCGTCGATAAACAGCACGTCACCCGGCTGCAGGTTGGTAAGGATAGCCGCCAGGTCACCGGTACGCGCGATGGCCGGACCGCTCGTCGTCTTAATCTGGGCGCCCAGCTCGTTGGCGATAACCGTAGCCAGCGTGGTCTTACCCAAGCCCGGAGGACCCGAGAAGATCACGTGGTCGAGCGTCTCGCCACGGCTCTGCGCCGCTTCGATCAACACGCGCAGGCTCTGCTTGATGTGTTCCTGGCCGCAGTAGTCGTCCAGGTGCTGGGGACGCAGGGTGCGGTCGACATCGAGGTCCTCGGGCGTCAGCTCCGAGCCCACCATGCGTTTGCCATGCGCCATGGATGCCGCCGGCGAGTTGCCGGGCGTCGCCCACAGATCCTGAGAGTCATCGGCTTCCCACATCACGCATCCATTCCGAGTCGCTTAAGCGCCGCGCCGAGCAGGTCCTCGACACGCATATCCTGCCCATCATACCCGCTCAGGGCAACATCGGTCTCTTGCGGGCTAAAGCCCATGGAAAGGAGCGCCGCGCGGGCATCGTCGATGGCCGACGGAGCGGCAGCGGGCACGGGCATCGCGACCTGGCCGGGCATGACATCGACCGGCACAAAGCCCTTGTCCTTGGCAAAGGTGCTCTTGAGTTCCAAGATCAGGCGCTGCGCCGTCTTTTTGCCCACGCCGGGCACCTTGGCCATGCCCTTGTCGTCCTCGGCCATTACCAGCGAATACAGCTGTCCCACGGTATAGGTGGAGAGCACGGCGAGCGCCAGACGCGGACCAACGCCCGAGACAGACACGAGCCGATCGAACATCGTGCGCTCGTCCTTTGAGGAAAAACCGAAGAGCGTTATGGCATCCTCGCGCACCTGCATGCGCGTGTAGAGGCGGACCTCGCCACCGGGTGTCGGCAACGTCGCCGCGGTGCTGCCCGAGATGCCGAGCTCAAAGCCCACGCCCGACACATCGACGACGGCCGAGCTCATTGTTGCCTCGACAAGCGTTCCATGGAGCTGGGAAATCATCAGTATCCGGTTCCTCTCTGTTGATAGAACTCGCCACCGGTGAGGGCACGGGTGCGGCTGAGGTTTACATGACAGATGGCGCAGGCCAGGGCATCGGCGGCATGGTCGGGATGCGGGTCGTGGTCGAGCTGCGTAAGCGTACGCACCATGTAGGCGACCTGCCGCTTGTCCGCGGCGCCGGTGCCCACCACAGCCTGCTTGATCTGCATGGGCGTGTACTCGCCGATCTCGAGCGCGCACTCCGAAAGCGCCACGAGCGCGGCGCCGCGGGCGTGCGCCGTCGGAATTGCCGAGCGAACGTTAGCGCCAAAGTAGATGCTCTCGATGGCGGCAGTATCGGGGCGGTAGCGCTCGACGACATCCTTGAGGTCGCGGGCGATGTGCGACAAACGCACCGCGAGCGGGCTTCCGGCACTGGTCTCGATACAACCGTAGGCACGGCAGCGAACCTCGCCGCGCCGTTCTTCGATAATCCCCCAACCCGTATGGGCCAAACCGGGGTCGATACCCAAGATAACCAAGCCAGCCTCCCCTCGCCTTTTGCCAAGCGCAAGGCAAGGCCCCGCGCACTATTCACGAACGTCTGTTCTAGAATAACACAACAGGGCCCATATATAGCAAGCAAGGTTGAACCATAGGTTGAGCATAAGTCAGCGAGCGAGTCCCTGCCGTGGCAAGGTGTCGCGAAAGAGGAGCGCCGCGTACTTCTGTACGCAAGCGACGGTTTGAGCGGCAGATTGCCCGGCAGGGGCTCGCGCAGCGTCGACTCGTTACGCGGTTTGGTAAAACCGCGTAACTCTAGTCCCATCCCCAGCTTAATTCTGCGAAAAGAACGGAAATTGGCGGGGATCCACCGGAGGATGCGGCATCGGTCCGCCCTGGGGTCCACCCTGCGGGCCGCCCTGACCGCCCATCATCTTATCGATGGCGTCCTGGACCTCGCCCTCAAACTTCTTCATGCCCTCGTGCAGACGGCGCTGACCGTCCTCGGAGCGAAGCTCCTCCATCTGCTCGGGCGAAATACCCAGCAGCTCGCCGAGCACGCCCATCATCTCGTTTCGCATGCGCTCGCTCGAATCCTCGTCAGCATAGCGGCGCACCTCGGCACGCGCCAGCGAGTCGACCGTCATGCGCTCCCTACCGTTAAGCCCCAGATCGGACCACGCGAGCATATACGGCCAGGAACGCTCGGCAAACGAACGCGCCGAGACAATCGGCGCCGTCGGCAGCTGGTGACGGGCAGCCTCGCCCTGGCGCACGAGCATCAACAGTAGCGAACATGCCTCGGGTTTACCGGCAGCCATCGGAATATCGTCGAAAGGACGATTGCGGTCCACGTGCGACTCGAGCGTGCCATCGACCTCACCGGGTTCAAGCCCGCCGAGCAGCTGCGCCGCGCGGTCAAGCATGTCGACCGGACCGTCGAGCGTCGAGAGCGCCTGCGCCAGCACGCGCTCCATGCAATCCTCCACCGCGTTGAGCGTCACGAGCTCCTGCGGCACCACGGCAGACGTACGGTTGCGCACGCGCGCCACAAACTCGAGCGTCGACAGATACACGTCGCCAAAGGGTGCGTAATCACCCTGGTAGCCACCGCAAAGCGTGGGCGCTGCCAGCGCGTACTCGGTTTTGGACAGCGGGCTCAGCGCCATCGCGCCCAGTTCGAGCACGGTATCCTCAAGCATGAGGCCCAGCGTACGCGAGCGCAGGCGCTCGGCGTCGCCCGCCGACACGTCGCGGTCGAGCACACGCGCGGCATCCGGCGCATCGCGCTCAACCGTGCGAATATGCAGGCGCTCGGCAATGGCACGGACGGCGGCACAGCGAGCCGCCTCGGCCTCTTCCTGCGCCGGCGTAAAGATGCGGTTGCGTCCCAACACCAGACCGATCACATTGCGCGGGCCGAGGGCGTCGACGGCAAGCGCCGCCAGCAGGGACGACGGCAGGTCGCCCTCGAGCGCCACCACGGCACGCGACGTACCGTGGGCGCGGGCGTTGTCGCGCACGGCAAGTACCAGCGCCTGCCACAGCCACTCCTCGGAGCGAAACTCCGGAAGCTCATGGTCCTCCAAGGCATCGAGCATCACGCCGCGCTGAATCTCCTGGACCAGCAGGCTCTCCTCAAAACACGGAGCCTGGGCCACCACGCGGCCGCAGTCGTCGAGCACAAACGACCCGCCGGTATACACCGACTCGTCGTACGCACCGACCGGCGCCATGCAGGCAAACCACACGCTGCGCTTGGATGCAATCTTGCGGTAGGCTCCACTGCGCACGGCGGCAACGGCAGCGGTCTCGCGGTCGGTCATATCGAATGCATTGAACTGGAAATAGACAATGAGGTCGACACCGGTCGGCAGCATCTCGAGCTCGCGATCCAGGTCGAAGATCACCGCGATGCGCACGCCGTCCACGTCGAACACCGGCGGCGCCCAACGCGCATCGTTGTTCTCGCCGCGCTGCAGGGCAATGCTCGCGCGGGCGGGCACCACGCGGCCGTCCTTGAGCATCATGTAGTCGAGCAGCGGCTGGCCCTCAAACGAAACCGCCGCAGGCACGATGCAGATCATGTCGAGCTCCTGGATGCGCTCAGCGACGCCGGTCAGGCCGGCGAGCATATCGTGCTCAAAGTCGGCAGCGCCCACCAGGCCGCCGGGCAGGGCACCCATAAAGAGCGGGGCCGGCACGCACAGCACGCGCGCACCGCGCTCGTGGGCCAGGCGCGCCTGATCCTCGATGCGGCCGCAGATACCCTCAATATCACCCAGGCGCATATCGATCTGTGCAAGTGCGAGCTTCATGGCTCAGCCCTTTCCGTCGTAAACCGTCGTTGTCGTAGTAAAAGCGCCGGCCGCATAATGCAGCCGGCGCTCGCATGTGCATATGCTAGCTATGATACCCCGAGCGGGGGGCACACTCCTAGAACGTCGCGGACCACAGCCCGTGCAGGTTGCAATAGGCATAGACGGTGCCAGTTTTGGAACCGCCGGCAAAAAACGTCGCGGGCTTCATGCCGGGCTCAAGGTAGTGGACCTCCAGACGGCCCTCGGCCTCAAGCGCGATCCACTCGATATAGTGCTCGGGCAGGCTGGGGTGCTCGACCGAGCCCACGCGCGCACGGATCACGTGGCCGTCACGCTCGCTCTCGACGACGGGCACGTGTTTCTCGTGCGCCGCGTCCTCGGTGTTCGCGGTCAGCTCCGTGCAGCCGGCAGGGGTTGCAACGTCGTCGCCAAGGGCGGCAATGAGCTTGCCGTCGGGGTCCTTAAAGAATTTCGCCATGATGTTCTCCTTTGCTGATGTGCCGGTGTTCTCGATGCTTCTTATGCCCAAAGGCAAACGAACCATCCACGACATCGCAAATGAACACATAACGAGCGAGGCTAGCGCCCGTCGCCGCCGAGCAGCGCCAGAACGTCCTCGCGGGTAAACAGCGACGAGGAGATACCGTCGCCACCAAGCACGCTGTTGACCAGGTCGCGCTTGGACTCCTGCATCTGCATGATGCGCTCCTCGATCGTGTCCTTGGCGATGAGCTTGTACACGGTCACGGTGTGCTGCTGGCCAATACGGTGGGCACGGTCGGTCGCTTGGTCCTGCGCCGCCACGTTCCACCACGGGTCGTAGTGAATGACCACGTCGGCAGCCGTCAGGTTCAGGCCGACGCCGCCCGCCTTGAGCGAAATCAGAAAGACCGGTACCTCACCCGCCTGGAACTGCGCGACCATCTTGGCGCGGCTCTCCTTGGACGATGCGCCCGTGAGCTTAAGAAAGCCGATGTCCTCCTTGGCCAGGCGCTTGCAGATAATATCGAGCATGCCCGTGAACTGGCTAAACAGCAGAATGTGGTGTCCGCCGTCGAGTGCTCCGTGAACGAGTTCCATGCAAGCATCGAGCTTGGCGCTCCCCGCCTTGTAGTCCTCGTAGTGTAGATGCGGGTCGCAGCAGATCTGGCGCAGCTTGGTGAGCTCGGCGAGCACCTTGAGCTTGTCCTTCTTAAACTCATTGGCCTCGCGATGCTGCACCTGCTGAGCGATGCGGTCCTGGTTGGCCAGATAGAGCTTGCGCTGCTCGCCGGTGAGCTGCGCCATGACGGTGTCCTCGATCTTCTCGGGCAGGTCGGCCACCACGTCTTCCTTAACGCGGCGCAGCACAAACGGCGACACGAGCGCCTGCAGGCGGGCGGCGCTATCGCCCTCGGCGTGTTCGACCGGGCTCTCAAAGCGCTTGGCAAACGACTCGCGCGTGCCCAAAAGGCCCGGCATCAAAAAGTCGAAGATGCTCCAGAGCTCGGACAGGCGGTTTTCGATAGGCGTGCCCGTCAGGGCAAAGCGCACACCGGCGGGCAGGCGCTTGGCGGCGCGTGCCACCTGGGTGAGCGGGTTTTTAATGTACTGGGCCTCGTCGAGCACCACGCGGGCAAAGTCCTGTTCGGCATACTCGTCGATATCGCGACGCATGAGGTCATACGAGGTCACGACCACGTTATGCTCGGCGGCCCCGGCTATCTGCACGCGGCGCAGCGCCTTGGCACCCACGATGGCGCACGCATCGAGCGACGGGGCAAAGCGCTCCAGCTCGGCAGTCCAGTTGTAGACGAGCGATGCCGGGCATACCACGAGTGTGGGCTTGGTATCCCCCGCCTCCACGTGCGCCAGGATATGCGCGATCATCTGCAGTGTTTTGCCCAGGCCCATATCGTCGGCCAAGATGCCGCCGAGGCCCAGATGCTCGAGCGAGCCGAGCCACTGGTAGCCATCGACCTGGTAGCCACGCAGCGTGGCCTTGAGCGAGGCCGGCACCGTAAAGTCCATCCTGCCGAGCGTGTCCAGACGCTCAACGGTGCGACGGAATGCGGCGTCGCGATCGGCCTCGAGCGCCGGCGTGCGCGCGAGCATGCTATCGACGAACAGGGTACTCGACGCGGGAAGAGACACGCCGTCGAGCAGGTCGACGGCATCGACGCCCAGGTCCTCGGCAAGGCCAAACGCGGCACGTGCCCCCTCGTCCAGGCGAATGATGTCGCCCGACGTCAAGCGCGCGAACGTCTGGTGACGCTTGTAGGAATCGAGGTAGATGGCAAGGTCTGCCGCCGAAAGGCCGCTCGCACCCAGCTCGACATCGAGCAGGCTGCTCTTGACGGTCGCGCGCACCGAGAGCTTAGGTGCAGGGCGCACCGAGATCTGGCGCAGGCGGTCGCTGAGCATGACCTCACCAAGCTCGGACAGCACAGACAGGCCCTCGGTCAGCAGGCGGAACAGGCTCTCGTCATCGCGCTCCTCAAACGCCAGACCGCCCTCGTAGAAATCGAAGTACATGGCAGCCGTGTCCATAACGCGGAACTCCGCCACAACGTCGCGGGGCGGCACGCCGGGGCGCTGGTCTTCGAAGGGGCTCCCCGGAGCACCCAGGCTAAAGAGATCTGCCGACCAATCGCCGTAGGCGACCGAGATCTCGCAGGTCACAAGCCCGTCACTGACACCGATTGACATTGCAAAGCTCGGCTCGGGCGCCACGGTGTCGAGCACGGCAGGAGCGGTGAGGTCGGTGTATTCGCGCAGCACGGGCAGCGCCATGCGGCAGAACTCGCCCACCTGTTCGGCGGCGATATGGACCGGCGTGCGGCAAGGCAGCAGACGCGAAAGGAATGGCGCGGCATGCTGAGCAAACGCCGCATCGGCACGGCGCGCGCGATGCGTGTCGATCAGATAGGCAACGTCGCCCGAGGCAAAACAGTACGCATCGGCGGGCAGGCGCAGGTCGTAGCTGCCGCCGACCGCCGGCGCGATCTTGGCGGCAAGGAGCGGCGGACGTTTTGCCGAGGCCTCGTCCTCCCCCTCCGGTGCCGACTCAACCGCCACCTCGTAGGAACGATGCGTCGTCGTCCCCCGCGACCAGGCGGGCTCAAATGAAATGGTCCGGCCGCGCAGCAGGTCCAGCATGTATACGATGTCATGCTCGGACAAGGGCAGCTGGCGCTCGGCGACAAAGCCGCTGCGCGCAAAATCGTACGCCGCCGAGCGCGAGCTCGTAATGTCGCAAAGATAGGCAACCGTCGTCGCAACAAGGTCGAGCAGGCGCACCGAAACCTCGTCAAAGGCCTCGGGCGTATGGAGGAACGTGAGCTTTTTGCCGTACGAGAACGTGCCGCCGCGCACGTAGGCATCGGCCATGCCATCGATATCCTTCACCACGTAGGACACCGAACCGCAGCGGATGCGAAACTCGAGCGCCCAGCGAAAGCGATCGCCAAACAGCGGATTGTAGTACGGCACCAGCGAGGGCTCCAGCACCGCCTTGGGGGCATCGGGATCCACGGTGCCGGCAAGCTTGCGGCGCAGGGCCACCACCTCGTCCATGCGCGCATCCGACAGATCGGAGAGCGCCGACATGAGGTTGGGGCTCGTGGGGACGGGCGCCGGGAAGGGAAAGTTGGGATTGACGGCAGGAACGGCGGAAGGACGCGGCGCTTGTGTGAGCCCCGCGGACGGCACCGTAAACGTACGGACCGGCGTGCGCAGGCCCTCGACGGGCTCGGTGCCGCTTGCGTCCAGATACGCAAGCGCCGTGGCGATGGCGTGCTTGCACATGCCGGGATAGCGGTACGCGGCGGGGCAATCGCAGTCGTAGTCGATAACCTCGTGCTCGTCCACATCGAGTTCCACATGCGTCTTGTACAGGTCGCCGCGCGAACCGCGCACCGTGCCCTCGACCGTCACGTTCTTGGAGAAGCGCGAGCCGGAGTCCTCAAACGACAGCACGGCGCCGTTGAGCATGAGCGAACGCCCCTTCATAAAGGTGCCGCTGAGCGCCGCCTCCTTACGAAGCGCCTGCACAAACGTCCCCTGTGCCATCACTTCCTCCAATCTCACCCGAGGTAACTTAGATAACCGTCACGCGTCCCTGGTTACCCACAATCGCCTTGGCCTCGGCCAGCAGCGGAATCGAACGCGCGTTGACCTTGGCGGGCACCTCGGCACGCAGCACGCGGCCGTCCACCTGCTCAATGAAGATCTCCACGCGGTCGCCGCCCGGGTTGGTGGTAAGCACCGTGGCCAGGCGCGCCATGTTGCCCTGGCTAAAACGGCTGTTGGGTACCATGACCTCAAACACCTTGGGCTTGTTGTTCTCCTCGTTGAGCTCCAGTGGCACGATCTCCTGCGCGATGATCTGGTCGCCGCGGTCTGAGCGCTCGAGCTTGCCCTTAATGCGCACAAAGGCGTCGGACAGCTGCGCGCCGGTCTCGGGATCGACCTCGCCGTACAGATACCCCTCGGCCTCCTTATAGGTCTTGGGGAACACCACGACCGTGGCCTCGCCTTCCATGTCCTCGAGCTGCACGATGCCCATGGGGTCGCCGTTTTTGGTCACGCGCTTGGACACGCTCGAGACCATGCCGGCCCACCACAGCGCCTTGCCCTCGGGAATCTCCTGGTTGATGGTACCGCCCGTGGGATTTTGCACCTCGTAGCCAGTGTCGATCTGCGAGAACGAGAAGTCGCGCGCTTTGCTGAGCGCATACTCAAACGGGCGCAGCGGGTGGTCCGAGACATAGATGCCCAGAACCTCCTTCTCCTGGCTCAGCTTGAGGTGGCGGTCCCACTCCTGGCCGTCCGGATCGGGCACGCTCACCTCAAAGCCCGAGCCCTCAACGTCGCCAAACATATCGAAGAACGAGGTCTGGCCGCTCGCGCGATCCTTTTGGCGCTTCACCGCGGCGTCAATGATGTTCTCGGGGTTGTTCTTATCCACAAAGTGCATCATCTGGCGGCGCGGATAGCCCGTGGAGTCGAAGGCACCTGCCTTGATGAGCGATTCGATCACGCGACGGTTGGCCTGGCTCGAGTCCACGCGCTCCACAAAGTCGTGCAGCGTCTTAAACGGGCCGCCCGCCTCGCGCTCGGCAATAATCGCCTGCGCCACGCCGGTACCCACGCCGCGGATGCCGGCCAGACCAAAGCGCACGCCTTCCTTGGTAGCCGTGAACTCGGTGCCGGACTCGTTGACGTCTGGCGACAGCACGGGGATGCCGTCGTGACGGCATGCCGAGACGTAGTGCACGATCTTGTCGGTCTTGCCCGTATAGGACGTCAGAACGGCCGCCATGTACTCGTGCGGATAGTGCGCCTTGAGCCACGCCGTCTGCATAACCAGGATGGCGTAGCCGGCGGAGTGCGACTTGTTAAAGGCGTAGGACGCGAACTCGAGAACATCGTCCCAAATCTTCTGGGCGACCTCGCGCGTGTAGTTGTTCTTGATGGCGCCGTTCATCCAGTGGTCGTAGGTGGTCTCGTCCGAGCCATCCTCCCAGTGGAGCACCGTCGACGTGAGCAGCTTGATCTTCTTTTTTGCCACGGGCTTACGGATACGCGAGTCCGATTCGCCCTTGGAGAAGCCGCACATCTCGACGGAGATGAGCATAACCTGCTCCTGGTAGACCATGGTGCCGTAGGTTTCGCCCAGGATGTCGTCCAGGCGGTCGTCGTAGGAAACGGCCGGCTCCTTGCCGTTCATACGGTTGATGTAGGACGAGACCATGCCGGCGCCCAGTGGGCCCGGGCGGTACAGGGCGATCAATGCTACGACGTGCTTGTACTCGGTGGGCTTCATGTTCTTGATCGTGGCCGTCATGCCGGCGGACTCGACCTGGAAGACGCCGGCGGTGTGGCCGGAGCCCATGAGCTTAAAGATCTCGGGGTCGTCAAAGGGAATCTCTTCCTCTTTGATGTCGATGCCGAAGTTCTTTTTGATGTTGGCCTTGGCCTTGGAGATAACCGTCAGCGTACGCAGGCCCAGGAAGTCCATCTTGAGCAGGCCCATGTCGGCAACGGTATGGCCCTCGTACTGGGTAATCTCGACGCCGCCCTTGGTATCGAGCTTGGTGGGCACGTGCTCGTTGACGGGATCGCGGCAGATCAGAACGGCGCACGCGTGCACACCCTCGCCACGGGTGAGGCCCTCGATCGAGAGCGCCGTGTCGATAATGCGGCGGGCGTCGTCGTCCTTTTTATAGGCCTCGGCAAAGTCGGGGTTAAACAAATCCTCTTTGCCGGGTTGTTTGTCGAGCACCTGCTTGAGCTTGACCTTGGGGTCGCTCGAGACCATCTTGGACAGGCGCTGGCCCATGTAGACCGGATAGTCCAGAACGCGCGCGGCGTCGTTGATGGCCTGCTTGGCTTTGATGGTCGAGTAGGTGATGACGTGGGTGACCTTCTCGGGGCCGTAGAGCTGGCGAACGTGCTCCACGACCTCGAGGCGCCGCTCATCGTCGAAGTCCATATCGATATCGGGCATCTCGGTACGCTGCGGGGACAGGAATCTCTCGAACATCAGGCCGTTCTCGAGCGGGTCGAACGCGGTGATGTTCATGGCGTAGGCGACGATAGCGCCGGCGGCCGAGCCACGGCCGGGGCCGACGCCGATGCCGTTGTCCTTGGCCCATTGCACGTACTCGGCAACGATGAGGAAGTAGGCGGCAAAGCCCTTATCGCAGATGACCTTGTATTCGTACTCAAAGCGCTCTTTGATGTTGACACCGCCGATCTCACGCGTGGCCCAGTCGTCGCCGTAGTGCTGGCGCAGGCCTTTCTCGCACTCGCGGCGGAACTGGCTCTCGTGCGTCTCGCCGGGATCGAGCAGCGGGAAGCGTGGCAGGATGATGGAGTCCCAGTCGAGCTCGACGTAGCACTTGTCGGCGATCTCGAGCGTGTTGTCGCAGGCCTCGGGGCAATACGGGAACATCGCCCGCATCTCCTCCTCGGTCTTCATATAAAACTCCGAGCCGGTCATGCGCATGCGGTTAGGGTCGTCGACCTTGGCGTTCATACCGATGCACATGATGACGTCCTGCACGGGCGCATCCTCGCGGCGCAGGTAATGGAAGTCGTTGGTGGCGATGACCTTGACGCCCACCTGCTTGGCGATGTCGATGAGCGTGCGGTCCATCTGCTCGTCGGTCAGGCCGTTGTCGGTGGTAATGCCGTGTTCCTGGATCTCGATATAAAAGTCGCCGGGCTCGAAGGTATCGCGGAAGGTCTCGGCCCACTTGATGGCGCCTTCCATGTCGCCGCGGTCGATGTACTTGGGGATGATGCCCGCGATGCAGGCGCTCGTGCAGATCATGCCCTTGGCGTGGCGACGCAGGTTGTCGAGCGTCACGCGGGGCTTGTAGTAAAAGCCCTGCACGGCGGCCTCGGAGACCGTCTGCATCAGGTTAACGTAGCCTTCCTGGTCCTTGGCCAGAAGGATCATGTGGTAGAGCTCGGGCTTATGGTCGCGAGCGAGCGTCTCGTCCGGCGTAAAGTAGACCTCGCAGCCAAAGATGGGCTTGATGACCAGGGGCGGCTTGAGCTCGTCGATGTTGCCCTTCTCGTCCCACATGGCCATGTCCTTCACATACTGGGCATGCTCGCGCGGGTTTGCCTCGGCGTCGGGCTCCACCAGCTCGTCGCGGCGGTCCTTTTCCAAGAAGGCCTTGTCGTGGCTCCAGGTTTTGTACTCGGGCGTGTTGTGGTTGACGGCGTCGCAGGCCAGCGCCAGGTCGGGAACGCCGTACATGTAGCCGTGGTCGGTAATAGCCACGGCGGGCATGCCCAGCTCAACAGCGCGATTGACCATATCCTGGATACGGGTTGCGCCGTCGAGCATAGAGAAAACAGTGTGGTTGTGCAGATGGACGAATGCCATGTGATGAGCTCCGATGCGGGTTCGTGTTCTGACTGAACGATTTTACCGCACGGCACGGACAGCACCCGAACCTAGCCAAACCCACACGGGTAGTCTTTTTGGGACGGGGCTCTTTTAGCTACCCTTTGGCTGCCGACGAATTGTATGGAGTTGGGACAATTATCAGCCGCCATATATGGGTAGCTAAAAGAGCCCCGTCCCAAAAAGACTACCCCCTCTCAGTTGCGGTGAAATACGGACTGATTGGCGGCTTTTCTGGCCAAAACAGTCCGTATTCCACCGCAAGTTATTAAGGCTAGAGCTTATAAGTGACCACCTGGGGCTCGGCGAGGTCAACGAAGACGGCCGGGGCCGTCTGCTCCACGCGGACGAACTTGACCGTCACCGTCTTAAAGCCCGCCTTGTGCAGAACATCCGAATAGACGCGCGCCTGCAGGGCATGCTTCTCCTGCAGCTGCTCCGGCGTCTCGTCCGACGTACCGCCCGTCTTGTAGTCGATGACCAGCGCGCGCGACGGATTGCCCGGATCGGTCGCCAAAGCGTCGATGGCACCTTCGGCATACGCACCGTAGCGAGCGATGTCCACATCCTCGCAACCCAGCGAGAAGAACGGCACCTCGGCGCGAACGCACGGCCAGGCAAGCAGCTCGGCACGGACCGCCGACTTGAGCCAGCGGTCCAGGGCAACGTCGAAGCGCTCGCGCTGCTCCGGCGTCAGGCGCCACAGACGCGCCAGCGCATCGGCACGCGCGGCGGGCAGCTCATCGGCACCCATCTCGATCAGCCACTGGCAGGCGGCATGGAACGCCGAGCCCAGCGCCATGGGGTTGCCGGCGGGCTCGACAGCAGCCACGTCTGCGTCCGTCATCTCCGAGCCATCCGACTCCGCATCATCGCCGGCCTCATCCATCGGCACGCGTGCCTCGGCCGCATGGTCCTCGGCCTCGGCATGCAGCGCCGCGGCAATCGACGAATAGCTGTACGAATCGCGCGCCGGATACGGACAGGTGCCCATACGCACGCCCACGGCCTGGGGATACACAAGCTCAAACGCATCGGGCTCGGGGTCGGCAGGACCGGGCGCGGTTGCGCGGGCACCCGCATCAACAACCTCCGCTTCCGCATCACCACGGACAAGCTTGCCCTCGGCATCCAGCGAAGCGTTAGCCTCAAACGCCTGCTCGCCAAAGGTAAAGTTTGCCAGCGAGATAAGCTCATAGTCACCCGGCTGGGAATTGTCGAACACCAAGTGGTCGGCATCGAGCTGCGGCATGCCCAGGCCCTGGCCAGGCAGAATACGGCGCAGCACGTCGTAGGTCAGATCGGTCTCGACGTCGAAAGACGGCGCCGGCACCTTACCGCGGCTCACGGCGACGTCCATCGCCAGAATCACCAGCTCGCGCGCACGCGTCATGGCGACGTAGAGCAAGCGGGCCCGCTCCTCGAGCGAAAGTTGCAGGTCGTCGTTGCGCAGGCGCACAAATGCCTCGGCGGGAGAACCCGTCGCACAGACGTCGTCCATAAGTTCCGGCGAAAGCCACAGCGACGTACCCTTGCCCTTAAATGCGTGCTCAAACTGCTTTTTGACGTCGTCACCCTTGACGAACGTGCCGTCCGCGAGTTTAACGCCATCGAAGCGTGCCGGCAGCGCCACAACCTGCGCGCCGCCCTCGACACGCCCCATCTGGGCGGCTCCGGTCGACTTACGCACGCCAAAGCACTCGGAAACCGCCACGACCGGATATTCCAGGCCCTTGGACGCATGCACCGTCATGATGCGCACCGCGCCGTTGCCCTCCTCGTTGAGTGCGCCCGGCGCTTCCTTACCCGCCAAGAAACGATCGAAGGCGAGTGCAATGGAGCGCGGCGAGTTGCCGCACTCGGCCTCCGCCTCGGCCACGGCATCGAGCGCCTTGAGCACGTTGGCGGCGATGGCCTTGCCCTCGGGGCCACGCTGCGCCAGGCGCACAAACCAGCCCGAGGCGTTGACCACATCGCGAGCGATTGCCGCAAACGAATCGCGACCCACACGACGAAGCGCATAGCGCAGCACCTCACGGGCGCGCGCCACCAGCGGCAGATCCCGCAAGCCCGGCACATCAGAATCGCTCATGATGCCGGCATCGATGTTGCGACGCGAGGTCTCCCCCGTCTGCTCGTCGAGCTTGGTCGCCAGCGCCAAGAACTCCTGGGCACCGAGCGCAAACATCGGCGAGGCCAGCAGGGGCATAAGGCCCTGTGCGGTATCGACAGGATTGGCAAGCGCGCACACCAGGGCGCGAATCGTCTGTACCTCGGCAGCCTGGGCAAAGACCGAGCCGCCCGCGATGACGCAGTCGAGTCCCTGATCGCGGAACGCTTGGGCATAGACATCGGCATTGGTCATGCGGCCCAGCAGCAACACCATATCGCCCTGAGGCTGCCCCGCCTTGACGAACGCATGGAATCGCTCGGCAATTGCACGGGCCTTGGCCTGCGTGCGCTCCTGCGTACCGCCGCCGGCAACGAGCAGCGCCTGCCGACGCGACGCCTCTGCCTCGAGCTTGTCTTCGCGCTTATCGCTCGGCTCAAGATCCAAAAATCCCTGCATGAGGCCACCGTCGTCACCATCAAAGACGCGAGCCACGTAGCGCAGCACCTCGTCGTGACTGCGGAAGTTGCGCACGAGTTTGACGAGCTCGCCGGCGGGGGCATCGGCGGCGGCCGCAGCGTCGGCCGCTGCCTCGATCGCGCCCGAGGCACCCACCTTGCGCTCCTGACGGCGGAAGACCTCGACCTCGGCGCCACGGAAGCGATAGATCGACTGCTGTGCATCGCCCACGGTGCACAGCGCGCGCTCGCCCGCGCCCGTCAGATAGCGAATCAGGTCGACCTGCATCTGGTCGGTATCCTGGAACTCGTCGATCATGACCATCTTAAAGCGGCCCTCGTAGGCAGCCCGGATGGCGGGATAGTCACGTAGGGCCTCGTAGGCCATACGCAGTAGGTCGTTGTTGTCGAGGGCAGACTGGTCGGCCTTAAGCGCGCGATACTCAGTCTCTACAGAGCGGGCCAGGTCCACCAGCGCATCGAGCGCAGGTCCACCGCAAGCCAGCACGATATTGATAAATGCATCGGCAGCCTCGGCCTTAAGCAGCTCGACCTGCTCCTTGGGGAACGCCTTGCTCGCGCGCGGCATAGTGCACGACATCATAAGTCGCGCCGCATCGGCCATGGTCTTGCCGCTGGCTTCGAACGCGTCGATGGCATCGAGTGCCACCTGCGCCTTCTCGGTCGCCGCCTTGCTCGCGCCGAGTGCCGCACGATAGGCGTCGGCGAGCGCCGAGGTGTCGGCCTGTCCGCGCGCCACGCGCACGTCGTCCATGCCGCCCGGCAGCTGGCTGGACAGCTCCAACAGGTCGCGCACCAAGCCCTTGATGGTGGTTCCGCCACCAAAGGGACCGCCCTCGCCCGCCATGGGATACCAGGCATAGAGGGCTTTGAGCGAAGCGGCGAGCTCGGGAGCGGCGTCGGGCGCCGTCGCACGGCCCAGCACATGCTCGACAGCCTGGTCCATGAGCTCATCGGTATCGGTGAGCACCGTAAATTCGGGGTCGATGCCCAGCTCCAGCGCATGCGCGCGCAGGATACGCGAACACATGCCGTGGATGGTCGAAATCCAGGCATCGTCAACCGTCAGGGCTTCCTCGTCCATGCCCTCTTCGATAAGCACACGGCGCACGCGGTCGCGGATCTCGGCCGCGGCGTCCTTGGTAAAGGTAATGGCGAGCACCTGGTCCAGATGCTCAACGAACGGACCGGATTCGGGCGAGAGCGCGTAGACGATACGGCGCGTGAGGGTGAAGGTCTTGCCCGAACCGGCGCCCGCCGAGACAAACAGCGGGCGGTCGAGCGTTTTGACAACTTGCAGCTGTTGCGGCATCAAAGTCGAAAGATCCATGGTCTACACGTCCCTCCTTACAAACGTTCCTTCGTGGTTATACGAACAGCGCGCGTGCGCTGCCTGCGGCGATGTCGGATCAACGGCAGCCACGACGCCCGCCTCGAGCTCGCGCAGGCGCTCGGCAATTCCGGCCTCCACGCGGTCGAGCAGGGTGTCGAAGTCCATGTTGCCGCCCTCGCCCGGAAATCCCTTCTTTAGGCCCGGAATACGACCGTCGCCGCGCTCCTCCTCGAGCAGCTCGTCACTCGCGGCGCCACGCAGCGCCGGCTTGCCGCCCTTGGTCGAAAAGTAGAGCGCGGCGCGCGTGTTCAAGTCCAGCGCCCGCCGCATGGCCTGCGCGTAGATGAGCGTCTGGGTATGCGGCGGCAACCAACGCGGGTCGTCGGCGGGCACCGCGCCCGTCTTCTCATCGAACACCGTGGGGTCGGCGAGCTTATATTCCTCGACGCCCGAACGATGCTTGTAGTCGATCACCACGGCACGGTTCTCGGCATCCACGTCCACGCGGTCGATGCGCCCGCCGAGCGGCCAGCCGGCATACTCGACCTTAAGCTCGTTAAACGCAAACTCCAGATAGCGCGGGGCAAAGGGCGCAAGCGCCTCGGACTCATAGGCGAGCACGCCCTCCAGCTGCGGCAAGATCTCGGCCACCTGGCGCTCCTCCACCGGAGAGAGCGGCACGAGCGGGCCCTCGGTACCGCGCTTGCCGGCGTGCTCGGTCAGGGTCTCGTCGAAGACCTCGCGCAGCAGCTCCTGTGCGCGCGGAAGGTTCATGGGCGTCACGCGTTCCATGCCCTCCTGCGGCAGGCGAGCATGCAGGTGCTCCAGTACGTCGTGGACAAAGTTGCCCTTCTCCATGTTGCCAAAGCCCGCATCGATAGACTGGGGTTTTACGCGATAGGACACAAACCAGCACAGCGGGCAGGTGGAATAGGCCTCGATCTGCGAGGCGGACGTTAAACGCGGCACGAGCGGCGCATCCTCGCCCCCACCATCGCGGCGGCGCAAAACCAGATACGGCACGGCCTCGGCGCTCAGATGCTGAGGGGCCTCGCATGCGACCCGCTTGCGCTCGAGCCCTTCGCCGGCGGCGGGGTCGAAGTCCCTTACGATGTCGTCCTCGCCCACGCACGTCGCCTTGGCGGCGCCGGTGACCTTGTCGGCGTCAGCGGCCTTGTCGGTGCCAGCGGCCTTGGCGTCGTCAGCGGCCTTGGCGTCGTCAGCGGCCTTGGCGCGCGCCCGCAACTCAGTCCACACGGCCGCCGGATAGCACTCACGCGCCTGGCGATCGTGGGTCACGCGGGCAAGCACAACGGGGCCGCGCGCAGTCTGCATCGCACGGCCAAAACGCACGCGCAGCAGGGCCGCGGGCTCAAGCGTCACGCCGCCGCGACCCAACTCTTCCGTCAACGTGGCCAACGGGCCCTCCTCATGCGAGAGCGGATAGCTGTCCAGGTCGACATCGGCAAACAGCACCGCATCGTAGCTGTTGGGACGCAGCGCTGCCGCATCGGCAAGCGACACAAAACGCACCTGGGCGCGCGGTATGCGGTCGACCTCGTAGGTCTCGTAATCGTAAGCGGTACTGCGCTTATCCACCTTGGTGCGGACGCCGTCGAGCACGGGTACGGTCGCGGCCTGCGACACATCGAGCGCGCGGGCGTCGTTCATAAGAATGTCGATGGCATGGCGCAGCAGGGCCGTCTCGGCCTGGCGACGGGCCTGACCGTCGAGACCGCCAAACGCGCGATCGGGCAGCGCCTCGGCAACCGCGAGCATAGCCTTGAGTGCCGTCACGGGCTTGTCACGCCATAGCGCCTGGAACACATCCGAGACCACGCACGGCACGTTCTTAAACCAGTTCTGGTCGCTGGCCGCCTTGCGCGCACCCCTTACCTGGCCCTGCACGCTCTGCAGCAGGCTCTTCACGCCCGCGGTGGTCTTGCTGCGCGACAGGCGCATGTTCTTATCGAAGGTTCGCGCGCTGGCGGCATCGGCGCCCGAAAGCGGGCTGTAGATCCAGTCGGTAAGCTCCGGGGCGGGCCACCACTCGGTCTTGGAGGCACTGCCCTCATCGGCGGCCTTCATGCGCTCTATCAGATCGGCGAGCGCCGTGAACTGCCTACCCGCGATGGATTGGGAAAACGCCGTGAACTCGGTTGTCTCGGCCGCAATGTGGCGCGCCGCCAAACGGGCGGTAAGCTCGCCGAACAACTGGGGTGCCCGAGCGGACACCACGAGCACGCGCACAGGATCGGCCGGCGCTGCAGCGCCATCGTGCGGCACGGCGCCCTCGCGCGCCTTTACCAACTTATCAATAGCATTCGCATAGGCATAGGCACGGGCATGGGGACCGGCCACCTCTATAAAGGCAGGCTGAGCGGCAGGCTTAGAGTCGATCTTAGACGCAGCAGCCTCCTCCCCCAGCGGCGCAATCTCGAACAGCACACCGCGGGCATCAAAGGCTGCAGCAAGTTCCTCGCGCATTGCCGCCTGCTCGCGGGCGAGCAGCACGACGACCTCTCCCCCGCCATTCGCCACGGCAGACAGCAGCTCAAGCAGGCCATGCGCAAACGACGTGACGCCGCGCACGAACACCGCGCGGGCGCAGGTTGGCAGATTGTCGGCCAAGGCGCCGGCCATCATGTCGGCCGCCTCGCAGGGCTCGACCATATCTCGGCGGTCCAAGCCGCTCGCATAGGCGCGCAAAAGCTCAAACACACGAGCCTCGGCGTCGCTTTTGGGCTCGGGCTGGCAAACGCTGTCGCAGCGGCGCTCGGCACCCGTTCCCGCCACGCCCGGAAGCACATCGCGGGCCATACGCGCGAGCATGCGCACCGTGCCCTGGCTGCGCGAAAGCGGCCGTAGATCGGCATCGTCGCGACGGGCGACCATATCCGAGAACAGCATCTGACGCTGCAGGTTGTCGACGAAGCCGCGTCCGTCGCCCATAAGCTCCCACAACGAGCGAAGCCACGACGAGGGGGTCTTGTAGTCTACGCCCAGCGAGACGTCGGCCACCGCCGCATCGTGACGGCACAGATCGAGCTCGGCAAACGTAGGCGCCAGCAACACGGCGCGCCCGTGGCGGGCAACCAGGTCGGCAAGCAGTGCGGCCTCGGCATCGCTCAAATCCGTGCCGGCATTGGTGGTATAGATTCGAACAGGCATGGTCCTCCACTCAAACCGTTCGCAATATTCAATGTATCCATCCTACCCGCCCACGCGGACAACATGGCCCCACACCAAAAAACCGCCCCCGAAGGGACGGTTCTGTGCAATTCGTTTTTTGCCGCTGGCCTACTCGCCATCCTCCAGTTTGATGAGGATCTTGCGATAGCCGCCGTACTCGCCGTTGAGCGCCTTGGACACGCGGCTCACCGTGGTGGACGAAGCGCCGGTGCGGGCCTGAACCTCAACATAGGGCTCGCCCTCATCCAGATAACGCGCGACCTGCAGGCGTTGCGAAAGATCGCAGATCTCGCGCGGCGTGCAGATATCGGTCAAAAACGCTTGAATATCCTTCTCGTCGTCCAAAAGACTAAATGCGTGGACCAGCTGCTTGACATCAGGCTTGTCAAACATGTTCTCGATATTCATCGATCACCGCCAAACCCGCCAAAAGGCATCGAAGTTGATACTGACATCGGGCATCGTTCGCCCGTAATATGCAATAAAACAATGCATGGGGCATTTGCCCGTAGCAGTGTAGCACACCACCAAACTAAAGCGACAAGACTCTCTGCCAGCGGCACGTTTTTTAGGACGAACGCCGTTTTGAAACCAAACGCGCACGTAAGCTCCACGAATATCTGAGACAATGGGCGCCCAAACAAAGCGACACACTGTCTGCGCAGAAAGGGATCGCACCATGCGCTTTATGCTTAACTGGCTCTTCACGTCGATCGCCATCGCGATCGCCACGTTTCTCGTCCCCGGCATCCAGCCCTTCGGTTTTGCCGAAGCCTGGGTCTGCTTTGCCTTTGTGGGGCTGTTCCTGAACATCGTCGACTCGCTCGTCAAACCGTTCCTGACGGTCATTTCGCTGCCGCTCACCATTATCACGCTGGGCATCTTCCAGCTCGTGGTCAACAGCTTTATGCTCGAGCTTGCCAGCTACCTGTCAGTTAACCTCCTAGGCGCCGGCATTTCCATCGCCAGCTTTGGCTCGGCCTTTATGGGCAGCATCCTGGTGTCCATCATGCGCAGCATCCTCGACAGCATCGCCGAGGGCTAAAACGGCCATTCCGGCTGCGCCCGTCTCAACAGCCCAAAACGAAGGCCACCCATCGCAAAAAAATGGGCGGCCTTCTTATTTGCCAAGTCTCAGAGGGCGAGAGAATCTGCCATTTCCACCCTGTCCCCACATGGCAGGTGGGGCTAGATTACGTAGTCGTAGCCGTCGTTGGGGGCGACGAGCGCATCGAGCGTCACGCCGTCGAGGTAGTCGTTGATGAGCTTATCCAGGTTCTTCCACACATCGAGCGTGGGACACTCATCCGATCGCGAGCAGCCCTTGCAGTCGCCGTCCAGACAGGCAACCGGAGCCAGGCTGCCCTCGGTCAGGCGCAGGATCTCGCCCACCGTGTATTGCTCAGGCGGGCGCGTGAGCACATAGCCGCCACCCTTGCCGCGCATACCCGAGAGCATATTGGCGCGCACGAGCGTCGCCAGAATATTCTCGAGGTACTTCTCCGAAATACCCTGACGCGCCGCAATCTCTTTGAGCGGAATGCGACCGGCCGCCTGGTGCTCGGCCAGGTCGACCATAACGCGCAGGGCATACCTGCCCTTAGTAGAAACCAACATATATAGTGCTACCTTTCGGTCATTTGTTCGAAGCAATTCTAGCCGAAAAAATGGTTTTGAAAACTCCCGTTCCAGTCCAGCGGGTTAATCATCTTGCAATAAATATCTTTTTCCTATTGCATTAGTAGGCTTTAGTGTCTACTATGCTTTTCAACAGCTAAACGAACAACCTATAAGGTTTATGGGTTTAGCTAATTAGAAACGTCGTCATTCACCCGGCAACCAGCAGCTTGAACACTTTGGAGGTTCATCATGAGCAAGGTTTACACGTCCATCGATCAGCTTATCGGCCACACCCCGCTCCTGGAGCTCACCCACTTTGAGGCCGACGAGGACCTCAAGGCCCGCGTGCTCGTCAAGTTGGAATACTTCAATCCCGCCGGGTCCGTTAAAGACCGCGTCGCCAAGAACATGATTGACGAGGCCGAGAAGGCCGGCAAGCTCGTGCGTGGCGGCGACTACACCATCATCGAGCCCACGAGCGGCAACACCGGCGTCGGCATCGCCTCGGTGGCGGCGGCCCGCGGCTACAAGGTGATCATCACCATGCCCGAGACCATGTCCGTCGAGCGCCGCAAGCTGATGCAGGCATACGGTGCGCAGCTCGTGCTCACCGACGGCTCCAAAGGCATGAAGGGCGCTATCGCCAAGGCCGAGGAGCTGCAGAAGGAGACTCCCAACAGCATCATCGCCGGCCAGTTTGTGAACCCCGCCAACCCCGCCATACACAAGGCCACGACCGGCCCCGAGATCTGGGATGACACTGACGGCAAGGTCGACATCTTCGTCGCCGGCGTTGGCACCGGCGGCACCGTGACCGGCGTGGGCGAGTTCCTCAAGGAGCAGAACCCCGAGATCCAGGTCGTTGCCGTCGAGCCCGCCACCTCTCCTGTGCTCTCCAAGGGCCAGGCCGGCCCGCACAAGATCCAGGGTATCGGCGCCGGCTTTGTGCCCGACGTCCTCGACACCCAGGTCTACGACGAGATCATCCCCGTCGAGAACGAGGACGCCTTTGCCACCGGCCGCGCCGTGGGCAACAAGGAGGGCGTGCTCGTGGGCATTTCGTCCGGTGCCGCCGTGTGGGCCGCGCTGCAGCTGGCCAAGCGTCCCGAGAACGAGGGCAAGACCATCGTGGCTCTGCTTGCCGACACCGGCGAGCGCTACCTGTCCACGGCGCTCTTCCAGGACTAGGGCCTATCGTCCCTAGGATGAGCTCAGGGCACGCCGGTCTCCCCTCTCTTCTGGCAGCCTGAGCCCATCCCAACAGGGTGTCCCACAGGACGCCCGAACTTGCTACAATGTCTGCGGCGCGGAACCAGCCTCCCGCGCCGCTTTTCTTTTTTGGCCACATGCCACCAAGGAGAACCTCCCCATGCACAACAAGCGCGTGCTCGTCGCCATGAGCGGCGGCGTCGATTCCAGCGTGACCGCGTACCTGCTCAAAAGCCAGGGCTACGAATGCGTTGGCGCCACCATGCGCCTCACCTGCCCCGTGCCCGACCCCGCCACGGGCATGAGCAAAGTCGACCGCGACATCGCCGACGCGAAGGCAGTTTCCGAGCGCATCGGGATCCCCCATCACGTGCTCGACCTGCAGCAGACGTTCGACCGCAGCGTTATCGAGCGCTTTGTGACCGCGTACCAGGAGGGACTGACGCCTAATCCGTGCATTATCTGCAACCGCCACATTAAGTTTGGCGCGCTGCTCGATGCGGCGCTGGACATGAACTGCGCCTACATCGCAACGGGACACTACGCCAAAACAAGCCAGGCGGCAGACGGCACCTGGCGACTGCATCGCGGTGAGGACCCCAAGAAGGACCAGAGCTACTTTTTGTATTCGCTCACGCAGGAGCGCCTGGCGCACACGATCTTTCCGCTGGCGGGCTTGGACAAAGAGCGCGACGTGCGCCGCATTGCCGCCGAACAGGGCTTTACCAATGCCAAGAAGGCCGAAAGCGAGGATATCTGCTTTATCCCAGACGGCGACTATGCGGGCTATATCGAGCGCCGCTGCGGACATCCCGCTGCACCGGGCGACATCGTGTGGCGCGACGGCAGCGTAGTCGGGCGCCATAACGGCGCGCTGCGCTACACCATCGGCCAGCGCAAGGGCCTGGGTGTTGCCATGGCGCATCCCGTGTATGTGACGGGTGTCGACGCCGCCAACAACACCGTGTATCTGGGCGAGGCCGAGGATCTGACGGCCGCGGCGCTCACGGCCAATGATTGGATCTGGAGCGCGCCGGCCGCACGCATGGAGGCGGAGCTCGACGCCGGCGGCATTCGCGTGGGAGCCAAGTACCGCTACCGCCAGAAAGACCAGGCGGCACTGCTCACGCGTGGCGCCGATGGGCAGATGCTGTTGACCTTCGACGACCCGCAGCGCGCTATCGCTCCCGGCCAGGCCGTCGTAGTCTACCGCGGCGACATCGTCCTCGGCGGCGGCACCGTTACGGCGGCTATCAAATAGCCGGAACCCCCGATAAGTTGCGGTGAAATAGGGACTGTTCAAGCGTTTAAATCCGCTAAACAGTCCCTATTTCACCGCAACTTTGTTAAGTATTATGTTCTCGTTAAATGCTAAACTTAACGATATAAATACTTAACGAGGTGATGCATGTTTATGGCAGATGCTAACTACATATCCATGGGCGATGCCGCACGCTTGCTGGGTATCACGAAAGCTCGCATTTCACAGCTGTCCGCAGCAGGAACGCTTACGTGCGGCATCATCGGCGGGCGGAAGATGGTCGAATACAGTTCCGCAATTGGCTATCAAAAAGTTCGCAGGCGCGGTCGCCGTCCCGCAGCCGATGTTGGACGCAAATTTACGTTGATGTCGGCCGAGTACGAGGTCGCTCGCATCTCGTTTGATTCGACACGCGAGTTCTCCCTTGAAATCGCAGAGGTACTCGACACGCAAAGAATGCCCTTCGGCACATGCTCAAGCTCCTCTCCGACGATAAACAAACGAGCGCTCAACACGTGGTGGAGCCATCGGTCGGTTCCCGATGTCCGTCCCGGGCTTACTGCCCGCTATCACGACCTGGGAATTGTCAACGGCATCGAAGCACCGGTTCGGAGCCTGGGTCTCTCTCTTTCGGATTGCTATTGGCTGCGGCCTGCCGATTGTGACGAACTCAATTGGCAAGACCTCAATTACTTTGAAAACAACTTTGAGCGGTCGGCGCCCGAGGAGCGCTCGGACTGGCTGGAGGGTATAGGCCTTAAAAATCCCGATAACACGTCCGAGGGCGAGCTCCCTAAATCTTGGATAATCCGCAACGGCATTCGAGTCTTGGCAAAAGGATGCGGCGTGGATGACCAGCGCCCGTTTAACGAAGCAGTCGCGACGGCCCTCCATCGCCGTCTTTTATCTGAAGGAGAATTTGTTTCTTACACGGTTGAGCGCATGTTCGATGGCCCCGTGTGTCTGTGCGACGATTTTCTAAATGGACGCGAAGAATACGTGCCAGCCGTGTATATCAAGGACGCGCTCGGCAGCCAACGTGGAAGTTCCACATACGACCGCTATTGTCGATTCCTCGCTCGACACGGGGCGGACGAATCCGCTGTGAGAAAATCCATGTCGCAGATGATCGTCTGCGACGCCATATTGGCCAACAGCGACCGCCATTGGCGAAACTTTGGCATCATCCGCAATGTTGACACGTTGGAGGTAAAGCCCGCGCCACTGTTTGATAGCGGCAATTGCCTGTGGTACAACGTGCCAATCGCCACGATCGCGGCCGGGGAGTTCGGATTTGCCGCCAAGCCGTTTGGTCCGGATCCCGCCGCCCAACTGGCGCTTGCGGACTCGCTCGATTGGTTTAACGCATCGCGACTCGACGGATTCGTTGATGAAGCAATCGAAATTCTGTCGCAAAGCGCATGGGCAACGGCAGAGGACCGTCTCGAAGCCATCCGTCGCGGTCTAGAGCGCCGCATGATTGAGGTGAGCGCCGCCGTCGAAGTACTTCAACACGTGCGGCGTTAACCCCTCCCCTCTTAAGTTGCGGTGAAATAGGGACTGTTTAGCGATTTAAAACGCTTAAACAGTCCCTATTTCACCGCAACTTTTAGAGGACGCCCCGGCTGGCATTGCTGTGGCAGCCGGGGCGACGGGTTCGATTGCGCTGTCAGTACGTTTGGCACTGTCAGCGCACTTGGCGTTGCCGCCGCGCTTAGCGCTGGACGTAGGCGCGGACGAGTTCGAAGGTATTGCGCACGCCGTCGATGTGGCTGCGCTCGTAGTTGTGGCTTGCGTACACACCGGGGCCGATCAGGCCATGGCGAATGTCATAGCCGGCCGAAAGCGTGGCCTCGACGTCGGAGCCATAATGCGGGTACACATCGATGGCGTAGTCGAGCTCCAGCTCGCGCGCAATGTTGGACAGCGTCGTCACCAGGTCGTAGTTGTACGGACCGCCCGAATCCTTGGCACAGATCGAAACCATGCGCTCGGTGCAGCCCAGGTCGTCACCCACGCAGCCCATGTCCACGCTGATCATCTCGCGCGTGTCGGCCGGCACAAAAGCACCGCCGTGGCCAACCTCCTCGTACACCGTAAAGAGCAGCGACACCTTACGCGAAAGCGTTACCTCGCCGGCGGCAACGGCGCGCGCCAGGCCCAGCAAAATCGCCGCGGACAGCTTGTCATCCAAGAAGCGGCTCTTAATGTAGCCGCTCTTCGTCACCGTGGTACGCGGATCCATCGCGATGATGTCACCAGTCTGAATGCCCAGCTCAAGCACGTCATCCTTGCTGTCGACGTTCTCGTCGAGCAGGATCTCCATGTTCTTCTCGATGGTCTTGACCGGCTCGTCGGCCACGTGTGCCGAGGGCTCGGTGTTGAGGACCACGCCCGTGTAGACCTTACCATCGCGCGTGTAGACCATGCAGTTCTCGCCGTCTGCCGTAGACCACTGATGTCCACCAAGGGTCGTGGGACGCAGACGACCGTTGTCCTTAATGGAGCGAACCATCGCGCCCAGGGTATCGACATGGCTTGCAAGCACCAGCGGCTCACCCTCGCCACCAAGTTCCACCAGAACATTGCCCTTGTTGGAACGCTCGGGCCCAAAGCCCATCTCACGCAGCGTTTCCATCAGATAATCGGTCGCCGCACGGGTATAGCCCGTAGGCGAAGCAATAGAAGTCAACGCCTTGAGCTGCTCGGTTATATAATCTAGTTCAGGATTCACCATCGCTCCTATCGGTCGATGCGCCAAAACGCGGTATAGTCATTCGCGAACTCGATGCGGCAGACGCCCATCACAGCGCGCCGCCCCAGTATAACCATCAATCGTGGAGGAATCGATGCGCGTCGCCATCATAGAAGACGATACCCAGCAAGCAGAGACCACCGCAGCCTTCCTCTCCCGCTTTTCCTCAGAACGCGAGCGCCCAATCTCGTACACCATCTTCACCACGGGGGATGACGCCATCAAGGCGTACAAGCCTGTATGGGATCTAATATTGCTCGACATCGAGATGCCGGGCACCAACGGAATGGATGTCGCCCGTGCCATCCGCGCCAACGACCAGAAAGTCGAAATCGTCTTTATAACCCAGCTTGCCGGCTTTGCAATCGAAGGCTACGAGGTCCGGGCATTTGACTACATCCTAAAACCCGTAGCGTATGCACCGTTCGCCCTTAAGCTCGATCGCGTCTGCCAGGCAATCGACTGGCACCGCGATGCCCAGATAACCGTGACCAACCAAACGGGATCGCACCGCATCGCCTGTTCGGACGCGCTCTACATCGCAAGCGAGGATCATCGCCTCACATTTCACCTGGCCTGCGGCACCTCGCTCTCGACAACCACCACGACGCTTGCCGCCGTTCAAGATGAGCTGGCCCCGCAGGGGTTTGCCCGTTGCCACAAAAAGTATCTGGTTAATCTTCGCTATGTCGGTGGATACCAAAAAGACGCCATCACCCTGTCTCGCCCTGGAGCAGAATCAGTCAGCTTGCCTCTCAGCCGATCGTTTCGTTCGGATTTTTTAAAAGCGCTCCTGACCCGCTGGGAGGGCTAAGGCATGCCTGCATTTTTGGGACATATCGTCGAGCTCGGAACGATGCAATGCTGCCTCATCGCAACCTTGGGGCTCATGGGGCCGCTCGAGCGGAGAGAGCGCTTTGGCGTGCGTCTCGCCCTATCGCTTGGAATGCTCTTGCTGTTGACGTCCCCCATCTATGCGTATCAGGCGGCAACTCTCGCGCGGCTCATTAGCCATCCCATGGCTTCCGAGGCGCTACAGTGCGCTCTGCTCGCATTGGCGTCGATAATGCATCTTGCGCTTTTTATCGTCTCGCTTGCGGGGCTGTACCTAGCCTGCTTTAACGTCAAGCTCGGGCAGGCGCTGTATTGCTCCACCATCGCATATCTTACGCAAGACGTCGCCTATACGCTTTTTACCCTGCTTATGCCTTGGGCCTCGCATCGTGGAACACGCCCGCTCCAACCCCAGACACTGCCGGTGGAGCTCGGAATCTTGGCACTCACCATACTTGTCTTTAGACCCATCGCTCGCAAGCTCTTTGTCGGCGGCGGGCGCAAGCCCGAGGGCCCTTTATCCCTAGCACTCATGATGGCCACCCTCGGTATCAGCAAAGCCCTGGGCACCATCATGTCCATCAGCTACTCCGCCCACGCAGCGGGCCTGTTTCGCATTTCCGTCCTCTACGACCTCTTATTGAGCGCAAGCGTCACGGGAGCGCAAATGCTGATCTTCTCAACAGCCGCCATGCAGCGTCGCCTTGCGACCGAACGCGCTGTTGCCGCCAGCCAGCGTCGGCAGTTTGAGAACCTTATCGATGCGACCGACACCATCAAGCGCAAAAGCCATGACCTCAAACTGTTAATTTCCGCGCTCGAGGTTGCTGGAGACAGCGCGTCCCGCTCTAAAGCCCTATCGAGCGTCAAGCTGGCGATCGCAACCCTCGATATGGCACAAAACACCGGTTGCGCCGAACTCGATGCGGTGCTCAACCGAGCGTGGGGGCAATGCGAAGCGAAGCAAATTGCCTGGACTAGCATGGCCGAGGGAGCCGCCGTTGCGCATATCGACCCGTTCGACTTGTTTGTGCTGGTTGGAAACGCCCTGGATAACGCAATCGAGGCCGTCGAGCATATCGACGACCCCGATCGGCGCTTTATATCGTTTTCGCTTAAAGCAAGCGGCTCACTGGCGTTTATGGAGATCGACAACTATACGGACAGCAGTCCTGTATTTATAAACGGACTGCCCCAAACGACAAAGCCGCAACGCGATAGCCACGGCTACGGCGTATCCAACATGGCCGAAGTCGTCGCTCGCTACGATGGCGCTATGGAATGCTCGGAGCACGACGGTGTCTATACGCTCAGAATCATGCTGCCCATTCCGTAGCAACAGCCAGCGGAACGGGCGCCGACTTGTTATTCCAAGATCTTGCCAATCACCACATGGCGATCGTTGGTTCCGCCGGACGCGCAGGTAGAACACACCAAAAGCCGATCCGTGCATGCAACGGGCACATCACGTCGATGCAGCGCCTGGCACTCGATTGCCGCAAGGTATGCATCTGCCAAAGGAGCACCGGAGCCCGCCCGGTATACGGATCGGTCATATGCGTTACACCGAGCGTATGCAATCAGCTCGACATCGTGCCATCGACTGCCATCATAGAGCCGAGCTGTGGCATGCCCGTCAAAAAACGACGCATCCGAAAACCGCTCAAGGTCCCCAAACATCAAGCCCCGCTCCATGTGGTGCCCGTAAACGATACTGACCGAATCGGAAAAACCGCGGCTGTTCCGATAATCCAAAAAGATGCTGCCCGCAAGCGAGAACTCACCCATGGCGTCCCGATCGATATAAGTGGTGTTGTCGCACCCCTGGACTACGGGATAGTCAATTGAGGTGCCGGGGATTTGAATCCACCCCACGACATCGGGGTTACGTTGGCAGAGCTCCTCAAACGACAACGGAGCCTGCTGGGCGGGCTTCCACTCCGCCCAGACATCCGACTCGCCCCCTTGCGTCGACAATGTCGCGTCCCAGACCCCATAGGAGCCAAGCGCCACCGCAACGAGCGCCACAAGCACAATCGCGATATCAATCGCGTGATCTAAAGCTTCCACAGAGGTGACGGCAAAACGCCTAACGGCGGGCGCCACGGCGAACCGAGCGGACGACAAAGCCGATCAGCAGCAGTGCGCCGGCGGCAATCGCCACGACAAAGGGGGCATTCTTGAGCAAGATGCCCGTCAGGGGCACATCATCCTGAGTATTGGTAAAGGCAACGCTATTCGTGCCCTCGCCCACCAGATTGGTGGCGCCGTCCTCAGCGCTCGCTAGTGCATCGGCGTCGGCAGCCGTGCGCACGCCTCCCTCCACGCCGTTCTCAACTACTTGCACGCTCGGGACATAGCCATCCTCCGCCGCCGTCTCGGTCACGGTGTAGCGCGTACCGACCGGAAGACTGTCGAACACAAGCTTCTCGCCGTCGGCAAGCTCAAACGTCATGGCCCTGCCTACCTCGCAGGCCAGCTGATCGCCGTTAGCAAGGCTGCCGGTAACCGTGGTGCCCTCATTTCCCATGCCGATGCGATCGAACGTAATGGAGAACCCAAACTTACGCGTCTTGTCGGCATAGTCGCCCACCGTCGTCTTGCTAATTTCGAGGCTCGAGTTCTTGGTGTAGGTGTTAACGAAGGAGACGTCCTTGGCCTTCTCGCCATCATGCTCGGCCGTAACATTCTTGATGTAAAGCGAACCGTCGGCGGCGTTCGCAACATACAGGCGAAGCGTGTAGCTGTCCGCAGAGTAGGTCATGCCCTCCGTGGCGCCCTGAACCTCGGTCACCTCATACTCATAGATGCCCGCATGCGGAAAATCGCCATCGAACCCAATATTCGCCGACTTCTTCACCAGGCAGATACCGTTTTCGGACTCCACCGACGAATCGTTGCCAGAAAAACCAGGCATCGCCACCGTTGCAGCCGGCGCGTCTGTGGTCACCGCCCTCAACGTAAATGTAAAGGTCTCCGTGGGTACCGAGGCGCCCTCGGGCAGCTGGAGCACCTTTACAATCGGGATGTTAACCGCGGAGCCAGCTTCGCCGGTGAAAACCGTCGGAACGGTCTCGGCAGACGCCGGAGCGGCGATTGCGCAGATCATCGCGGCAGGCAGAACCGCCAGCATAGCCTTGGACTTTATTGCTTTGAACATAAGGACTTCCTTTCTCTTTATCATGTCCTCTATCCGTTGACGGAGCGACTCGCTACAGACCTCTGAGCCTGAATAACGCAATAGCCCGTCCCTGTATCTGCCTCGATGAGACCGGACCAAACGCACGGCTATCGCGCGCGTGTCCCCTCCCATCGCCAAGCACAAAGTACTCGTCGCCGGTAAGCCTTACCGGCATTTGCACGCTCGTGTCCAAGGGGAGCAGCGTCTTCTCGTAGATGTCGTCCTCCTGTTGGACAAAGCCGTCAATCACCACGCCCTGCTCGGTAATATCGATATCCTCGAAAGGGCCCGCGCTTACACGCAGCACGGAAGGGCCGTCTCCGACATCGACCACTACGGCATCCCCTGCCGCATATTCGGTGTCGAGCCTAAAGAACAGCACCAGGTCCCCGTCCTTAAAAGCAGGGGCCATTCCCGCGCCCTCGACGCGTACGACGCCAAAAAACAACCCAAACAAGATGACGGCCACAAATGCAAGGCCAATCAGCTTGAACAACAGGTCGATAAGCGCGCCCTTTAGGCCCGTTTTCTCGCGGGATGGGAAAGCAGCTCTCATCGGACCCTCCAGCACACGTATGCGACAACGCCCGCTGCAGCGGCAAAGGCAAGAGCAAGAAGTCCCGCAGGCCCCACGCCAATACCCGTATCGGGCGCTACCGCGTCTTCGAAAACGCCCAGGTCGTGATAGGGCGAATCAAAATGGACCGTCGACATCAAAGACGCCTCGGGCATATCGATGCCCCCGATAAACGCCTGCTCCAGCGACCCGTCAACGGCACGCTCGGCAACAACGGTCGCATCGGAATCGACCGAATCGTCATCGCCGGCATCGACCGGCGAGGCGCTATATCCGAGCATCGAGAAGCTACCGTCGGCAAAGAGCACGCCGAAGGTCCCGGCAGGCAGGTTGAAGAAACGGTAACGACCGCCTTCATACGCAACGGCCTCTCCCGTCAGAACATCCATCTGCTCACCGGTCTCGACCACAGCCTCCCTACCATCGACGAGATACGGCTCGTAGTCGGACTCGCAAGCGGGATCGCCCCCGCTCTTGAGCACCATGAGATGCGCCGAAACGCCATCTATCGCAACCTCGGAATCGGCACGAATGCCGTCCTCGTCCATGTCGTGCCAAACGATGCCCTCAAGGGAGCGCGATACCACACTCGACGAGGCATCGCTTTCCAGACCATCGCGCGTCAACCTGTTGACCAGGCGGTCCGACGGCTGCGCATTGGGAGCAACCAGCGTCAGATGCATCTTGAGCGTCGTCGCGGCGGGAAGCTCGCCAACAGCGGCAATTGCCACCGGCTCAAATGCGTCAGGAATCTCAAGAAGTCCACCCGCGCCAACGTCAAGCCCATGCCAACGAGTGTCGGATTCAAAGTCAACCGTTTTGAGGTCGATGCTCGTTTTTCCCTTGAGCGACTCATCGCACGTGTAGTAATAACGCACCCCCGGTAAGGCCTCTGCGTTATCTACCCTCACCTCACGCACCTGCACGGTTCCGCGGAACTTAGATCCGGCTTGGTCACCGTCAAAGGGCAGGCTATCCACCGCGACCATGTCGATCGTATTGACCGAGTTGTTGCCGACGTTAATCCGAAAACCCATAGCGTCGCCGATCTCGACAACCGGGTTCTCGGAAATCTTGGAGAGGCTGACCGCGTTGTTCTTGCTCACCTGAATACTGAGCCTTGCCAAGTTGGCGTTTTCGGGCGAAAAGTCGTGCTTTTGCTCCCCGGCGCCCCATACCCTCGCCTCATTTAAAAGCTGCTGGTTGTTGATGACATCGGTCTTCTCGTCTCCCGGGGTTCCGATAGCGCAGGCGTAGTGAATCGGATCGAGCGATGTAACAGCATCGGTGCCCACCTTGACGCCATCGAGCGTCCACAGAAGCGTCGTAGTGCCATCACCGTTAGCGCTAACCGTGGGCTCCAGCGACTGGCCGCCTTCAATCTTTCCTTGGCGCCCCTCCCCTGCCTGGGTATAGGCACCGCCCCAGTAGGCAGATCCCGGAACATAGGAAAGCCCTGCGGGAAGCGTGTCCTCGACATAGACCTTGGTCGTATATGACGAGCCCTCGGTTATCGATTCGCCCGCCGAACGATGGATCTTGAGCTTAAGGATGTAGTCGGCAGTCCGCTGGTTCGCATCCATATCGTAGGCAAGCTTTTCGCCGCCGGCGCTCGTCTGCTGTTCCACGCCCTTGGTGATCGAGGTCGAGTAGGCAACAACGAGGCACGAATCGCCATATGAGATGCCAGCACTACCGCCCCCGTAACCGTTCGCGTCGTACCACGATTTGAGGTAGGTGCTCAACCCGTCGCGCGTCGCGTAATCGTTGACCCAAAACGCCTCCGGATAGTCGCCGTCATAATTTAGCCCCTCCGACCCTGCACGCGTAGGAAAAGCGTCGCTTTTGGCATATTGCTCGTATTGACTATCGCTCAGCTCTTGCGGATCCACGCCAAGTTCCTCGGCGGCCTGCTCGGCGACATTGCCCTTGTTCCACGCGCGCGCACTATGCGTGACCATGTAGACGCAGCCAGGCCGAGCACTCTCGGCCACGCTGCCCCTGAGCGCAAAGTAGCAATTCGTCGACTGCGCCGATGCAAGCCCACGTGCCTCCCAAAGGACCGCGACGCAGGTAAGTCCCTGCGAGCGCAGCTTATCCAAAGACTCAAAGAACACCAGGTCATCTGCGGTCGTACGCATCATTTCGTCATCGTAGCCCGCATCGCCCGGATCCTTGTCACCGTGATCCCAGCCACCGCCAGAAGGCTTCGCCCCGTAGAGGAATTTTTGTCTCATGCGATCGAGACCCGCCTTCGAGCCCGCCTGCACGCCCTCGATATCAAAGAAGGCGTCGTCAAACTTGACAAGATCGTCGTAGGCAACCGCCGTATAGCGGCCCTCGGCCGAGTTGTGCTTGATCAGCTCCTGGATGTTGAGCTGACCCCCGCTAACAATCCAGTCCTTGCCGTTCTCAAAGCACCCGTCGGTCAGGGAGGTTCCGTAGGAAACGCGGCCGTACTGTTGATAGTTGATGTTCTGGTCGATTGAACCAGGCTGCTCAAGGGCAAGCGTCAGCACCGGAGCGTCGTCCGCGCGAGCCATCTGGTTGGAGTTATCCTGCGCAGACTCGAGCTCGGCCCCGCTCACGCCTTTCGCCTTGAGGTTGCCGTCCTGCGCGGTCAGCGTAAAGCTACCGGGACCGAACTCGTCGGCAATATACTTTCCGTCCGCTTCGTAGAACGGCTGAACGACCCACAGCTCTCCCGCAGAAAAGCATGCCGTCTGGATTTCCCAGTAGTTTACGGTTGTGTTGGGATCGTAATACGTATGAACCGAGTCGCTGACGCCGCCGTCGCCATACGGAAGCTGGCCCATGTCGAGTTGATAGCCGGACACCGTAATGGAAACCTTGCCGCCCGCTTGGACCCCCGTCCACGAGCCACCGTTATAGCAGCTTTCGTACGTCTTGCCGGGGTTGTCTGCCGACCCGTTCATGGGGGCTCCGCCGGCGGCAAACTTATACGCGCCGCTTATCTCGCGACCATCGGCCTGGCTGTTGCTCTTTGTGTTGCCCTCTAAACTCCAAACGAGCGGCGCCAGAGCTCCTTCCGCTGGGTGGTCGACACCGTCGGTCGATCGGTAGGAGGATGCCATGTCGATGTCGAAGGTGATGTCCTCGCCGTTGGGAATCTCACACCCGCGTAGGCCATGCTGCGCTGTCTTTCCCACAACCTGCAAGGTAACGCCCAAAACATCGACACGCCCGTTTACCATGCCCGCGTCTTTGTTGAGCGCTTGCTCGTTACCGCTCGAAAAATCGAAGGTATCAATATACTTTGCTCGTGTATCACTCGTCTTAAGCTGCACATTAAAGCGAGGCGCCGCCGTGACCTTTACCCCGGGGGCTTCAAAGGAACAGGGCTCCACCCTACCATGCGTGGCACAGGCATCCGACTGGGACGCATGGCCCGCATCCCCCGCCGTGTTGCCCTCGAGCCAATAGCAAAATGTTGGCGAGATCACCGAGCCGTTGGGCATCGAAAGAACACGCACGGCAACGTTAAGCTCCTGGTAGCTTTCCCCGATAGCGGAAGGGTTCTCCTCGCTCGGCTCCCACAGATAGCTCCCGCGCAGAACCTGACAAGGCTTGCCATCAATCTCGAGCTGGGAAATCTCATAGGACACCTCGCGCTTTGCGTGCAGCCATCCCATAGAATCCTCTTCGAACCGAATCTGTTGGGAGGTTCCCTGGATCACATATTCAAAATGGAGGACGCCCGTCCTATAGGCACTCGCGGGTGAATCATCGTACACCTTGCTCCTAAAGAACGTGGTGTAGCTCACCATATCAAACGTGCGCACCGTATTGTCGAGCTCGGTGACATCGTTGCCCGGCGTTCCGGCCTCCGTCGGATCGTCCCAGGGCGCAGTGCCCGTGGTCATGGCAAATTTCGAATCCGTGCCCTCGTCGGCAACCAATCCGGCCTCGGAGATATAGGCGAAATCTCCGTTGAGCGACTCTTGGATCGCACCGCCGAGTCGAGCCGAGTCGGCCTCGGCGCCCCAAGCCGCGGTCATACACGCGACGGCGCTCGCTACGGTCACCGCCGCGACACAAGCCAAAAGCCGCCAGCGATGCCGCGCAAACCTGTTCTTCATATGCACCAATCCCCCCAAATTAATCGGTAAGGGAGTTTATGCGCAGGTCAGGGGCAAATGACCGGTCGTGAATGGCAGCCATTCAAACCGCAAGACGCGTTTCGCAACCGGCGGCTCTCGATTCGTAACCGGCATAAAAAAGCCCCGTCGCTCATTGAGAGGACGGGGCTCTACGGCATAGCTGCCGCAACAAAAGCTAATCTGTTATTTGCTCATCGGCAGCCGGAGCAAACGGAAGGCGCGATTAGGCAGCCGGGCAGATCTTCTTGAAGAGCTCGATAACGTCGTCGAGCGTCGCCTCGCGCGGGTTACCCGGGAAGCAGGCGTCAGCCATAGCGTCCTTGGCCAGGACCTCGATCTCGTCGGCCTTCATGGCCTCGCAGACGTGCGGGATGTTCACGTCGGCAGAGAGCTGCTTGACGGCGGCGATGGCGGCGTCGGCAGCCTCGTCGGTGCTCATGCCCGTGGTGTCAACGCCCATGGCAACGGCGACCTTGGCCAGGCGCTCGGCGCAAACCGGCTTGTTGAACTCCATAGCGATCGGCAGCAGCATGGCGCAAGCGACGCCGTGCGGGGTGTCGTAGTGAGCAGACAGGGTGTGAGCCATGGCGTGGTCGATGCCCAGGCCAACGTTGGAGAAGCCCATGCCGGCGACATACTGACCAAGAGCCATGCCCTCGCGGCCGGAGCCGGGCTGACCGGACTTGGCCTCGGCGACAGAGTCGCGCAGGTTCTCGCTGATCAGCTTAATGGCCTCAAAGTGGAACATGTCGGAGAGCTCCCAGGCGCCCTTGGTGGTGTAGCCCTCGATGGCGTGGGTCAGAGCGTCCATGCCAGTGGAAGCGGTAAGGCCGGCGGGCATGGAGGCCATCATGTCGGGATCGACGACGGCGACCTCGGGGGCGTCGTTGGTGTCGACGCACACGAACTTGCGGACCTTCTCGGGGTCGGTGATGACGTAGTTGATGGTCACCTCGGCGGCGGTACCGGCGGTCGTCGGCACGGCGATGGTGAACACGGCGTGGTTCTTGGTGGGAGCAACGCCCTCGAGGCTGCGGACATCGGCAAACTCGGGGTTGTTGATGATGATGCCGATGGCCTTAGCGGTGTCCATGGAGGAGCCGCCACCGATGGTCACGATAGCGTCAGCCTCGGCGGCCTTGAAGGCCTCGACGCCGTCCTTGACGTTCTGGATGGTGGGGTTGGGCTTGATCTCGGAGTAGAGGCTCCAAGCGATGCCGGCGGCGTCGAGCTCGTCGGTCACCTTAGCGGTAACGCCAAACTTGACCAGATCGGGGTCGGAGCAGACGAAGATCTTCTTGTAGCCGCGACGCTGGAGCTCGCCGGGGATCTCCTTGATGGCGCCGGAACCATGATAAGAGATGGTATTGAGAACGAAACGATTAGCCATTGATAGCCTCCCATCGTGTGCGGGGCACCCATTACGCCCCACGCTATGAGTCCCATCCTAACGCTTTTGAAACAAAAAACACGTGAGAACGTCAAAATTGTTAAAGCGTTTCAACATAATAACGGAGCCCTCGTCCTTTCCTCCCGGCAGCAGTGCAGCGACTAGTTGATAGGGCAATCGCCCAAAGAATACGACCCGCTCAGTCTATAAATTGTTTCTATTTTAGCAATATATGTTTGACAATATGTTTATACAAGGGCTACCATCTAGCCAACATCTTAGTTCGCTAAATGACATTAGTGAAATGAAAGAGGCGGTAGAGATGATAGTTCTACCCACAAAGGCCCTCTTACCCACAAAGGCCTTCTTGTGCCACTACATCTATGGCACCAATCGAAACGAGATGCTTGCAGTAAACAAAGATCTCTTCAATTACATCTCAGAAGTCCAAGCAGACAAAGTTTGCCCTGCCTCCTATAAATCAGACCATGAATTCCAGTTGCTGCAGTCACGTAGCTACTGCCGCGATTCGCCATTGCAGACCATCGTTTATCCATCAAATGACCTGGGTGGTGAAGAAGGTAATAGAACGGTCAGAAACAATAAAACAATGGGAGGCAAATCATGAGAAGCATTCGACCATTCAATACGCATGCAGCAAATAGCATCATTCATTTTGTTAGAAATTGCCCATGCGGCTATTGCAACTGTATGCATTGCGACGTGCTGCATAATTCTCCGCACGAAGCAGAAGTCGGTGCCAATTCGATCGAGGCGATGACGCGTGATGGCTACTGGTCCTAAACCGAGCGAGACCTCTACAAACGAATATCAAATCTCAATTGAAGGTAATCCTTATCCGCATACCCTAGCTCTCATCAACCCAGCGGGAGACAACCTTAACATCAAAAAGCATGGGTTCACGGGGCCACTGGGGCAGTTATTGAGTCTTAAATACACCGTTTACGACGACACAAATGAAGAACTCTTTACGGTTGTCGACGGCGGATTTAGCAACATGCCCAGGGTTGCACTCATAATCAAGCACAGGGAAGTTGCGGTGTTCGACTATGGCCTAAACAGACTTGAGATGAAGTGCGTGACGAACATACCGAACTACACAATAAAAGGCAACTTCCTATTCGAAGATTACGATATATTCAGCCAACAGGAAGTGAGGCTATCTTCAGTTATCGTTCTTCAATGTGATAAACAATCGAAATTTAACATACAGGTTTTGGATAAAAACAAATTAGCCGCCGCAATCGGAATACCGACAGCCATCGCCCTTCTCAGAGCTCGGATTGAAGAGCATCTCGAATAAATCGCAAATCGCAGTCCGCAACATTATTCAGGAGCTAGAAGTTTTTCCGGCTCCTGTGTGCCAAAGGGACAGTCCCTTTGGCACATCCTGCCGCTACTTTTGGCAGCCTTCCTTCCAGGCCTCTGCCGCGCACTTCCAACGGAAGCGCAAATCGCGCTCGCGGTCGATAAACATGATGGCAAACGCGACAAACAGCAGCACGCTCGCTACCGCAATGGCGTGCAGCCCCATGCGCTCGATGCACCAGTTGCCCAGCACGGCGCCAAACACAAAGGTAAAGATCACGCCAAAGTACAGCAGGCCGTTTTCCAAAAAGCCGCGCTTGTGGGTAATGATGTAATCGTCCACGTTTTGCAGTGCGTTGCGCAGGTTGCCGATGCACATGGTCGTGGCAATGCCGTGTCCGTGAATCTTGCGGAAGCTCTCAACCTGCATGCCGCAGGCAAACGAGGTGAGGCAGTTGGCGAGCAGATTGTAACCGCCACCGGGGATAAAGCTCACGCCCAGCAAGATGACCGCCTCGAAGAATACCGTCACCTGGCGCCAGTGAATCACGCTGCCAAACCGCTCGTGCACCAGGTCGGCAAGCATGATACCCACGGCAAACGACACCACGGGGAAGAAGTAGCGACCCGCGAGCGCCCAGTTACCCTCCGAGATGCTCACGCCCACGAGCAGGATGTTGCCCGTCTGCGCGTTGGCAAAAACATGATCGCGGCCCACGTACGAATACACATCCATAAAGCCACCGGCGAGCGCCAAGATGATGCCCAGCTCGATGGACTCCGATATCTGCTTGGCACGCTGCATCGTCGTGCGTCCTCCTTGTTGACGACCCTCTCGTGCGTTGGCGGAAACATAGCCGCCGTTCATACTGTAACCCATTGACAATATGGCATGCGCGCGAGACGAACGTTTCAGCGCAGGGATACACAGTCTGGAAACAAACGCGCTCAAAGCGCCGCGGGCCCGTCACAGGTCGACGCAATCCGCCACACTACCCGCCGCGCAATCCCCGCCTCATGTACTCCACCAGTCTTTTTAGCCCCGTCCCAAAAAGACTGGTTACAATTACGTGCAGCACACAGACACCGGGAGGGATCGTGGCAAAAAAGCCTCAGCACGCTCAGAACAACCAGCGCGGCCAACAGGGCAAGCAAGGCCAGCAACAAAAGCAGGACGGCAAAACCAAGGCCGCGCGCGACGCCCACGCCATGCATTCCAAGGCCGCACCCGCCCGCCCCTGGCGCCCGGGCCGCGACAAATTCCTCCCCGTCAGCCGCGCCGACATGGACGCGCGCGGCTGGGACCAGTGCGACTTCGTCTACATCTGCGGCGACGCCTACGTGGATCATCCCAGCTTTGGCATGGCTATCATCAGCCGCGTGCTCGATGCGCACGGCTACAAGGTGGGCATCATCTGCCAGCCCGACTGGACCGACCCCGCCAGCATCACCGTGCTCGGCGAGCCGCGCCTGGGCTTTCTCGTCAGTGCCGGCAACATGGACTCCATGGTCAACCACTATTCGGTGACCAAGCACCGCCGCCATACCGACGCCTATACTCCTGGCGGCGAGGAAGGCCACCGGCCCAACCGAGCCGTCACGGTCTATGGCAATCTCATCCGCCAGACGTTCAAAGACGCGCCCATCATCATCGGCGGCATCGAGGCGAGCCTGCGCCGCCTGGCCCACTACGACTACTGGCAGGACAAACTCAAGCGATCGGTGCTGCTCGATTCGGGTGCGGATATCCTCATCTACGGCATGGGCGAGCACGCGATCGTCGAGATCGCCGACGCGCTCGACGCCGGTCTGCCCATCGACCAGATCACCTACATCAACGGCACCGTCTACCGCACCAGCTCGCTCGACGAGGTCTACGACTATGACCTGCTGCCCAGCTGGGACGACCTTGCGGCCGACAAGCTCAACTACGCACGCAGCTTTAACGTGCAGCAGCAAAACATGGACCCCATTACCGGCCATCGCTTGGTGGAGCCCTACCCCAACAACGTCTACGTAGTGCAGAACCCGCCATCGGCAACGCTCACCACCGACGAGATGGACGAGGTCGCCGAACTCCCCTACGCGCGCGACTGGCATCCCGACTACGACGCCGCGGGCGGCGTGCCAGCCTTTTCCGAGATCAAGTTTTCCATCAGCTCCAACCGCGGGTGCTTTGGCGAGTGCTCGTTTTGCGCGCTCACCTTCCACCAGGGCCGCGTGTTGCAGATGCGCAGCCACGACTCGATCATGCGCGAGGCCGAGCAGCTCACGCACGACCCGGAGTTTAAGGGTTACATCAACGACGTGGGCGGACCGACAGCAAACTTTAGCCGCCCGGCCTGCGACAAGCAGCTCAAGCACGGCGTCTGCAAGAACAAGCGCTGCCTGTGGCCGAGCGTGTGCAAGAACATGGTGGTCGACGAGAGCGGCTACACGCAGTTGCTGCGCGACCTGCGCCAGCTGCCGGGCGTCAAGAAGGTCTTTGTGCGCAGCGGTATCCGCTTCGATTACACCATGGCCGATACCTCGGACGAGTTTTTGCGCGAGCTGCTGGAACACCATGTCTCGGGCCAGCTGCGCGTGGCGCCCGAGCACGTAAGCGATGCGGTGCTCTCCGTCATGGGCAAGCCGAGCCGTGCCGTCTACGACGCATTCTGCCGAAAATTTGAGCGCCTGAACCGCGAGTACGGACTCAAACAGTACGTGGTGCCGTATCTGATCTCGAGCCATCCCGGCTCGACGATGAAGGAAGCCGTGGACCTCGCCGAGGCCGTGCGCGACATGGGCTACATGCCCGAGCAGGTGCAGGACTTCTACCCCACCCCGTCCACCATGTCGACCTGCATGTATTACACCGGCGTGGATCCGCGTACCATGCAGCCGATCTACGTGGCGCGCGACCCGCACGAGAAGGCCATGCAGCGCGCGCTGATTCAGTATCGCAAGCCCGAGAACTACAAGCTTGTGCGCGAGGCGCTGGAGAAGGCCGGCCGTCGCGACCTGATCGGCTACACCAAGCATTGCCTGATTCGCCCCGTGCCGCCGCGCCCGGGCGAGACGTCTGCCAGCGGCGGACACGGCACCGGCAAGAAGGGCGGCAAGCCGCACGGTGGTGCCGCCGGCAAGGGGCCCAAGGGTAGCAAGGGCCATGGCGGTATGTCGCGCGCGCAGAACACTGCGGGGCGTAACCGTGCGGCCCAGGGTCGTCAGGGAGCCAACGGAGGCGGGCGCCGCAACTAGGGCAGCGGTGCGATCGCTGCGTCCGTCCCACACGCGTGGCGCAGCGAGCGCATAGCCTCCACGAGGATGACGCCGGCGATGGCGACCGTGATGACCACGTCGAGCGGCGTATTCACAAACCAGAGCAACGCCATGAGATACGACCCGGCGTTAAAGGCAAAGTGCAGCAGGATGGTGTAGCGGAGCTTTCCGGTCGTCACGAGCACCCAGCAAAAGATGAGACCGGCGGCGCCCGCGTAGCAGCCCTGCACCCAGTTCATGTGCATAAAACCAAAGACCGCCGCCTGCAGCACGATTGCCGCGGCGATACCCCAGGTGCTCGGGGCCGCCCAGGGCACCATGGCTCCGTCCTGCGCTTGCACGCGGCGCCGACGCTTCCAGAGCGGACGGCACTGCGGGTTAAACGCTCGGAGCGAAAACTCAAAAATGATGCCGCGCACTAGCAGCTCTTCGCAAAATGGGGCGCCGAGCACCGTGGTCAGCACGGCTAGATAGCTGGTATCGCCCATGCCCGTTTCCTCGACGAGCTCGCTGTAATCGGCCGCGGCCTCGGGCAGCAGCGACAACACGGCGTCGGTCACGTAGCCAACGACCACCTGCAAGGCCAGACCGATCACGATAACGCAGGCAATGCGCCTCCACGCGCCGCGCGTTCCCCCACCGAGCGGGCGCTCGCTTTGCCAGCGAGCCATAAACGAGCGCGGCCATAAATAACGCCACCACAGCAGCGCCATCAAAAACGACGCCGTCTGGGCGGCAGCTTGAAACCATTGAATATCGAGGTTGCCGATCGGAAAACCCGTCAGTGCCGACACGATGTCCAGCACCGAGAACAAAACCACGCTCAGGGCAATATCGGCAGCGACGACACCAAAACAGGCAAGTGCCCAAACCATCGCATTGAGCATGCCACCCTCCTCCCGGCAGGTAGTCATTTAAGAACGTCCCCAACGGCTAGTCATTGGGGACGTTCTTTAACGACTAGTTGTTGGGGACAGTCTTTGCCAAAGGCCCCGCTGGGCGAGATGTCGAACGGGAAGGTGCCGCAGCGATTGAACGCGGCGATGAACATGCGGATGGCATTGGACGGCGTGGTGCCCACGAGCTGGGTTGCCGCCGCGAAGGCCGCCTTTTCCTCGGGCAAGACCTTCGCGACTACAGGGGTCATGTGTTCTGCCATGGCGCTTCCTTTTTGAAACGACGGTGGTGCGGATAGATGCGGGCCATGCGGCTGGGCAACGGGCTGTGAAGGCAACCCGATTGGCCCGCATCCGGAGTTTGTTTATGCGGCGTTGGTATTACTTGGTATTCCTAAGTATTACCCCGCAGATAGAATAGCACATCCACCCACATGGAAGCAGATGAAAACAAATCATTTTGTTGTTGAATTTGGACTTGAACGAGCCTCTACAGCGTGATGACATCCGAGACATTAAGGGCTTGAGCGTCGGTAGCATCGTGCGTGGCGAGTAGGAGCGCACGACCGTCAAGCAGGTCGAGTACGACCTCGGCAGCTACATCGCGCGCAGCGGCGTCCAGGCCGGTAAAGGGCTCGTCCAGAATGACCGCGCCGCCGGGGGACAGCAGGGCTCGGGCGATCTCAACACGGCGGCGCTGCCCACCCGAAAGCTCGGCCACGCAAGCATGCACATCGACACCGGGCACCAGCAGGCGCAGCAACGCCGCGGCGCTCGAAACGTCCACGCGCGCATCGGCGCACACCAGCACGTTATCCAACGCCGAGGCATCCTCGACCAAGCGCGCATCCTGAAACACCATCGAACACGGCGCGCACTCCCCTGCCGCAAGGGCAAGGAGCGTCGACTTACCCACACCCGAGGCGCCCATCACACAGATGCGCCCGCCCGCGGGTACGTTGAGCACCAGACCGTCCAGCGCCGGCGCCCACGGCGCGCGATCGCCCACGGCAAGCGCAAGGTCCGCCGCAACGCCACCGCCAGTAGCACCCGCACGTCGGCGAGCACCATGCCCATGCGTCCGCACGGCCGCCCGCCACGCCACGGGCCCCGAAACCTGCAGCAGCCACACCAGCGCGCGCTCACACGCCCACGAAGCGGCAACGACCAGCACGGTCCACGCCAGCAGGTCAGCCGTCTCAATCAAAAGTTTTGCCTGATAGATGCGCTCGCCCACGGTACCCACCGCCATGCCGATAAGCTCGGCCGCCACGCCAGCCTTCCAGCCCATGCCAATCACGGCCCGGGCGCACGAAAGCACAAACGGCAGCACCTCGCGCCAGGTATGGGCGCAAAACAGGCGCCAGCCTCGCACGCCATGCATGCGGAGCATCTGCTCCAGCGGCCTATCGACCTGTGCCAGCCCCTCGGCCAGCGAAAAATACACGCCCGGCAGCGCCATCAAAAACACCGCAGCGATGCTCACGCGCGCCGACCCCAGCCAAATGAGCAGCAGGACCACCACGCAGGCAACCGGCGTCGCCTTCACAAACGACAGCGCCGGCGCCACCAAGCGCGCAAAAGCCCGCGAGCGCGACGAAACCCCGGCGAGCGCGCCACCGCATACCGCGGCAAGCGCCAACCCGCCCAGAATCCGCGCGCCCGAGCCCGCCAAAATCGCCCAGGTGCCGCCATCGCACACCAGGCGCAGCAACGCCACCACAACGGCGCCCGGCCCCGGCAAGATCAACGGCTGCGCCACCAGCGCCGCCACCAGCATCCACGCGGCAAGCCAAAAGGCGGCGACGGCACCTGCTGCCGCCACCGCCTTCATACGCTCTGTCATTTGTCGAGCAAACGCACACACGGGCTACTCCATGTAGTAGAAATCGTCAGCCGGAAGTTTACCACCCACGGCACTCGCGTCCGCGTCGGCCAGCACCTGCAGGTACCCGCCAAGCGCCGTCTTCATATCCTTGCCCGTCTGGCACACGAGCATGCACCCGGGGATCGCCTTCTCGGCGATCTTGGCGTTGTCCACGATACCGGCATCGGCCACGGCCTGCGCCCAGTCCGCCGGTACTGCGTTGACGGCCTTAACGCTCGCCTCGTGGCAGCGCAAGAACTCCGCCACGGCCTCGGGATGCTCCTCGGCAAACGCACGGCGCACCACGGTCACGCCCGTCAACAAACGCGAACCTGTGTCGCCCGCCAGCTCGTCCCACACGTCGGTCAGGCTCACCGGCGCCGACAACTTGCCCTCGCTCTTAGCGATGGCCGCCGTCTTAAACGGCTCGGGCAGCACGCCCACGGCAGACGGATCGGCCAGCAGCGCCGACAGCACCTCGGTGGGCTCGCTCTTAAACTCGAGCGTCACCTGGCCGGTCAGACCCGCGCGCTCCAGCAGGTAGTTCATCACATACTCAGGCGTGGTGCCCTTGCCCGTCATGTAGACGGTGCGGCCCGCCAGGTCGCCAAACGAGGTCACGCCCGCATCGCCCGTCACCACGTTCAGCACGCCCAGCGTGTTGATGTCGATGACCTGCACCGCGCCCTCGGTCTTGTTGTAGAGCACGCTTGCCACGTTGGCCGGGACCAGCGCGATATCGACATCGCCTTGAATGACCTTGGGCACGATCTCGTCGGCGGCGGTGCTGATCGCAAAGTCGAACTCATTGTCCGTCTCGCCGCTTGCGACCTGATCCACAAACTGCACCAACCCGATCGAGGTCGGCCCCTTGAGCGAGGCGACGTGCACCTCGACCGGCTCGGCAGCAGCACTGCCCGCAGCAGACCCGGCAGCTGAGCCCGCGGCGGACCCGGCACCGGCAGCCCCGCCGCCACAGCCCGCGAGCGCAAGCGACAGAGCGCCCGCGACGAGCGCCGAGGCAAACCCCCGGCGCGACATCTCAAAATCAAACGCGCGCATCGCTAGCACGTCCCCTCGTTAGGCATCGACCAGGCGTGATGGTCGGTATGCAGCAGCTCCTCGGCCAGCGGCGAGAGCGGCTCGCCCAAGAACTCGCGGTAGCACGCCTGGACATCGGGATTCTCGTGCGAGAAGCGAATGTCCGCAGCGGCATCCAGGCCCCACAGCACCTGACCGCGCTCGGCCGCCAGCTCGCAGCCGTCGTGGATGGGCTGGCCGCCGCCACCGACGCAGCCGCCGGGGCACGCCATGACCTCGACGAAGTCATAGCTCACGCGGCCATCGCGAATCGCATCGAGCAGACGGGCAGCGTTGCCCAGTCCGTGCGCCACGGCGACGCGCACCTTGGTGCCGTCGATATCGGCCACGGCTTCCTTCCAGCCGTCGAGCCCTCGCACGTCGGTAAAGAAGTCGGCATCGGGATTCTTGCCCGTCACCAGGTAATATGCCGAGCGCACCGCGGCTTCCATCACGCCGCCCGTGGCGCCAAAGATCACGCCCGCGCCCGTGCCAAAGCCCAGCGGCGTGTCGAGCGGCTCCTCGACGAGCGTGTCCACGCTCACGTGGTTTGCGCGGATCATACGCACCATCTCACGCACCGTCAGCGCAACGTCAACGTCGGGCGCGCCGTCCTCGCCCACCATGCTCGGCAGCGCGCGCTCGGCCTTCTTGGCCGTGCACGGCATCACGGACACCACAAACAGACGCTCGGGCTCCACGCCCAGCACCTTGGCGTAATAGGTCTTGGCGATGGCGCCGAACATCTGCTGCGGCGACTTGGACGTGGACAGGCTGTCGACAAACTCGGGGTAACGTGCCTTCACAAAGCGCACCCAGCCCGGGCAGCAGCTCGTGAACATGGGCCAGCCACGACTGTCACCCTCGCCCTTGGCAGCCTCGCCCAGGCGCTCGAGCAGCTCGGAGCCCTCCTCCATGATGGTGAGGTCGGCCGAAAAATCGGTGTCGAACACATACTCAAAGCCCACACGGCGCAGCGCGCAGGCCAGGCGCTCGACGGTGGCTTCCTCGCGCGGAATGCCGAGCTCCTCGCCCCAGGCACTACGCACGGCCGGCGCGATCTGCACCAGCACGATCTTGTCGGGATCGGCGATGGCATCGAACACGGTCTCGGTATCGTCGCGCTCGCGCAGCGCACCCGTCGGGCAATGCGTGATGCACTGGCCGCACGCGACGCAATCGGTCTTGCCGATCGGCGCGCGCCCGCGGGTGCCCACGGCGGTATGCGTGGCGCGGTTGGTCAGATCCCAAATGCCGAGCCCCTGCACGCTCTCGCACACCTTGATGCAGCGCATGCACTTGATGCACTTGTCGTTGTCGCGAATGATGGGGAAATCGAAGTCCCAGCCCTCGCGCGCCAGGTGCTGCTCGTACGGCAGGTAGAAGATGCCCAGGTCGTTGGCGATGTTCTGCAGGTTGCAGTTGCCGCTGCGCACGCAGCTCGTGCAGCGCGAATCGTGCTGGGACAGCAGCAGCTGCACGTTGGTGCGGCGCGCCTCGCGGGCCTTGGGACTGTTGGTGTGGACCACCATGCCGTCGAGCACGTAGTTGTTGCAGGCGGCAACCAGCTGGTCGCAGCCCTCAACCTCGACCACGCACACGCGGCAGCCGCCGATCTCGTTTAGATCGCGCAGGTAGCACAGGGTGGGAATCTGGATGCCGGCGGACTTGGCCGCGTCCAGGATCGAGGTGTGCTCGGGTACCACGACTTCGCAATTATCGATCGTGAGCTTGACCATGTTGAGTGCTCCGCTTTCGGTGTTGTCGCTGACAGTGGGATTGTTGAGCTCTACCATTCCAGGTTCCTCCCTCCGCGGAATGCGCCAAAGCCAAAGTGGTCGCAACGCAGGCAGCGGCTCGCCTCCTGGCGTGCCTCCTCCTCGGTAAGACCCTGCTCGACCAGATTCCAATCGTGAATGCGCTCGCCGGCCTCGCGCTCGCCCAGTTCGCAGCGGCCGCACTCGTGCTTTCCCTTAAACTGCACGGTCGGCAGTTCCACATCGAGCTTGATCTTGTGGTCGAAGCCCAGGTAGCGGTCGATATTTGCCGAAGCCACGCGGCCGGCGTTGATGGCGCGGATAACGGTGGCGGGACCGGTCTGGCAGTCGCCACCGCTAAAGAGACCTTCGAAGTTGGGCACGGCGCCGTCCGAATCGGTGACCACGCAGCCCCACTTGCAGGCGATGCCCATGTCCTCAAACGGCTTGGAATCGATGTCCTGGCCAATGGCCACAAACACACGCTCGCACGGAATGACGCGCTCGGGCGTGGCGGCGGCACGCGGGGCCGGACGACCGCGACGGGGCTCGCCGATAATCTGCGGCTGCACGCGCAGGCCGCACACGCGACCGTCCTCGCCGGTCTCGATGGCGAGCGGCGCGGTGAGCTCCAGTACCTCGCAGCCCTCGGCCTGGGCGCCGGCGATCTCGGCGTCCTGGGCCGTCATATCGCAGATGCGACGGCGGTAGACGATGCTCACCTTGTCGGCACCGCAGCGCACGGCAGAGCGCGCCACGTCCATGGCCACGTTGCCGCCGCCGATGACGCACACGCGCTGGCCGCTCAGGTCGGGCAGCTCGTCGTCGCCGATGGCGCGCAGCATCTTGACGGCCGACTCCACGCCGGGGGCGTCCTCGCACGGAAGACCGAGCTTCTTGTCGCTGTGGGCACCGATGGCCAGGTAGACGGCATCAAACTCGTCGCGCAGACGGGTGAGCTCGTCGCCGTTGACGGAGTGGTCAAGCTCCACGTCGATACCGGCACTCAAGATCCAGTCAACCTCGGCCTGCAGGCGCTCGCGCGGCAGACGATAACTGGGGATGCCGTAGCGCAGCATACCGCCCAAGTGATGACGCTGCTCAAAAATGGTCACCTTGTGGCCCATAATTGCCAAGTAGTAGGCGCAGGAAAGACCAGCCGGGCCGCCGCCGATCACGGCAACGCGCTTGCCGGTGGCCTCGGCGATCCAAGGCTTGTGGTCGTTGAGGTCGCTGTGCTCAACGGCAAACCGCTTGAGGGCAAGAATGTTCATGGGGTCGTCCACCATGCCGCGACGGCAGTGCATCTCGCAGGGATGCTCGCACACCAGGCCGCAGACAAGCGGCAGCGGGTTGTTCTTGCGGATGACCTTGACGGCATCGGCATAACGGCCGGCCTCGACGAGCGAAATGTACCCGGGAATGTCGACGTGCGCCGGGCAGCCCGAGACGCACGGGACGCGTGCCTCGCGATCGAAGCCGCAGGAGTGCTCGCGGATGTGGTGCTCAAAGTCATCACGGAAGCCACGAATGGCCGTGAGCGCCATGGCGCCGGCCTCGTAGCCGATAGCGCAGTCACTCGAAAGGTAGATGGTGCGGGCGGTGCGCTCGATCAGATTGAGCGTGGACTCGTCGGCGCGGCCCTCGAGCACATCGGCGAGCAGGTCGCTCAGCGCGCTCAGGCCCACGCGGCAGGGCGTACACTTGCCGCAGCTCTGCGTCGAGCACAGGTTGACGAGCGCCGCCGTAAACTCAACGGGACACGGGGCGAGCGAACTCACCGCCAGACGACGTCCAAGCGCATCGTGCAGGTCGTCCATGACGGCCTGAGCGTGGCTGCGTTCCATTACATGCAGTCGAGCCATAAGATCCCCTCTCATGTGGCAGCCCGGAGGCGAGGCCGGGCGAAGTTGCTACACGCACAACACTGACCTAAAAAGTTGTTAGGTCACCACACGGTTCGGCAGGCGGTATGAAATGTCGCCCTCAGCGGTGAAATAGAACATTACCGCAGATAAATGCCATATTTGATAAAACGCGTTACCAAACGACAATGCCCCGCCCACGCAATCACGTGGACGGGGCATTGCCCTAGGTATGCGGCCAGCGACCCTGTTGCTTTTACTTAAGCTCGGGCCAGAAGTCCTTGTTAGCCTCGATCATGTCGTCGAGAACCTCCTTGGCGACCTTCATCGACGGCACGGTCTTGTTCAGTGTAAAGGCCTTGAGCGCCTTCTCGTAAGAACCCTCGATCGTGGCCTCGACCACGAGCTTCTCGGAGTTGAGCTGCTGCATCATGAGGCCCTGCTGGAACAGCGGAATGTTGTCGCGGCTGATGACCTCGGGGCCGTTCTTGCCAATGTAGGCAGGCAGCTCGACCATAGCGTCGTAGGGCATGTTGGGGATAGCGCCCTTGTTCTCGCAAATGACCAGGAAGCGCTGCTTGGTATCGTTCTTCAGAGCGATGGCCAGATCGGCAATCCAGTCGCCGTGGCTGCCCGCATAGAACGTGCTCTCGTCGATCTCGCCGGTCTTCTCGTAATGGTCGATGCCCTCAAAGAGGTTCTTCTCGCGCGTCTCCTCGACCTCGTTTGCACGGGTGCGCTCGGGGTTGGAATGCTCGACGAACTCCTTCTGCTGCAGATAGTAGTTCAGATACGTGTTGGGCAAGTACTCCGGGAAGCACTCCATGATCTCGTACTCGCCCTTCCAGACGTAGTACCAGCTGCCCTTGGTGTGGCGGTTCTGCTCGGGATGCTCGTCGGTGGTCTCCTCGGGCTTCTTGGACATCAGCGAGCCCATGCCCTTGAGGTACGAATCAGGCAGCAGAATCTCGTGCTCCTTGATGTACTCGCGCAGCTGCGGGAGCACCTCCTCGCCCTTGTGGCGAATCGAGGTGAACCAACCAAAGTGGTTGAGGCCAAAGTAATCGTACTCGACGTCCTTCTTGTCGATATCGAGCGCGGCGCAAACCACGTCGATGATCGCGATCGGCATGTCGCAGATGTTGATGATGCGAGCGTTGGGACGCAGCACGCGGCAGCCCTCGGACACGATGGCGGCAGGGTTGGAGTAGTTGAGAATCCAGTAGTCCTTCTTGGCGTACTTCTCAACGTCATCAATCAGCTCGACCATGGGGAAGATGGTGCGCATGCCGTAGGCAAGGCCGCCGCAGCCGCAGGTCTCCTGACCCACGCAGCCGTGACGCAGCGGAATCTTCTCGTCCTGCTCGCGCATGGCATAGCCGCCCACGCGCATCTGGGCAAACACGAAACTCGCGTCGGTAAAAGCCGTCTCCTTGTCGGTGGTCACCGTAAGCTTGATGTCCAGGCCAAGGTCCTCGTGCAAAATCCAGTCCACGAGCACGCCGATCTTGCGCTGACGCTCCTCGTTGATGTCGTACAGGCGAATCTCGTCAACGTCGAGCTCGTCCTTGCGCAGGGCGATGGACTTGACGATGCCGGGGGTAAAGGTGGATCCGCCACCGCACAGAGTGATGATCATTGTTTACTGCTCCTTCTCAATTGCGTTTTCGACCTTGTCGCGCATCTCGGCGACCTTCATGCCAAAGATGATCTGGATATTGTTGCCGTTGCGGTTGATGCCGCTGTTGGGCACGTGGTTGATGAGGTTCTCATCGATGAGGTCCGGGTTCTTAACGTTCACGCGAAGACGCGTAAAGCAGTTCTCGAGCTCCTCGATGTTGTCCTTGCCGCCAAGACCTGCGACCAGGTCGGCAATGCCCGCATCGACGCCCTCTGCGGGAGCTGCGGCAACAGCGCCCTGCTTCACCGCGACAGACGCGGCGGCCTCGCCCTCGGCAACGGACTCGGCGAGCTCGGACTCCTCCTCGCGACCAGGCGTGTGGAGGTTGAGCTTCTTAATAAGGAAGGTGAAGAGGAAGAAGTACAGAGCGGCGTTGACGACTCCAAGCACCAGCATAACCGGCCAGTTGGTCTTATCGACACCGAGGACCAGGTTGGAAACCACGATGTTGATGATGCCGCCTGCAGTCGAAGCGGGCACGGAGAGGACCTTGAGCAGGACCAGGAAGATACCGGAAAGAATCGAGTGAACGACAAAGAGCACGGGAGCGGCAAAGACAAAGAGGAAGTCCATGGGCTCGGTGACACAGGAGAGCACGGCGGTGATGATCAGCGGGATGATAACGGCCTTGGTCTTATCCTTGTTCCCCTTGTAAGCGGTGAAGATAAAGGCGAGACCGATACCGATGTAGGGCCACAGGTTGTTGAAGGTGTAGCTGTTGAAATACGTGCTATCGGAGAAGGGCTGGCCCGTCATTGCCATCTCGGCGACACGGATGGGATAGGCACCGGCGATAACCTGATCGCCCAGCGTAAGGGTGCCGCCCACATCGGAGAACTGGAACGGGGTGTAGATGAGGTGGTGCAGACCGGTGGGAACGAGCAGCTTGTTGAGCATGCCGTAGATGAACAGACCGATGTTGCCCGACTCCTTAATGATGCCGGCAACGGAGGAGATGGCGCCCTGGACAGGAGGCCAGACGATGCAGAAGCCTGCGCCCATGATCCAAGAGATGATGATCATGATCAAAAACGGGAAGCGAACGCCCGAGAACATCGAAAGAGCGATGGGGAACTGCTTGTTCGAGTACTTGTTGAACACGGCGCCGGTAATGCAGCCCAGGATAATGCCGCCAAACACGCCGGTATCGAGCACCTGAATGCCCATAACGGTGCTCTGTCCGGTTCCGGTAAGGCCGAGCATGCCGCTCGCTTCGGCAAGAGAGCCGGTGGCGTTGAGCACGATGTTATTGGCCTGAAGGAACAGGAAGAACGACATCAGGGCGATCAGCGAAGCATGGCCCTTGTTCTTCTTTGCCATGGCGCCGGCGATGCCCACGCAGAACAGAATCGAGAGGTTGTTGATGATAAACATCAGCGACTGATAGACAACGGCGCCCACAAGCTGGAACGGACCGGAGCCCAGCACGGGAATCATGGCGCAGATGGTCTTGTTGGTTAGAATGATGCCCACGATGAGCAGAATGCCGGCAACCGAGAGATACATCATCGGCTGGACGATTGACTTCGCGAACACCTCCAACGGCGCTTTGAAATTGAACTTCTTTTTTGCGGTCATAGCGGTACTCCCCTTCCTTTTCCGCAAATTAAGACAGATGTGCCCTGGACAAGACCGTGAGCCTTGCCTTATATCAATCGATGTATGGGCACGTTATGCCTAGAGACCAGGTTCTCCAAGCAGGTTAACAATGTGATATGCGAGATAACTCTTCTCGGCATCGGTAACGACAACGTTATAGGTAGACGACAAGTGGGCGGCTATGGCGTCCGCGCACGAGAATGCGCACGGATACGCCGTTTCATCGATTCGGAACAGCGCGTCGTCATCGATCTGCCCGGCTTCGGGATCGAGCGCCCGCTGTGCGAAAAACTGCAGATGGCGGACGAAGCGCTCATAGGGCAACGAGGTGTCGTCGAGGGTCGTAGCATAGCGATCGGAAACAATCGCGAGTACGTCGCGAACAAGCTGAACCGAGATAATCAGACGGTCGGAGCGTTGCGGCATGGTGGCGTTGACGATATGCAGCGTAATAAAACCCTGCTCTTCTTCGCTCATCTGGATGCCCATATACTCCTTGACAATCTGCAGCGCACGGCCCGCAAGCGCATACTCCTTGCGATAGAACTGCTGGATCTCGAGCAGCAACGGATTCTCACAGGAGACGCCCTTGCGCTCGCGCTCCAAAGCAAGGCCGATATGGTCTGCGAGAGCAATGAGGATCTTGTCGTTGATATCAACATTGAGCTCTCGACGGAGCATCTGAACAATGTCCTCGGCAATCACGAGGTTGACGGTGGGGATGGACTCCAAAAGATGTGCCAAGCGGTCAATCGTACGCGAATCCTGAGAAGTGCCCTCCTGCAGCGCATAGGTCTTTTCGACCGATGCTTCATCGATAGCGTCGCCGGCATGACGGCCAAAGCAGAGGCCTCGACCGATGACAATGAGCTCGGAGCCATCGTCCGAAGTGACCATTGCGACGTTATTGTTGAAAACTCGCTTGATAACCACGGTACCCACCACAAGAATTTACTCGGAAAGCCAGACGACAGGCTCTTTAACAGCAACAGGGCCGGAAGCGTGCTCACGAAGAGTCGACTTCTCCGAACGCTCGCACACGATAACGAAGACCGTGGGATCGAAGCCGGCGGCGCGGACCGCGTCGAAATCGACCTCGACGAGGGGCTGGCCCGCGTCGACATGGTCACCCTGAGCAACAAGCGCATGGAAGCCCTTGCCCTCAAGTTTAACAGTGTCGATTCCGATATGCAGCATCACCTGAGCAGAGCTGTCGTCGGACATGATGCCCAGCGCGTGCTCAGTCGGAAACAGCGCCGCGACGGTACCGGAGACAGGAGCGCACACCGTTCCCTCTTGGGGAACCACGGCAACGCCATCGCCCACGGCACGGCTGCTAAAAGCGGGATCATTGGTTTTTTCTAGGTGAACAAGCTCGCCGGAAACAGGAGCGAGGATTTCGAACTCGGAAGTTGCAGTCTTCTGCTCATCCGAACCGCCCATCAGGCGAGAAAAGAAACCCATGGTGGCATGTCCCTTCATAAATATAGCCCAACCAAAATCAAACGAATGCGTCCATAGAGACACACCCGTTCAAAGACTTTGGTTAGGCCCACGTCCGAGGGACTCGGTAACCTTCCGCATTTCTTTTTACGGGAGCTATTGTAGACAAGCCCAAAGCCAGAACAACCATTGTGAACGGCGAACGGTATTTTTTCTCCGATAAACGGTATCCAGGCGGCACTTAGGGACGTTCCTTTTCTGCCGACACCCGGGGACACTCCTTGCACCAATTGTGAGTTGCGGTGAAATAGGGACTGAAAAGCCGTTTGAAAGGCAAAAGCAGTCCGTATTCCACCGCAACTTAGAGGAGGGATGCCGCCACCTGCCGGGAGGGACGGAGAAAAACTGATTGACGCTCCTGCACTAGATGAAGAGCTCGCATTCTTTCCGCTCGACGCAAGCCTTGCTCAGCATCTGGGTAACGACGGCGAGTTTGCTGGGATCAAGCTTGCGAGCATCCTGCGGACATACGGAGATGCAGCGCATGCAGGAGATGCACGCCTCGCTATCCACCTGCTTGGGATTGCCCTTGTCGATAGCCCGAACAGGGCACACCGCGGCACAGGCACCGCAGGAGACGCAGTCCTCCGTTGCCATTGGCACCATGGCGTGGCCTCCAGCTTGCTTATAAGGACGATTGCCGGGAATAGTGGGCTCGGATACATCCTCATCCAGCAGTTTGTACCGGATCTGCTGAGCAAGCTCGGCAAGCTGGGCCACATCCTGCGCGTCCGGTCGCCCAGCGGCGAACTGTCGAGCAACAGAATGTTCCGCAATGGCAGCAACTGCTGCAATCACCCTAAATCCAGCGCGTTTTGCAACGTCCTCTAACTCTACAAGCGTGTCCTCAAACGCCCGGTTTCCGTATACACAGACCAGAACGGCGCGCGCTCCGTTGCCGCGCACCATGCTCAACCGTTCAACAGCCACGGCGGGAACCCTGCCGGCATACGACGGCAGGGAGATCACGGCAACGTCGTCCTTCGTCATCGATACGGCGCCGAAATCCAGTCCGTTATCGGTCAGATCAACGGTAACGGCATTCCCATCCAGCGCCCCGGCAACAAGACCAGATACCTTCTCCGTTCCACCTGTCGGACTAAACACCATTTCAAACACGCTCATCGAACATCCTCCCCTACGCCCGGTAATACACCGAGCCGTTCACGTACTCAGTCAGAGTATACGGCATGCGGGAACACCCTCCATTTTGGTGCAAAGGGGTCAGGTTTGTTTGCACCAACTTGGTGCAGATTAACCTGACCCCCTTGCACCAAGTCATCTCCGTCCTCCAGCAGATCGGCGGCATCCTTTACCTAAGTTGCGGTGGAATAGGGACTGTTTGGGGCTTTCAAGCGGCTTTTTAGTCCCCATTTCACCGCAACTCATGATCTGATTGGTGCAAACAAACCTGACCCCCTTGCACCAAAAAGGGCCCCGAGCGTTGTTTGCTCGGGGCCCTTGGTTCGCCTCGCGTTAGTGTGCGACGTGTATGTTACTTGCGCTTGCCGCCGCCGTCGCCGGGACGACGGGAGCTGGCGCCGCGCTTGCCGCCACGGTTGTTGCCGTAGCTGCCACGGTTATCGCGACCGCCAGAGCGACCGCCGCGGGAGCCGGCCTGGTTGCCGCCACGTCCGCGATAGCCGCCGCGGCGCTCCTCGCGGGTGTCGTCGTAGTTGCGCCAGTCATCGCGACGATCGCGGCTGGCACGCGGGTCGCGACGATCGCGCGACTCGTTCGAGCGACCGGCGCCACCGCGGCCGCCGTTGCCACGTGCGCCCTCGCGACGCTCACCACCGCGGCCGCGCTCGTCAAAGCGCTTGCCGCCACGGGACTCGCCGCCACGACCACCGCGCTCACCGCGAGCCTCGCCGCCGCGACGCTCGTCACGTCCGCCGCGCTCGTCATCGCGACCGGAACGACGACGAGCGCCCGAACCGCGCTTGCCGCCGCGAGAACCACGGCCCTCGTCCTCGCGCTCAACACGACGACGGCCACCGCGATCCTCGTCCTCACGACGGCGGCGGTGTGCCTCGCCCTGGAACTGCTTGGCACGACGCTCGGCACGGTTACCGCGCGCAGGCTGCTCAGCGGCACCAGCACCGGCGCGCTCCTCGGCAGCCACCTCGCGGGCTACGCTCTCCACAGCCTCGTCCACGCGAGCCTGAACGCCCTCGCGCACGCGGGTCTTGCCGCCACGCTTGGGACGGCTCGGACGCTCGCCGTCGCCGCGACGCTCATCGCGACCGCGGTTGGAACGACCGGCCACATCGCCGTAGTCATCGCCGTTACGCTTGCCGTCGCGACGCGCCTGCTCAAGCTTCTTCTTGCTCTTGGACTTGCCGCGCTTGGTCTTCTTCTTCACCTTAAAGGCCGCGGGATCGCGCTCGGGATCAACCGCCGGCGGGTTCGGGCCCACATGCAGGTCGCCGGCCTCGTAAATGTCGGCCGTCTTGTCCATGAGCTTCTCGATCTCGTAGAACTCATCGACGTCCTGCTCGGTCACAAACGTGATGGCCCAGCCCAACTCGCCGGCGCGGCCCGTGCGGCCAATACGGTGGATGTAGTCGGTCGGCTCGGCCGGCACGTCAAAGTTCACGACGTAGCGCACGTCGCTAATGTCGATGCCGCGGGCGAGTACGTCGGTTGCCACCAGCACGTCGACGGTACCGTCGCGGAAGGCCGAAAGCGCGCGCTCGCGCTGAGCCTGGCTGCGGTTGCCGTGAATCGCGGCAGCCTTGATACCCTTGCGCTCCAGACGGCGGCAGCAGCTGTCGGCGCGGTGCTTGGTGCGCATAAAGACGATGGTGCGCTCCGGGCCCTCCTTCTTGAGAAACTCGGGCAGCAGGTTGTTCTTGGCCTCGATGGACACCGGGAATACAAACTGGTCGACGGTGTCGGCGGTAGACGTGGCGGGTGCGATCTCCACGCGGGCCGGATCACTCACCAGGTCGGTGATCTCGCCCACGGCCTCCTCGTCGAGGGTCGCCGAGAACAGCAGCGTCTGGCGCTCGGCAGACGTCTCGCGCACGATGCGGCGGACGGCGGGCAAAAAGCCCATGTCGAGCATGCGGTCGGCCTCGTCGAGCACCAGCACCTTGACCTCGTTCAAGTGGCAGGCACCCTGCTCGATCAGGTCGACCAGACGACCCGGCGTGGCGACCAGGATATCGCAGCCGTACTTAAGCGCCGCGGTCTGCGGCTTGTAGCTCACGCCACCCACGACGGTCACGGCAACATGGCCGGTGACATCGGCGATCTTGCTCGCGACCTCGTCGATCTGCTGCGCGAGCTCGCGCGTGGGGGTGATGACGAGCATCACGGGGCCGCGACCGTTGCCCTCGGGCTTCTTGGCACCGCGGCGGCGGTTGCGGCTGCCGCGCTCGCGCACGGGCTTGGGCGGAGCGATGTGCTCCAGCTTGTTCATAGTCGGCAGCAAGAAGGCGGCCGTCTTGCCGGTGCCGGTCTGAGCGGCGGCAAGTAGGTCGCGACCTTCGAGCACCACGGGGATCGAGCCGGCCTGAACGGGCGTCGGCGCCGTGTAACCCAGGTTCTCGATAGCACGAAGCATCTCGTCGGAAAGACCCAGCTCGTCAAAGGCGGGCAGGTTCTCGGTGGCGGACTCGACAACCTCGGCGGCGTTGGCCTCGTCAGCGGCATCGAAGGCAGCCTGGGTCATGGCCTCGCGGGTCTCGTCCAGGATCTCGGCGTCGGTGACGTCGGATACAGAATTACGCATATGTTGTTGTTCCTTATCTGCACGCGCAATGGGCACGGCATGCGGCCGCGCGGGCGTGCTTGGTAGTGCGCTAATACATACAAAACGGGTGCGCACAGAGAGGACGTTGCTCAGCACGCTGGCGATCGCTTTGGCAGCCCTATCACGCGCCGTCCAGACGCAGCAGCTCTAAGCGATGGAGCAGATTCGCCGCCGGTTAGTATACCCGTGCTTCGCATGCCCCCACGTAAACCACAGATGACAGGGCGGGCGGGGTAAGGTCCAGCCGAATGTCTCAATCTGTAACATCTACAGGCCGAATCTTCGTCTAGGTGTTACAGATCGAGACAAACGATCGGCCTCATCCGCAAACATCTCAATCTGTAACAGTTACAGGCCGAATCTTCGTCCAGATGTTACAGATCAAGACAAACCAATCCGTCAGAACACAACGTCTCGATCTGTAACAGTTACTCGGCAAAACCAGCCCCAGATGTTACAGATCGAGATTAAGGGCAGTTCCGTCCAGCTCCAACCAAGTCCCTCGATCATCCCGCAATTTCATCCATGTGACCTATAATGCTGGCATGGACGCGCAACGCATTGTGCGACTTTTAATACACCGCCCATCGGGGTAAATAATCCCTGTCGTGTTTATCGGTTAAGGAATAATCAGGGGGGTTCCGTGGCAGTAGAAACACCGTGCTCGGTCCTCTACAACGACATCCGCCTGTTCGGCGGCCTCAAGCATCTCGAAATCGCTCGAATGCTCATCAACGGCAACTCCTACCTCGGCAGCACCCTGCTGGAAAAGTGTTCTTCCAACCGTTCTTATCTGACTCGCTATGTCGTCCATCGCGAGCCTGACCAATGTGTCCCCGGTATCTACAATGATTTCACCGTCTCAACGCTCAACCTTTCCGCGGCAATCTGCAGCAAGCTCGGCGGAGGCGATTCTGCTTACCAGGCAATTGCCGATCACTACCGCGGTCCGGCAGCCAACGAAATGATGTCGGCTCTCGCCAGCTACCGGCTTGACAGCCGCCTGTACGCGAACGCTCTAAATCGCATCGATAGTTCCGACTGCCAAGGCGTACGTGAGAAGAGCACACTCTATCTGATGCTCTTTGTGGCAACGGGGGCGCTCGCCGACCCCATTCAGGGCATGGCGACCGTCGAGCGTTACTGCAACAACAAGACGGGTGGGTTCTTTGGCACTACCGAGACAACTGTCGGCCGCAGTTTTACGAGCTGCCTGCGAAAGCAAAGTGTTATCGCCCCCAATCTCGGTCTACTTAGGACACATGCCGATAGCTGCGTCGATATGCGGATTCACCCACTCTCGCGCGACCCTCGCGGCACTGTAATTGGCTCTTTGCCCAAAACCTCGCCTAGCATTACCGATGTAGGCGCCGACGCATCGCGCGAGCATCTCCGGATTTGGCTCGAAGGCGGACGCTGGTACGCCCAGGGACTTGGATCGACCAACGGCACCGTGCTCGAATCGGGCGCAGGCGACGGTGACATCGTGATTGAGCCGCCGCGCGACCAACGCGAACCCGGCAAGATCTATCCTCCGGTGGAAATCGAAAACAGCGACAGGCTCCATCTGGGCCTCTACACGACATTCCTTGTCATTGTGGACTAGCGCGCGGGCGGCGATCGAAAAACGGTCGCCGCCCGTCTTTCGTCTTCTGCGTTATAAAAAAATCGATACTCGCCGACTTACGTTTGCGGTGCGGCTATCATGAAGACCTACTAATAAACTGCGCCGTTGGCGTAAGCACGCGGCAACTCCTGCCAAACAAAGGAACGCCATGGATCCTACCGATAACGCCTATGGCGACAAACTCATCCGTCTCGACACGTTCGACACCGCCGTGGCGGTCGACCCCAGCGCCGAGGACGAAGCCAAGCGCCGGTTTATGACGCTTATTCTCCAGACAGCCCACTGCAGCAACGGCAACATCGGGCACGTGCTGCGCGCGACCAACACGAGCAGCGAGATTTTCGCGGTAAAGCTGCTCAAAGACAACGCCATCCTTTCCGGCCAAGCCCCCAACCGCTCCGCCGAGCAATCGGCCGCGCACCTTGCCAATACCGCCGCTCTGTTCGAGGAGTACCGTCACCTGTGCACCGTCTCGCACCTGCGCGGGTTCCCGCGTGTCTATGGCTACGGCTCTTGCGAGGACGACCCGCTCATCCTCATGGAGTGGGTCGAGGGCACCTCGCTCAAGCAGGCGCTGCCCTTGCTTCCGCACGATACCTCGGGCGGGTTAACCACCCAGATGGTCGCCGCCGTCGGAAACGCCGTGCTTCGTGCGCTCTTGATGACCCAAGGCCTTGTGAATCCAGTCGTTCACCGCGATCTTTCGCCCGCCAATATCATGTTCCGCACCACCAGCCGAACGCTCGAGCAGCAGATTGCCGATTGCTCCTTTGACCCCTGCCTCATCGACATGGGCTCCGCTACCATGGCCCTCAGCGATGACACGATCACCCGACGTGCCGACATCTGGCGCTTTGCTACGCCCGCATACGCCGCGCCCGAAATGCTCACGCAGGACATCGAAGGCATCGCGGCCCTTCGCCGCTCGCCCGCCATCGACGTCTATGCGCTTTCGAGCATTCTGTACCAGCTCTACAGCGGTCGTAAACCGTTCGATGTCGAGTCGACGGGTGCCGCGGCAACCGGCTCGTTCTATCTCATAAAGACCAAGACCAAACCGGCGCCGCTCGAGCCGCGCTGCGATGGCGACGAAGCGCTCGTCCAGATCATCATGAAAGGCATCTCGGTCGAGCAGGGCGATCGCCCCACCGAGCAGCAGATGCTCGAGGTGCTCTCGGCATACCTTCCCGCTGCAGAATCTGAGGGCCGCGAGGGCGCAGGCAATGACGCCGTAATCGACATCGACTCCGGTACGCACCTTAAGGTCGACGTCGCCGGCGAGCGCGCGAGAGAGATTCTGGAACAGGCCCGGCATGATGCCATAACCCGCCGCCGCTTTATTATCGGCGGCGTCGTCGCAGCCGTTGCGGGGCTCGGCGTCATTGGCGCGGCAACCCATGGCTTTGGCATCCCCGACTACCTGGACGGCATCCGCAGCTCGCTTGACGACTACACCTGGGATCAGCTGCAGGAGATTTCACTCAAGATCAAAGCCACCGAAACCCGCAGCGAGGCACGCGAGATTGCCAAGCGCTATCACCTGCTCGACGCCGATGGGCATATCCCCTATCCGTGCACCAAGCGCGTAACGCTCACCAACGGGCTGGAGGTCGGCGCGCAACTTGCGGGCATCCGCCACGACGAGCTTTTGGACGGGACGGGCAAGGCCGGACTGACGTTTATATTCGATGCGGGCATTGCCGAGCGCGACGCTGCGGCTGAGCCGCCGAGCGCCGGCTGGGCAGATTGCGAGCTGCGGGCATGGCTCGACGGCGATGGTCTTAAGCTGCTGCCCAACGAGCTGCGCGCGCTTATTAAGGCCGTCAAGAAGACCTCGAACAACGTGGGCGTCGCCAGAAGCGCTTCGTGTCTGAGTGAGCTGCCCGCGACGCTCTGGCTGCCCGCCATGGTCGAGCTGTGCGGCGTGCAGCCGCCCGATTCGTTTGCCGAGGACTATCACTACCTGGCAGACATCTACAACGGCGAAGGCAAGGAGTATCAGCTGTTCCACGAGCTTAAGGTGAGCCCGTATTCCACCAACTCGACCATGGTGCGCCAGTGGAAGGGCAAGGACACCTGCTGGTGGGAGCGCACGGTGAGTCCCGACACGTCGGAGGAAAAGGGCACGGCCTGCATAAACCGCGTGGGCTACGACGGCGACGTGTTTATGTACGCCACGCCCGCGGACAAGCCAAGCAAGCGTACCTGCGTGATCCCTGGGTTCTGTATCTAGGGGATGGGTATCCCGCCGCGGCGGGCGCTCCCCCGGTATTTGTCTCGATCTGTAACATCTAGCAGGCAAAACCGGGTCCTGGTGTTACAGATTGAGATCTTGAGCTGGCGCTCGGCGGAATGTCTCGATCTGTAACAGTAACTCGGCAAAAACGGGTCTAGTCGTTACAGAACGAGACAAACCCCAACCCCGCGAGACAACGTCTCGATCTGTAACAGTAAGGGGTCAAAAACCTCTCCAGATGTTACAGATCGAGACGTTTGAGTTGTTGGCTGATGGTTTGTCTCAATCTGTAACAGTTAGAGGCCATTTTCCCTGCTAAATGTTACAGAACGAGACGCTAGCTTGCCGAGGGCTTCGCCTCATAAATGTGACCCAATTGTGTCGATATTTCCTCGCCAATGTTGCGCAACAGGAGCCCTTTCAAAGGTCTTAACGTACGAATTGTCATAGGTACCCCTTCAATGATTGGGAGAAGAAATGGCAAAGTACGCACCCAAACACTTGGAAACCTCGGGCGGCGCCGAGCCCCGTCGCGCATTCGCGGGTCACAAGACCGCGCGACTCGCCGTCACCGCAGCCACCACCATCGCAATGACCGGCTCGTCGTTGCTCGCCCCGTTCTCGGCATTTGCCAACGATGTGAGCGGCGCCACGGCACAGGACGCAATCATGTCCCCGCTCGCCGTCCACGCCGGCGAGGCGGCAGGCTCCGCAGTAAAGACGAACGCCCAGAAGATTGCCGACTTGCAGGCCGCAATCGACGCCACAAAGGCTGCCGAGGCAGAAGCCAAGTCCGACTACGACACGGCGGCTGCCCCCTATATCGAAAAACAGACGGCCCGCGACAACGCACAGACCGCCTACGACGCTTCCGTCTCCGACAATTCGCAGGCAGAGGCCGCCGCGCGTGCCGAATACGCTCGCCAGCTCGATGAAAGCGTCAAGGCGGCCGACAGCGCCAGTGCCACGCTAAAGGATGCCCAGAGCAAGCTCGACACGGCCAAGGCCGATGCCGAGGGCAAGACGAAGGCGCTCGACTCCGCAAAGCAGGCGGCAGCCGATGCACAAGCCAAGCTTGAGGAAGCCCAGAAGGCAGCCGCCAACGCAACGCCGGAGGAAATCAAGGCAGCCGAGCAGTCTGCCGCAGATGCCCAGAAGGTTCTTGACCAGGCAAAGGCCGCAAAGACCGCTGCCGACTCCGCGTTCGCCGACGCCCAGCAGGCTCAGAGCGCCGCACAGAGCGCTTACGACGAGGCAGCGGGCACGCTGGCTTCTGCCCAGCAGGCAAAGACCGCCGCGGACGGTAAGGTAGCTGACGCGCAGGCGGCGTATGACAGCGCACAGGCAGACCTCGCCGCAGCAAAGGCAGGCGCCGAGGGCCCGGAGTATGACGCCGCCCAGGCAAAGGTCGACGCTGCCCAAAGCGCGCTCGATCAAGCAAAGCAGCAGCAGGCAGCCGCCGAAGCAGGGCTATCTCAGGCAAATAGCGACGTTGCATCCAAGCAGGACGCCCTCACTGGCGCCGAAAGCGAGCTCAAAGCCAAGAAGCAGGCAGTCACAGCAGCAGAGAATGATGTAACGGCTGCTCAGGCAAAAGCCGACGCAGTGCAGTCGGAGCTAGCCTCGGCAAAGCAGGCACATGCTGCCGAACTGGAAAAGGCAAGGGACGCTCAGCAACAAGTCGACCAAGCGAAAGCCGAGAAGGAGCAGGCAGACAAGGCACTTGAAAAGGCAAAGGCAGACCAGGCAGTAGCCGATCAAGCCGTTGTCGATGCACAGAAAGCATACGATACCTGCAAGGCGGCAGCCGATAAGGCTACGACGGCGGAGGCACAGAGCGTCATCGGCTTCTACCAGTTCATCGGTGCCAACGACGCCGCAAACATCATCTATAAGCAGAGCGACTTAAACCCGACGACCATCGGCGCCGAAAAAGACGGAACGTCACTCGACAACGCTAAGCTATCGTTTGACAAACTGCGCGAGATAAACGAGTACCGCAAGAGCGTCGGTCTTAGCGAGCTTAAGGTGACGGCAGAGCAGATGGCGATTGCTCAGTCTGATTCCAATTACTCTGACGCAACGAAGGGGCACTCAGACTATGCCGGATTTGAAAATGCCGCCTGGAACTTCAGCACCAAAGAAAATATCGCACACCAATGGGTTGATAAAGAAAAGCTGATATTTGACCAGGCTGCAGCGAAAGCCAACCTTGGTGAAATTGCTCCCAAGGATGCTTGGAAGGTTTTCTGGAGCCATGGCACTGAATTTGGAGCTCAGGGTGTAGGCTTTGGCACCGTCGGCCACTATTTGAATATCGTACAGCCTGACGCCAAGACCATGGGATACGGCATCAACTCGCGCGGAACCCTTTGGCCGTATGTATTCGTCTTGGAGATCGACAACAATTACGGTTCATACGAGAAAGAATACTCGATCGATGAACTCGAGAATCTCTTTGATCAGTATCAGCTAAACCTCTCCAAGGCCAGCGAAAAACTCGCCGCCGCAAAGACGGACCTTGAGCAAAAGCGCAGCACAGCGACATCGAAAGCCGATGCCGTAAAGGCAGCAGAGACCCTCGTCGCTCAAAAGCAAGAGGGCATTGATGCCGCAAATGCCAACCTTAACGCCGAAAATGGCAACGTAGCAAGCGCCGCCGCTGCGGTCGCTCAGGCAGAGCAAAAGCTCACTGAGGCGAACGGGAAGGTTACCGAAGCCGAAGACCAGGTCAAAGCAGCTCAAAGCAACGTGGCGCCCGCAGAGCAGGTCGTCAACCAGAAGCGCGCCGAGCTTAAGGCATCGCAAGAGCAAGCCGCTCAGAGTCAGAAGAAGGTTGATGACGCCAAGGCAGAGGCTCTCTTAAAGCAGCAAGCCCTGCAAGATGAAAAGAAGGAACTTGCCAAGTATTCTGCCGATGTTGCTGCGGCTCAGGAGAAGGCTGACAAGGCTCATCAAACGCTTGATGAAGCCATGGCCGCCCAGGCATCTGCCCAGAGTGCTCTCGAAAAGGCGAAGCTTGACGAGACCGCCAAGAAGCAGGCCCTCGACACCGCGAAGGACAACGCCGAGGCCAAGGCAGCAACCGCGGAGCACGCCACAAGCAATCTGACCACGGCGGAAAACGACTTTATCTCGAAGAAGGCCCATGCCGACGCTTTGAGCAATGCGGCCGGCAACCTTGCCGCGGCCAAGGCGGCCAAGAAGGACGCCGACGCAACAGCAACCGAGGCCGAAGCCGCCCTTAGCGCGGCAAACGACGCCATCGCAAACGCTGAGCAAGCGGTCGAGAATTCTCAGGCCGCATCGGACGCCGCTGCCGCCGCCCTTGGAAAGCTCAAGTCCGTCAACGTCGAAAACGGCATTGCTACCGGCTCTGACGCAAACGCGAATGACACCCTCAATGCCCTCTTTGCCAAGTGCATCGCCGCCAAGCAGGCAGAGCATGACGCGAAGGCCGTACTCGATGCCGCTCAGGCAGACCTTGATGCTGCAACGCCCGCCTACACCGCGGCCCTCAACGCCTACAACGAGGCGAAGGCAAAGCGCATTGCCGCAGAGCAGGCCTTGAAGGACGAGATCGCCCGCCAGGAACAGGAGGCGGCGAAGGCCGAGCAGGCCAAGATCACGCAGGCTGCCGCCAAGCCGGTTGCCGGAAAGCCGTCGGCCGGCAATGCCAAGGCGGTCAGCAACTCGGCATTGCCCACCACGGGCGACAATGCTGCGCTCTCGGGTGAGACGTTCGTCATCGGAGGCGTCGTGCTCGTGGCTGCCGGCGTCTTCCTGACCGACAAGAAACGCCGTCAGGAGTAAGGATTTCGGGAGGACGGCTTCTCCCCTCTCCCGCTACTCCGTAAACCCCGCCCAACATACGCCGGGGCGTCCATCACACGGGCGCCCCGGCGTTTTACGTTGTATGGGCTGGGACATCTGCTCCGAGATTGTCTTGATCTGTAACGGTTAGGGCCTGAAAACCCCGCTAGATGTTACAGATTGAGACGTTAGCTTGCCGCCCGAAACGTTCGTCTCAATCTGTAACATCTGGAGCCTGAAAACCGGTCTAGTTGTTACAGATTGAGACAAACTCCAACCCCGCGAAACAACGTCTCGATCTGTAACAGTAAGGGGTCAAAAACCTCTCCAGATGTTACAGATTGAGACATTTGAGTTGTTGGCTGATGGTTTGTCTCAATCTGTAACAGTTAAGGTCCAAAAACAGGTCTAGTTGTTACAGATTGAGATGAATGGTTGGACGGTCCGCTGCCCCGGCAGCTGGCCCCTTCTGTAACGAAATGTCATACATTTCTATCCCCACTGGACACCCCCAGGGGGTATGGGTGTATAGTATCGGCAGGTTAACATTTCCGACATTACGTCACAGAAAGGAGAAGCCATGGCTCAAGATAAGTTCGACGTGGGCGGCATGACGTGCGCCGCCTGCCAGGCACACGTGGATTGCGCCGTCAGCAAGCTCGACGGCGTCCAAAGCGTCGCAGTCAATCTGCTCGCCGGCTCCATGCTGGTCGACTATGACCCCGAGCAAGTCACCCCCGACGACATCTGCACCGCCGTCGACCGCGCGGGCTACTCGGCATCGCCCGTCAGCGCGGGCACCGAGGCCACCCCAGGCGGCAGTGCGCAGGCCAGGTCCGGCGCCGCCCATATGGAGTCGCCCACCAAAAAGCTGGAGGTCGCCGCCTCCGCCATGCGCACCCGACTCATCGTCTCAATCATCTTCCTCATCCCGCTGTTCTACATAGGCATGGGGCACATGCTCGGCTGGCCGCTGCCCAGCGTTTTCACCGACCACACGCACAGCATGACGCTCGCCCTCACCGAGCTCGTCCTGCTCATCCCCATCGTCTACGTCAACGACGCGTACTTTATCAACGGCTTCAAATCGCTCGTGCACGGCGCGCCCACCATGGATGCGCTCATCGCCGTCGGCGCCACCGCATCCATCGCCTGGTCGTTCTACGCCATGTTCATCATGGCCGACCAGCTGGCCGCCGGACAGGTCCACGAGGCCATGATGACGGGCATGGACAACCTGTATTTTGAGAGCGCCGGCACGATTCTGTCACTCGTCACCGTGGGCAAGTACCTCGAGACGCGCAGCAAGTCTAAGACCGGCGGTGCGATCGAGGCGCTGATCGACCTTGCGCCCAAGACCGCGACCGTCGTGGCCGAGGACGGCGCCGAGACCACCGTCGACGTCGATGCCATCCTGCCCGGTCAGGTGCTGCGCGTACGTCCCGGCGAGTCCATCCCCGTCGACGGCGTGGTGCTCGAGGGTGCCTCGGCCATCGATGAGAGCGCGCTTACCGGCGAGTCCATCCCCGTAGAAAAGACCGCCGGCGACACCGTCAACGCTGCCACGGTCAACCGCACCGGATCGTTTGCCTTCCGCGCCACGCGCGTGGGCGCCGACACGTCGCTCGCCAAGATTATCCAGCTTGTGGAGGACGCCAACGCCACCAAGGCACCCATCGCACGCATGGCCGATAAGGTTGCCGGCGTGTTTGTGCCCGTGGTGTTTGCGATCTCGGCCGTGACCTTTGTGGCATGGATGGTGCTGACCGGAAGCGTAAACGAGGCGCTCACCTCCGCTGTGGCCGTGCTTGTGATCAGCTGCCCGTGCGCGCTGGGCCTGGCCACGCCCGTCGCCATTATGGTCGGCACCGGCAAGGGCGCCGAGATGGGCATTCTGTTTAAGAGCGCCGAGGCGCTGGAGAACCTGCGCAGCGTGGGCACCGTGGTGCTCGACAAGACGGGCACCGTCACCCGCGGCAAGCCGGCTGTGACCGATATCGTGGTGGCGACGCGCGCCGACGGGACGCCCGCCATGAGCGAAAAGGCGCTGCTCAAGCTGGCCGCAGCGCTGGAGCGCCAAAGCGAGCACCCGCTGGCCGAGGCAATTATGGCCGAGTGCGAGACGCGCGGGATCGTCGCGCGCATGGTTGAGGACTTTGCCGCCGTGCCCGGTCGTGGCGTCACGGCGCGCGAGGGGCAAAACGCCATTGCCGCCGGCAACGTGCGCCTGATGAACGAGCTTGAGGTCACCGTGCCCGCGGGCCTTGCCGAGCAATTTGCCGCCGAGGGCAAGACGCCGCTGTTCTTTGCCAAGAACGGTGAGCTTGCCGGAACCATTGCCGTGGCCGATGAGGTTAAGGAGACGAGTGCCGGGGCCATCTCCGCGCTGCGCTCGCTTGGCATCGACGTGCGCATGCTCACCGGCGACAACCGCGTGACGGCCGAGGCCATCGCCCGCCGCGTGGGACTCACCAGCGAGCAAGTCATCGCCGACGTTCTGCCCGCCGACAAGGAGCGCCATGTACGCGAGCTGCAGGATGCGGGCGGCAAGGTCGCCATGGTGGGCGACGGCATCAACGACTCCCCCGCCCTGGCGCGCGCCGACGTGGGCCTTGCCATCGGCACCGGCGCCGACATCGCCAAGGAGGGTGCCGACGTGGTGCTCATGCGCAGCGACCTCATGGACGTCGCCCGTGCCATCGAGCTATCACGCGCCACGATCCGCAATATCAAACAGGACCTGTTCTGGGCGCTGTTCTACAACGGCATCGGCATTCCGCTGGCAGCGGGCATGTTCTTCCCGCTCACCGGCTGGCAGCTTTCGCCGATGTTTGGTGCCGCAGCCATGAGCCTGTCGAGTGTCTGCGTCGTAAGCAATGCCCTGCGCCTGAAATCCTTTAAGCCTAAGACGGCGCGTTGAGGCACCCGACCTTGCCCCTCAAACCGTCGTTCGCGTACCCGAGTACGCTTCGCTCCTCTTTCGGGGCAATCTCGGGCACCTCAACGTGCCTTTAAGATGACTCTGTTCACGACTAAACTGTCAGATAATCCCAATCGATAAGGAGTACACCCATGAACTACATCATTAAGACGCTCGGCCTTATGTGCGGCCACTGCGATGCTACTGTCGAGACTGCGCTGCTCAACGTGGCCGGTGTGACCGATGCCGATGCCGATCACGAGACCCAGACCGTCCAGGTAGAGTGCGCCGACACCGTGACCGCCGAGCAGCTCGCCGCCGCCGTCGAAGGCGCGGGCGAAAAGTTCCACGCCCTGTCCGTAACCGCCGCGTAGCAGCCGCCACCCACCCCCGTCAGTTGCGGTGAAATACGGACTGTTTTGCGGTCTCAGACCTTCAAACAGTCCGTATTTCACCGCAACTGACGGGGGCATCCGGAAGATCGACCAGAAACGAGGACCCGCCATGATGGCAGACCACAAATCGGTGACCCGTATGCTCAAGACGGCGCGCGGGCAGATCGACGGCATACTGAGGATGGTCGAGGAGGACCGCTACTGCGTCGATATTTCCACGCAGCTCATGGCCACGCAGGCACTCATCGCGCGCATCAACGCCGATGTGCTCAAAGCCCATATCGAGGGCTGCGTCGCCTCGGCCATCGAATCGGGTGACGAGGAGCTCAAGACAGCGAAGCTCGCCGAAATCGAACGCGTCGTCGACAAGCTCGCCAAGTAATTGATGCAAGAGGGTCAGGTTTCTTTGCACCATCTTGGTGCATCGGGGACAGACTTGCGCCGCCACTGGTGCAATGGGGACAGGTACGTTTGCACCACATTGGTGCAGATTAACCTGTCCCCTATGCACCAAATGGGGTATAAAGGCGTGCAGCATATCGAATGAAAGGTAATCTGCATGGATAACTTTATGAAAGGTCGCAACGGCGCCGATGAACTCACCATCGTGCTCGGCTTTTTCGGCATCATCCTCGCGATGATCGGGTCGCTCGCACATTTCCAGTGGCTCAGTTGGATTGCCATCGCCGTCATCGCCATCGGCGTGCTGCGCGGCCTGTCTAAAAACGTCGATGCGCGCCGTAAGGAGAACGAGGCTTTTGTCGCCGCGACCGCAAATGTCCCCGGCCTGGGCAAGTTTGTCGCCAGCCTGGGTGCCGGTTCCGCGGCAGCCAACGCCACGCGCGCGGCGGGTACGAGCAAGGAAGACTTTGAGCGCGCCAAGCGCACGGCCAAGAAGATGTGGAAGGGCCGCAAGACCACGGCCTACCTCAAGTGTCCCAACTGCGGCCAGATGCTCTCCGTGCCCAAGGGCAAGGGCAAGATCCGCGTCACCTGTCCCAAGTGCCACGCCAAGATGGAAACCCGCTCCTAGCGCCCGCACGCGGGACAAATTAATCAGGTTTGTTTGTCCCAAATCTTAAGTATTTGTTCGATAAAAAAGCCGAGGCCTCGTGTTGAGACCTCGGCTTTTTGTATGCGGCAACGGAGCTGCACCTTTGTCACATCTACGCCACACCGTCGCGGGCCAGCTCCTCAGTCAGCGCTTCGGCAGGCATGGCCATAATCGCGTCGAGCTCGGCGTCCATCTCGGGAATACGCTTCACCTTGAGCTTGCGCACCAGATCGCCGCGACACATCACATGTATCGGCTCACGCAGAGCGCACAGGTCATCGAGCGGATTCTTGCGCGTCGCCAGGATATCGGCAGCCTTGCCGCACTCGATCGTACCGGTCTCGCCGCCCAGCCCCAGGAGCTCGGCATTGACCTGCGTGGCCGTATGCAGCGCAAAGGCGTTGCTCACGCCCACGTACTTGGCAAAATAGGCCACCTCACGCCACATGTCGTACTGCGTCACGAACGGGCAGCTCGAATCTGTGCCAAGGCCCACCTTAACGCCAGCTTCCAGCGCCGCACGAGCACTCTCGATAATGCCCGAGCACACGATGTCGCCGTTCTTCTTTTGCGTGTCAGTCGAATGGGTCTTCTCCGGATCGAGCAACACAAACGGCAGCGCCGGGCTGATAGTGCAGGTAACGCTGGGCGCACGATCCTCAAGCTGCGTTCCCGCGGCGCCGCGGTACAGCTCCAAGATCTCGGGCGTCATCGGGGCACCGTGCTCGATCGTGTCGACCCCGGCCTCAAGCGCGGCCTTTACGCCCTCGGTGCTCTCGACATGGGCCATAACCGAAAGGCCGACCTCGTGCGCCGCCTTGCACGCCGCCGCGGCGACATCGACCGGCATGCGCAGCACACCCGGCTCGCCCACCTCGGTCGCGTCGAACACGCCACCCGTCACGAACAACTTGATGACGTCGGCGCCGCGCGCATACAGGTCGCGCACCTGCTCGGCTGCCTCGGCGGGAGTATTGGCCACCTGTGCGAACAGACCCGCGCCGTGGCCGCCCGGCACCGTAACGCCCGTGCCCGGCGCCACCAGACGCGGGCCCTGATACTTGCCGGCGTCGATGGCGTCGCGCACGGCAATGTCGGCAAACAGCGGGTCACCTGCGCCGCGTACCGTGGTCACGCCGCTCGCCAGCTGCTGCTGGGCGCTGCCCTTGAGGATATGACGAACGATGGCGCGGCCCACGGGATTATCGAGCTTCTTCATGAGCACGCCCGCATCGCCCGCCGAAACCGGCTTGCCCGAGCCGCACAGATGCACGTGCATGTTGATGAGGCCCGGCATGAGGTACGCGCCTGCCAAGTCGATGACCTCGGCACCCGCCGGCGCCTGCGCCACGGCACTCGGGCCAATCCAAGTGATGACGCCGCGCTCAACAGCCACGGCCATATCGGGCTGCGGCTCCATATGTTCCGAACCATCCAGAACGGTCGCATTGACAAACAGCGTGGGACGATCGGCAGACGCCATATCGGGCTCCTCCCCCTCAAAAAACTTCAACATTTGTCCATTATCACCTAATGTAGCGAACTAAAGTCGAACATATCGGTTAACGGAGGAAAGACGGGCGCGAACCAGGCAGAGCCGAGCAGTTTCAGCGGCCCATGCGCCAGGCAAATGTCTCGTTCTGTAACAGGCAGACAGCTCAAAGGCCCCTAAACGTTACAGATTGAGATCTTTCGACAGCAGGCCCACCCTTTGTCTCAATCTGTAACAACTACAGGACAAAACAGCCTCTGGATGTTACAGATCGAGACATTTCCCAGCCCCGTCGTCAAACATCTCAATCTGTAACATCTAGACCGATTTTCGACCGCTACCTGTTACAGATTGAGATATTCCCCCGCTCCGCTGCCAAACATCTCAATCTGTAACAGATAGGAGGCAAAACAGCCGCTAAATGTTACAGATCGAGACAAAACCGTGGCACACTACCGTTCGTCTCAGTCTGTAACAGTTACGCAGGTTTATGACAGCCAGATGTTACAGATCGAGATAAACCGTCGGCCGCAGCAATCACACCTATTTCAGCTGCACCCCTCAGCGTCCGCACCACTGACGCCTCCACTCCTCAGCCAATTCAGGCTGTTGAGGAATGCCCGCCAGCCTCATTTTCTTGACTAGCTTCCCGGGGTTCTTGAGTTCATCAAACGTAAACCGAAGCACCTTGTGGCCGAGCATCGTCAGATGCGATTCCCGCTGACGCTCCGCCACGAACGGGTCGACTGACTCCCGACCTTCACCGTTCTGCAAGGTATACTTCCCCTTTCCGTCCAGCTCACCGATCACGCACGTCCCGTCCTCGAGCCGCCAAAAATAGTCGACCCGAAACACCTGAGCCGGATCGAGCGGATCGCGAAACTCCACCTGCAGCTCCGGCACCGAAAACCCGTACGCAATAAAGAACGCCCGAAAGCGCGACTCACCGCCGTTCTCGGACAGTCCGTCCGCACGCGACGCAATCACCTGCGCCCTACGATACCCGCGCCTGCCCTCGCAATCGACACGAAGCCGCTCACACAGGTCCTCGCGCGGCGTGCCCTTCGCCCGCAGCGCCGAGTCCGCAATCGCCAGCCCATACGAAAAAGGCGCACGCAACAGACAATCTTCCACCGTCTGCCAAAACGATGTCACCCGCACACCGTCGACATTCTCAAGCGCACCCGCCGCCTGCGGGCGCAACAACCTACACCCACCGTTCAGCGCCACCGAGCAACTCGTTTTGACCAGGCAACGCGGCCCGATCAAATCATTCGGCACTTCCAAGCCCCATAGCAGCGCAGCGTCATAACCCCAAAACGCCCAATCGGGATGAAATTCGGCAAGCCCCTTAATGGTCCGCACCGCGCGCTCCGGCGGCGTCAGCGAATCCCAATCATGCTGAAAACAGAACAGGTGCGGCTCGGGTTCCGCAATATCGTCGGCACCCACATGTCGTCGCAGCCACATGAGCTCGGCATTGTCGTGCGTTGCAAGCAGCGCTCCGCAATCTGCCGCATCCTTCAACCGAGCGAGCATCCTATTCCGCGCCAAGGTATTGCATGCGGAGTGCTTATGCTTGAAAACAGTATTGGACATTTCATCACCACCACATCAGACAAACAAATCGTCACCGCCACTGCCGCCGCCGCTGCCGCTGCCGCTGCCGCTGCCGCTGCCGGGAATTATCTTGATCTGTAACAGGTAGACAGCTCGTAGGCCCCTAAACGTTACAGATCGAGATCTTTCGACAGCAGGCCAGCTCTTTGTCTCAATCTGTAACAGGTAGACCGGTTTTTGACCGCTAGATGTTACAGATCGAGACATTCCCCAACCCCGTCGTCAAACATCTCAATCTGTAACAGCTACGGGACAAAACAGCCGTTAGATGTTACAGATCGAGATAAACCCGCGGCACACCTTCCGTTCGTCTCAATCTGTAACAGCCAGGGGCTCAAACGACCGCCAAACGTTACAGATCGAGATAAAAGGCGGCACAGCGGCACCGCAACGGGCCAACTGCCCCCTACTTCCACTCCTGCTCGTAGATGTTAAGAGACTTCACGTAGCGTCCCTGGGCACCCATGGTGTCGCGGACCAGCCGCAAATAAAAGCTGAGCTGTCCAGTATCGAACCCATCATCCAGGTCCTCGGGATGCACGGAGCCCGGCCCGTCGACCGCCGTGTCGCACAGGCGCGCGATGTCGTACATATAGAGCTGTCCCACCGTCAGCCATACATCGTCCACGCACGCGACGCGCACCGCGATGGCACCGTCGTTCCAATGATCTTTTTGCACGATATGCGGGTCGAAGAGGTCAAGCCGCCGATCGGTTCGCGTGTCGCGCAGCGCAACCATGCCGGTCGCGGGGTCTTTATCCAAAATGCCAAATCGCGAGAAGTAATGGGTGTCGCGCACCTGCTCGAGTCGTCCGAGCGATGCGGGCGAAAGCGAAGCCGGCGGTTCGTCGACGAACAGTTCCAGCAGCGTATGGCCACGGTAGTGGGGGCGCTCGAACAGCAGCCAGTCGGTAAACGCCATGTTGTAAGCCATGATTTCGTTTTGCGAGGGTTCTTCGCAATAGCTGAGCCACGGGTCGACGACAAGCTCAAACTGCTCGCGCGCCAACTCCAAAAATTGAAACTTCCGCAGCATCCAAAAGTGGGCCATGTCGGCAACATCCTTGCCGACGGCCTCGACCAGCCGTGCTCGGTCCAAAACGTGGTCAGTCATGGCGTCCTCCTCGAATCGATTGACCTCAATTTGAGCTTACGAGGAGGGCAAACGATCGTGGCCAGCACGGGCAAAATGGGCCTCCGGCTGCAAACCAGATGCTGACCAAACACTTGACGGCACACTTGACCGAATGAGCGCACTGCAAAGAAACCGCAGGTAGGCATAGACAGCGAACCCGCTCTTTTGAGCCGCACCACCCTGGCCACCACAGAAATAGCAGAGCACCACAGGCGCAAACGTCAACAAATGAACGCTCACACGTCGACAAACGAACAGGCGCCCTGCAAAGAGTGTCCCCAACGACTAGACAAAAAAGAACGTCCCCAATGACTCCCAATGACTAGTCGTTGGGGACGTTCTTAAATGACCGCCTTACAGCGCCAGCGCATCGGCGACTTCGGCGGCACAGGCCAGGGCATCGGCCATGGCGTTCACCACGAGCGAGCTGCCGTTGCGGGCGTCACCGGCCACATACACCGGCGCGGCATCCGCGGCGACGCCCTCCGTGCGAGCCGCGAGATGCGAGCCCTCGGCAGCCATCACCGGCAGCGGACGACCAGCGGTGGCAACTGGCACGCTCACCGCATCGAACACGCCGTGCTCCGGACCCGTAAAGCCGCAGGCGATGAGCACCAGCTGCGCCGGCACCTCGTGCTCGGAGCCCGCGATGCGCTCGGGCTTTCCCGCCGACCAGTCCAGATCGACCACGCGCAGACCCGCAGCCGCACCCTTCTTGTCCAGCAGCACCTCGAGTGTATCCACGGCCCAGGCACGCATCTCGCCACCCATCGCAGCGATAGCCTCCTGCTGGCCGTAATCGGTCTTCTTAACGTTGGGCCACTGCGGCCAGGGGTTGCCTGCCGCGCGCTTATCGGGCGCAGCCGGCAAGAACTCAAACTGGCGCACGCTGCGCGCGCCCTGACGCACCGCGGTACCCACGCAGTCATTGCCGGTATCGCCACCGCCAATGACCACGACATCCAGACCGCGCGCGTCAATGGCGGGCTCGCCACCGTCGAGCACCGAGACGGTCGATGCCGTCAGGTAGTCCACGGCGTACACCACGCCCGGAGCGTCGATGTTCGCAGCCGAAAGGCCACGCGGGGCACGGGCTCCGGCAGCCACCACGACGGCGTCAAAGTCGTCGAGCCTGGCGGCAACCTTGGGATCACTTACGTCGGCGTTCAGCTCAAACACAATGCCTAGCTCGCGCATGAGCGCCACGCGACGCTCGACCACGGACTTCTCGAGCTTCATGTTGGGAATGCCGTACATAAGCAGTCCGCCCGGGCGGTCATCGCGCTCAAACACCGTCACGCGGGCGCCGCGACGGGCGAGCTCCCACGCGGCCACCAGACCGGCAGGGCCGGAGCCCACCACGGCAACCGTGGGCGCGCCCTCCCCCGCCGGCTCAAAGCGGCGCGGACCGCCGTTGGCCCACTCATGGTCGCTGATCGCGCGCTCGTTGTCGTGAATCGTCGTGGGCTGGCCGTCGACCGAGCCCAGGTTGCACGCGGCTTCGCACAGCGCCGGGCACACGCGGCTCGTGAACTCGGGCATGGGCGAGGTGAGCGACAGGCGCTCTGCCGCCTCGTCCCAGCGACCGCGATACACCAGCTCGTTCCACTCGGGAATCAGGTTGTGCAGCGGGCAGCCGCTCGGGCGCGCCTTGCCAAAGCTCGCGCCCATCTGGCAAAACGCCACGCCGCACATCATGCAACGGCTCGCCTGAGCACGGCGCGCGTCATCGTCGAGCTCCACGTACAGCGGATCGAAATCGCGGCTGCGCTCCTCCACGGGGCGAAGCTCGTGGGTCACGCGATCGATATCAAGAAAAGCACCGGGCTTACCCATGGCACTTACGCCTCCTTCTTGGTCGAAGCAACAGAGCTGGCAGCGGCGGCGGTCACAGCACCAGCGGCGCCACCCGCCACATCAAAGCGAGCGACATCGGCAGCGTCGGCACGACCGGTCACGATGTCAAACGCCAGCTCCTCGGCCTGCGCGTGCGTCTTGCCCGCCGCCTCGGCAGCAGAGACAATCGCCAACACGCGCTCGTACTCGGTCGGGATGACCTTCACAAAGTGCTTGCTCATCGAGTCGAAGCTGTAGAGCAGCTTAATGCCGCGCGGGCTCTGCGTCGCGTCCACGTGTTCCTGGATGAGCGCGCGGATCTGCGCCAACTCGTCGGCCGTCGGAGCCTTGAGCTCAACACTCTCGTGGTTCACGCGGGCATCGAGCGTGCCGTACTGGTCAAAGACGTAAGCCACGCCGCCCGTCATGCCGGCGGCGAAGTTCTGACCGACCTCGCCCAGAATGAGTGCCAGGCCGCCCGTCATGTACTCGCAGCCGTGGTTGCCGCAACCCTCGACCACCACGGTGGCGCCGGAGTTGCGCACGCCAAAGCGCTGGCCAGCAAGGCCGTTAATGAAGCCGCGGCCGCTCGTGGCGCCAAAGAACGCAACGTTGCCCACGATGATGTTCTCGTCGAACTTATACGTCGCACGCGGGTTGGGGCGCACCGAAACCTCGCCGCCCGAAAGGCCCTTGCCAAAGTAGTCGTTGGCGTCGCCGCACACGTTGAGCGTAACGCCGCGCGGCAGGAACGCGCCAAAGCTCTGACCGGCCGAGCCGTCGCAATCGATGGTGATGGAGCCGGCGGGCAGGCCCTCGGGATGCGCCTTGGTCACCGCATTACCCAGTATGGTGCCCACGCAGCGGTTGACGTTGGCAATATCGGCATGGAAGCGAATCGGACGCAGGTGCGCACGCGCATCGGCCGTGTAGGGCACAAAGAGCGTGGAGTCGAGCGTCTTGTCGAGTTCGCTGTCCGCAGCCATCTGGGGCAGGAAGTGACGGCCGTCGGCGCCCGGAATGTGGGCACCGAACTCGCAGGTCGCGCTCGCCAGCACGGGCGAAAGATCCAGCAGGTTGGCCTTGCGGTTGCCCGGCACCTCGACCTGGCGCAGGCACTCGGGATGGCCGACCATCTCGTCGATGGTGCGGAAGCCCAGACGCGCCATGACCTCGCGCAGCTGCTCGGCAACAAAGAGCATAAAGTGCTCGACGTGCTCGGGCTTGCCGCGGAAGCCGTGACGCAGACGGCAGTTCTGCGTGGCGATGCCGGCCGGGCAGGTGTCCTGCTGGCAGTCGCGCTGCATGAGGCAGCCCATGGAGATGAGCGGCATAGTCGCAAAGCCAAACTCCTCGGCACCCAGCAGGCAGGCGACGGCGACGTCGGTGCCGTCCATGAGCTTGCCGTCGGCCTCGAGCACCACGCGCGAGCGCAGGCCGTTTTGCAGCAGCGTCTGCTGAGCCTCGGCAAGGCCGAGCTCCAGCGGCAGGCCGGCGTGCCAAATGGAATCGCGAGCAGCGGCACCCGAGCCGCCGTTGTGGCCACTGATCAAGATCTTGTCAGCCGCACCCTTGGCAACACCGGTGGCGATGGTGCCGACGCCGGCCTCGCTGACCAGCTTGACCGACACGCGGGCGCCGGGGTTGGCGTTCTTAAGGTCGAAAATGAGCTCGGCCAGGTCCTCGATGGAGTAGATGTCGTGGTGCGGCGGAGGCGAAATCAGGCCGATGCCGGGCGTGGACTGACGGACCTCGGCAATCCAGGGGTAGACCTTCTTGCCGGGCAGGTGTCCGCCCTCGCCGGGCTTGGCGCCCTGGGCCATCTTGATCTGGATCTCGAAGGCGCTGCACAGGTAGCGGCTCGTCACGCCAAAGCGGGCGCTTGCCACCTGCTTGATCGCGGAGTTCTTAGAGTCGCCGTTGGCCAGCGGGGTCTCGCGACGCGGGTCCTCGCCGCCCTCGCCGGAGTTGGAGCGGCCGTGCAGGCGGTTCATGGCGATGGCCATGCACTCGTGCGCTTCCTTGCTGATGGAGCCGTACGACATGGCGCCGGTGTTAAAGCGGCGGACGATGTTGAGTGCGGGCTCGACCTCGTCGAGCGGCACCGGGGTGCGACCGCTGTCGTCAAAGTCCAGCAGGTCGCGCAGGCGCACGGCGCGACCGGTGCGGTGCAGGCGGGCGCTGTACTCCTTAAAGGTTTCGTAGCTGTCCTCGCGGCAGGCGGTCTGCAGCAGGTAGACGGTCTGCGGATCGATAAGGTGATCCTCGCCGCCGAGCGGGCGCCACTTGGTCAGGCCCAGCGTGGGCAGCTGATCGGGAGCCGGGCTCTTAAGGATAGCGAGCGCGGCGTCGTAGCGCTCGTTCTGCTCGCGCTCAACATCCTCGACACCCATGCCGCCCACGCGGCTCACCGTACCGGCAAAGTACTCGTTGACGAACTCCGTGGTAAAGCCCACGGCCTCAAAGATCTGCGCGGAGTGGTAGCTCTGCACCGTGGAGATGCCCATCTTGGACATGATGGAAACGATGCCGGCGGTCGCTGCCTTGTTGTAGTTGTCGATACCCTGCTCGGCCGTCACGTCCAGGTCGCCGCGTGCCGCCAGATCGCGGATGCACGCATGCGCGTTGTACGGATAGATGCCGCTCGCGGAGTAGCCTACCAGCGCCGCAAAGTCGTGCGGGGACACGGCGTCACCGCACTCCACCACGATATCGGCAAAGGTGCGCACGCCGGCACGGATCAGGTGGTTGTGGACGCAGCCCACGGCGAGCAGCGACGGCACAGGCACCTCGCCCGCGGCAGCGCGGTCGCTCAGCACCACGATGTTCACGCCATCGCGAACCGCGGCCTCGACGTCCTCGGCAAGCTGCTTGAGTGCGGCCTGCAGCGCGCTCTCGCCCGCGTCGCGGCGATACACGGCGCGGAAGCGGCGGGTCTTAAAGCCCACACGATCGATCGCACAGATGCGGTCGAACTCTTCCTCGTTGAGCAACGGGCGCTCCAGGCGCACCAGCTGGCAAGCGGCGCGGGAGTCCTCGAGCAGGTTGCCGTGATTGCCCAGATAGAGCGTGGTCGAGGTGACCATATGCTCGCGCAGGGCGTCGATCGGCGGGTTCGTGACCTGCGCGAACAGCTGATAGAAGTAGTCGTAGAACGAGCGTGTCTTCTTGGACAGGCAGGCCAACGGCGCATCGATGCCCATCGAGGCGAGCGGGGCCTTGCCCTGCTGGGCCATGGGGCGCACGACCTCGTCGACATCGTCCCAGTGATAGCCGAGCTTTGCCATGCGCACGGCGGCGGGCACCTCGGCGTCCTCAGCCGGCGTTGCCGCGGCGGGCTTATCGAGCGCGTCGACCGTCAGCGTCTCCTCGGCGATCCAGTCGCGGTAGGGCTTTTCCTTGGCGTAGCGGGCGCGCAGCTCGTCGTTGTAGATCACGCGGCCGCGGGCAAAGTCGACCTCGAGCATCTGGCCCGGTCCCAGGCAGCCGCTCGTCAGGATGTTCTCGGGGCGCACCTCGATGGTGCCCACCTCGCTCGCCAGCATAAAGCGGCCGTCGCGCGTCACGTAGTAGCGCGCCGGGCGCAGGCCGTTACGGTCGAGGGCGGCGCCCAAGGTACGGCCGTCGGTAAAGGCGATGGCGGCAGGTCCGTCCCAGGGTTCCATGAGCATGGACTGGTAGGCGTCGTAGGCGCGGCGCTCCTCGCTCAGGCTGTCGTTGTGGTCCCACGGCTCGGGCAGCAGCATGGACGCGGCGCGCGTGAGCGGACGACCGTTCATGACCAGAAACTCGAGCACGTTGTCCAGAATCGCGGAGTCGGAACCCTCGCGGTTGATGATGGGCATCACGCGCTCAAGATCGTGCTGCAGCACGGGGCTGTACAGGTTGGGTTCGCGGGCGCGGATCCAGTTGACGTTGCCCTTGAGGGTGTTGATCTCGCCGTTGTGGATGATAAAGCGGTTGGGGTGCGCGCGCTCCCAGCTGGGCGTGGTGTTGGTGGAGTAGCGCGAGTGGACGAGCGCCACGGCCGTCTTGACGGCGGCGTCGTTGAGGTCGATGAAGAAGCGGCGCATCTGCGTGGCGACGAGCATGCCCTTGTACACGATGGTGCGCGAGCTCATGGAACAGACATAGAAGATCTTGTCGCGCAGGGCGAACTCGGCATCGGCCTTTTTCTCGATGGTGCGGCGGCACACATACAGGCGGCGCTCGAAGGCGTCACCGGCGGGCGTGTCGTCGGGGCGGCCCAGGAAGGCCTGCAGGATGGTAGGCATGCAGGCGCGGGCCGTCTCGCCCAGGTCGTGCGGGTCGACGGGCACCTCGCGCCAAAAGAGCAGCGGCACGCCGGCCTCGGCGCAGCCCTCCTCAAACACGCGACGGGCATCCTCTACGCCCTTGTCATCCTGCGGGAAGAACAGCATGGCCACGCCATAGTCGCCCTCTGCCGGCAGAATCTGGCCGCACTTTTGAGCCTCTTTGCGGAAAAAGTGATGCGGAACCTGAAACAGGATGCCGGCGCCGTCGCCAGTGTTCTTCTCGAGTCCGGTGCCGCCGCGGTGCTCCAAGTTGACCAGAATGGACAGCGCGTCGTCCAGAATCTGGTGATGGCGCTCACCGTTGATATCGGCAAGCGCGCCGATGCCACATGCATCGTGGTCGAATTCGGGGCGATAAAGGCCCTGCTGCTGAGCGGAATCTGCCTGCATCGCGATCCTCCCCTAGATATTAGACAGTCAGTTGAATAGGCATACTAGGAGCATCGCCGGCCCGTTGTGTTTCCCACCCGTTTCGAAACAATCGCGTAACGCACGTCACAAATGGGCTCCCGGGGACGGCAGGGCTGCGTATTGTCTCGATCTGTAACACGAGGAGCCCATTTGGACGTCTAACTGTTATAGATTGAGATTTTCTGCAGGACGGGTGTCGTTTGTCTAAATCTGTAACAGATAGAGCCAACTTCGACCCCCAGATGTTACAGATTGAGACAATTCCCTTTGCACCAACCATGCCTAAAATCACATTTTTGTTAGTCTTGGTTAACTTTTGAGCCTAAAACGGGTATCCTTTGCGGCGTCAAGCAAACGGCACGCACGCCGTGCCAGATCAAGGAGGCCCCCATGGCACACCAAGCAGAGCAGCAGACGATGCAACTCGTCCTTATCCGTCACGGAGAATCCGAGTGGAACAAGCTCAACCTGTTCACCGGCTGGACCGATGTCGAGCTCACCGACACGGGCCGCGAAGAGGCGGCGGCAGGCGGCCGCGCCCTCAAAGAGGCGGGTTTCGACTTTGACATCTGCTACACCTCGCGCCTCAAGCGCGCGATCCACACCCTCAACATCGTGCTCGGCCAGATGGACCGCGAGTGGCTGCCCGTCATCAAGTCCTGGAAACTCAACGAGCGTCACTACGGCGCGCTGCAGGGTCTCAACAAAGCCGATGCCGCCGCAGAACACGGCGATGAGCAGGTGCTCATCTGGCGCCGCTCCTTCGATGTCTGCCCGCCGGCACTCGAACCGGGTGACGCTCGCGACCCTCACACCCAGGAGCAATACCGCGACATCGCGCCCGACCAGCTGCCCTATACCGAGTGCCTCAAGGACACGATCGCCCGCGCCTGGCCCTATTTTGAGGACGAGATTCGCCCCCAGATGCTCGCCGGCAAACGCGTGCTCATCGCCGCGCACGGCAACTCCCTGCGCTCGCTCGTCATGAAGTTTGAGCATCTCACGCCCGAGGAAATCCTCAAGGTCAATATCCCCACCGGCGTGCCGCTCGTCTACACCTTCGACACCGATTTCAACGTCCTCGACAAGCGCTACATCGGTGACCCGGCGACCATCGCCGCCAAGATCGATGCCGTTGCCAATCAGGGCAAGGCGCACAAGTAGTCCCATCTTTAGCTCAGCGCGCGGCACCGCACGATCCCAGCGCAGCGCCGCGCCGTCCGCACGCAGGAGCCGACCATGCTCAACCATCTCAAACAACACTATGGTTCGCGCCGTACCGGAGGCCACGGCGGCCTGGACATCGCCCGGCACATCGGCCCCGGGCTGCTCGTCACCGTCGGCTTTATCGATCCGGGCAACTGGGCCTCCAACATGGCCGCGGGCTCGCAGTTTGGCTATGCGCTACTGTGGGTGATCACGCTGTCTACGATTATGCTGATCGTCTTGCAGCACAACGCGGCGCACCTGGGCATCGCCACGGGCGCTTGCCTTGCCGAGGCCACGACCCGCCATCTCCCCCGCCCCGTCGGACGCGCCGTGCTCGCCAGCGCGTATCTCGCGACCGTCGCCACCGCCATGGCCGAGGTCCTGGGCGGCGCGATCGCGCTCCAGATGCTCTTTGGGCTGCCCGTGCGCGCCGGCTGCGTCATCGTGGCCATGGTATCAATGGCGATGCTCATGACGAGCTCCTACAAACGTGCCGAGCGCTGGATTATCGCCTTCGTTGGCATAGTGGGCCTGTCGTTTTTGGCCGAGCTCGCGCTGGTCAAAGTCGACTGGCCGCAAGCCGCCACAGGCTGGATCACGCCCAGCATGCCCACCGGCTCACCTGCAATTGTCGTCAGCATCCTGGGCGCAGTCGTTATGCCCCACAATCTCTTTCTGCACTCCGAGGTCATCCAATCCATGCACTTCGAAGGCCAAGGTGAGCAGGTTATCGAGGAGCGCCTTCGCTACGAGTTCTTCGACACGCTCTTTTCGATGGGCGTGGGCTGGGCAATCAACTCGGCGATGGTCATCCTGGCCGCGACGACTTTCTTTGCCCACGGCATCGTCGTAGACGACCTCGCCGTCGCGGCCGCCACGCTCTCGCCCATCCTGGGCCCGGCAAGCTCGATCATCTTTGCCGTGGCGCTGCTGTTCGCGGGCCTCTCGAGCAGCGTGACAGCGGGCATGGCAGCCGGCACCATAACGGCCGGCATGTTCGACGAGGAATACGACATCCACGACCGACATTCCTCGATCGGGATGGCGACCTGTTTCGTCGGCGCAGTGACGGCGTGCCTGGTCGTCCCAAATCCTTTTGAAGGTCTCATCTGGAGTCAGGCACTGCTGTCGCTTCAGCTGCCGATTACGGTCTTTGTGCTCATACGGCTCACCAGCTCACGCCGCGTCATGGGCAAATACGCCAACTCGCGCCCTCTCAACGCGCTGCTTATAGGGATTGGCGCCATCGTGACGATTCTCGATGTCGTGTTGTTGACAGGGATGTAATGGAACGGGGCACCTACCCAGGCAAACGTCTCGATCTGTAACATCTAGACCCGCTTTTGATGTCTAGATGCTACAGATTGAGATCATTCCGAGGGACAGCTCCGTTTGTCTCAATCTGTAACAAGTGAACCCAATTTCCACCGTTAGATGTTACAGATTGAGACAAAAGGTCGGCCGGACTCACAACAGACAGGATCGGCCAACAGCAACCGTGATCCCTTGGGGGCGGAGGAAAAGGGTCCCGGCCGGGATATCCGACCGGGACCCTTGGACAGAGCTATGTGTTGCCGTGAGCCGCGTGCCGACGAGCTACTCCTCGACAAGCTCAAACTGATCGGGACCGACGCCGCACACCGGGCACACGTAATCCTCGGGCAGCTCGGGCGTGTCGACCTCGACCTCGTAACCGCAAACGGTGCACACGAACTTATAGGTCTTCTTCTCCTCAGCCATGATGTTCTCCTCTCGAACGTGACTGCTGATGTACTTCACTTATTAGTATAGATTCTCAATAATATAATGCAAGTGTTTTTAGAGCATTTCTATCCCTGATACGAAGATGCCTTGGGCGGTGTCTTGCCCTTTAGGACCTTGTGGTAGTAATCGTAGGTGAGCGGCGTCTCGTCACTCAGACGCTCGGCATCCTCAACCTCGCCGATAAACAGCAGGTGCGTGCCCACATCCACGGTGTCAATCAGGCGGCAGCTAAACAGGGCCGCCGCGTGCTCGGGCACATAGGGCATGCCCAGAGCCGTCTCGCGTGCCTCGTACTTGGCAAACTTATCATAGTCGCTGCTGGTACGGAAGCCAAAGTTGCCGATATAGAGCATGTCGGCCGTCTGATCGATCACGGTCAGCGCAAAAGCCTTGGCTGACGCGATGACGCCCGAGGTGACGTTGTCCTTGTTCACGGCAATCGAAATGCGCGGCGGAGTGGACGTCACCTGCACCGCCGTGTTAATGACGCAGCCGGCGCGCAGCCCGTCTGCCGCGGCACTCACCACGTACAGACCGCTCGGCATGGTAAAGAACGCAGTTTTGTCCATAACGATCACTCCCCTAACTCGGGTTGGAACCTCATGGATGTATGTACCCATAAAAAGGCGGCGCCCATAACGGACACCGCCTTTGAGACATATGTGTCAGAACAGTAAGAAAGATGAGACACCCGCAGTTGCGGTGAAATAAGGACTGAATTGCCCGTCTAAAGGCCAAAGTGGTCCGTATTCCACCGCAACTTATACAGAGCGCCTAGCGGTTGCGTTCCTTGAGGGCGCGGTCGATCTCGCGTTGGACATCACGCTTGGCCATGTCCTCGCGCTTGTCGTAGAGCTTCTTGCCGCGACCCAGACCAAGCAGCAGCTTTACGCGACCGTCGGTATTAAAGTAAAGCTCCAGCGGTACCAAGGCATAGCCGCGGTTGCGCAGCTTGCCGTCGAGGAAATCGATCTCCTTGCGGTGCAGCAGCAGACGGCGACGGCGGTCGGGATCGCGGTTCCACACGCCACCGTGGCTGTAGGGGTGGATATGCAGGCCGACGAGCCAGCACTCCCCGCCGCGAATCAACGCGAAGGTGTCGGTGATCTGGCAGGCGCGCTCGCGAATCGACTTGACCTCGGTGCCGCTCAGCTCAATGCCACACTCAAAGGTCTCATCGATAAAGTACTCGTGATGAGCCGAGCGATTCTTGGAGATGAGCTTGCGCTCGCGCTTACTGGGCATCGCCGGCCTCCTCGGCACCGTCAGCGTTCTTGTTCGCAGCCTCGCGCTTTGCCTTGCGCTCGGCGTTGAGCTCGGCATCGCTCTCGCGCACCAGTTTGATAATCGCCGCACAGGCCTCCTCGCCCACCAGGTCTCGGGCGCGGACCGTCAGACGCGTCGCCTCACGCTTGTCGCCGTCGTTTGCGGCATCGGTCGCGCACATAATCAGGCAGATCGCAATCTCGGCCGAAGGCGAGGTCGGCACGCCCTGCAGGGCCAGCTCGCCCATCACATGATCGTCGCTCTCATCGGCGGCATCCGGATAGGTGGTATGGATCTTATTGAGCAGACGCGTCGTATGCGAATCTCCGGGCGCCAGGCGCAGCGCCAGGCGAGCGCAGCCCACGGCGGCCGAAACGTTCTCGGTCTCGGGCTCCAGGAAGTACTGACCCAGATTGGAGTAGGCGCGGGCGGCGCACTTACCATCGCTCGCACGCTCCAGCACCGAGTACGAAAGCGATGCCCACTCCTGCTTGTCCTCGAGCGCGCGGAACAGCTCGGCCAAGTCCAAGCGATAGTTGCAGTTCATGGGATCCCAGCGCACGGCCTGCATCAGGGCGTTGCGAGCGCTCACATAATCCTGCTGGCGAATGTAGGCAAACGCCATGTCGGAATACAGACGGTCAAACGGCACCTCGACCTGCACGAGCTCGCGCGGATCCTTCTCCACGCGGCGATAGGCCAGACGCTCAAACTTGCTATCGAAGCTAAAGTACTGGCGCTTCTCCTCCGTCTTGCACTCAGCGTCGATATACTCCTCGGCGAGCTCCACCAGACGCTCCAGCAGCGGCGTCGCCGTGGCCAGGTCGCCCTGCGCCAGATAGTTCTCGGCATACGTGATGTCTTCCAAGCTGATAGGCAGGTCCATGGCTACTCCTCGAACGGAACGAAACGCGGCAAACGCCGCTTGCGGTCAATACACAAAACCCGGGTCTCTTACGAGGCCCGGGCGTTCATTTTGTGGTAGCCCGTACCAGATTCGAACTGGTGATCTCCGCCTTGAGAGGGCGGCGTCCTAAACCGCTAGACGAACGGGCCATATGTAGCAAATGCAATGGCTGGGATGGAGGGAGTCGAACCCCCATTGACGGAACCAGAATCCGCTGTCCTGCCATTAGACGACATCCCAATGACTGCATCGCTGCGCTCGGCTGTGCCTTTGCGCAAGAAAGAAATATACGGGAAGTCCGGCCGTGACGCAAGCCCCAATTTTGACTTTTTTGAAATTCAGTCAAATACGGCCAACCCGTGAAGGACCTGTGAAGTCGACCGCTGCACACGAAGGGCAAAACGCCGCGAGCGGTAGCCGTCAACCGCTGGCAGATTCTACCGCGAAAACGATAGCACCAGGCAACACAATCGAAGTATCAATGATCACGTAGATATCGAGGCGCCATGGACGAAGAGCTTGATTACCTATGGGAGACCCTGGGCCTCGAGATCACTGCTGACCTTTGGCCCGAACGGGACAAAATCCATCCCACTCTGCGCCCCGCCATCACGGTGATGCAGGCAAAATACCGCCGTGCATCCTTTTTGATCATGCGGATGTCATGGCACGCGGGACTCCCCGACCTTAAGCGAATCCAGGCAAGCCTCGTCGAGCTGTCCGGCATGCCGACCGTCATATCCGAGGCGCACCTGGAGCAGCGCCAGCGCGAGCGACTGCAACAGCAGCGGATTCCCTTTATCTGCCCCGGCGTTCAGGCATATCTGCCCTTTATGGACGAGGAGTACTGGAGCGGCAAGCCCAACAAGCACGTAAAGGTCTACAGTCCGCACGAATGGGCACAGCTCAAGGATTGAGCCGAGCGAGCCCTCCGATGGAAAACACGTCCCACCCTGAGCGCTCAAAACGGGTCGCACTTTCCGCAGCCGCTACAGCAGCGCCTCGGTCCAAGCTGCTTCCCTAAAGCCGGGAATCGCAAAGTCGTCGCCCACCAACAGCGGACGCTTGACCAGCATGCCGTCGGTCGCCAGCAGCTCGTAGCACTCCCGATCCGTCATGCCCGCATCCAGACGCGCCTTCAGGCCCAGCTCTCGATATTTCATGCCCGACGAATTAAAGAAGCGCCGCACCGGCAGCCCCGAACGAGCAATCCAGATCGCAAGCTCATCAGCCGTGGGATTGTCCAAAACGATATCGCGGTCGATATACTCTGCCCCGTGTTCGTCCAGCCATGCCTTGGCCTTCTTACAGGTCGAGCACTTGGGATATTCAACAAACAGTACGGTCATGGGAATCCTCCGAATAAAGATCGGCCAACGCAGGCACACGCCACACGAGGCGCCTTCGTATGATGGGCCAATTGTAGCCCACGGGTCACACGCTAAACGAACCGTGCCCCGAATCCGCGTTTGATGAACGGCAGCAGCTCCATTGCCTCGGGCGTGATATGGCCCGCAACGTTCATGCGCTCGTCACCGGGAAGATCGACCCGCGCAATCTCAAGCTCGCCTTCGTAGCGCCCATAGCCGCTATTGCTCACAGCGATCGACCCCGTCTTTCGCGACAGGCCGGCACCGGCATCCATCGGCACGGAATCCGGTTTAAGCGTCGTGCGCGACTCCTGAGACCTAAAGATGAGGGTGCTCGAATCGGGCCGGTCGTGATGAATCTGCCCACGTACATAGGCATAACCAGACTCAAGCTCGCATTGCAGGTCCACGTATCCGGCGGAAACTTGAGCAAACTGCGCCCAGCCCGCATCGGAAAGATCGGGGTCGCCGACCAACACAATGTCGCAATCGGCGCCATGTGCGAGCTCAAGCATGTTGAGGGCAACCTTTGACGCGCGACCGCGCTGTGCCTCGACCGTCGGCAGTCCCTCGAATACCGGCCCGCGAACGTTGGCATCACCCGGCACAAAAGCCATGATTTCGAATCCAAGCGCCGCAAGACGAAGATTCGTGCGAGCAACGTCCTCAAGCGAAAGACCGGTATAAGGCTTGGGGTAAAAATTGTGGCAGGCGGCAAAACGGAACACATCGGCACCGGCCTCGCGCCACGATGCGATTTCATCGGAGCTCACCGTCGAGGCATTAACCACAATGCGAAACACACCGGACAGCTCCGCGACCCGCTGAGCGCTAAAGCCATAGTCCAAGCGAAGGTATTCCAGCCCCAGATCGCGCAGATCCTCGATGCGCTCAAGCCCCAGCAAGTCGCACGTGCGCGGCCCCACATCGGCAATCAGCGAAATACCGCGGGCAGAAAGCAGCGACAGCACCTGCCGGACTTTATCGGCATACGCCGCTCCCCCATCCTCGGGAATATGCAGCGAGGTAAACGCATAGCGCGCACCCGCCGCGGCACCATGCTCGATCGTCCGCTCGATATCCTGCAGAGGGCTGGAAAGATAGACGGAAATACCTGTTCTCACGCTTCTACGCTCCTTTTAAAAAAGGCCGGCGGAGCGCACTTGCCCCGCCGGCACAACAATAGCATCAAGAAATCAGTGGCACGCCGCGACATCCGAGCAACATGGCGCGTGTCATCAGGCTACTCGCCAAAGAACTCGTCGATCTTCTGCTCGTCCACGCCAAAGAACCACGTCAGGACAAAGCCGGCGGCATAAGCAAGCAGCATAGCGGCAACATAGCCGAGCTGCTGGCCGGGCACGACGATCAGCAGGCCGAACAGACCGGAAACGCCCTGAGAAACCGTGCCGATGTGAAGCAGCGCCGCAAGCGCGCCGCCAATGCCGGCACCCAGGCAAGCTGTCACAAACGGACGGACGAGCGGCAGCGTAACGGCATACATCAAAGGCTCGCCAACACCCAGAATGCCAACGGGAATAGACTCGGCGACATACTTCTTGAGCTTGGCGTTCTTGGTCTTAAAGTACAGTGCCAGACCGGCGCCAACCTGGCCGCCGCCAGCCATCATAAGGATGGGCAGCAGGTAGTTGATACCCTTGGTGGCGCCGTCGGGATCGTTGAGCATCGCGTGGATCGGCGTAAGCGCCTGATGCAAGCCAACGGACACCAGCGGCAAGAAGCCTGCCGACAGGATATAGCCGCCCAGAACGCCCAGCTTCTCGAAGATAAAGGTGAGGACGCTAAAGATCGCCGTCGTCAGCCAGGCGCCGACCGGCTGGATGACAAGCATCAGGGCAAAGGCACCGATGATGAGCACCAGCAGCGGGGACAAGAACGTGTCGAGTGCGTTGGGCATAACCTTGCGAATCTGACGCTCCATCCAGGCGAAAAACGCACCAGCGATGAGAGCCGCGATCATGCCGCCCGCTGCGGGGTTGTACTGCGCATTGGTGAGCGGCAGCAGAATGGCGGTGGCAGGATCAGCCGCGCCAGGCGCAAGCAGGGGCATGGCACTGTTGGCGATGCACATCATACCGGCGATGCCGCCCAACGCAGCGGAGCCACCAAACTCACGTGCCGCGTTATAGCCCACCAAGATGGGCAGATAGGCAAAGAGGGCCCAGCCCATGGAACGAATGCCCTGGTACCACCACTCACCTGCAAGCGCGCCCGCCGTCGAGACATTGATGACGTTGCAGATACCGTTGATGAGGCCGGCCGCAATGATGCCGGGAAGCAGGGCGACGAAGACATTGGAGATCTTCTTGAGGAAGGCCTGAACCGGCTTGGACTCGTACTTGGCCTTCTGCGCAGCCTTGTTTGTGGCCGCGGCGTCGACCACGTTTTCGTCGGCAACACCCTTCGCAAGACCGGTGAGCTTGGAGAACTCCTCGAGCACCTTATTCACCTTGCCCGGACCCAGCACGATCTGCATGGTATCGTCCTCGACCAGGCCCATTACGCCATCGAGTGCCTTAATACCCTCTGTGTCGACGTTGCCCGCGTCTTTGACGGTCACGCGCAGGCGCGTCATGCACGCCGCGTTTGCGAGCACGTTGTCTTTACCGCCCAAAAGGTCCAGCAGCTTTTGAGCCAGCTCTTTGTTCGTCATAACTCCTCCTTGTATTGAATGTGCAGCGCGAATGTTGTGGCAGCTCACACCGTGCGCCTACTGCGCGTGGAAATCGTCTTTCTGATGACCTCTCACCGCAGCTCGGACATGACCACGCGCCCGCTCCAGAGCTACCGCAGCCTGCTCGGCATCACAATCCAGCAGCACCGAAACGATAGCGGTCTTAACGTGGCCACCGGCATCTGCTAGCGCCTGGACAGCGCGCTCGCGCGTGCAGCCGGTCGCTTCCATCACGATGTTCTGACCGCGCACCACCAACTTCTCGTTCGTCTGCTGCACATCGACCATCAGGTTTTGGTATACCTTGCCGATCTTGACCATGGCGCCGGTCGAAATCATGTTGAGGATGAGCTTTTGAACCGTTCCCGCCTTGAGCCTCGTTGAGCCGGTCAGCACCTCGGGACCGGACACGGGTTCAATGGCAAGATCCGCGCTCTCCCCGATCTTCGACCCTTGGTTGCAGGCAATTGCAATGGTCTTGCACCCAGTTGCCTTGGCGTACACAAGGCCGCCCACCACATAGGGAGTACGACCGCTTGCCGCCAGGCCAACGACAAGATCGTTGGCCGAGAGCCTGCGTTCCCGCAGGTCGCTCGCGCCAAGCTCCTCGCTGTCTTCGGCACCTTCGACAGCCTTGATAAACGCCGTCTCACCTCCGGCAATGAGCCCGACAATCAGATCGGGTGACACGCCAAACGTGGGCGGACACTCCGAAGCGTCGAGCACGCCCAAGCGGCCGCTGGTTCCAGCACCCATGTAAAAGACGCGGCCGCCGCGCTCGAGTGCCTCAGCAGCCCAGTCGATTGCTGTGGCAACCTGGGGTAACACATTCGTGACCGACTGGACGGCACGAAGATCTTCATCGTTCATCGTCGTGACGATCTGCAGCGATGTCATCGTGTCGAGGTCCATCGTTCGCTGGTTTCGCTGTTCGGTCGTGAACTTCGTTAAATCGAGCAATTCATTCACCTCATCTTTCCTGTTTCTCGATGTAGTTTTGCTTAATGACATGCGTCTCCCGTTCGTAATCGCTTGCAACGTAAGCGGCGTACAGAGCGTCGACGACCATAAGCTGGGCCATACGCGAGGCCATGGCACCGCTGCGGACCAGCGGCTCACTTGCGGCGACGCCGAGCACAGCATCTGCCATGGTTGCGAGCTTGGACGAGCCATCTACTTTGGTTACGGCCACAACGGGACAGTTATGGCGTTGAGCCTCCGCGGTGCAGTCCAGCACCTCTTGCGTCAAGCCCGAATAGCTAAAGGCGATTGCAATATCGCCCTCATGCATGTTCTTGGCGCACAAGAGTTGGTCGTGCCAGTCATCGTACAGATGGCACTCTTTGTCGACACGCATGAGCTTTTGCGCCAGATCGTGCGCGACCAAACGAGAGGCACCGATACCGAACAGATTGACCGCGCGTGCCCGCTTAAGATGGGCCGCGCATCGCTCCAAGACGGTGTAATCGAGCGTTCGCGCCGTCGCCTCGATCGTGCGCACGTTGCTTTTCATCACCTTCCCCACGATGCGTTCGACGCTGTCATCCATGGAGATGTCCTCGAGAGCAACGTCTTTCTTGTCACCCAAGAGCGCCAGTTCGGCAATCAGTTCGCGCTGAAACTCCTTGTAGCCCGCAAAACCCAAGCGCTTGCAAAAGCGCAAAATGCTCGAGGGCGAAGAGAACGTGGCATCGGCAAGACCGCGGACGGACAACCCGACCACCTCGTGCGGATGAGCGCTTACATATGCGATGACATTGCGCTCCGCCGGGCTCGCGCTGAGCTCTCGCTCTCGAAGCCGCAAAAGCAATCCGTTTGCCATCTCAAACACCTCCGTTGAGAAGAATTAAAGACCAACGAACGATTCGTACCGGATACAAACAGCTTTTACGGTACATTGTGCCGCATCGTGGCGCACCACGGGCGAGCGTTCTACCGCTCGCCCCTCAAATCCGACCGCTCGGAAATACGCGCGACACATAATAATTCAACAAGGTCGCATTATCAGAAACGGGTTTGTTACCGGCTAGCGCCTCGCATGGGCGCCGATCGGCCGAGTCGCATGGCGCACCAACGCCGCTGCCAGCAATACCAACAGCATCGCGGTGACATAGCCCGCAGCATCGAATCCTAAATCGATAACGTCGAAATGCCTGCCGGGAACAAAGATCTTATGCACCTGATCGCCAACGGAGCAGGCGGCGCAAAAGAGCAATACGGGCACGCAACGGGAGCACACGCTCCACGGACGCCTGGAAAGGCAAACCACGACCACCGAGGCGAACAATCCGACGAAGAAAAACTCTACGGCATGGGCAACGCGACGGACGTTCGTGCCCACCCACATGCGAATGGAAGCAAGTCGGCCAGACCGTACATTCGAGGCAGCCGAATCGGTGCCCCCGGTCATTCCGTTCTCCGTCTGAGCTTCACCCGTGGCATCGGCAGCCTGTGCGCCCGTAGCCTGACCCTCCACCACACGCGCGGTGGACTCGCTCAGCAACGACGTCTCCACCGCATTTTGCTCCGTCAGCACCCAGATGCCCGCCAGCGTTGCAGCGAACAGAACGATCGCGGTCCATCCGATTATTTGTTTTACGCGCGCCAAGGGCCTACCTCCTTTTTTGAATATCAGCGAGTGTAGCCCCAAATGACATCGTCACCGTATCAAAATTTGAATCGCAACAAGAAGCGACAGAGCCGCCATCTCCTAACCCGCCTCGCGCATCCAGCGATCGAACGTCCCCACGCACACGCCCAGGTACTTTGCTGCCTGGCTGCGGGTAATATCGCCTGCCTCATAACTGTCGCGCACCAGTTCAAACTGCGGAGGGCATGGCTTGCGAGGCCGGCCAAACCGCACCCCTCGCGCCCGCGCCGCCGCAATTCCCTCCGCCTGACGCTGATGGATGTTCTCGCGCTCCACCTGCGCCACGTAGCTCAACAGTTGCAGCACAATGTCGGCAATCAGCGTACTCGTCACGTCCGGCGCTTCTCCGTCCCTTGCGCGCGTGTCGAGCAGCGGCATATCCAGCACCACGATGGCCGTCCCGCGCTCTTTTGTAATAAGGCGCCATTCCTCGAGTATCTCGCTGTAGTTACGGCCCAGACGATCGATGGACAACACCACCAGCACGTCCCCATCCCCCAGCACGCGCAGCAGATCGCGATATCGCGGACGGTCGAAGTCCTTGCCGCTCGCACGGTCAGCATAAATATTCGCCGACTCCACGCCATAGGCGATCAGCGCATCAAACTGCCGATTCAGGTTCTGATCACGCGAGCTCACGCGCGCATAGCCGTACACAGTCGCCATCTCATCCCCGCTTTCTTGTAAACCTGCCAAAAAGGGACAGGTTTATTTTGGTAGGTTTTACCTCCCAAATAGCAGGCGGATGGGCAGCCGAGCAGGCGGTGACGCGGCCATCATTCAAATGCGAGGGCGGCCCCGAAAGACCGCCCCACTCCCCACACGGTCGGAATTCGGCTAATGGATAAGCTTAAAGTCCAAGTGTCCGCGCGTGGTATTGACGCGCGAGACCTCGATAATCACGCGCTGACCCAGCTCATAACGAGTCCCCGTGTCGGCGCCCGTCAGCGTAAGCGCGTCCTCGTCGAACTCGAACCACTCGTTACCCAGGCTCTTAATCGAAACCAAGCCCTCAACCTGCGTCAGATCCAAGCGAACAAAAAGACCCATGCTGCTGACCCACGAGATGGTTCCGGTATAGCGCTCACCCAGACGATCCTCGTAGTACTGGGCGATCTTGATCTTTTGCGTCGCATGGCTGGCGGCGTCGGCCGCACGCTCGGCATCACTGCAGGCACGACAGATCTGGGGCAGAATGCGCGGCAGCGACTCGCGCCCCTTACCGATCAGACGCGGTGTGCGGACCAGGGCGTCCTTGCCGCCCAGCTGCTCGTATGCCAGCTGCAGCTTGAGCACGCGGTGCACCACCAGATCGGGGTAGCGACGGATGGGGCTCGTAAAGTGGCAGTAGCACGACGCGGCGAGCGCAAAGTGGCCCTCGTTGCGCGGCTTGTACAGCGCACGCTGCATGCTGCGCAGAAGTAGCGTGTTGACGAGCGGTGCGTTTGCCGTACCGGCGGCAGCATCAACTGCAGCCTGCAGCTCATCGGGACTCCCCAGGGCAATACCGGCAGCACGGCGATCGTCGATGATGCCCAGCTGCGCCAGCGCAACGGCGGCACCGTGCAGGCTATCGGGGCTCGGATCCTCATGCACGCGATAGCAGGCCTCGATATCACGGTCTGCCAGCCACTCTGCAACGCACTCGTTGGCGAGCAGCATGGCTTCCTCGATAAGCGACGTGGCACACGAACGCTCGCGCGCCACAATCTGCACGGGTACTCCGTCCTCATCCAATAGAGCGCGAATCTCGGCCGTGTCAAAATCGACCGAGCCGCGGACGCGACGAATACGACGGCGAAGTTCGGCGAGTTCGTTGGCGGCGACGAGAAAATCACCCAGCTCGACGTTATAGCCACGAGCAGTTTCCTCGCACGCAAGCCCGCGATCGAGCGCTTCCTCACGCGAAGTCTCTACAGCCGCAACATCCTCGGCGGCACCCTCCAGCACCCCATACTTCACCGCGCCGGCACGCACCAGCAGCGCCTCGGCGCCATCGTAGTCCATGCGCACGCGCGAGCGAATCACGCTGGGATAGGGATCGTAGTGGCGAACGTGGCCCTGCGCATCGAGCTCGATATCGACGGTAAACGCCAGACGGTCCTCGTCGGGACGAAGCGAGCACAGGTCGTTCGACAAGCGCTCGGGCAGCATAGGCAGCACGCGATCGGCCAGATACACCGATGTTGTGCGATGGCGCGCCTCAAGATCGATATGCCCGTCCCAGACCACGTAGTGTGAAACGTCGGCGATGTGGACGCCCAACTTGTAACCGCCATCGGGCGTGCGCTCCAGCGAGATGGCATCGTCAAAGTCGCGCGCGTCGACCGGGTCGATTGTGATGACAAAACGGTCGCGCAGATCGCGCCGGAGCGGATCTTTGAGCGCCGCGGCCACATCGAGCGAAAGGCTCTCGGCCTCGACCAGCGCCGCCTCGGGATAGCTATCGGTATAGCCATAACGCGCCATTACATACTGAACGCCCAGGTCGGGCGCGTCATCGCCGCCAATGCGACGCTCAATCGTCACCGTACCCGATTCCAAACGCGTCGGGTAGGTCAGAATGCGTGCGACTACAGCGTCACCGGGATGAACGCCCAGGCGCTCGGCCGAGGTGTCCTCGGGCAAAATGAAGAAATCGGCCTTGAGGCGCGAATCGAGCGGCTCGATCACGCCGAGCGGACCGGCGGTCTGGTACGTCCCCACCACACTGATGGCGGCGCGCTCGACGACCCCCTCAATCACGGCACGACGCTCACCGTGCGGGCTGTTCTTAATGCTCACGGCGACGGTATCGCCATCCATGATCTCGCGCTTACCGCGACCCATGACTTTGTAGTCGCCGTTCTCGGTTATGACATAGGCGCTGTGCTCATGGAGCTGCACGCGTCCGGTCAGACTCGGGCGGCGCTCGCTGCGCACCGGTCCACGCTTGTTGCGGGCACCGCGCTTATGCTTGTTATTGCGCCCCATGGCGCCTCCTAACTATCGATTGCATACTCCAAAGAGTCTACCCAAATGATCCCCAAGCGGCAGAGGAATCAAAAAACGGGCCGCCCCATAAGAGACGACCCGTTGGAAGGGTGAATTCCAGGCATGCCTACACGCGCAGGTAGCGGCGCATGGCGATGGCAGAACCAAAGAGACCGATAATCACGCCGACCAGAATCAGCGCAGCATAGGTCACCAGGTAGTACTGCATCGGCAGGGCAAACGACATCCAGCCGATGCTCTCCTGCAGACGCGGAATCATCAAATTGCGCAGCAGCTCCAGAACACCGATGGAAAGCAGCGAGCCCAAAATGGCCTGCAGTACGCCCTCGGTGATAAACGGGCCGCGAATGAAGCCGTTGCTGGCGCCGACCAGACGCATAATCGCAATCTCACGACGACGCGCCGTGATGGAAAGGCGAATCGTGTTGTTGATGAAGATAAATGCGATAAAGGTCAGAAGGCCAACGAGCACCACGGCGGCGATGCGGATGTAGTTGGTCACCTGGAACAGGCGGCTCACTTCCTCCTGGCCGTACAGCACGCTCGCGTTGACGTCGCCGTCATCCGCGATCTTCTGGAAATCGGCATCCTTCTTGAGCTTCTCTGCCGTGCTCTCGACCTTGGACGGATCGTCCATCTCAATTGCAAACGAAGCCGGCAGCGGATTCTGGCCATCGAGCGCGCTCATGGTGGCGTCGGCGTTGCCCGACATCTTGCTCGTATACTCGGCCAGCGCGTCATCCTTGTCCTTGTAGGTCACGGACTTGACGTTGCTCCATGTCTTAAGCTCAGCCTCAAAAGCCTGAACATCGGCCTGATCGGCGTCATCGCTAATGAACGCGTTGATGACAACCTGATCCTCGACGGTGCCGATCACGGAGTTCAGCATCGCGGAGCCCATAATGAACAAGCCGATGATAAACAGCGAAAGGAAAATCGTGATGACGGCGCCGAGCGAGGTGGTCCAGTTACGGAAGAAGTGGCTGATTGCCTCCTTGAAGGAGTAGCCCACGTTAGTTGGTGCCATAGTTGCCGTAACCTCCCCTCTCCTGGTCGCGGATAACGTGGCCGCCCTCGAGGGCGATCACGCGACGGTGCATGCTATCGACCATCTCGCGGTCGTGCGTAGCCACGATCACGGTCGTGCCGGTGCGGTTAATGCGCTCGAGCAGCTTCATGATGCCCAGCGAAATCGCCGGGTCGAGGTTGCCCGTAGGCTCGTCGCAGATCAGCAGCGGCGGGCGGTTGACCATGGCGCGAGCGACGGCGACGCGCTGCTGCTCGCCACCCGAAAGCTGGTCGGGCAGGGAGTCCATCTGATCGGCAAGACCGACCAGACGCAGGACCTCGGGCACCTGGCTGCGAATGACGCCCTTGGGCTTGCCGATGCACTGCAGGGCAAACGCCACGTTTTCGTAGGCGGTCTTTTGCGGCAGAAGCTTAAAGTCCTGGAACACGGCGCCAATCTGACGGCGCAGGAACGGAACCTTACGGTTCTTGATCTTCATGAGGTCCTGACCGGCAACCAGGATGCGGCCGCTCGTCGGCTTGACGTCGCGGTTGAGCGTCGACAGCAGCGTGGTCTTACCCGAACCGGAGTGACCGACCAGGAAGACGAACTCGCCCGGATAGATCTCGATGTTAATGTCATCGAGCGCGGGCTTGTTGGGCTGCGCCGGGTAGATCTTGGTGACGTGCTCCATAAGGATGACGGGCTCGACACCTGCCTGCTTGGCCATCTTTTTGCGGCTCGCCTGCGGGTCGATGGGCGCGAACACCGACGTAAAATCGGGGTTGTTGAGCGCGTTATCGAGGCTTGCGACCTCGGCTGCCTGATCGCTCTCGACCACCGGGGCAGCAGGCTGCGTGGGATCGGGAATAGCGGCAAAGAGGCCAGACTGCGCAGGCTGAGGAGCCGGTGTCGCAGGAGCCATGGGGTCGGGAATGCCGGCCATGCTAGGCTGCGGCGCGGCGGCGCCAGCCTGAGGCTGCTCCACGCGAGCGGTCACAGCCTGAACGGGCTCAAAACCCGCCGTGCCGGAAAGCGCAACATCGCTGATGGGATTGTAGGCAAAGGGATCGGATGCCGGCTGTGCCTGATCTGCCGGCTGAGCGGGGGCCTGAGCAACAGGCTGGCCCTCTGAATCCGGAGTGGCGAAACGACTGCCCTGGACGCCTGGCTGCGTCTTGGGGGCGTCATCGCCCGCACCGGAGGTACGGAAGTGGTTACCCACTGGTGCTCCTTATCGTCGTGCGTTTAAACTACATGAGCGCTTTGTATTTTAGCAGCATTAGCTTTGCTGCACATAAGAAGCATGGCGCACCTTGGATTCCCGTCGGCCGCCATGAATATCAACTTCATCCGAACTCCTCTGATGGATGGTCCGCGCTTTCCAAGCGCTTCCCCCGTCCGCCTCAATCGGGCATACTTCAATCATTGTGAAAAGCCCTAGGGCTTTTAGCGGCTGCGGGTACCTGTACCTTCAGCCGCATTTTTCTTATCTTGTGGAGCCGATATGGGAGATTTCGGCATCGCGACAACAAGGGAACGGCCATGAATCGTCTGCGCCGGGCAGCTCCGAGCCCTGCGCAGACGATTCATGGCGCACAGGGACTACTTCTCCAAGCAGAGCGAGCTGAAGAACGGTCTGGCCATGCTCAGCGAGGTCATAGACAGGGCGGCCGATCGGCTCTCACGGCCATACGGCCATAGCGGACACGTCTCGTAGCACCAGAAGTCAGCTCTCCGTATCCATCACCGCCCAGCTCACAGGCGCAATACCCGGAATAGGCATTAGACAAGAGGGACAGGTGGCCTGATAGTCCCCCAACTTTGTCCTGCGTTGCATCGAGGCGGAGGCATATACCGCCTTTCGAGCGCGAGTGACGCCGACGTATAGCAGGCCGGTTTCCTCGATAAGCCCGTCTGGCATTCTCCTCATATCGACAATCCGGCAACTTTGCGCGGAACGTGAGCACATATCAGCTCTGTCGCACTGAACCTGCGCCCCCGACTCCCAAGAAGCTCAAAGAGATCGCGCCTCGTTCAAATGACCAGAGCGGTTTGGGAAAGTGAATAAGCTCCCTTTCCGCCTGCCACCCCCTCGCATATCCGCCACACACCAAGCATCGCTGGCTGCGGTTTCCCCCATTACATGGGACGCACGCGCCTTACGACCCGCGCCGAGCCGTATGAACCCGTCCTCCAACGGCACCCGCACGCTCATCGCGTCCGGCAGAAGCGACCGCCGCATCGGCGCCGCCCCGGCATCACGCCACCCCGCAGAATGCGATCCCCGCGCCGCTAAGCTCCGCCAGCACGGCGCGGGCCGCCTGCGTTGGCCCGCTCTCCACGCCGTCGCCCACATGGCGCGACACCTTGAGCGCCACCACGTCGCCGCCGTGATCCGCGAGCAGAGCCTTGGCCGCCGTTACGCTGCGAGCGCCCACGAGGCGCAGCTCGTACTCCACGCGCTCGTCCGTAGCGGCGGTCTTCACCGCCTCGATCTCACCGCGAAGCGCCTCGGCAGCCTCCTTGGAAGCGGAGGCATCGGCCACCTGTGCCTCAAACTCCGCGATCCGCTCGTCCCGCTTCGCAAGCATCGCCTGGTAGTCGTCGCCGGCTCCGCCCAGGGCCGTCACTTCCCCTTGCTCCTGTGCGTCTTCCGAGCCCGCCTCTTGCTGCTGCGCCTCGTCCGCTTGCCCGCCATTCGATCCCTCCTTCACGAGAACCGCCTTTCCGCTCGTACGGCAAGCACAACAAGATGCCCGCCTGGTTACTCATCAAGAGCAGCCTAGGCGGGCGTCAAAAAGTCAACCGCGCATCGGAGCCGCAAGGCGGCAGTGCCCGAAGAAATACGTCCCACTGGGTTACACACACCGAACTTAAGAAGCGTTTTTGGGCCATCATGGTAAAATTCCCATCGGAGGTAACGATGGAGACCATGCTACTTGATGACATAGAGTTGAGGGAGACTGCAAAGCGGCTCTACGATTCATACTCGACTGTTCTCTCCGAATCCAAGCTCATCTCCATCATCCAAGACGTCCTCGGCGACTTCGCCCCCGCGCTCGACTCCAAATACGCGGCCCGAAGGACCATCAACGACTTGGTGATGGGTTATTACCCGAACGAAGCCACCATCAAGGCCAATTTCATCGATAGGGTCCTCTTTCCGCTGAGCCCCGCGAACATCTCCATCTTCGAGCTTCCCATCGGCAACAGCCGCGTGGACATGTGTAAGGTCAACGGCCACAGCGCCGCCTACGAGATCAAGACCGACCTCGACACGTTCGATCGTCTCGAGGGCCAGTTGAGCGACTACTTCGACGTGTTCGAGACCGTCTACGTCGTGACGTCCGACAAGCGTTGGCAAGAACTGCCAAGCTACGTCCCCGAGGCCTGTGGGATTTACTCCTACAGCCAGGACGCAAGGGACGGCTCCTATCACTTCAAGGCACAGCGCAAAGCCATCAAAAGCACCAACCTGGACTCCGAAAAGCAGCTCGCGGTCATGCCCAAGCGCGCCCTCTGCGAGACCTTCGGCATCGACGGCGGGGGCACGTCAAAGCCCGCCATCATTCAAGAGTGTCTTGCCGAGAACAGCCAAGCCAAAATCAATCGGCTGTTTAAGGCCTATCTCAAGCAACGCTACGGTGCCTACTGGGAGCACTTCTGCAAAGTAAAGCCGCAGGTCTTCGGTATTGACTACGAATGGTTCTACCGCAACAGACTAGAGCCGGAGATTGTGTACTAGAGGTTGTAGCTGTTACCGTGGGCGAGGTAGAGCTGCTGCACGTAGCGAACAACGGTGTACACAATCCAAGTCTGCCAACCGCCATAGTTTCCGGCTGCGGCATGATCAGCTATTTCAGACAGTACGGCGCATTCGCCAGCACGTCTTTCCAGCTCGCCCCTGTCTGCAAGTATCTGTTTTACGACATCGTCGTAGCCGGATTGGCCTTTCTTCACGTCTGGATTGATATACCTTTTGAAGGTATTTGATGAACCGTCATAAAAAAGGCCAAGAGCACGTCCAGTGGCCCCCGCGCCCGGACGGGGCGGTAAGGAATCACGAAGCCCGGCATAGTCGCCGACGCCTTCGAAACCATATTCGGAAAAGTCACGAATGTGGCTATTGTCGATGAAACAGCCATCTTCGTACACCTTGTTCCCGTCATCGCGTTTGCGCGGCGAACACAGTAGGACAGAGTGCGCCGCAATATGAAGGTCAGCCAACTCGTCAAACTCTTCGATACGAGAAGCGGGCGGGGTCTCGTTGATGTCGTAAATCAAGTAGTCATCCGGCCCCAAAAGGTCAGACAAGATGTGCTCGTACCCCTCATATGTCGATATCCGGATGGCGACTGGTTTATTTGAAGAAGTCTTCCTTAGCTCCAAAATCAAAGCTTCCAAGGATTTTGGTGAGAGGTTGGACAGCTCGTCAATCACCGAGATGACCGGGATGAGATCTCGATAGTCGGCAAGCCGCTTAACCGCCTCCTCGTAAAACGCCAAGTCGTTGCTCATTTTAAGAACAAGCTTGCATTTTGAGGGGTCGGCGCCTTTGTATTTGGGCATATAGCAGCGGAAGAAGTCGACCAACACCTTTTTACCGGCAAAGGCATCACTAATGTTATCCAAGGTGACATCGCGCTCAGTCTCAAGATCATCTACCGTGCACATACGGGGCTGACCTTTGCGCTTTCCACTTTTATATGGCTTGTTGACCTTGACGTACTCACCCGTTGAGGGATCGACCAGCCTATCAAAGGCAACGTCCTTCTTAACCACCTCGACCAAAGGCAGAAGCCCTTCGTCTAAAAGTCCGAGCTCCCGCAGCCTTTGTACGGCCCTGAACTCATTTAGGCGATTCTTTAGTGTGAGGACATACATGGGGCGTCACCTACTAACAAGCGGACTTAAGATTAGAGAAAGCGTCAAACCCGATGCATCCATCATGCTGAAGAAAGCCGACCGTAATACCCGGATCCACCCTCTGGCTGGACGAGAATTCCCTGATTCTTCCCTCAGTAAAATGACCGGCTGCAACAAAGCTCTCATACTCGTCCAGGTCTACGAAGAAACGCCTTGCGAACGCATTGGCCTCTTCGTCCTTATGCTCTTCGCTTGCAAGTTCTTCCATCGACACGATTTGCTGCTTGGGGTCGTAATGAAACAAGAGGTGTGCAAGCTCATGCACGACCGTAAACCAGACATGATCATGAGTCTTGTATCGCTTGCTGATGAAAATAGCAGGATGACCCAAGTAGGTTGTCAACACGCCACGTACTTTAGCGTTCGAGATAGCTTCATGCTCAACTAGGTAAACTCCACACCTGTTCAGAAACTTGCGTGCGCTCTTGATAGAACCGTTTACATCTGGATTCAGGGCAATCTTCTTCAAACGACCAAGCGACGACTCAAGCAGCTCTCTAGAGTATTGAGTATCGCTTAAATCCTTATTCTGAGTCTCAATCTCCTCTTTGCAGAGCCCGAGCCAAACGGCAACAGCCTCCGAATTGCCACCATCCTGCATGAACTCCATCCCGCCGGGAATTGCAGTCATGTAGCGGTCAAAATCCGAAACGCCCAGAATCTTCAGCATAGCCGCAGCTTGCTCAACCAAAGACATGCTCGTTCGCGGAAAGACCTCCTTGAAATGAAACCTCTTGGCGATCTCCTTAAGGTCAAGCTCCTCCAGATGCGCCTCCTCGCGTTCGCGGGCAAGGTACTCCTGATACTTGACCTCATAGTTAAGCCAAAAACTCGCGGGAACGTCGGGCATGACCTTCTCAAGCTTCAGCGCCATGTCCTCGGTAAGCCTGGTCTTCCCGTTCAGAAGCTGGGAGAGGTGGCGCTCGCTCACGCCGGTACGCTTCGAAACTTCCTTTTGGGTCAAACCGCGCGCATCAAGGTATTCCTTGATGATCTCGCCGGGCGCGACGATGAAATCACTCATAGCTATCTTCTCCTCTCCTAGCTCAGTGGTAGTCCTGAATATCCACGATGCAGACGCTGGTGATCGTCGTAAGGTCATCCGGGTCAAACTCCCCGACGGGACGGATGACCAGTCTCATGTTCTTGCTGAGGTCGATTCCCCAACAGCCCTCAAAGTTGCCGGTCAGCTTGTGCCTGCGCGGCGGCGGCAGATGGGTAATCTGCGAAAGGTCATTCGCAACCCGCAGATCGGAAAGACGATGAATGAGGTTCTTGGCTATCTTGCCGTAGTTCCTCGTTATCGCCCTCTGATCCTTGAGGCTCTTCTCCAGCGACTTGCTTGCATATTCGATATCCATCGCCACCTCCTTTGATAGAAGGATATTGCAATTGATCTCTGAGGTCAATATTGACTTTTGAGATCAATTTAATTCTGTACCTAGACCACTCAGACTGATACTCGTCTGACGTTAGGGTTTTCTAATGAGCGGTGCCACCTCTTAAATACTCTCGCATAAACCGCCCAATCTCTTCTCCGAAAACGCTCAAGCCGCCCGATGCAATAAGCTCTGGATGCACCCTAACCCCCATTAATATCCCAGCCATCATCCCTGACATGCTGGAATTCAGTGAAATGCCCGCCACTCACAGGGCTGCCGCATGGATACAAAATGGGATGTAAATTTCAAAATTCCGCGCACATCCCGGCGCCAAACCACGTTATGCCCTATAGGAGGTGAGGGAAGAGAATGCATAGCTTTCCATACGGCAGCAACGGCAGGGCGGACGCGCCAGGCCGCGAGAACGACTCTTTGGTAGGGCGCTTCGCAGAGGAGCACTACGACAAGGTATACCGCTACTGCGCGCGAAGGCTCCCCTCGAAAGAGGATGCCCAAGACGTGACGCAGGAGGTGTTCCTTCGGCTCGTGCGGAGCGATGCGCTATACGCCGAGCATGGAAAGCCCCTTGCGTATCTCTACGCCTGCGCGCGCAATGTCTGTGCCGACTTCTACCGAGGTCAGAGACCGGTTGGTGCCTTGGACGAGGACGATGTGCAGACAATTCCTGACGTGCGGCATGCAGACATGGACGGACGGCTGACCATGGCGGGTGCCCTCGCCCGCCTTACGGAAGAGGAGCGCGAGGTCATCGAGCTTCGCTACGACCAGGACCTGCCTATGTCCGATATCTCCGCCGTGACGGGGAAGTCGAGGTTCGCTCTCTATCGAATCGAGCGGCGCGCGCTCAGCAGGCTCAAGGAACTGATGGGAGAAGGCAATGGATGACTCGAAGCTAAAGGATGCGCTGAGGAGCTACTACGCCGCCGACGCGGCATCCCCCGATGCCTCGGCGCGCAAGCGCACCTTGCTGCTCGTGGAAGCAGAGGCGGCTCGCGCCTGCGGAGGCGCGAGGGAGGCGGATTACATCCCGCTCTGGCGGTTCGTCGCGAGCCAGGTCCGGTTCGTGCGTCCCTGGGCATGGATGCTCCAGGTCGCGCTTCTGGCATGCATGCTCGTTCTCGTCGGCGTGATCGGCCCGCGCTCGGGAAGTCCCGTCGTCGTCATGGCGGCATCGGCCCTCTCGGTTGCCATAGCGGCACCATCGGTATTCAAGAGCTTCGAGACCCGCGTCTGCGAGATGGAGTACTCGTGCCGGTTCAGCTGCGTGCAAGTGTTGGCGAGCAGGCTTTTGCTTTTCGGCCTTGCCGACGTGCTTTGGATTACGCTCTCCGTTGCGGCAGTGCCAACGCTCGCGGGGATCGACGCGCTTCGCGTACTGCTGTACGCATGCACGCCGTTCTTCTGCTCGTGTGCCGCCTGCTTCTATGCGGCGCGCCGTCTGCCGGGCAACTCGCTCGTCGCCAGCGTCGCCCCTGCGATGTCCGTACTCGCAGCGCTCTGGCTGCTGAGCACGGCGTTCCCCCTCTGGTACGAGGGCGCGTCTCTCGCCGTATGGGTCACGGCGCTCATGGCCTCCATGGCGCTCGCCGCCCTGGAGGCGTCAAGGCTCATACGCTGCGTCTCAGGCGGCCTCTCGCCACGCCCGTCAAAGGCGGCGCTCTAGCTCTCCTCCTGCATGCCTGCAACATCGAACGAAGGACAAGGAACGAACATGGAACTCAGGCTTGACAGGCTCACCAAGCAGTTCGGCAGCCATATCGCCGTCGACCGCGTGAGCTTCAGCTTCACGCCCGGCGTCTACGGCCTACTCGGGGCCAACGGCGCAGGCAAGACCACGCTCATGCGCATGATATGCGACGTCATGAGGCCGACATCGGGAAGCGTGTTGTTCGGGGGCACCCCCATAGACCAGCTTGGCGACGGCTATCGGGCGCGCCTCGGGTACCTGCCCCAGGACTTCGGCTACTACCCGGACTTCACGGCCTGCGATTTCATGATGTACCTGGCATCGCTCAAGGGGCTCACCGCGCAGCAGGCGAAAGTGCGTACGCGCGAACTCCTGGGAGTTGTCGGTCTCGCAGAGGCCGCAAAGCGGAAGGTCAAGACCTTCTCCGGCGGCATGAAGCAGCGGCTCGGCATCGCCCAGGCGGTGCTCAACGACCCGTCTGTCCTCGTGCTCGACGAGCCCACCGCAGGGCTCGACCCCAAGGAGCGCGTCCGCTTCCGCAACCTCATATCCTCTCTCGCCCAAGACAAGATCGTCATCCTTTCCACGCACATCGTCTCTGATGTGGAGTACATCGCCGACGAGATCCTCGTGATGCGCGCTGGCGGCATCATCACGACGGGCACGGTCGACGAGATCACAGGGGACATCAGGGGATGCGTCTGGGAGTGCACTGTCGCCCCGAGGGAGGCAGACGCCATGTCGGCATCGCTCACGGTGGGCAACATCCACTACGCCCAGGACGGCTCTGCCATTGTTCGCGTGGTGGCGCAGCAGCGCCCGCATCCGAGCGCGCGCGCCGTGGAGCCGACGCTGGAGGACGTCTACCTCTACCTCTTCCAGGAGCAGTCCGGGGGCCTGCCGGTTTCGCGGACGAAAGCGGAAGCGGGACGGGACGCAATCGCACGCAGGAAAGGAGCGCGCCGTGGGTAGCCTCATCAGATACGAGCTCAAGAAGATGCTCTCAAGGCGCGTCTCGCAGGTTTCCATAGCGGCCGTCCTGGCGCTGGTCGCGGTCATAGCCTTCTTCAACATAACGTCCCAGTACGCCCTCGACCCCAAGGAGATGGGCACCGAATTCGAAGGCACTGCCGCCATCGCCCAGATAAAGGCAAACACGGAAGCGCTCGCAGGCCCCATCACCGACGAGGAGGCCACCGAGGCGCTCCGCGAGTTCAAGGAGTTCGTCGGTCCGGACGGCGAGGTCAAGGAAGAGTACAGGACGGACAGGAAGCCCTACGGGGAGAAGGCGAACGAGTACTGGGAGTTCAGCGCGAAGAACGGCGCCCTCATGGCGCTGCTGACAAGCCCTTGGATGCAAGGCTACCAGATGCCCGTGTCCGCGGCAGCCGCTATCGACACGACTGGCACCGTCGACCTCTACGGGCGAGTCCGCTCGAAGATAGCCTCCGGGCTCGACGCGAACGGGGCCCTCTCGTACAACGACGATGAGAGGGCGTTCTGGAGCGAGAGGGCGCAAGGCATGCAAACGCCCATCGAGTACGGATACGCAGGAGGATGGGAGGACTTCCTCAACCTCGCCCAGTTCCTCATATTCGCGATGCTCGCAGTCGTGATAACGTGCGCATCGGTGTTCAACGGGGAGTACCGGGCCAAAACCGACGCCATCCTGCTGTCCACCAAGTTCGGCAAATCAAGGCTCGGGCGCGCGAAGGCGGCGGCCTCTATGATCGCGGCAAGCGCCATATACTGGGTCTTCACACTCGTCTTCCTGGCAATAACGCTCGTCTTCTACGGAGCCGACGGCGCAGGTCTACCCATCCAGATCTACAACATCACATGCACCTACGGCATAAGCCTGTCAGCCGCCGCCCTCATATGCTGCCTCGTCGGGTATCTCGCAACCCTCGCCCTCCTTGGGATAGTGCTCGCACTGTCAGCCAAGATAGACAGCCCCATGGAAATCCTCGCAGTCGGCGTCGCTCTCATCTTGATTCCGATCTTCGTGCCGACGATGACGAGCAGCATCGCGAACCGCATCATCTACCTGTTCCCCTACGACGCACTGAACCCCCTCAACCTCTTCGGCATGGTCTCGTATGCCATAGGCCCTGTCGTGGTCGAGCTGCCCGTGTTCCTCGCCGCTTTCTACCTCCTGCTTTTCGCGACGGGCATTGCTCTCGCGATAAGGACGTTCAAACGCCATCAGGTTGCCTGATGATGTCAAGGAGGGCCGTTGCCGCCAAGGATGCGTGAATCAGCGAGCCTTCGAGTGGATGCATGCCATCGCATTTCAGGGCGAAATCCTCTCCGATTCGCCTCTGGCCGTTAGGGTTTAGGGCTGAATGTTGCGCAACTGCGCCCTGGCCCCGACCGTAAAACCTCTCTAGCTTCTTTCCCTGCCGTCTCCAAACACAAAGCCGGAGTGCCCTCCATATGGAAGGCGCCCCGGCTTGTTCATTGCCCAATGCGGAAGCGGCTCTCAAGTTAAGGCCAAAGCAGACCGCCTTACGCCAAGAACTCCTTGGTGGTTGCCACGATGTTGGCGGCGTCCAGGCCGTACTTGTGCAGGAGCTCGGCACCCGGGCCAGATTCGCCGAAGGTGTCGTTGACGCCAATCTTCTTGAGCGGCGTCGGGCACTGCTCGCACAGAACATCGGCAACGGCGCTGCCCAGGCCACCGATCACAGAGTGCTCCTCGACGGTCACGACGTGGCCGGTCTTGGTGGCGCTCTTGACGATCAGGTCGGCATCGATGGGCTTGATGGTGTGCATGTTGATGACCTCGGCGTCGATGCCCTCGGCAGCGAGCTGCTCGGCAGCCTCGAGAGCCTCGCCGACCATCAGGCCGCAGGCGATGATGGTCACATCGGCGCCCTCGCGCATGACAATGCCCTTACCCAACTCGAACTTGTAGGTCTCGGGGTCGTTGATAACCGGCGAGGCCAGACGGGCAAAGCGCATGTACACGGGGCCGTCGCACTCGTAGGCGGCGCGCGTCACGGCACGGGCCTCCACGTCGTCGGCGGGAACGATAACGGTCATGCCGGGGATGACGCGCATGAGGGCGATATCCTCGCAGCACTGATGCGTGGCGCCGTCCTCGCCCACCGAGATACCGGCGTGCGTGGCGCCGATCTTAACGTTGAGGTGCGGGTAGCCGATGGAGTTACGGACCTGCTCAAAGGCGCGGCCGGCGGCGAACATGGCAAAGGTGCTCGCAAAGGCAACGCGACCGGTGGTTGCGATACCGGCGGCAACACCCATCAGGTTGCTCTCGGCAATGCCCACATCGAAGAAGCGGTCGGGGCAAGCGGCCTTAAACTTGCCGGTCTGCGTGGCGGCGGCCAGGTCGGCGTCGAGGACCACAAAGTCATCGTGCTCGTTGGCGAGCTCGACGAGGGCCTCGCCGTAGCTTACACGCGTGGCAATTTTCTTGACGTCTGCCATCCTAGAGCTCCTCTCCGGCGGCCGTGAGCTCTGCCATGGCCTGCTCAAACTGTTCATCGTTGGGGGCCTTACCGTGCCAACCAACCTGGTTCTCCATAAAGGAGACGCCCTTGCCTTTCATGGTCTCGGCGATAATGGCGGTCGGCTGGCCCTTGGTAGCGCGAGCCTCGGCAAAGGCGGCGCGGATCTGGTCGAAGTCGTTGCCGTCGGCGAGCTCCACCACGTGGAACTTAAAGGCGCGGAACTTGTCGGCGAGCGGCATGGGGTCGTTGACCTCCTCGACGGGGCCGTCGATCTGCAGGCCGTTGTGGTCGACGATCACACAGAGGTTGTCGAGCTGCTGGTTGCCGGCAAACATGGCGGCCTCCCAGACCTGGCCCTCCTCGCTCTCGCCATCGCCCAGCAGGGCGTACGTGCGATAAGTATCGCCCCAGTGCTTGGCGGCAACGGCCATGCCCACGGCGGCGGAGATGCCCTGGCCGAGCGAACCGGTGGACATGTCAACGCCCGGAGTGTCGTTCATGTTGGGATGACCCTGCAGGTGGCTGCCGATGTGGCGCAGCGTCTCGAGGTCCTCCTTGGGGAAGAACCCGCGCTCGGCGAGCACAGCGTACAGACCAGGTGCACAGTGGCCCTTGGAAAGCACAAAGCGATCGCGGTCGGCCTTGCGGGGATGGGCCGGGTCGACGTTCATTTCCTCAAAGTACAGATAGGTCATGATGTCGGCAGCGCCGAGCGAACCGCCCGGATGGCCGGACTTGGCAGCGTGCACGCCGGTGACGATGCCCTTCCTTACCTCGTTGGCAACCTTTTTGAGCTCTTCGTCGCTCATTGTGCCTTCCTTTCATCCTCATTAGACAAAATGCGCACGGCACCGAAGGTAATCCCAACACAGCCGCGATGCACGTACGTCATTCATTATGCTGGAAACTGATGGCTTTACCAGAGTTTTTATCATTATTTGAACAATTTAGCAGGCAGAACCGCTGATGAAACGGTTTATCAATGTGAACGTCTTTTGGATGGGACGCGGTCGGCCCTACGCGCTAATGTCCTTGAATCCCTCGCCGAAAGCTTCCGTAACGTCGGCGACCGTCACAATGGCGTGAGGATCGCGCTCGCGCACGATCGTCTTGAGGGTATTGAGCTCTCGACGGTTCACGATGACCATGATCACCGGCTTCTCGATGCCCGAATACATACCGGTCGCCCTAAACTTGGTGCAGCCGCGTCCCAGACCATACATGATGTCGGCCGCGATATCGGGGAAATTGTCCGAGATGATGAGCACCATACGACGCTTATTGCCGCCATCAACCACGGCATCGATCACATAGCCGCTGATCACCATCGATAGTCCTGCATACAGAGCATTTTCGAGCGAGAAGACCGGGGCCGATGCCGCACAAACGGCAACATCGATCGCCATGACGGTCGAGCCCACGGGCAGCGAGGTATTACGCGAGATGATTTGGCCAATCGTGTCCGAGCCGCCGGTGTTGGCGCCGGCGCGCAGCACCATGCCGTAACCGATGCCTGTAATAATGCCGCCCCACATGGCAGGGAGCATCAGGTCCGCATCCGCCAGAGGTGCTACAAACGGGGCGAACAGATCGGTAAAGAAGCCCAGCAGCACAAAGCCCGTCGCGGTCTGCACCACGTAGAACATGCCGCCCTCGCGCATAACGACCAGCAACAGCAAGGCGTTCATCACGATCGTCTGAATACCAACGGGAAGCGATATGCCGTGCGATGCGCCGACCGCCTGGATAATGGTGGCAAGGCCCGTAACACCACCGGCAGCAAGGCCGTTGGGAATCAAAAACAGGTCGGTCGCAATAGCGGCCAGAGCGCACCCCAACATAATCTGGGGCAGGTCGTGAAAGAAGTTCATCGATAGAATGCGCTTGATGTCCAGACGATATGCCATGCTACCTCCCTCAAAAAAGCGCACCCAAACGGATGCGCTTCGAACTTCTTGCTGTATTCGATTCTACCGATTCGCCGAACAAAAACCACCCCTGCGCAGGGTTTGCTTTGGATACAAAACCACCCTGCTCGGAGGGTTTTATCCATTTCCACATAAACCGGGCGGTTTATGCAGATGGGATCTCTGCGTCAGCGTTGCCAGTGGCCCAGCGATGGTAGCCAATAACAAACGGGTCCAGGTCGCCATCGTCAAGAACGGCCTCGACATTGCTGGTCTCCACGCCCGAGCGCAGGTCCTTGACCATCTGATACGGATAGAGCACGTAGCTGCGAATCTGGTTGCCAAAACCAATGGTAGTCTTGGGTCCGCGAATCTCATCGAGCGCCTCAGCGCGCTTCTCGAGCTCAATCTCGTACAGGCGAGCCTTAAGGATTTGCATGCACGCGGCCTTGTTTTGAATCTGGCTGCGCTCGTTTTGGCAGGTGACCACAATGCCACTGGGAAAATGCGTCACGCGCACGGCGGAGTCGGTGGTGTTGACGCCCTGACCGCCCGGGCCGCTCGCGTGATACACGTCCACACGGATATCGTCGGGACTGATCTCGATATCGATATCGTCGGGCAGCACGGGGATGACCTCGACGCCGGCAAACGTAGTCTGGCGACGCTTCTTGTCGTCGGTGGGGCTAATGCGCACCAAGCGGTGCACACCCGCCTCGGCGCGCAGCATGCCAAACGCGTCCTTGCCCTCGACGGTAAAAGTCGCGCGGTCGATGCCGATAACTTCGGCCGCGGGACAGTCGTTGATGGTGACCTTCCAGCCACGACGCTGGCAGTACTTCATGTACATCTTAAAGAGCATGAAGGTCCAGTCCTGGGCCTCCAGGCCACCCTGTCCGGGCTTGATGGTCACAATGGCATCGCCGTGATCGAACTCACCGGTAAACCAGCTCGAAAGCTCAAGCTCGTCGATGGCACGGGCAAGGCGCTCTGCCGTAGCCGCAGCCTCCTCACGAAGGGCAGCGGCGTCGGGGTCATCCCCCATCTCCTCGGCAAGCTCCAGTGCCGCGCGGGCATCGGAAAGCTCGCCGCGCGCGGTATCCACAGCGGCGATATCTTCCTTGGCGCGCGCGATCTCCTCCATGGTGGCGCGGGCGGCATCGGCGTCATCCCAAAAGCCGGGGGCCACGCTTTTGGCCTCGAGCTCGGTCACGCGGGTGCGCTTCTCGTCCAGATGGAGATACGACTCGACCTCGCCGAGCCGGTCCGCAAACGCGTCAAGCTCGGCGGGCGTTACCTCTAAAGCCTCTGCCATTAACGATTCCTGCCGTGGCAGTGCTTAAACTTCTTGCCGCTACCGCAGGGGCACGGATCGTTGCGGCCCACGTTGACATACGGATCGTCGCTCTCGGACTTGCGATAGGTGGTCACCTTGCCACCATTGTTGACGGCAGCCGGTCCGCCCTGAACAGCCGTGCGGGCCTGCACTTGCGCCTGCTTGCGCAGCACCGAGTCGCCGTTGTCGCCATCGACCTCGGCAGGACCCGAGAACTGGGCGCCCTCAAGCGCGGGCTCCTCCTTGTGCTCCACGGCGCGCGGGGCAGCCTTGATCTCAATGCGCAGGACGGTGCGCAGGTAGTCCTCGTACATGGTGTCGACGAGCATCTGGAACGCGCCGTAGGCCTCGGTCTTGTACTCGACCAACGGGTCGCGCTGGCCAAAGCCGCGCAGGCCGATACCGGTCTTGAGGTAGTCCATCTCCTGCAGGTAGTTCATCCAGCGGGTGTCGATGACGCGCAGCATGACCTGAGTGTTGAGCTCGCGCATCAGGTCCTCGCCCAGACGCTCGGCCTTCATGTTGTAGCACTTCTCGACGTAGGCCAGAACGTCGGCCGCCAGGGCCTCAAAGTCCTCGTCGGGGAACTTGGGCGTGTCGATATGACCGGTGAGCTCCACGACCCACTTGCGCAGGCCCTCCAGATCGCGCTCGCCCTCGTGGCTGTCCTTGGTGCAGAACTCCTGCACGCAGCGGTACACGGTGTCGTGCATGACCTCGGTGATGTGATCGGTCAGGTCCTTGCCGTCCAGGATCTTGTTGCGCTCGGCGTAGATGACCTGGCGCTGCTTGTTCATGACGTCGTCGTACTCAAGGACGCTCTTACGCATGGAGAAGTTGATGCTCTCGACCTTGTGCTGGGCGCTCTCGACGGCCTTGGAGATGATCTTGTGCTGGATGGGCATGTCGTCGCCCATGTCGGCGGTGACCATCATCTTGGAGACGCGATCCATCTTGTCGCCACCGAACAGGCGCATCAGGTCGTCCTCGAGCGACAGGTAGAACTGAGTCTCGCCCGGATCGCCCTGACGGCCGGAGCGGCCGCGCAGCTGGTTGTCGATACGACGGGACTCGTGGCGCTCGGTGCCGATGACGGTCAGGCCGCCGGCGGCAAGCACGCGCTCGCGCTCGGCCTTGCAGGTCTCCTTGGCCTCGGCGTTAAACTGCTCGAGCTGCTCGGGGGTCACGTCCTCCATGGTCAGGCCCTCGTACTCCAGGCGCTCACGCACCAGCTCGTCGGGGTTGCCGCCCAGCAGGATGTCGGTACCACGACCGGCCATGTTGGTAGCGATGGTCACGGCGCCGTAGCGTCCGGCCTGCGCGACGATATGAGCCTCGCGCTCGTGGTGCTTGGCGTTGAGGACCTCGTGCGCGATGCCGCGCTTGGCAAGGGCGGCCGAAAGCTTCTCGGAGCTCTCGATGGAGACGGTGCCCACCAGGACCGGCTGGCCCTTGGCGTGACGCTGCTCGACATCGTCGGCAACGGCGTTGTACTTGGCCTGGATGGTGCGGTACACCAGGTCCTCGTGGTCAACACGCTGCACGGGCTTGTTGGAGGGGATGACCTCGACGGGCAGCTTGTAGATCTCGCGGAACTCGGCGTCCTCGGTGAGTGCCGTACCGGTCATACCGGAGAGCTTGTCGTACAGGCGGAAATAGTTCTGCAGGGTGATGGTGGCCAGGGTCTGGTTCTCCTCGCGCACGAGCACGCCCTCTTTTGCCTCGATAGCCTGGTGCAGGCCCTCGGAGTAGCGGCGACCTTCCATGATGCGGCCGGTGAACTCGTCGACGATCTTGACCTCGCCGTTGGTGACCACGTACTGCTTGTCGCGGTGGAACATGTACTGGGCCTTCAGCGCCTGCTGCAGGTGGTTGACGAGCTGGCCCGAGAGGTCGGCGTAGATGTCCTCGATGCCCAGGCGGTGCTCGATCTTCTTAAGGCCGCGCTCGGTGGCGGCGATGGTGTGCTTGGCCTCGTCCATGACGTAGTCACCCGTGGGCTCAACGTCCTCGGTGGCGGTGAGCATGTCGTGGGACACGTCCTCGCCGCGCTCCAGACCGCGCACGGCACGCGCAAAGTCCTTGTAGGTGCTGGCGGACTTGGTGCCGGCGCCCGAGATGATCAGCGGGGTGCGCGCCTCATCGATCAGGATGGAGTCGACCTCGTCGACGATGGCGTAGTTGTGGCCGCGCTGCACACGCTGCTCGGGGCGGGTGACCATGTTGTCGCGCAGGTAGTCGAAGCCGAACTCGGAGTTGGTGCCGTAGGTGACATCGGCCTGGTAGGCCGGACGCTTGAGCTCGAGCGGCATATTGTTCTGCAGCAGGCCGACGGTCATGCCCAGGTACTTGTAGATGCGGCCCATCCACTCGGAGTCGCGCTTGGCCAGGTAGTCATTGACGGTAACGACATGCACGCCCTTGCCGGCGATAGCGTTGAGGTAGCCGGCCAGGGTGGAGACGAGGGTCTTGCCTTCGCCGGTCTTCATCTCGGCGATGTGGCCCTCGTGAAGCGCCATGGCGCCGATGAGCTGCACGTCAAAGTGACGCATGCCCATGGTGCGCTTGGAAGCCTCACGCACGGTGGCAAAGGCCTCGGGGAGCATGTCGTCGAGCGACTCGCCGTTGGCGTAGCGCTCGCGGAACTTATCAGTCTGGCCGCGGAGCTCCTCCTCGGTCATCTTCTCAAACTGGGGCTCAAGACCGTTGATCTGGTCGACGATCTTGTAGTAGCGCTTAAGGTCCTTATCGGATCCAAAGGACAGCAGCTTTGACATGAATCCCATGTGGTTTTCCTTTTTGGCCATCGCCCCACGCCGTGCAGCTTGAGGCGAGTTAAACACAGATAATTGTACTTTAGCCAAACGGGGCGCAGCCTATACGGTCGACCTCGACCGCCACGTAATAACTACGACCGACCTGCCAAAAAGGGACAGGGTTATTTTGGCAGGTTTTATCTGGGCAAACGCCGTCTCCCTGCCAATTGGTGCAAACTAACCTGACCCCTTCGCACCAACTTGATGCCGCGGGGTCAGGTTAGTTTGCATCATTAAAAAGAAAAGGGCCGCGCACCCAGATGGATGCGCGGCCCTTATGCCATGAATGCGAGTGATTCCGCGGCAAGCTATTTACTCAGCAGCCTCGGTGGTCTCGGCCTCGGCAGCGGCCTCCTCGACGGGAGCCTCTGCGGGAGCCTCGGCAGCCTGCTTGGCAGCCTCCTCGGCGAACTTAGCGGCACGCTTAGCCTTCTCGGCAGCCTTAGCCTCAGCGGCGGCCTTGCGAGCGGCCTCGGCCTCAGCAGCCTTGGCGGCCTTGGCAGCCTTGGCCTCCTCGGCCTTCTTGAGCTGGGCGGCAGCGGCGCCACCGAACTTGTCGGCGAAGCGCTGGACGCGTCCACCGGTGTCGACGAACTTCTGCTGGCCGGTGTAGAACGGGTGGCACTCGTTGCAAAGCTCGACCTTCATCTCAGACACGGTAGCGTGCGTCTTGAAGGTGTTGCCGCAGGAGCACGTCACCGTGCACTCGACATACTGGGGATGGATACCCTGCTTCATGGTAGGACTCCTTATTGGTCAGGCGCTGGTTACCGATCAGCGCATAAGGCGTCTTGGTTTCCGACCAAGACAACAAACTCGGCTATGGTACCACGGCGCCGCGCGTCCCACAAAAGGTTCACGGTCTTTTCGGAACGACACGAATCTGACCCATCGAAACACATCTCCACCGTTCCTTCAACTGGGAAAATGCCGTCCCCGGGGCCTGAGAAGGGCCCCGGGGACGTTCGACTGACTGCGGGAACGGCCTTTCCGCTCAATGTATTCGGCTGAGATCGGAAATCAACCAAACTGAACTAGGTTCAGTTGACATGGTTAAAAACGAGGGGCGACGCTTTTGCGTCACCCCTCGTCCCGGCCGGTTGCTTTAGTTGTACACACGGTAGTTACACTTGAACTGGGTTATGTGTCCATAGTTGGAGCGGTACCAACCCGACGTATAGCTGATTGCCTCTGCGCCTAGATAGTCGTAGCCCTTGTTGTAGCGAAGCTGACGGTAGGTCGTGTCGTACTCTGCTACGTAAAACGTGTCTCCAGAGAAGGCTTTGTACCGGTCTTTAACCGTCGAAGCCATGTACGCGGGTTCGACATCGCCTTTCTCCCCGTTGAGCGCATAGACGGGTGCCGCGATTCCGCATAAAGCCGTTGCCACGAGGATGGCGTAGACAGCCATGCGCGACGCATTGGACTTCAGCTGTTCAAATAGTTTCATGTCATTCACCTCCCTCGTATGTATCGAGGTATTCCTGCTTGAGCGTCTGCGAGGACGACTCGGTCTTTTCCACGAGCGTGCCGGCCTCGATGAAGTAGAACGAGTCGGTGAGGTCTGCCAGGTCGTCGAGCAGATGGCTTGAGATGAGCACGCTGCGTCCCCGCTCCACCTCGCTGCGCATCGCGTCGCAGGAGGTTTTCCGTTTTCCCGGATCGAGGCCGTTCAGCGGTTCATCGAGGATGAGGTACGGGCAATCGGTCGATATCGCCATGGCAAGCTTTACCTGCTGCTTCATTCCTGTCGAGAGTTTACGGGTCGGCTTGTCGAGATATGGGGAGATTCCGAGGGAGTCGCAGAGCGAGTCGATGTCGGCGGCCGATTTCCACGCCTCCCTAACGAAAGCAAGGTGCTCGATGGCCGATAGCGTGGGGTAGAGATCCGCGCTGCCCGAAGAGCTCAGGTAGACGAGTTCTGCAAATTCGGCTGATCGACGTTGGCAGATTCCGTCTGCCGCCAGGCTTCCCGAGCGGATGCGGGTGGGAAATTGGCCCGACAGCGCTTCAAGAAGGGTGGTTTTCCCCGAGCCGTTGGGAGCAACGAGGCCCGCCGCCGTTCCCGGGCCCAAGGAAAGCGATCCGATCGAAAGTATCGTCGTGCTCCCGTATCCCACGCTCACGTCCAGGAGCTCAAGCCCATGGTGCTTTTTAGCGGGTCCAGCCTGTTTGGGCGAACGCGTCACAACGGCGCCGACCGCGAAAAGGACCGCGACGTATACCAGGGCCACGGCAAGCATCGATGCGCCGCCCGAACCGGAGCCAATGAATTCTGTCGGGAAGCATCCTACGTAACCCGTTGCCTCGATAGGCGAGAACACGGCCAGCGGCAGGAGCTCGAGCGCGGCATTATGCCCCAGTGCCGAATCGGACAATAACGGGAATGCCGGGGCCGCGACAAGCAACGCGGAGGTAAGGGGGCCCGCGAAGACGCGCCTCGTTGCGGTCGATAGGACGACGGAACAAACGGATATCAAGGTTCCACCCGCGAGCAGCGCGAGAAGTATGGTCGTGAAGACGTTTCCCGCGGTCGTGGTGGTGAGCGCGCCGTTATGGAAGAAGGCGATCGGGTACCCAATTTGCCCGAAGCCGTTTAGGACCAAGGCGTAAATGCCCCCGGGCGCAAGGCCGGCGAGGAGCATCGCGGTCCCCGCGACGATTATCGAAAACACGATCTGGATAAGGCGCCGGAATTTGGGCACGGGCGCCTTTGCCGCCAGGGTACCGGGCCTTGTGGCGCCGAGCAGGAGTATCGACGAGAGAAGGAAGGGGATGAAGGGAAGGAAAGACGGCGCCGCGGCAATGGCGTAAGGCAGGAAGGAAAGGAATGGCAGGTCGTTTGCGGAGGCCGGGATATCCGTGATGCCGGAGCTGCTCAGGGCGCGGCAATATGCGAGCTCCGCGTCATTGGTCTCTCGGTCTCCCACGATGGACCCGGATTGGAAGCCCTCGTCCATGAGCGCGTAGTAGCTCTCGGCAGAATCGAGAAAGGCGGCGTCGGTTTGAGCGGCGAGGGCGGCGTTCGCGTATCTTGCAAGCTCAGCGTCATCTTGCTGCTCTGGCGATAGGTCTGTGCCGCTGGCCTGGGGCGCGCGCGTATTGAATGCGTCGACAAAGCCCTGCATGCCCTGCTTCATAAAGAAGGGGCCGTAGATGGGTGAATTGAACGCAATGGGGACGGAAAAGGCTGCAGCGAGAACGAGCGTACAAATCCATACGGCCTTGTCTCTTAGGATTAGTTTGAGAAGAAGTCGACAGTACATTCAGAAGCACCTACGTTCCTCAAAGAATTGTTAGATTAAAAGTAACAGACCGGATGAAGATACGTGCGACGGGGGCGAGGCGAATGGCTGAACGGTATCGATATGCGGGTTTAACGGCATATCGACCACATAGATTATTAACTTGCATTTCTACCCGCCCTTTTCGTAGAGTCGCCGATACGTGCTTAGCGCACCCTCGGCGCGTCCGGCAGGCTTTGCGAAATGGGATCCAGGAGACTTCGGCGCAGCATCATCTTGCGGAATGCTTCTAATGAGCCTCCCATCCTTCAAAAACAGAATCTCATCGCACAGCCTATCGACCGAATCCAAGATGTGGGATGACATGATGATGCACGTACCAGAATCGGCCAGCTTCCTGAGAATCTCGGAATGCAAGTCCACCCTGCTGGGGTCGAGCGCGTTCATGGGCTCATCTAATAGAAGGTACCGCGCGCCCGTCGCATACGCAATCGCCAGGGTAAGCTGCTGCTTCATGCCCTGGCTCAGAGTGCGGATCCTCATCTTCGCGAACTCGCCTATCTGCGTTTGTTCCACTATCTCTTCGATATCGCGAGCATGCGGCCACATATCGCAAACCATCTTGAGGTGATCTTCCGCACGCAATCCGGGATACAGCAGCGTCCCCCCACCAGGTGCATAGAAGATCATAGAACGGACCTCTCTCGCACCCGTACCCTGCACCTCATCCAGAACGATGCTCCCGTCCACGCGAGGACCCGGCAAACCTGCCATCGCACGCAGCAACGTCGTCTTTCCATGCCCGTTCGGAGCGACGAGACCGTAGACCGTACCCGGGGCAAACTCAGCGTTCACCGAATCTACGAGCACCTTCTTTCCATAAGAGATCGTCAGCGTTTGAAGGTCAATCATCGAGATCATCCCCTTTCGATCTTTGGAACACTCAGGCGCACCATCAACGGAGATACGGCGCCCAAGACCACCAGCAGAGCGCCCGATGCGCCGACGACCTCTCCAAAAGGCATCGCGTTCGTCCCTCGCCCAAGGAACCCAATCGTCCCCACCTGGGAAGCGGGATCAAACGAGGCGAATGGAGCCAGCAGCGCGACGCCCATGCCCACGCTTTCAACATGAGCGCTCAACGAACCCAACACCAAGAGAACCGCGCAAACCATTCCGGTGACAACGGGGTTGCGGCTAATCGCTGCTGTCAACGCAGCGACCGAACTTGCCGAAAGGATTGGAACCACGCCCGTGAACCTGTCCCGTATTAAAAAAGGGCATATTCGCGGCATTCGCTTCAACACACTCGAGCAGCTATGCCTCGCCCTTCGTTGCCAACCCGGAGACCTTCTCGAAGTCATGAGCGAAGAGGATGCCCGAAAGGAGTTCGGACTCGATTGGTCCGCCGAGGATTAGAGGGCGGTCGTACTCGCCCTGCACACGGGGATGCGAATCGGCGAGGTCTGCGGCCTTCGGTGGTGCGATGTGGATTTCGAGACGGGCCTGATCTCGATCAGACACTCAGTGGCGTACGTGAAGGGAATGGGTTCGTTCATCAAGGACACCAAGACCCATGACGCCAGGGGTATCCCCATCGACCCGGTCGGCCTACTCCCCTTCCTGAAGGAGACCCACGAGATCGACTGCGGAAAGCTGCGCTTGCGCGGCCTTACCGGGGCGGTCGAGATCGGGGATTGCTACATCCTGTCGGAGCCGGGCGCGACCTTCGCGACGACAAGCTATATCCGCAGGGCGTTCAAGACGTTCTCGGAGACCAACGGCCTCATGGGCACCAACGACGAGCTGATCACGTTCCACGGCCTTCGCCACACGTTCGCAACGCAGTGGATCCGCCAAGGCGGCGATATCAAGGCGCTCCAATCGATCCTCGGCCACAAGGACGCCATAGCGACGCTCAACGTCTACGCCGACATCGAGCCCATCTCCAAAATCCATAACATGCTGCGCGCCACGCCGTGCCTTTGGCGCGGGCACCTCGGGCCGAGGGTCGATCCGAGTCCCATGTTCCAACAGAGGATCCAGGAGTCCATCGAGACGCTCCAGGCGTTCGGCTACGGCATCACCGAGCCGGACGACCGAAATATCGCCATACGCGACGTGAAGACGAACAGTTGGCTCTAGCTCACCGAGTACGCGGCAGTGCTGGGCCCATCCCAACTGAGGTCACGGTGGTCCGATAGGGGCGCCGCCCGCGGCATGCGCCGCGGAGCGGTATCCCCTACCGAAGGGCGGGGATGCCCTCCGCTTCCAGTTCGGAATCAGCCGTCGGAGGCGTTCGGCTGACTGCGGGAACGGCCTGTCCGCTCAATGTGTTCGGCTGAGATCGGAAATCAACCCAACACGAGCAGGACACGCGCCAGACGGCTCTTCCCCGTGCGGCCTTCCCCCTTACGCTCATGTTGCAGGCATGTAACGCCACAGCGAGCGCGCCTTTTTTGCGCCAGACAGGTACAATGATGAACACTGTACCGTAGCGGAGCGCCCCGCGCGCGCCGCAACCACGCGAAAGGGTTTCCCATGGCCGAGATCTCGTCCTCCCGTATCGTCATCACCGTCCTTGGCAAGAACCGCCCCGGCATCGTCGCCGGCGTCACCCGTGTTCTGGGCGAGGCCAACGTCGACATCCGCGACATTACGCAGTCCATTATCGAGGACATCTTCACCATGACCATGCTGGCAGACACCGCCGAGTCCAAGCTTGACTTCGCCGAGCTGCAGAAGGCGCTGGCAGAGGCCGGCGAGCTTTCGGGCGTCAACGTGTCCATCCAGCGCGAGGACGTCTTTAACTTTATGTACCGCCTGTAGCGAACAAGCCGCTGGGGATAGCCTGACGCGCGCATGCCCATGCAAGTCACCCCGATGCGGCCCGGAGAGGAGCGCGCATGGCCTACGACGCCAAGAAAATCTATTACCGCTTCGATGACCACTTGAGCCGCCTGGTTCTGGATTACGAAGCAAGCCGCCAGATTTCGCCTGAGAGCGAAAACCTCTACCACGGCCTGCCGACCGACCCTTATGACGAGGGCCTGTTTGTCGAGCACAATGTCAAGCGCGGCCTGCGCAATGCCGACGGCTCGGGCGTGGTCGCGGGCCTCACTCGTATCTCGGATGTGCACGGCTACAACAAGGTCGACGGAAAGGTCGTGCCCGATCAGGGCAAGCTCACGCTTCGCGGCTACAGCATCGAGGACCTAGTCAACAACGCCCAGGCCGAGAATCGCTATGGCTACGAAGAGGTCGCCTACCTGCTCATCACGGGCTCGCTGCCCAACAAAGAGGAGCTCGACGGCTTTTGTGAACGTCTGGGCGCTTTTAGGCATCTGAGCGACGAGTACGTCAAAGAGTTCCCCATGACCACGGTGTCGTCGAGCATCATGAACGTGCTCCAGCGCGCCGTACTGTTGCTCTACGCCTTCGATGCCGAACCGGACGTGATCACGCCCGAGCACGAAATCGACGTCGCCCTTTCCATGCTCGCACGTCTCCCGCGCATCGCCGCCTTCGCACACATGGCCTCGGTCGCCAAGCTTCGCGGCTCCGAGGTTCACGTGCCGCACCCCACGCCCGGTCTCTCCACCGCCGAGACCATCCTACAGGTCCTGCGCGGCGGCATGGCGTTTACCCGCGATGAGGCGATGCTGCTCGACGTTATGCTCATGCTGCATGCCGAGCACGGCGGCGGCAACAACTCCACCTTCGCTTGCCGCGTGCTGTCCTCCTCGGCCACCGACCCGTATTCCGCTTACGCCGCGGCCATCGGCTCGCTTAAGGGCCCGCGCCACGGCGGCGCCAACGCCAAAGTCGTGTCGATGCACGAGGACATCCGCGCGCACGTTTCCAACTGGGAAAACGAGGACGAGGTCGCAGCCTACCTGGGCAAGATCCTCGACAAGCAGGCCTTCGACGGCACGGGTCTCATCTACGGCATGGGCCACGCCGTCTATACGCTCAGCGACCCGCGTGCCGAGGTGTGCCGCCGCTACGCTCGCACGCTTGCTGCCAAGAAGGACCTGGGCGAAGAGTTCGCACTCATCGAGCGCATCGAGCGCCTGGCACCGCAGGTGATGCGCGACCACGGCATGACCAAGCCCATCTGCGCCAACATCGACCTGTACACGGGCTTTATCTACAAGATGCTCGGCGTGCCCGAGACGCTCTTTACGCCGCTGTTCGCCGTCGCCCGCATGGCCGGCTGGTCGGCGCACCGCATGGAAGAGCTCTTCTGCGCACATCGCATCATCCGCCCGGCATACCGTCCGGTGATCGAGCCGCTGGAGTACAAGCCGCTCGCCGATCGCTAGGACGCGGACCGCTATAGAACCCGAGCGTGGCCAGGGCATCACCGCCCTCGGCCACGCTTTTTATGCCAGTAGAAAGGGCTGCATCGAATGATTGTGTTTTCCGATATGGATGGAACGCTGCTGACGAGTGATAAGCAGATGAGCGACGCCACCTGGTCGATGCTCGACGAGCTTGCGCGCCGCGGTATTGAGTTTGTGCCCTGCACGGGGCGCCCGCTGTCGGGCATCTTTGAGCCCATCCTCGCCCACCCCGCCGTACACTACGCAGTCTGCGCCAACGGTGCCAGCGTCTGGCAGCTCGACGACGGTACACCCACCGATGCCTCACGTGCTACGCGCATTTTGAGCCGACCGCTCGACCGCGTCATCGCCCACCGCATCCATAGCATTGCCGCCGGCCACGATGTGACCTTCGATATCTTCGCGGACGGGCAGTGCTTCCTCCCCCGCTCGCTCTACACGCGCCTGGACGAATTCTGCGGCGGAGACCCCCACATTGCGGCTTCGCTCAAGCGCACGCGCACGCCGATCGACATGGATATCGACAGCAAAATCGACGAAGTCGAGGTGCTCGAACGCATCGCAATGTACTGGCACGATCCGTCCGACCGCGACGCCATCGCCGCGGCGCTCGATACGCTCGGCGGGATCGAGGTCACGCGTTCGTACGCCATGAATATCGAGGTCATGGGCGAGGGAGCCACCAAGGGAACGGCATTGGCTTGGCTATGTGGGCATCTGGGCGAGCCTCTCGCTGACGCCTGGGCGTTCGGCGACAACATCAACGACATTCCCATGCTGCAGGCAGCAGGCCACGGCATGGCTATGATCAACGCCGAACCCGAGGACCGCGAGGCGGCCGACGCCATCACCGAGTTCGACAACGACCACGACGGCGTCGCCCGCACCATCATGGCCGCACTCGCCTAGTCATTGGTAGTCATTGGGGACGTTCTTAAATGGCTAGTCGCTGGCGGCACTCATTTAAGTCTGTCCCCAATGAGTGGTTTCACTCACTTAAGTCTGTCCCCAACTGCCGGCGCATAAGGAATGTCCCTAACTACCGGTCTAGCAGAGGCTCTCCAGCACGCGACGGAGCTCATGCTGAACGGCGTGGTCGCGGTTACAACCCACCACGCGATCGGCCACCGCCTTGAGCGCGGGGCGCGCGTTTTCCATCGCGCAGCCCGTGCCGACAAAGCGAATGATCTCGTAGTCGTTCATCGAGTCGCCAAACGCCATGACCTCGTCGCGACCAATGCCGTAATGCTCCGCGAGCTGCGCGATACCCGAGGCCTTCGACACACCAGGCTGCATGGCATCGATCCACGCGTTGCCCGAAGGCGCAAAAGTAAAGAGCTGACCAAGTTCGCGCTGTAGCACGTACGCACTGTCCATAACCGCACTGTCGTCGCAAAAGATACTCGCTTTGATGATATTTACGCTGGGATCGGGCAGCTCCCAAATACGTTCGGCATTGGGAAGGTCCTTATCGACCTCACGCACGAACTTGCTCTCGTCATCGAGCAAGAAGGACTTGGTTCGGTCAAAAAGCGCAAGATGCAGATTGGGAAACGTCCTGACGGCCTGGGCGAGCTTTCGAATCGCCAGGTGCGAATACACCTCACGGTCTACCATCTTGCCGTCGGCGTAAACTTGGGCGCCATTGGCTGCGACAAAGTCCATCTTGTCGCGAACGGGCGCAAAAAACTCGCACAGTCGATCATAGCGACGACCTGACGATGCGGCAAAATGCACGCCATGCTCGCGTAGCGCCAGAATCAGTTCGTAGGTCTCGGGAGGCACCTGACCGTTTTCGTCAAGCAGTGTGCCGTCCATATCGGATGCAATCAGTTTATACATAGAAAAGCTCCCCTCGGACTTGTTGGAATCGAACGTGTATCCGATTCCAACGTACCCAAAGGGAGCCCAAATAAGACTCCGCGGGCGTAAACGTTACAAGGACCTGGCAAATAGTTCACACATGCCAGAGGCCTCACGGTCGCGGCGTCAGGCGACACGCCACCCCGACGGCTAGTCGTTTAAGAACGTCCCCGATGACTAGTCGGCGTAGGTGAAGGTTGTGACGTCGAACATGCCCTCGGGGCGGATGCGGAGCGTCGGGATCACCGGCAGGGGCAGGAAGATAATGCCCATGATGGGATCGAGCGGCGGCTCAATGCCCATGGCGCGCGCCTTGACCATAAAGTCGTCGTGCTGCGCCGCGACGTCTTCGGCCGTACCTTCGCTCATCAGGCCACCGAGCGCCAGCGGAATGCGCGCCACGACCTCGCCGTTGCGCACCAGCACGTGACCGCCCTGGCCCACGGCCTCAACAGCCGCCATCATATCGGCAGCGTTATCGCCCACAACGCACACGTTGTGCGAATCGTGGCCAATCGTCGAGGCGATGGCACCACCCGTGATGGTAAAGCCGCGCACCCAGCCGCGACCGATGTGCTTGCCGACAAGACCCAGGCCCGCAGGACCATCACCGTCGGCGCCCTCAGCCTGCAGTGACACACCGCGGCCGTGACGTTCGATCAGCATAATGCGGCGCAGGCCCTCAGCACTCTCGGGGCGAGCCATACCCGTAATGGCCTTACCCGGCACCACGTCAATCACGGCCTCGCCCGGCTTAAAGGCATAGTCGAATACGTCGAGCGAAAGCTTCGGCAGCTTAACGGAGGCGCGCAGCTCATCGGCAAGGGCCGCAACCTCGGCCATCTCGGGTGCAATCTCGCCCACAAAGGTGCCATCCTGCGCCACCAGAGCGCCGGCGGCATACACGCGATGCGGAGCTGTGGCAAACGTCAGGTCATTGAGCACCAGCAGGTCGGCACGCTTGCCCGGGGCGATGGCGCCACGCAGCTCGTGCGGATCGCGGCAACCGTGGTCCAGGCCAAACGCCTCGGCCGTGGACAGGGACGCCATGGAGATGGCAACGACCGGGTCAATGCCAGCCTCGATAGCCACGCGACAGGCATTGTCGATCATGCCGGTCGAAAGCGCATCGGAGGGAGCGCGGTCGTCGGTCGCAAAGCAGCATCGACGGGCGCGGGCGGGGTTTTCCAGCAGCATCGGCGACAGATTGGCCAGGTCATGGCTGCACGTACCCTCGCGCAGCATCACATACATGCCGCGGGACAGCTTGTCGAGCGCCTCCTCGGGAATCGTCGACTCGTGGTCGGCGATAATGCCTGCTGCGGCGTAGGCGTTGAGGTCTTTGCCCACAACGAGCGGCGCATGACCGTCGACCTGCTTGGACGGCGTCTGGTTAGCGGCGTCGATACGAGCGCAGGTCTCGGGATCGGCCATAAAGACGCCCGGCAGGTTCATCATCTCGCCCAGGCCAAAGACATCGCCCGGATGCTCGGCGAAAAACGCCTGCATGTCGGCGGCGGTAATCACGGCACCGGCCTGCTCGTCGGGCAGGGCCGGCACGCACGAGGGCATCATGTACTTGATGGAGATGGGCGCGCGACGACCATCCTCGATCATAAAGCGCAGGCCGTCCAAGCCGGAAACATTGGCAATCTCGTGGCTGTCGGCAATGGCAGTGGTGGTGCCGCGCGTCGCCGCCATGCGCGCATACTCGGCGGGGCGGATGTTCGAAGACTCGATATGCAGGTGCCCGTCGATAAAACCAGGGGCAATGTAGCGGCCCTGGCAGTCGATGACTTCGGTCGCTTCGTAGGTGCCGGCAGCATCGTCGCGACCATCGTAGAGCACGCCGACAATCACGCCGTCCTTGACGGCAACGCTACCGGGCGCCACACGCTGGCCGTACACGTCGACAATCTGAGCATTGGTAAACAGCGTGTCGACGGGCACGCGGCCCTCGGCTGCATCGATCACAGACTTCATGACCTCAACGGACATACATACTCCTTTAGCCGTAGAAATAACTGCGGGGCGGACGGGCCTTCACCGCAGCAAACCAATAGCCATTGTATGCCCAAACGATGGGTCGGGAATACACCCCCTCCGCTTAATGGCGCTGCCAACTTGGTGCAAAGTAACCTGACCCCATTGCACCAAACCATTGACAAGGAGTGTCCCCAGGTGCCGGCACAAAAGGAACGTCCCCAAGTGCCCAAGACAACGCCGCAGGTGGAGGACGGACAGCGAGCGGGCTCCAGAGCGAACAAATTGGCATGAAAAGAGGGCGGCATAGACCTTCTGGTCATGCCGCCCTCTTTGAATGACAAGTTGTCGCTCTGGAGCCCGCGCAGCGTCGAGTCGTTACGCGGTTTGGTAAAACCGCGTAACTAAATCAACTTGAAGCCCTTGCGCTTGCCCATGGAGAGGGTGTCACCCAGCTTGAGGACGCTGGGGTCGATGTTGTAGCTCTTGGGAGCCACGGCCTTGCCGTTGATCTTGACGCCGCCGCCGTCGATGTCGCGACGGGCCTGGCCGGCGCTAGCCGAAAGTCCCAGGTCCTTGAGCAGGCCGGCGAGGTAGATCTGGCCCTCGTCGTTAACAGTCAGCTCAACATGCTTCTCGGGGAAGTCGGCGAGCTGGCCCTCCTTGAACACACGGTCGAACTCGGCCTGAGCCTCGTCGCCGGCACCGGCGCCGTGGTAGGTGTCGCACAGGTCGCGGCCCAGAGCGCGCTTGAGCTCATAGGGATCGGCAGAGCCGTCGGCCAGGGCAGCGTCGATCTTGTCGACCTCGGCCGGGGTGAGCGAGCTCGCCAGACGATAGTACTTGCCGATCATCTCGTCGGGGATGGACATGGTCTTGCCGAACATATCCTTGGGCGCGTCGGTCAGGCCGATGTAGTTACCATAGGACTTGGACATCTTGCGGACGCCATCGGTGCCCTCGAGCAGCGGCATGGTGAGCGCGATCTGCGGCTCCATGTCCATCTTCTCCATGAGCTCGCGACCAGCGAGCAGGTTGAAGAGCTGATCGGTGCCGCCCATCTCCACGTCAGCCTTAATCATGACCGAATCGTATGCCTGCATCACGGGGTACAGGAACTCGTGCAGGGCAATCGGCGTCTGGGACTGGTAGCGCTTGGTAAAGTCGTCGCGCTCGAGGATGCGGGCGACGGTGAACTTGGAGCACACCTGCAGCAGGCCGGCCAGGTCCATCGAAAGGATCCAGTCGCCGTTGTGCACGATGGTGGTCTTCTCGGGGTCCAGAATCTTCATGGCCTGGCTCACGTAGGTCTCGGCGTTGGCCTCGATCTGCTCCTGCGAAAGCTGCGGACGCGTGGAGTTCTTGCCCGAGGGGTCGCCGATCAGCGCGGTGCCGTTGCCGATGATGAGGGTGACGTTGTGGCCCAGGTCCTGGAACTGACGCATCTTGCGCAGGGGCACGGCATGGCCCAGGTGCAGGTCGGGGCTGGTGGGGTCGACGCCGAGCTTGATGTTGAGGGACTCGCCCTTCTCAAGCTTCTTGCGAAGGTCGGCCTCGGGGACGATCTGCGCTGCACCCGAGGTGATGATACGCATTTGCTCGTCAACAGACAGCATTGGGTATCCTCCTTTTGCTATAGCACCCTCACCGGATACGGCGGTGCTGGAAGTTCATAAACTCTCTTATGATAACCAAAACGGCGCGGCCGAACACCTACGACAGGAAAATCCTCGTCCTGCCGCATGCGTCGATGGCAACTGGCAGACGCGTGTCGTCACGCTCGACCAGATAGCGCACCTGCCGACGACGCAAGCAGCCGCGGCAACGGACCTGCCCCGTCGCATCGGTGGCGCAGACGCCCTCGGCGGTCAGCAGGCAGTGCTCGCACACCATGAGCTCGGGACGGTCGGCATCGACAGGCCCCAAGACACCGGGACAAGCGGCAAGCTCGGCAACACGTTCCGCATCATTGCCGAGCAACTCGGCCGGCACATACACACGGCCCGCACCAAGCCCGCGCAGCCAGGCAAGCGTGGCACGATTCGCGCAGAACACCGGTGCCGCCACGTCAAACGCCACGCCCAGCTCGCGAGTTATCGCCACCTGCCCCAAGTTGCGACAGACCACGCGCCCGGCACGCCGCATCAGCGACCGAGTCCGCTCGGCATCGCCCGCGCGACAGACCTCATCGAGCACCACGGTCGCATCGGACAGATCGAGCTCGTCACACGGATCGGTATCCATCAGCTGCCAGGCAAAGACCATGCGAGCGGAAGCTCCTTGCTCCGCCGGCTCCGCCAACGCTGCCTCGGGCACGCCACCAACAGTCAGGGCGCCCTCAAACGGCAGCACCTCAACGACGCGTGCGACAGGCACAACCGCGTCCGCCTCGGCCCGCATGCGCTCCAGTACCATCGCCGTCTGCTCCAGCACACCGGCGCTGCGAATCAGATAGACCTCGCAGCCCGCATCCACCTTACGCTTGCAGTGCACGGCAACGCGCTCCCCCGCCGCGGCATCTACCGGACAAGGCACCTGCGGCCAGCGCTTGGGCACGTCGGGCCGCGCGTCAGCGCCCGGATAAAACCGGATCTCGAGTGTATCGCCCGCAGCCACGGCGGCATCGAGCTCGACGGTCACCTCTTCGTGGCCTACAGCCACCAAGCGGCCCACGCGGACACCCTGGTTAATCGCACGCTCAAAGCTCATGAGCTCGGCACCCGATCTCCCCCGCAGATACGCATCGGTGAACCCGCGGTTGAACGACCTACCCAGCTCACGCTCAAGCTCCGCCACGACGTCGGGCTCCCACGCGTCATCGCGCAGCATGTCGAGCGCACGGCGCCACACCCGCACCACGTTGAACACGTAGTCTGGGTTCTTCATGCGTCCCTCGATCTTGAGCGACGCCACCCCGGCCCCAACAAGCTCGGGCAGGTGTGCGATGCCCAGATAGTCACGTGGGCACAGCAGGCGGTCGCCCTCAACGGAAACAACGCTCTCCCCTGCCTCGTCAACCAGGTCGTACGCCAAGCGGCACGGTTGCGTGCAGTCACCGCGCATCGCAGAGTGAGCACGCCGCAGGGCCGAGAACTCACAGGCGCCCGAGTAACCGATGCATATGGCACCGTGGCAGAAAACCTCAATCGGCACGCCCGTAGCGCACAGCGCAGCAATCTCGTCGACCGTCAGCTCGCGCGCGGTCGTCACGCGCTCGACTCCCAACTCGTCGGCCGCCAGCCGCACAGCGCCCTCGCTATGAACGCCCGCCTGCGTGGACAGGTGAATCTCAACCCCGGGAATCGCCGTGCGCAGCGCGCAAGCCAGCCCGGCATCCGCCACGATCAAGGCATCGGCGCCCAGCTCCAGCGCATGCGCCCCCAGCGCCACGGCATCGGCCAACTCGTCGTCGAACACAAAAACGTTGAGCGTCACATACACGCACACGCCATGGGCATGCGCCACGGCGCAGCCGCGCACAAACTCGTCGTCCGTAAAGCCGTGAGCGCTCACGCGGGCGTTGAAACCGCCCAGGCCCGCATAGATGGCATCGGCGCCCGCCGCAACAGCCGCGAGCATCTGGTCGAGTCCGCCCGCCGGCGCCAGCAGTTCGGGCAGCGCCGCCCCAGCGGCCCCCGACCCGTTCATATATTGTCCGCTCGGCCCCATCGTCCGAATCGCCATCGGCAAACTCCTTACCAAGGTATGCATTCACTCTGAAAAATGCCGTCTTCCAGCATACACGAGGCCTCGCGCGCCCCGTTTGGTTTATCGTGTAATAACTTATGTCCATCCTGCCCCGACGGCACATCCGCCGCCCGGCACGACATACCTGGAGGTCAATATATGGGTCCTCGCCAACGACAGGGACACAGCCGTTCAAAGACGCACGCCCTGCCCATAATCCTGCTCTCGTTTTTGGGCTTTTTGCTGATTGCAGGCGTAGCGTTTGGCATCGGCATGGTCGGCAACGTCAACCGCTGGCTGTCCGATCTGCCCGACTACACCGACGCCAACGCGTATCTGGTGAGCGAGCCCACCGAGATCGTCGACTGCAACGGCAACAAGATCGCGAGCTTCTACACGCAAAACCGCAAGTCCATCACCAAGGACGAGGTCTCCCCCTACGTGCTGCAGGGCACCGTTGACGTCGAGGACGAGCGCTTCTACGAGCACGGCGGTATCGACCTGTGGGGTATCGCGCGTGCTGCGGTGGCAACCCTCGGCGGCGGGCACGAAGGCGCCTCGACTATCACCCAGCAGCTGGTGCGCAACACCATCCTGCAGGAGGAACAGTTCGACTCGACCATCGAGCGTAAGGTGCGCGAGGCCTACATCGCCATCAAGATGGAGGACATGTACTCCAAAGACGAGATCCTCATGATGTACCTCAACACCATCTATTACGGCCACGGCGCCTACGGCATCGAGGCCGCAGCCGAGACCTATCTGTCCAAGAGCGCCGCCGACCTCACCCTGAGCGAGGCCGCGCTGCTCATCGGCCTTCCCAACTCGCCCTCGCAGTACGACCCCACGGTCAATCCTGATCTGGCACTGTCTCGCCGCAACAAGGTTCTCGACAACATGCTGCGCCTAGGCCACATCACCCAGGAGGAGCACGATGCCGCACAGGCCGAGCCCATCACCCTCAACGTGACCGAGATTTCGGGCAGCGGCGTCGACGTATACTCGCAGCCCTACTTTGTCGCCTATGTTAAGCAGCTGTTGGAGCAGGAGTTCTCGACCGACGTGCTCTTTAAGGGCGGCCTGACCGTCAAGACCACCATCGACCCCACGATGCAGCAGGTGGCAGAGAATGCCGTCCGCGAGCAGCTCGACACGCTCTCGCTCGACGGCCTGGACATGGGCATGGTCGTCGTCGACCCCAAGACCGGCTACATCAAGTGCATGGTGGGCGGATACGACTACAACGCCGACGAGAACCACGTAAACCATGCCACGGCCAAGCGTCCCGTCGGCTCCACCTTTAAGGCCTTTACGCTGGCAACTGCCATCCAAAACGGCATGAACCCCAACGTCACCCTCAACTGCAACTCGCCGCTCAAGGCCAAGGGCACCACGACCGAGGTCCAAAACTACGCCAACCACAGCTATGGCAACATCTCGCTCAAGCAGGCGACGGCATACTCCTCCAACACCGGCTACATCCAGGTGGCGGAAGCCGTCGGCAACAGCAAGATCATCTCGCTCGTCAAAAAGCTCGGTATCGATCCCGCCAAGGACAACATCGAGGACGTTCCCGTCATGACGCTCGGCACAGGCTCGATCTCGCCGCTCGAGATGGCCGCCGCCTACGCGACGTTTGCCAACGGTGGCTACTATCGCCAGCCGATCGCCATCACCGAAATTGACTCTCGTACCGGTTCGGTGCTGTACCAGCACACCGACAATCCCTCACAGGTGCTTACCGAGGGCGAGGCCGCCGCGGTCACCGATGTTCTGTCCGGCGTCATGCAGGGCGGCGGTACGGGTGCTGCCGGTGCCCTGAGCGTCAACCAGCCCTATGCCGGCAAGACGGGCACCACCGACAACACCACCAACCTGTGGTTCTGCGGCTATACCCCGCAGCTGGCGTGCGCCCTGTGGACCGGCTATTCCGCGGGCGAGATCCCCATCCAAAAATACGGCACGGACCTGCTGGGCGACAGCACCAACCTGCCTGTCTTTAAGCGGTTTATGAACACCGTTCTGACCGGTACCGAGCGCGAGGAGTTTGCGACCGGAACGGCGCCCACCTACAAGAACAACAGCGTCTGGAAGTTCTACGGCACCAACAACACTAAGAAATCGGAAAACGACGACAAGGACAAGGACGAGAACGAGGACGAAGAGGAAACCACCACCACAACGACTACCACGACGACCACGACCACCGAGACCACGGGCGGCGATACCACCGGCGGCACCGGTACGACCGGTGGGTCGACGGGCGGCTCCACTGGTGGTTCGACCGGCGGCGATGGCGGCACGCCTACGCCCACGCCCACTCCCGACCCCTCGCCCACGCCTGACGATACGGTCGGCTAAGAAGTACGCGACTAAAGCCAACAAGGCCCCGAGCAGCTTATTGAACTGCTCGGGGCCTTTTAGTTTGAAGCGACCTGGTGGGCGGTCTTTATACCGGCACACAAAAAGGGGTACCGACCAACGTCGATACCCCTTACAAGCCACTATGTAAGCGCACGCAGTGCCAAGCGCACGACCCGCACGCCTACTTGCGAGAATTGCTCAGCTTATTGATCAGCGCCTCGAGGCGCTCGCCGTCCTCGGCCGTCTGGGCAATAACCAAAATCGTATCGTTGCCGGCAAGCGAGCCAAGCACATCGGGCAACTCTGCCGCATCAACGGCGGCGGCGATGCCGGAAGCCGTGCCAGGCTGAGCCTTGATCATAACCAGATTATCGGTACGCAGAACGCCCGTTACGAGCTCGGAAACCATACGCTGCAGGTGCAGGTCCTCTGCCAGAACATAGATGCCCTCAGGGAGCTTACGCAGCCCCATGTCGGCAATATCGCGAGAGACAGTCGCCTGCGTGCAATCAAAGCCCATAGCACGGAGCTCATCAACCAGCACGCGCTGCGTGCGGACATCCTTATTGCGCACAATATCTCTAATGGCATCCTGGCGCCCATTGCGTTTTTTAGCCATACAAACCCTCACTCCAAAAGATGGCGGAGACAATCAATCAGTGATTGAATAGTTTAACGCTATTTGAAGGCTTTTGTGTATAAGAACGCATTTCGAAACAATTCTATGCAAATTTGTTTCGAAATGAGCCGTTTAGGCGGTTTTTGCGCCCGTCCGGTTAAGAAAAGCTGCCAGATGCGTACACATCACGCAGCGCGCGGGCTTGGCGCTGGCGATCGGCCCAAACAACAGACCGAGTCCCCGATGGTTATCCTTGAGCGCGGCGACCATCTGACGGGTTCGAGGCGCCTCGAGCATATCACGCATGCGGGCGGAACGCTCGATTGACGACACCCCATGCGGGCTCAGACATAAATTCTCGATGCAGGCGACCAGTCCGGCAAAGTAGAACTTTTGGCTTGCCAGCTTGAGCCGACCACCGCTATCTGCTTCCGAGAGTGAGTCCGCAAGCTCGTCGAGCGCTCGGGTATCATCGGATACCCTGGCATACATGGTGGGATCAAAGACATCTGTAAGCTTAAGCGCCACCGCGTGGAAACAAGCGTCGCCGCAGCCGGAGACGCGCTGCGCCTGCGAGAGCGCATATGCCATAAACTCAACCGTACGGTACACCTTGCCGTGTGACAGGCATGCCTCAAACAGCGGACGGCTATACATCACGCCAGAGGTCTGAACGACTAGGCCGTCTAAAATCAACTGGGGCAGCCCGGTCACCATCGAAGACTTATCTTCAATGACAATAGAGGCAGCATCCAAGACGCGCGAATGGCGCTCTCGATGTGCATCATAGCGGTCGAGCGACACCCTAGGGAACACTATGTCTGCCGCAGTATCGCACGCGATATCGACCATCTTGGAAAGGGACTGCGGAGCAAACCACTCATCGGCGTTCATGGCGATGATTTGAGAGCCGCGCGAGGCATCAAAACCGGCACGAAGACAAGCGCCGCGCTTCGCGTCCTCGACGTCAATCAAATCAATATGGATGTCCCTGTCGGCAGCAACTTGAAGCGAATGGCGCACACCGGGCGCAGCATCGCGGCAGACAACGACAATCTGCAAATCGTAGAGGTCTTGGTTCTGGATACTCTCGAGCGCACGCATCGCATAGCTGGGCGAACCTTCTACCACAAGGATCACCGAAAGTCGCGGATGCGAGCCACGTCGAACCAAATTATCCGTCCTCTCGACAGCAATAAATCAAACCGTGGTTCATGGTACACCCCGGCAATAAAAGCAATGAGACACCGGTTGTATTGCACGCCAAGAACAGATGTTGCACACGCGCAGCCCACAGATGGCAGGTGTCGACGCACGACGCGTCGAACCCTCCCCTAGTCGAGCACGACAAGCTCGGCGGGATCGTAATCCACGCCCATAAACGTAAGGCCGCAGGCAGGAGCCGTGGGGCCGGCGGCGGTACGGTCGCAAGCATCGATAACCTCGCGCATCCACTCGGGTTCACGGCGATGCATGCCAATCTCGACGAGCGTGCCGACGATCGTACGGACCATCGAATGCAGAAACGCGTTGCCCTCGATCGTGAAGGTCAAAATGTCCTCGCCAAACGCGACTTCGTGGCCAAACTCGGCGCGCATCACGCAACGGTGCGTAGGCTTGCCAACGGCCGAGGCGACCTTGCAAAAGCTCTTGAAGTCCTGCTCACCCAAGAGCGCGGGGCAAGCGGCAGCCATAGCGTCGACATCCAGCGGATAGCGATGCCACCAAACCGCACCGCGCGAGAGCACGGGGCGCGCGTCACGATCGGCAATGCGATACGTATACGTACGGGAGCGCGCGTCAAAGCGGGCAGAAAAGCCCTTACGAGCCTTGTAGACCTCGTTTATGGCGATATCTTTGGGCAGGAGGGCATCCATAGCCCGCAGCCACCTACGGCGCGTCAGAGCAAGTTCAGCGTCCGTTACGGGCACGCTGATGTACTGCGCCACCGCATGTACGCCGGCATCGGTACGTCCCGCACACGTCAGGTCGATCGGGCGGCGAAGCAGCGTCTCGATGGCTCGACGTAGCTCACCCGCAACCGTAGTCTGTCCCGGCTGCTCGGCAAATCCGCTATACGACGAGCCATCATAGGCCACGCGAAATACGAGTGTGGCGTCAAGCTCGGAAATCGAATTGAAATCAGACGGCGCAGTCATGGGCGCTCCCAACAAAAAAGCAACGGTATCGCGACAAAAAAAGAGGGGTACGCGAACGTACCCCTCGAATATAGCCTATGCAGACGGAATGTCTACTCAGCGGTCTCCTCGGCAGCAGTCTCCTCGACAGCCTCGACCTTCTTGGGAGCAGCGGCCTTCTTGGGGGCCGGAGCAGCCTTCTTGGCCTTAGGCGTGCAAGGCTCGGTGACGAGCTCCATGATAACGATGGGAGCGTTGTCGCCCTTACGGTTACCGAGCTTCATGATGCGGGTGTAACCGCCGTTGCGGTCCTGCCACATGCCCTGGGCAGCCTTGTCGAAGATCTCGGCAACGAGCTGCTTATCGCCGAGCTTGGCGATAGCCAGACGACGAGAGTGCAGGTCGCCCTTCTTGGCCCAAGTGATGATCGGGTCGACGACCGAACGCAGCGCCTTAGCGCGGGTCTCGGTGGTCTTGATGCGGTCGTTCTCGAAGAGGGCCTTAGCAAGGCTCTTCTTCATGGCCTTGGTGTGGCTCGCATCGGTGCCGAGCTTCAGGCCCTTCTTAACGTTGTGACGCATGGTCTAGTTTCTCCTCAAATATGCGAAGCATTAAGCCTTCAGGCTCAGGCCCATGGACTCAAGCTTGTCCTTCACTTCCTCGATCGACTTAACACCGAAGTTACGGATGTTGAGCAGATCGTTCTCCGAGAACTCAACGAGTTGACGGACCGAGTGAATGCTGGCGCGCTTAAGGCAGTTGTAGGAACGGACAGAAAGGTCCAGGTCCTCGATCTGCTTGTCCAGCTCGGCGTTGTCGTTGGTGACCTCGGGAGCGAAGATCGAAGCCTCCTCCTCGACCTCGGGGGTCTCGGCAAGGTTCATAAAGGCGGCCATATGCTGGTTGATGATATTGGCAGCCTGGACCACGGCGTCGCGCGGGGCGATGGAGCCGTTGGTCTCGATCTCGAGGACAAGGCGGTCGTAGTCGGTGTGCTGACCGACACGGCAAGCCTCAACGAGCTTGGCGCAACGGGAAACCGGCGAGTACAGCGAGTCGACGTGGATCACACCGATGGGATCGTTGTCACGCTTGTTGGCCTCGCCAGAAACATAGCCGCGGCCATAGCCGATGCGCATGCTCATGGTGAGATGGCCACCCTCGGTGAGCGTAGCGATGTGCTGCTCGGGGTTGACCAGCTCAAACTCGGACGGAATAAAGAAGTCCGCACCGGTGACCTCGCAGGGGCCGTCAACCGAGATGGTGGCGGTCGCCTCGTCGGTCGTGCCGAGAGCCCTGAAGACAAGACCCTTGACATTCAGGACGATGTCGGTGACATCCTCGACCATGTTAGGGATGGTCATGAACTCGTGCTGCGCACCATCGATCTGAATAGCCTCGACGGCGGCACCCTCGAGCGAGGACAGAAGAACGCGACGAAGGGAGTTACCCAGCGTATCGCCGTAACCACGCTCGAGCGGCTCGACGGAGACACGAGCAGACGTCTCGTTGATCTCTTCGACCTGAACCTGAGGCCTAATGAATTCTGACATGTATTACCTCCAGCCTCAGCAGCCCGGATGGACTACTTAGAGTAGAGCTCGACGATGAGCTGCTCGTTGATATCACCGCTGATCTGCTCACGCGTCGGCAGAGCGAGCACGTTACCAGACAGCTTCTCGATATCGACCTCGAGCCAGCCAGGGACCTCAAAGCGCTCGGAGGAAATCAGGGCCTCCTTGATGGGGAGGAGGTCACGGAACTTCTCGCCGACAGCGACGACGTCGCCGGCCTTGACGCGGTAGGACGGGATGTCCACGCGCTTGCCGTTCACGGTGAAGTGACCGTGACGGACGGACTGACGAGCCTCTTTGCGGGTGCGGGCGAAGCCAAGACGGAAGACGACGTTGTCGAGGCGAGACTCAAGGATGATCATGAGGTTCTCACCGGTGACGCCGTTCATCTTGCGGGCCTTGTTGAAGTAGCCGTGGAACTGCTTCTCCAGAACGCCATAGATGAACTTGACCTTCTGCTTCTCGCGCAGCTGCATGCCGTACTCAGATTCCTTGCGACGGCGCTTGGGCTGACGGATAGATTCCTTCTTGCTGCTGTAACCGAGCTCAGCGGGATCGATCCCGAGCTGACGGCAGCGCTTAAGAACAGGAGTCCTGTCGATTGCCATATTGATACGATCCTTTCAGTTACACGCGGCGACGCTTCTTGGGGCGGCAGCCGTTGTGCGGGATGGGGGTCTTGTCCTGGATGCTCGAGACCTCGAGGCCAGCAGCCTGGAGGGAGCGGATGGCGGTCTCACGACCGGAGCCGGGGCCCTTGACGAAGACGGAAACCTTCTTCATACCGTGCTCCATGGCCTGCTTGGCAGCAGCCTCGGCAGCCATCTGGGCAGCGAACGGCGTGGACTTACGGGAGCCCTTGAAGCCCACCTGGCCAGCCGACTTCCAGGAAATGACGTTGCCCTGGGGATCGGTGATCGAAACGATCGTGTTGTTGAACGTAGAACGGATGTGAGCCTGGCCCACGGAAATGTTCTTACGGTCCGCGCGCTTCAGACGGGCAGCGCGAACGTTCTTCTTAGCAGTAGCCATCTATCTAGCGCTCCTTATTTCTTCTTCTTAGCACCGATCTGACGCTTCGGGCCCTTGCGGGTACGAGCGTTAGTGTGGGTGCGCTGGCCGCGGACCGGGAGGCCCTTGCGGTGACGAAGGCCGCGGTTGCAGCCGATGTCCATAAGGCGCTTGACGTTCTGGTTGCGCTCACGGCGGAGGTCGCCCTCAACCATGATCTGGTTCTTGTCGATATAATCACGGATGGCGTTAACCTCATCCTCGGTGAGGTCCTTAACGCGCGTATCCACGTTAACGTTGCACTCGACGCAAATCTTCGTCGCAGTGGTGCGGCCGATGCCGTAAATGTAGGTCAGACCGATCTCAACGCGCTTCTCACGCGGGAGGTCGACACCATTAATACGGGCCAACGTAGTCTCCTCTCTTAACCCTGACGCTGCTTATGACGGGGGTTCTCGCAAATGACGAGGACCTTGCCATGGCGCCTAATGATTTTGCACTTATCGCACATCTTCTTGACCGAAGGACGTACCTTCATCGTTCTTCCTTTCGGTAGCGCTCAAACTACTTCCCTACTATCTACTCGCCCAGCCGCAGGCGTTTAAAACTATGGCTGGTCTTCACACACAATCCGACCGTAGGTTGAGCTAAGCCTGCAGTCGGAAAAGGAGTGCGTGTATGCGTGCCGCTATTTATAGCGATAGGTGATGCGGCCGCGGGTCAGGTCGTACGGGGAAAGCTCCACGACAACCCTGTCACCGGGGAGAATACGGATGTAATTCATTCGGATCTTGCCGGAAATGTTGCACAGAACCGAATGACCGTTCTCGAGCTCAACCTTGAACATGGCGTTGGGCAGCGGTTCCTTTACCGTACCCTCGAGCTCAATTGCGTCTTCCTTCTTCACAAGCAATCATCTTTCTCTAGAAAACGACAGCGATTGAGTATTCTACAATACGCATGCACGTATCGTAATATCTTCGTAATGGCTCCACAACTTGATGGAACTTGTTACATTTCTCCGCCTTGGAGAGAGCACCACGAGCCTTGTGCGTCGGTGGTGAGAATCACCGGACCGTCGTTGGTGATGGCGACGGTGTTCTCGTAGTGCGCGGCGGGCAAGTGATCGTTGGTCGTGACGATCCAACCATCGGAGCCCGTGCCCACATGATTGGAACCCATCGTAACCATCGGCTCGATGGCAATGACCATACCGGCCTGAAGGCGAACGCCCCTCCCCTTCTTTCCGTAATTCGGAACGTTGGGGTCCTCGTGCATCACGCGACCAATGCCGTGTCCCACGTAATCGCGAAGCACACCATAGCCGTGAGACTCGGCGAGGGACTGGACGGCATAGCCGATGTCCCCGATATGGTTTCCGGGAACAGCCTGCTCGATTGCAGCCTTAAGGCAATCGCGCGTGACTTCGCACAGGGCCTTGGCCTCGGGCGTGGGGGTGCCGACGAAAAACGTCCAGGCGTTATCGCCGACCCAACCGTCGACAACGGCTCCCGTGTCGATGGAGATGATGTCGCCATCGCGCAGGATCATGTCGGGGTTGGGAATACCGTGCACCACGGCATCGTTGATCGATGCGCAAATGGTTCCGGGAAACCCGCCGTAGCCCTTAAAGGCCGGGGTGCCGCCATGCATGCGGATAATCTGCTCCGCAAGCTGGTCGAGCTCAAAGGTCGAAACACCGGGGCGAACCATGGCTCCAACGTGGCGGAGCGCCATCTTAGATAGCGCTCCTGCCTTCTTCATCTGCTCGATTTGCGTTGCAGACTTAATCTTGATCATAGACCGAGAGCCTCTTTGACATCCCCGTACACGGTCTCGCGAGCCTGGTCACCGTTGACCGACTTCAGCAGACCCTGACCACGATAGTAGTCGACGAGCGGGCTCGTGGACTTCTCGTAGACGTCGAGACGGTTCTTGATGGTCTCGGGCTTGTCGTCGTCGCGCTGATACATCTCGCCGGCGCACTTGGGGCAGGCAGCATCGGCAGCGGTGCCGGTGTAACCGCAGGCGCGGCAGGTGCGACGCGAAGACAGACGGTCGATGATGACCTCGGGGGCGACGTCGACCAGAAGGGCGCAATCAATCTCGCGACCCAGAGCGGAGAGCTCGGAATCGAGCGTCACAGCCTGGGCGGTGTTGCGCGGGAAGCCGTCAAGGATGAAGCCCTGCTGGGCGTCATCGGCGGCAAGGCGCTCCTTGACAAGGTCGATCACGAGCTGGTCGGGAACGAGCTCGCCAGCGTCCATGTACTTCTTAGCCTGAATACCAAGCTCGGTGCCACCCTTGACGGCAGCACGCAGCAGATCGCCCGTGGAAATGTGGGCGACGCCGAACTCGGCGACGAGCTCCTGCGCGACGGTGCCCTTACCGGCACCCGGAGCTCCGAGCAATACGAGGTTCATGAGCAATCCTCCTCTAGCCTATTTAAAGAATCCATCGTAATCATACATCTTGATCTGGCCTTCGAGCTTGTCGACCGTGTCGAGCACGACGCCGACCATGATGAGGATGGACGTGCCGCCAAATGCCTGGATCAGCTGGTTACCCGTGAAGGAGAAGATAATCGAAGGCACGATGGCGATGAGCGCCAAGAAGACAGCGCTGGGAAGCGTGATCTTGTTGAGCGCGTTCTTGATGTAGGCCGCGGTAGCCCTACCCGGACGGACACCCGGAATAAAGCCGCCCTGCTTCTTAAGGTTGTCGGCCGTGTCGTCGGGGTTGAACACCATGGAGGTGTAGAAGTACGCGAAGAACACGATGAGGACAACGTTAAGCACCCAGTTGAGCCAACCGGTCGAAAGCGCAGAGGCAACTGCCTGGATCCAGCCGATGCCGGGGAAGAACACGGCGATCTGGGCCGGGAAGTACAGCAGTGCCGAAGCAAAGATGATCGGCACGACGCCCGCAGTGTTGACCTTGATGGGCAGGTAGGTGGTCTGACCACCCATCATGCGACGGCCCACGACGCGCTTGGCGTAGGAGACCGGAATGCGGCGCTGGCCGCGCTCAAGAAAAACAATCAGCGGGATGACCAGCAGGATGATGGCGCAGATGATCACCATGGTGATGATGCCACCGGCGTTGCCCTCGGTGCTGGAGAAAATCGCCTGCGGAAGACCGGCCATGATGTTCGCGAAGATGATCAGCGACATGCCATTGCCAATACCGCGCTGGGTGATGAGCTCACCAATCCACATGATCAGCATGGCGCCCGCGGTGAGCGTGCCGACGATCATGAGGTCAAAGATGATCTCGGGAGCACCGGCACCGTTGAAGCTGATACCGAAGCTCTTAAAGAGGAAGAGGTAACCCACGGAGTTGAGGATTGCCAGGGCCAAGGTGAGGTAACGCGAATACTGCGTGATCTTGGTCTGACCGACCTCGCCCTCGCGGGCAAGCTCATGCAGGGAAGGCACGACGGCCTGGAGCATCTGGAGGATAATCGAGCTCGTGATGTAGGGCATGATACCCAGGGAGAACACCGAAACATAGCTCAACGCGCCACCAGAGAAAAGATTCAGGAGGGCCATAGCACCTGCGGCGACCGAGTTGTTTTCGGTCGAGAAAAGGCCCAGCATCCCCTGGAAGGGAATGCCGGGCACAGGAACGTGCGCACCAATGCGGTACACGACGAGCATAGCTATGGTAAAAAGAATCTTTTCGCGCAGTTCTTTGATGCGGAAAGCATTCTTAAGACCATTTAGCACGGCAGCTCGACCTTTCCGCCGGCGGCCTCGATCTTGGCCTGCGCGGAAGCGCTGACCTTGTCGACCTTGACCGTGAACTTCTTGGTGAGCTCACCATTGCCGAGCACCTTGACGGGCTCGAACTCGCTCTTGGTGATGCGAGCGGCCTTAAGAGCGGCACCGTCGATCACAGCGCCATCCTCGAACTTACGCTCAAGACGCTCGACGTTAACAGCGGTGTACTCGATACGACGGGGGTTGCGGAAGCCCGGAAGCTTGGGCAGGCGCATAGCCAGCGGAGTCTGGCCACCCTCGAAGCCGGCACCCTTGGTGCCGCCAGAGCGAGAGCCCTGGCCCTTCTGGCCGCGGCCAGAAGTGGTGCCGTGACCCGAAGAATTGCCACGGCCGACGCGCTTGCGGTTCTTGGTGGAACCGGGCGCGGGAGTAAGATCGTGAAGCTGCATTTGCTACTCCTCTACAATCTCGACAAGGTGCTTGACCTTGAAGATCATGCCGCGGACGGACTCGTTGTCAGCAATCTCGCGAACCTCGCGGATCCTGTGGAGACCGAGGGCACGGACAGTACGGACCTGGTCCTGCTTGCAACCGTTGGTGCTGCGGACCTGCTTGATCTTGATGGTGTCAGCCATGCTTAGTTCTCCTTACCGACGAACATCTCGGAGACCGTCAGGCCACGGCGAGCCGCGACGTCCTCAGGGCTGGAGAGCTCCTTGAGGCCCTCGACGGCAGCCTTGATGATGTTGAGGCCGTTGTCGGTACCGAGGGACTTGGACAGGACGTTCTTGATGCCAGCAAGCTCGAAGAGGGGACGCACAGCGCCGCCGGCGATAACGCCGGTACCCTCGACAGCGGGCTTGATGATGATGCGGCCGGCACCAAAGTGACCGAGAACCTCGTGCGGGATGGTGCCCTCTTCGGTCACCGGCACGTGGAACATGTTCTTCTTGGCATCGAGAGACGCCTTGGAGATGGCCAGGGGCACCTCAGCGGACTTGCCCATGCCAACGCCGACGTTGCCCTTGCCGTCGCCAACGACGACGAGAGCGACGAGGCTCATGCGACGACCACCCTTGACGGTCTTCGACACGCGGTTGATGTAAACGACGCGCTCCTCGAACTCGGAGGCCTCGCGCTGCTGCTTCTGATTACGAGCCATGTGCTACATACCTCCTAGAACTCGAGACCGGCGGCACGAGCACCGTCGGCGAGGGCCTTGACGCGGCCATGGTAGATACGGCCACCGCGATCGAAGGCGACCTTGGTGATGCCGGCCTCGATGGCACGCTTGCCAACGAGCTGACCGACCTTCTCCGCAGCCTCCTTGTTCGAGGTGTGGGTGCCCTTGAACTCGGCCTCGAGGGTCGAGGCGGAGACGAGCGTCAGGCTGGAGCCCTTGCTGTCGTCGATGATCTGGGCATAGATATTGGCGTTAGTACGGGTCACGCGAAGACGCGGACGCTCGGCGGTACCCGAGATCTTGCCGCGCACACGACGCTGACGACGCTTGAGGCCTTCCAGCTTCGCCTTATGCTTGTTCATACGTAAACTCCTAAAAAGGTTGATCTTGCCAGCACCTGACGGGGTGCTGGTCTTATGCGAGTGAGTCGGTTACGACTACTTGGCGGCCTTACCCAGCTTGCGGCGGATGTGCTCGCCAACGTAGTGGATACCCTTGCCCTTGTAAGGCTCGGGAGGACGATGGCCGCGGATCTCAGCGGCGATCTGACCGACCTGCTGCTTGTTGATACCCTTGACGTTCACGTGGGTGTTGTCGGGAACCTCGAAGGTGATGCCCTCGGGAGCCTCGACGATCACGGGGTGCGAGAAGCCCAGGGAGAACTCGAGGTTCTTGCCCTTCTGCTGCACGCGGTAACCGACGCCGGCGAGCTCGAGCTTCTTCTCGAAGCCCTCGGAAACGCCAACAACCATGTTGTGGATGAGGGCGCGGGTGAGGCCGTGGCGGGCACGGGTCTCACGCTCGTCGTCGGGACGGGAAACGGTGAGGACGTTGTCCTCGACGTTGATAGCGAGCTTCTCATAGACATCGAGCTCGAGCTGGCCCTTGGGGCCCTTGACGACAACGTTGTTGCCGTTGACTGCCACTTCGACTCCGGCGGGAATCTGGACAGGCTTATTACCGATACGAGACACGGTGATCTCCTTTCCTTCTACCTACCGAGCGAATTACCAGACGTAAGCGATGATCTCGCCGCCGACGTTGTGCTTGCGAGCATCGCGGTCGGTCATGACGCCATGGCTGGTGGAAATAATGGCGGTACCAAGGCCACCGCGGACGCGGGGCATGTCGGCAACGCCGGTGTACTTACGCAGGCCCGGCTTGGAAATGCGGCGGATGCCGTTGATGACCTTAGCCTTCTTGGGACCATACTTAAGCGTGATGTGCAGAGTCTTCTGGGGAACGGTGTCCTCGACATCGTAGCCCTCGATGTAGCCCTCCTCGTGCAGAACACGAGCGATCTCGACGAGCTTCTTGCTGCTCGGCATGGAGACCGTGGCCTTGTTCACAGAGTTAGCGTTACGGATGCGCGTAAGCATATCTGCGATCGGGTCTGTAAGGTTCATACAGATTCTCCTTCGTTCTTGATGAACACGTGCTCTTGGTTCTTCGCCGCCCTTAACGGCAAAGCCTAACTAGCGCGTTTTCCCTGTTCCAAACTGATGCTTGAAACGCTGGTAGTGACTTACCAGCTGGCCTTCTTAACGCCGGGAAGCTCGCCCTTGAGTGCAAGCTCACGGAAGCAGACACGGCACAGGCCGAACTTGCGGTACACAGAGTGCGGACGGCCGCAGCGCTGGCAGCGCGTGTACTCACGAGTAGAGAACTTCTGCTTGCGATTGCACTTGACGATCATCGATGTCTTAGCCACTTATATCCTCCTCACATAGAGTATTGTTCGCCCCAAACGCCGCCCCCTTGTGGGAACGGCGCTATTAGGGCAGGTGAACCTATTTCTTGAACGGGAAACCGAAGGCGTCCAGAAGGGCCTTGGCCTCCTCATCGGTATTGGCGGTGGTCACGAAAGTGATGTCCATACCACGCTGGTGATCGACGGAGTCGAAGTCGATCTCGGGGAAGATGAGCTGCTCGGTAACGCCCATGGAGAAGTTACCACGGCCGTCGAAGCTCTTGGCGGAGATGCCGCGGAAGTCGCGGATACGGGGGATCGCGACGGAGGTCAGACGATCGAAGAACTCCCACATACGGTCGCCACGCAGGGTAACCTTGCAGCCGATCGGCATACCAGCGCGCAGGCGGAAGGTAGCGATGGACTTGCGGGCACGGGTGATCATCGGCTGCTGGCCGGTGATGGCGCGCAGGTCGCGCACGGCACCGTCGATGGCCTTGGAATCGGTAGCGGCCTCGCCGACACCCATGTTCACGACGATCTTCTCAAACTTGGGGATCATCATGACGTTCTCGTACTGGAACTTGTCCTGAAGCTGCTGCTTGACCTCGTTGTTGTACTTGGTCTTCAGACGCGGCACATACTTCTCTTCTGCCATTGTTCACTCCTTCTTGGGGTTTTAAGCACGGGGCGTGGCCACGATGGGTTGTCCTCGTGCCTCCTGGCTGCATCCGCGCCGCTCATGGCATTTCGCGGTTTGGACTCGACGCAGCAGGAGCCGACAAAACAATCGGTACTATACGCGCATCGGGAGCGTATTTCCAGAAAAACCTCGTCTGCCTGCACAACTCCACAACTCCCCCGCACAAATTGATTCATGATGGTCGAGAAACGAGAGCGAACTATCGGACGCACGAGAGTGGATTTTCGGACGCATGACGAACGAGAGTGGATAATCTTCCACTTTTAGCCCATACAGGCCAAAAGTGGAAGATTATCCACTCTCAATAGAGTCCTAGGAACTATTCCACCGTAACTTATTTAATGGGATGAGATTATCGTTTGCGGGGGACGAGTTGGGTGCGGCGCAGGTGAATCATCTCGGCGGCGATGGAGATGGCGATCTCCTCGGGGTCCTCGGCCTCGATGGCGACGCCGATCGGCAGGTGCAGCCCGTCGATCTGCTCCTGCGTAAAGCCCTCCTGCTCCAAGCGGGCGCGCACAAAGGCCGTCTTGCGACGCGAACCCAAGCAGCCCAGATAGGCGGGCTTAGCGCGCATGGCTTGAACCACCACGTCGATATCGGACTTATGACCTGCCGTGTCCACAACCACCAGGTCGCGCGGGCCGATGGGGCACTGCTCGGCCAGGTTCTTGTAATCGACCAGACGACGGTCGTAGACGCCGGGCACCCATTCGGGGGTCAGCGTGCCGGGGCGGTCGTCGCAGGCAACAACGGCAAAGCCCGCCGCCGTGAGTACGCGCGCCGTCGCGGCGCCCACGTGGCCGCAGCCAAAGATGTAGGTCAGGCCCTCGGGGCAGAGCGTCTCGACGTGCGCCGCAGGGATCTCGGAGGCCGCGTTGGTGTAGGTGACCTTGCTCCCCTCCTCCACCAGCGAAAGCTTGGGGCAGCCCGCAATGGTGCGGCGCGATTCCTCGCCATGGTACTCGGCCACCTCGCCCTCGAGCGCGCTCGTGATAAAGGGGTCGAAGTCGATGACAAAGTCGCCGATGCGTCGATATACCAAGACGTCGGCAATCTCTTGGAACAACGGGGCCTGGGTCGCATCCAGATGCAGGTAGCACAGGCAGATGGCTCCGCCGCAGATCATGCCGGTATCGGAGTTCTCGCCGCCCATGGTGTAGCGGACTAGGCGCGAGCGTCCCGCATCCAACAGCACGCGAGCCTCATCCAGCGCAAAGAGCTCAATCTTGCCGCCACCGATGGTGCCCGCCTGGCCGCCATCGGCAAAAACGGTCATCCATGCGCCCACGCCGCGCGGGGACGAACCCGCCGTGCCGGCCACAACCACGAGCTCGCACGACTCGCCAGCACGCAGGGCGGCAAGCGCCGCATTCACCACATCGAGCTTTTCCATTGCCGCTTCCTATCCTCTAAAGACATCGGCGAGCATGGCGAGCGCCTCGAGCACGCCGCCGCCGACCGACGTCGCCTTGTCCGAAATATAGTTAATGTAGCTGGCATCGCCACGCGGATCGACATCGGCGCACTTAAAGCCCTCAGTCACCTGCACGCCGTTTGCCAAAAGCCCGCGCAGGCAGCCATCGATCTGCGTGCACATGGGCGTATCCCCCGCATAGCCAATCACGTCTCCGACGCTCACGATGTCGCCGATTGCGCGGTCGGATCGAAACACGCCGGCGGCGGGGCTGCGGATAACACGCTCTTTGCCATAGCCGGCGATAATGCCCGGCACGCCCGTGTTGGGCTGGGGCGAGCCTTGGGTAATGACGCGGCCGAGGAAATGCCCGCGCATGGTCTCGACCACGGCATCGCAATCAACCGGCGCGGTGAAGCCCGGGCCCACCGCGATGACGGCAGGCGCCATGTCGCGCGTGGTGCCCAAGTTGCGCTTGGCCAGGATCGCATCGACCACGGCGGCAGGCTTAAGCTCGTCGAGCATCTTGGCCTGGGGGTCCACCACGACGGCGACATCCCCCGCCCGGGTAATCTCGAGCGCCTCGGCCGGTGTCTGCGCTAAGCGAGCGCGGATGCCCTCGACCTCGACCTCGCCTAAGCGAATGGCCTCGCAAAAACTGATTGTGCGGCGGATGCACGTGGGAACCGCGATATCTGCCATGACGACAGACACGCCGGCGCGCGCCAAGCGAGCGGCGACGCCCGTGGCGATATCGCCGGCGCCGCGAACATAAACGAGCATTCCCGGGGCACCTCCCTGTGCTACGGTTTGAACAGAGCAAAAGCGGTTCGACCGCTACTCTGATGATTATTTATTATCACAGTATTTTACGGCGGTGAACAGATGGAAACGATGAGCGGCAACCTTGCCTCGGCGCTCAAGTTCGAGCCGGGGATTACCGCGATTATCGGCAGTGGCGGCAAATCGACCTTGCTGAAGACGCTGGGGCTCGAGCTCATGCGCGCTGGCGGCCGCATGCTCCTCTGTACCACCACGCACATGTTTCCCGTCGCCGGTGTGCCGTGGGACGGGTCGAGCCGTCGCCTGGGCGCCGCACCGTGGAAACCGGGCGCCTCGCATGTTCCCGGCTGCACCTGCGAGGCATGCGCGGGGCTTGCCCGCGGAAGCATCTGCCAGGCAGGCGTCTTGGACCCGGAGACAGGCAAGCTCTCCGCCCCCGCCGAGTCGCTCGACCAGCTGGCGCAGCGCTTTGACTACGTGCTGGCCGAGGCAGACGGCAGTAAGCGACTCCCGCTCAAGGCGCATGCCGCCTGGGAGCCGGTGATTCCCGCCGGCACGGCCAACGTCGTCTGGGTCGTCGGCGCCTCGGGACTGGGCAAGCCCGTCGCCGAGGTTGTCCACCGCCCCGAACTCTTCTGCGAGCGCTGCGGCTGCAAGCCCGCCGACATCGCCACGCCTGAGCGCGTGGCTCAAGTGCTCAATGCCGAGATGCGGACGCTGGGGCTCGAACACGCCCGAGTTATGCTCAACCAAGTCGACACGCTCAGCGACCCCAAGGCAGCCGACAACTTCCAAGCAGCCCTCGACCGCCCCATCATCGCCACCAGCCTCAAGTAGCCGGCGCCGCCCTCCGCAGTTGCGGTGAAATACGAATTGTTTGGCCGCTTGGCAGCCTTAAACAGTCCGTATTTCACCGCAACTGCGGAGGGGACACGGCATCCTTGCTGCTAGCGGGGGACGTAGCGGCCGGGTTGGGCTCCGGTGGGCTCGCCGTCGCGCGCCGCCAGCACGCCGTTCACAAACACGGCCTTGGCGCGACCGTGCGCCTCAAAGCCCTCGAGCGGCGTGTAGTCCACGGCCTGATGCTGCGTCGCGGCACTGATCGTCCAACGCGCGCTCGGATCCCACACGCACACATCGGCGTCGGCGCCCTCGGCAAGACAGCCCTTGCGCGGATACATACCAAAGACGCGCGCCGGGTTCTCGCTCATCAGACGGCACAAGTCCTCGGGGCCCAGCTGTCCCTCAAAGCTCGTGGCAATCGCGACGGGACGATGCTCCACACCGGGCCCGCCGTTGGGAATCGCACGGAAGTCGTCGCGCCCGCGGTCCTTTTGCCCGTGCAGGTTAAAGCTGCAGTGGTCGGTGGCGATGGTATCGATCTCGCCGGCCACAAGCGCCTCGCGCAGGGCGGCACGATCACCCGCATGACGCAGCGGCGGACTCATCACATACTTGGCGCCCGCAAAGCCGTCCTCACCCTGCTCCAGATAGCAGGTATCGTCGAGTATCAGATACTGAGGGCAGGTCTCGACATAGATATTCTTCTGCCCGCGCGCCTTGGCGGCACGGATGGCCTCGAGCCCCAGCTTGGTCGAGAGGTGCACTACGTTGACCGGAGAGTCGCCGGCCAGGTGTGCCAGATACAGCAGACGGCTCACGGCCTCTGCCTCGCACACATCCGGACGGCTGAGGGCATGGCCCTCGGGCCCATGGATACCCTGTTCAAACACGCGCTTCTGCAGTGCGTTTACCAGCGTGCCGTTCTCGCAATGCGCGCACAGCATACCGCCCACGCGCTTGAGCTCCTCGAGCACCTCGAGCGTCTCGGCATCGTCCAGGCGCAGATGGTCGTAGGCAAAGTAGGTCTTGAACGACGACACGCCCGCCTCGCGCATGGCCGAAAGGTCGGCACGGTTGCGGTCGTTCCACTCGGCCAGCGCCATATGGAAGGCATAGTTGGCCGTGCAGGTGCCGTCGGCGCGGCGATGCCACTCGGCCAACGCATCGGGCATGGTCACGCCGCGATCGGCCGTCGCATAGTCCACGATGGTCGTGGTGCCGCCGCACGCCGCCGCGCGCGTTCCGGTCTCAAAGCTATCGGCGGTCCAATCCATGCCGGTCCAGCACTGCATGTGCGTATGGCCATCGATAAAGCCCGGGAACACCCAGCAGCCCGTGGCGTCCTGAACGGTATCGCCATCACCCGGCTCGATCGTCGCGGCAATCCGCACGATCTTATCGCCCTCCATGGCAAGATCGGCACGGCGAAGCCCTTGGGGCGTCACGAGCGCGCCGTTTTTGATGATGATCATAATTGCTCCTTATTGATTGATGCAGTTGGCCACGCGATCAAAATACGAGCAGGCCGCGATATGCTCCGTTATGCGGCGCTGCCCCTTGGCGGTATCGACATCCCACAGCTCGTAGGCACGCGCCTCAACCAGCGCAATGTCGGTGCGACCCTTAAGGACCGACCCTCCGCCGTCCTTGCCTTCGAGAAGCATGAGCGAGGGGAATAGTTGCCTTGGAAAGAGCACCGGGCTCGAGGGTTCACCGTTGCACGCCAAGCGCACCGGATGTTTGCGGCCGCGCTCGTCAAACGCACGCATCATGGCCTCAAAAGAATCCGAGCTCACGAGCGGCTGATCGCCCGGCAAAAAGAGGCAGCCCTTCCAGTTGCGCTCGGCGCCCCAAGAAAGGCCCGCGCGAACGCTCTCGCTCCTAAGCTCACCGTTGTGCAGCACGCACGGACAATGCCTGTCCTTGCAAATCCGAGCGACCTCAGGCCAGCGCGTCGAGACCACCATGTCAAAGCCCCTGGGAACCGAATCAATCGTCCGCGCGATCAGCGGCTCGCCATAAATGTCGGCGAGCATCTTGTTGGAGCCAAACCGTTTGCCCTCTCCCGAGGCCATGATCACGCAACCAAGTTTCATGGCGATACCTCCTTAGAAGTCATCGTACCCATAACTCGCATCGCGGGGCACGCGCATCGTCGGCGTTTGTCCCACACAGCGCTTGCCTCACACAACGGCGCTTGCCCCACACGCCCGGCACTTTGCAAAAGGGGGCGCCCCGCCGGTTGGCAGAGCGCCCCTTTACATGGTTTACCTCAGCCCAGCATTAGGCCTGGAACCAACGGGCGGTGTTGCGCTCGTCGAGGGCCTTGAGGGTAGCGGCCGGATCGGCAACCTTCTGCAGGAACATCATGGCTGCGATGGCGTACGGCTTGTAGCTGGCCTCCTTGTACATGCCCACGCGGTGCATGTCGAAGACGTCGGCGTTGACCTCACCGTGCTCGCAGGAGACACCGGAGATGTCGGCGGGCAGCGGGTGCATAAAGATGGTGTCCTGGCCGTTGGCGGTCTTCTCCATGAGCTCGGTCGTGGAGCACCAGTCCTGATGGGTGGCGTTCTGAGCGAGCAGCTCCTTCTCGAGCGCGGCGATGCCGGCGTCGTCGCCCTCGGCGTACAGGTTGGTGCGCTTCTCCATGGCGGCAAACGGAGCCCAGCTCTTGGGGATCACGATATCGGCGCCCTCGAAGGCCTCGGCCATGGTGTTGACTTGCTTAAAGGTGGTGCCGGACTCGGCGGCGTAGCCCTTGGCGCGCTCGACGACCTCGGGCATGAGGTCGTAGCCCTCGGGGTGAGCCAGGGTGACGTCCATACCAAAGCGGGGCAGCAGGCTGATCAGCGACTGCGGGCAGGACAGCGGCTTGCCGTAAGAGGGCGAGTAGGCCCAGGTAACGGCAACCTTCTTGCCCTTGAGGTTCTCGAGGCCGCCAAACTCGTTGATGAGGTAGAGCATGTCGGCAGAGGACTGCGTGGGGTGATCGGAGTCGGACTGCAGGGAGATGAGCGTGGGACGGTGATCCAGAACGCCGTCCTCGTAGGCCTGCTGGACAGACTCGGAGACCTCGGCCATGTAGGCATCGCCCTTGCCGATGTACATGTCGTCGCGGATGCCGATGACGTCGGCCATGAAGGAGATCATGGTAGCGGTCTCGCGGACGGTCTCGCCGTGAGCGATCTGGGACTTCTTCTCGTCCAGGTCCTGCAGCTCAAGGCCAAGCAGGTTGGCTGCCTTAGAGAAGGAGAAGCGCGTACGGGTGGAGTTGTCGCGGAACAGGGAGACGGCCAGACCCGAGTCGAAAATCTTGGACGAAACGTTGTTCTCGCGCAGCTCACGCAGGGCGTCGGCGACGATGTAGAGCGCCTTGAGCTCATCGGTGGTCTTATCCCAGGTGTGCAGGAAGTCGCTGCCGTACATACCCTTAAAATCGAGGCCGTTCAGCTGCTCGACGAGCTCGGTAAACTTAGCGTCCATGTAAATATCCTTTCCAAAGATGAAACGATCGCAATGAGTAGATGTGCTCCGGCATGCGCGTGTGGCTAGAACATGCAGAGCGCTATGACGAGGACCCGCTACCGTCGAGGAAGCATGGGAGATAACGACCGCGGGCCCCAAGTCAACAGGGGGGGTGCCGGGGACACAAGCTGTCCCCGGCTCAACAAGATCGAGGAATGGGACTAATCGATCTTGTTGTTGGTCAGACCGGCGCGGAACACGGTGGCGTCGCCATCGGCCTGGCTCGGATCGTAGAGGTTCAGGGCAGCCACATACATGGCGGCAGCGGTGACCAGGTCGTCCTTGTAGGTGACCTCGTTGGGAGCGTGAGCCTGAGACTCGGCACCCGGGCCAAAGCCGACGCAGGGGATGCCATAGCGGCCCTGGATGGAAACGCAGTTCGTGGAGAAGGTCCACTTGTCGCACAGCGGACGACCGGTGCGCTTGTCCATGCTGGGCTCGCAGCCGATGCGCTCGTCACCGAACATGGCCTTGTGGGCGTCGACGAGGGCCTTGACGTGCGGAGCGGTCTCCTTGTTGATCCACGTGGGGAAGTAAGCCTCGGTCTCGTAGACCTCGCCGGTCCAGGACGGACGATCGTACATGTACATGGAGACCTTCACGTCGTCGCCGTACTTCTTGGCGGCCGGCAGGTTGCGGATCTCGTCCAGGCAGGATTCCCAGGTCTCACCGGCGGTCATGCGACGGTCGATGGAGATGGCGCAGGAGTCAGCGACAGCGCAGCGGCTGGGGCTGGTGTAGAAGATCTGGCTGACGGTGCAGGTGCCGCGGCCCAGGAAGCGGGCGTCCTCGAAGTGCTCGGGGTTGTACTTGGGGTCGAGCATCTTGACGAGGCCCTTGATGTCGGTCGACTCGTCGCAGCCGTTGTTGTTAAGGGCGCGGACGTCGGCGATGATGTCGGCCATCTTGTAGATGGCGTTGTCGCCGCGGTCGGGAGCGGAGCCGTGGCAGGAGGTGCCGTGAACGTCGACGCGGATCTCCATGCGGCCGCGGTGACCGCGATAGATGCCGCCGTCGGTGGGCTCGGTGGAAATGACGAACTCGGGCTTAATGCCGTCCTTGTTGTAGATGTACTGCCAGCACATGCCGTCGCAGTCCTCTTCCTGGACGGTGCCGACGACCATGATCTTGTAGCCCTCGGGGATGAGGCCCATGTCCTTCATCATCTTGGCAGCGTAGGTAGCAGAAGCCATGCCGCCCTCCTGGTCGGAGCCGCCGCGGCCGTAGATGATCTCGTCGGTCTCGTAGCCCTCATAGGGATCGGCATCCCAGTTCTCGATGTTGCCGATGCCGACGGTGTCGATGTGAGAGTCGATGGCGATGATCTTGTCGCCCTCGCCCATAAAGCCCATAACGTTGCCCAGGCCGTCGACCTTAACCTCGTCATAACCGAGGGCCTCCATCTCGGCCTTGATGCAAGCGACAACCTCGCCCTCCTCGCAGGACTCAGAGGGGTGGGAGATCATAGCGCGCAGGAAGCGAGTCATGTCAGCACGATGAGACTCAGCAGCAGCCTTGATAGCGTCGAAATCGAGTTCTTTAGTCATTATTAATAACCTTTCATACGAAGGAATCTACCTGTGAGTTGGCGGAGCGATACCTATTTACTCCGCTGCTCGGACAGTCCTGCGCAAGACGGAAAGCACATTAAGTGCTTTCCTTTGCGTGCGGAACTCGCGACGGAGCAAATAGGTATCGCTCCGCCTGCCGGGTTCATCCATCTGCAGGACATAGGGGGTCTGATAGAAATTTGGCGCGGCGCGTTGCGCCGCCCAGTATTAGCAAGTCGGGTACTCGCCCTCCCAGACGATGCGACGGTACTGATCCGGATCCGTATCGCCCTCGGTGGAGAAGCAGAGCACGGAGCTCGTCTTGTCCAGGCCGATGAGCTCCTTGAGCTCGGCGTACTCGGGATCGAGCATGAGGGTCTCGACCAGGCCGGTGGTCACAGCGCCGGACTCGCCGGAGATGACGCGCGGGTCGCCCTTCTCGGGAGCGCCCAGGGTGCGCATGCCGCGAGCGGTTACCCAGTCGGGGCAGGACACGAAGGCGGTGGTGTGGTTGCGCAGGATATCCCAGCCCAGGATGTTGGGCTCGCCGCAGCACAGGCCGGCCATGATGGAGGGCATGTCGCCGTCCACGATGCGCGGATCGCCATCGCCGGCGGCAGCACCCTTGTACAGGCAGGCGGCAGGAGCGCACTCGACCACGACGAAGGTGGGCGGGTTATCGGGGTACAGGTTGGTGAAGTAGCCCACCACGGCGCCGGCCAGCGAACCCACGCCAGCCTGGACAAAGACGTGCGTCGGGCGGTTGATGGCCATCTCGCGCAGCTGCTCGGCAGCCTCGGAAGCCATGGTGCCGTAGCCCTCCATGATCCAGGACGGGATCTTCTCGTAGCCCTCCCAGGCGGTGTCCTGAACGATGACGCCGCGCTCGCAGGCGTCGGCCTCGGCGGCGGCCATGCGCACGCACTCGTCGTAGTTGACCTCTTCGATGGTCACCGTGGCGCCCTCGGCGGCGATGTTATCAAAGCGGGGCTTGGTGGAACCCTTGGGCATGTGCACGACGGCCTTCTGGCCCAGCTTGTTGGCAGCCCATGCCACGCCACGGCCATGGTTGCCGTCGGTGGCGGTAAAGAAGGTAGCCTGGCCAAAGTCCTCGGCCAGCTGATCGGAGGTCAGGTAATCGAAGGTGCAGTCGGCAACATCCTTGCCGGTCTCGTCGGCAATGTAGTTGGCCATGGCAAACGAGCCGCCCAGAACCTTAAAGGCGTTGAGGCCAAAGCGATAGCTCTCGTCCTTAACACACAGGTTGGACAGGCCCAAACGCGCGGCCTGGCCGTCCAGGCGGGCAAGCGGAGTGACGGTGTACTGGGGGAACGACTGGTGGAAGGCGCGGGCCTTCTTCACGTGGTCGAGGCTCATGATTCCCAAGTGCTTGTCATCGCTCTTGGGCATCGTGTTGCTCGCCCACTGGATCTTATCGGCCATACGGTGAACTCCTTAAGTCCTCTCTTGCCGGCCCCCGCATACGCGTTTCAGCCTGATCCCATTCATACGACTGAACTTTTATGTGGATGCCAAACAAAAAGTTTGTTAGTAATGTTCTATCACACTTTTTGGTTGGATAACCTAACAAATTGTTTGTTGCCGTAATCGGTACCTTTTCGCCGCCGAACGGTCACATAACGCAGCGATAGCTTCACCATTTGCGAACAAGTGGGGTTTATGGCAAAGTGTGCCCAAACTAATTTTTAGGAAGGCACCCATGACCCCCGCACAGATTGAGTTTTATAAGCGCCTTGCACACGGTCTGGCGCTCCAATTTGGCCCCAACTGCGAAGTCGTCGTCCACGATCTGGAAACCGAGGACGTGGACCACTCCATCGTGGTGATCGAAAACGGTCACGTCAGCGGGCGCAAGTTGGGCGACGGCCCCAGCCATATTGTGTTTGAGTCCATGCACGAGGGCACCACCGACGTACACGACCGCGAGCCGTACCTCACCAAAACCACCGATGGCAAGCTGCTCAAGTCCTCGACGATCTTTATCCGCAACGACGAGGGCAAGCCCGTCGGCATTTTGGGCATTAACTTTGACATCACGCTTATGAAGGCTTTTGAGCGCTCGATCGACGCTTTCACCGGCACCGGCGGCACGGGATACACCGAGCCCGAGCCCATTACCAAAAACATCGGCGACCTGCTCGAGGATCTGCTGCGCGAGTGCGAGCAATATGTAGGCAAGCCCGCGGCGCTCATGACCAAAGACGAGCGCATTCGCGCCATTGGCTACCTCGACCGTCGCGGCGCCTTCCTCATTTCCAAGTCGAGCGAACGCGCCTGCGAGTTCTTTGGCATCTCCAAGTACAGCTTCTATAGCTACCTCAACGAGGCCAAGGCTGCGGCCAGCGACAAGTAAGAAGTTCGCCGAGTCGCCCCCCCCTTTTGGGCGCGAGTTCTGGAATGCACGAATCCGAGACTCGGCTGCATAGCAAGTTCCATATAATCGATGGGATAAGCATTTCGAAAGGGTGGAACAGAATGGCGTTGAGCAAGGCATCGTGCACCGGTCGCGGAGTGACTCCGGCAATTGGTGGACATGTGCACCACATGTTCGATGGAGACGAAGACGATCTGTTTTCGCTGAGCCTTGATGACGTGATGAGCGACCGCCCTTGGACTGCCGACGAACTCATGGGCGGCGGCGCTCGCCCGTCGAGCCCCGATCCCTCGCTCGCGCCGAAACCCGCAGCGGCACCTGTGCAATCGCCTGTTTCGGCACCCGTGGCCGCACCGACGCCCACGCCTGCTCCGGCAACCATGCCCGCTCCCCGCCCCGCAAGCGACCCGTCCGAGACGGCGGCGTTTCTCGCCGCGGCGGCGCAGGGCAAATCGGCCGACAGCACCGTTATGTACAGCGCCCAGCAGCTGCCTATTCCTGCGGCACGCAAGCCGCCCGTCATGAGGCTCGACGACCCCGCAGGCCATCAGGTCGCCTACGATTCCTGGGCTGCAGCCGATCTGGACGAGACCTCTACAGGTATGCCGGCGCTCGACGTTCCGGTTAACCCTCTGTATGCTGCCGATACAAGTGCCGCTCAATACGATAGCGGCGCGGCATATTCCGATTATTCCGATGGCTATGCCGGTACCGGTCGTATCGAGACCGAGGATTATGGCACCGCATCGAGCGATTACGTCGACGACTCGTACGCTGCCACGCCTGCACCGGAATATGATCAGGAAGCTGTGTCCGCGCCGGCCTACACAAAAAGCACGGGCGAAGAGCGCTTCGCCGATTATTACGCCGAGGAAAAGTCCATGCGTTTCTCGGAGTTTCCGCAGGCAGTCAAGATTGCCTTTATCGCCATCGTCATTGCCCTGCTCGGCGCCATCGCATTCGAAGGATTCCAGCTGTTCTCCGGTCCCACCGCATCCGAATCGGCAACGCAGCAACAAGAGAACGACAACGAGCATTTGGACATCAACACCCTCAAGGGCGACCCCAACGACGGGGACGACGAGTAGCGAGGGCTGAGGGCGGCTAGAGCGTTTCGCACCTAGCACCAGCTTCTACGTGTTGTTTTGTCATTCGATTACACTTTTCCGAAGTTTTTGACCGTCGGATTTGACACTTTTCCGTAGTTTCCAGGTGCCTGTTTTGACACTTTTCCGTACTTTTATACGGCTGATTTCGACACTTTTCCGGATGAAGGCCGAATAATTGCCCGCAAAATCAACGCCGTCCACACATCATTTCGCAGGCGGCGCTTGATTTCTGTCCACGTGCGTTGATAGACTTCCTCTTGCCCGCAAGGAGCGGGCACGTTTTATCCAGAGTCGGGGTAGAGAGTTGGCTCAACGATCCCGATGCCAACCGGCCAAGAGGCACGGTGGCCCTGCCAACATCGATGAAAGGAGTCCGTATGGACAATTTCCCTGTGCGCAGCGAGCGCAACTTCCACAATCTGGTCGTCAAACCGAATCACATGCATCTTCTGGATAAGCCGAATGGCTACGCCTCGGCCATGGTCAAGAGCAGCCTCTCCCACCAGATGCGCTTTACGGTGCAAAAGCTCGAGAAGGAGCTTTACGCCACCGGCAACCCGCATGTGCTGCAGATTAAGCTGCTCGGAGACGACTCGCGCGAGCCGTCCAGCTGGGCACTTTTCGCCGACGGTATCTGCATCGCAGACGGCTCGGGAGCATTCGCCCGCGAGCGCTTCTGCGAGGGCGCCGAGGTGTTCCTTGATCTGTGCCGAGATGCCGTCGACGCGGCCGAGATGCACCAGTGGAGCGAGAGGGAGTACGAGCTGCTGAGTACGGCACGCGGGATTGCGGGGGTGTAGAAAGAGAAGCCTCTTGACGGTGGCCTCAGCCGGAATGACATGTCGTTCGATGAATGATCTCAACAACGTGGCCGAAGCGCCGCATTTCGCCTCAAAGGCATTGAGCGATCGGACGGCGTCCAGCATTTCTTTGATATCCCCAATTGATTGTTCCGAGAAAGTCTCTTCATGCCTTCATAATCGCCTTTACGAGAAACTTGGAAGAGACAGGCGTCCATATGCCGTCTCTAAACTGATAAGCCGTTCGCGGAAAGAACATTCAGCTAGCGTAGGCCAAAGATATACTGGTATCGCTGCAACAATTTATGGAAGATCGGTACCGCCAATGACCTCCTTGAAATTCTCCAGGCGCTTCGCACTTGGCCTGCTCGTCTCGCTGTCCGCCGCCGTGGCACTGGCTCAGCCCTCAACCGCCCTCGCGGCGTCTGATCCGAACCCGCCCTGCGTCTCCAACGTGACGTTATCCGCAACGACCGTCACGGCCGGCTCCACGCTTCATATCGCCTATAGCGTCGACGACCCTGACGAGATACGGTCCGTCACGCCGATAATCGAGTCGGTATCCGATGGGGCCGACGACGGTCATGGCGTCAGTGTCCGTATCGCATTCACCTCAAAAGGAGGCACGACCGATGGCTTCGATATTCCCACCTCCCCCGGCGATCGACCCTGCAGGTACCGGGTTATCGGCCTTGGCGTTACCGATGCGCTTGGCTGGGTTACCGATGTTTATGACGCGGCGTATGCCAATGAGAAGGGACTCGACTGTCCGACCTTCACCACCGACCCCCTCGAGTATGAGGTGACCGAAGGTCCCGCGGACCAAAACCCGCCGACCGTGTCATCCGTGTCGCTCTCGAGCAGAGAGGTCGCGACCGGCGCCGACCTCCACATCTCTTGGACCGTTGCGGATGCAGACGGCGTTCGCTCCGTTTCCCCCATACTGCAGCGGGGTTGGGAGGATACGGACGACGGCTGCTCCGTTTCGTCGGCCTATTATCACGGAGGCTCGTCTATCGACGGGTTTGACCTCACATTCGACAGCAATAGGATCGGAAGGCACAGGCTGATCGGCCTTTCGGTCACCGATGGTTTAGGGTTCGAGACCGACGTGTACGAGAGCTCCTACGCTAGGGCCAACGGCATCTCGGGCGCAACTTTCTCGGTCGCCGACCCGAGCGAGCTCTGCTTCGAGGTGACCGGCAGCGCGATTGACCGGAACCCGCCCACGGTCTCGGGTGTTTCCATCTCCGCGAAGAGGGTCCCTGTCGGCGGGGTCCTCCGCATTTATTGCAATGTAGACGACCCAGACGGTGTGAAGTCGGTCTCCCCAATCCTCGGCGACCCCGGCTATGTCGAGGACCCGAACACGGCAAAAACTCGCAAAACGTTGAGCTGCAGCTACGATGCGGCAAGAGGCTATGTCGAAATCGAATTCCCCACATCTCTCTCAATGGGCTCGTTTGAGATCCATGCCCTTGCGATCCTCGACAAGACGGGTCATGAGACCTTCGTCTACAGCTCCGCCTACGCTGAGCGTAACGGCAAGACCGGCGTTCAGACCTTTGATGTCACCGACGCGAGAGACGTCAACTTTGACGTGGTCGCCCCGCTGTATGCCGCCACCAAGGGCGACGGACAGGCATATGCAAAGGGCAGTACCGGTGGCCTGACATTCCGCTTCAGCGGTCCGCTCGATGAGTTCGCCCGTCTCCTCGTGGACGGAGCGGAGGTCTCCGCTGAGAACTACACTGCGACCAAGGGCAGCACGATCATTGAATTCAAACCGACCTTCCTCGATGTGCTAACCGTTGGTGGCCATACAGTCACGGTCGCATGGAAGGATGGGACGACATCTGATGCCTCCTTCACCGTGGAGGAGAAGAGCCAAGGAGGACAGACGAGCGGCGAGACCGACGTGAACTCGCCCAATGGCACGAAGGGCAATTCTGCCGCCAACGAGAAAGATGGCGACAAGGCGTCTACAAAAAATCCGAGGCACACCACGGGCGACAAATCCAAACTTGCCGCAACTGGCGATTCCGCTTGGACGGTCAGTATCACATTTGCCACGGCGGCCGCAGTCTGCTTCATAGCTGCGAGAAGGCTTCGTTCCAAAGTGGCATGGCAGTAATAATCCCAAAGCGAACTCGATTGGAAAGGGCGGCTGGATAGCCGTCCTTTTCTTAAAATCTAGCCTGTCCGTAGAAAAGCCGGTAAGGTCAATACGCTTCGACCGTCAATCGGCCTCGTACTACCGCTAGTCCACCCCGTTCCAGCAGGCCCCTCAACGGTGAGATAATGCCTGCGACTATCAACATAAGCAAGGAGCGCGTTATGGCAGACAACGAGATCAAGCCCTCGGCGAACGGAGGCCGAGAGGAACTCGTGGCAAAGCAGCTCGCATCGACCAAAATCCACCTCGCGCTCACCCAGGAGCGTGCGGACGTCTCCGGCGCCATCAAGCTCCCGCTCGAACGAGTCCCCCAGCTCGGCATAGCGCTCGCCTCGCTCCCCTCGGCGTTCCGCACCGTCACCAATACGGTAAGCGTGCCTATGCTGCTTCAGCCAACCGACAAGTTTGGCAACCCGCTCGATCCGTCGATACTCCAGTCATTTAAAGACGGCAGCGGCCTCATGGGATCCTACCGCGACGCCGCCAAGGGCTTTGGGCAGGCGCGCTTCCACGTAGTCGAGGGCGACATCGCCACAAGCGTCACGCAGGTTCCCTACGATCCAACGTCGTTGTTCATAGCAGCCGCGATTGCGCAGATAAACCAAAAGCTCGACTCCATCCAGGAGTCCATCGATGAGATGTTCGACTATATGCGCCTGCGCGACAAAGCAAACATGCGCGCCAACCTCAAGACGCTTACAGGCATCCTCAACAGCTACGGTCTCTACTACGACAACGCCATCGAAATGACAAACGCCCATATGAAGGTAATCGACATCAAGCAGTCGTCCGAGCAGGATATGGAGTTCTTCCGCTCGCAGGCGCAGACGGGTCTGGAAAAGAAAGGGTTCATCGAGGTGCGAGACGGCGTGGGTAGACGTCTCGACAAGGTTCTCGACTACCTCAAGGACTGCCAGCTCGCCACCTACATCCATGCATTCTCACTGTTCCTCGAGCCCATGCTCACCCAAAACTTCAAGCCCGCAAAGCTCGCAGACGCCGCCGCGAAGATCGAGGCCGATTCCCTCGCCTACCGTGAGCTCTACACCGAGTGTTACAACGCACTCGAAGCGGGGACTGCCGACACCGTCGATGCGGCACTGTTGGGCGGTCTCGCGTCCGCGGGCAAATTGCTCGGTCATGCCATCGCAAAGACCCCCGTGGGCGACCACACTCTCATCGATGAGGCGCTCGAGGGTGCAGGAGAGGGCCTCGGCAGGTTCAACGACAGACAATCCGAGAAACTCATCGAGAAGCTCCATCAGGCAAAGACGCCCGACGTCGCGCCGTTCAGGCAAAGCGTGATGGAGATCGACACCCTCTACAACCGCCCTACGCAGATTGCCGTGGACGCCGAGAACGTCTACATTCTGCCTGCTAAACAGCAAGAAGAGTAGCGATACGCGACAGACACATGCCTACGGACGGCTGACGCCCCCTACCTCCCCTCCGCCTTCAGCTTTAGTAGCAGATCGCTACAACTCGACCTTCACGGGTGCAGGGTGTTCCTCTAAGAATTGCTCAGCAGCCGTCACATCTTTAGAGCTGTATAGACTTGCATAGGCGTCGGGGCAAAGGGCCCGGAATAGTTCGGCAATATCGGCGTCAACGTCCTTGGGTGAGCAACCGCTTTCTCCAGGGTTGAAGAGCCTCTCGTTGTGCGCGACGCGGTTACGCAGCTTGTTAATTGCCTCAATCTTGAGATTAAGTTCCGCGCGATCGGTTCCCTTGGGCCACGCGGCATGCAGATACGGAATCCAGAGGTCGCGTTCTCGGCTTCGGTCGGTCATATGTGCCCAGAAGCCCAGCATGAGGCCAGCGACCACTTGGTTCGGGTTAGAAGGATCATGCGCACGACCGCAGGCGTCCTCCACGGCACGACGGTTAACCAAGTTCACGTCGCGGAGTTTCTTTGCCTTGCTCTTGCGCATAATGGGGCGCGTCACGGGTGAATTAGCATCGAAAAGCCAGTGTTCATCACCATGGAATCGTTCGGTGAGGACGCGATCATAGGCATTACGCAACGCAAGTTCAAAGTGAGCGATATCGCCCATGAGCGACTGTCCAAGCATGAGGTTCCACTCATGCAGCTCAAGAGCACGATCAATGTCGCCGCCGCACAAGTCTAGATACGAGGAAAGCCTAGAAGTTGAGAGCCAGTGCTCTGCCCATTCGCAACGCGATGCAATCTTGGGCTCCGCAGGCTCGTCAGTCATTCGGCTACTCCTATAGATATGAATTTAGGCCCGGTGACTTGAATCAGCGGTCATCCCGGGCCCATCAATACGCAGTATACCCACGGGCAGCAGGTTTAACAAATGGATTTTCGGTAACGAAGCCATCCAAATTACGCTGCCCTACCTCCCCTCCGCCTTCAGCTTCAGCAGCAGGTCGCCCAGCTCGGGGCACTTGCTAGAGAGACGCGTCTGGGCTCGCTCGCCCATCCCCCATCGTTGACGAACTTCCTGGGCACACGGACTCACGCGGTAGTCCCCGTCCATCACCTGCTTGAGCAGCTTGACGGTCACGCGTGCGTCGGCGAGGGCGCTATGGGCGTGGCCCGTCGACTCATCAAAATCGATGCCAAACCACGTTGCCGCGTCGCCCAACGAGACACACCCATGGCTGCCCACGTCCATAATCGAGGTATAAAACGCCTGCAGGTCGGCCCAGCCCGTAGGAAGGGCAGCAAGGTCGACGTGCTTTGCCTGGCACTCGGTCGCAAGCTGTCGGCGGTCCGCCCCGCTCCAGCAGACCACCTGGGCGGAGTAGCGACCGATCCAATCGCTGAGCCTTTTGATCACCACGTAGAGCGGATCGGCCATTGCGGTGTCCACGGCCGATATCCCCGTGAGCTCGCGGACGGGATACGCAACACCTTCGGCATAATCCGTCTGCACAAACTGCGAGAATTCGCCCATCACGTTGCCGCGGTTGTCGAGCTTAACGGCGCCGACCTCGATGATCTCGTTGCGCAGCCCGCGGCGCTGGCGCTGCTTTGGCACCGGCGCAAACTCAAAGTCGAACACAATCTGGCGCGCAAAGTTCGTCGTATCGATAGCCGAGATACCCGGCGTCTTTTTGTCTGGCACGGTCAGGGCCTTTCTCCGTCAACTGCCGCTCGTTACACAGGCGGCTACATTGCCGTAAGGATAGGTGCCCGTGGGGACATGAAAGCGGGACGCAATGCCATACGCCAGGCACGCGCCTTACAGTCGGCCCCGCGAGAGCCGCCCGCCCTATTCAAATGCATGAAAAAGATTGAGGCCCGGTGACTTGAATCAGAGGTCATCCCGGGCCCATCAGAGCTCATAGAGCTCTTGGTCGCTTTGGTCTCGCTCTTCACGGCGCTTATCTGACTTTCCGAGGCACTCAAGCAGCATTCGAAGCATAACACGCACTGCCATTAAGGCATTGACCTCTTGACCAAGCAACGGCGCTGCCCAGCTTTCCAGAACTTGGGCTGCCATCGACCTCATTCTATCCGCGGGCGTCGGGTTTAACAAATGGATTTTCGGTAATGGAGGCCTGGTGCTCGCCGGATTCTGGGACGAGGTTTCCGCTTGTGGCCCCTACCGGAAAATGCATCCCACTCTGAGTGCTTATTCTGGGATGCAGTTTCCGTTTGCGAGCCATTGGGAAAGCGCGTCCCACTCTGAAGCCGAATTCCGGGACGCAGTTTCCGCTTGAGGGCCGATCCGGAAACGGCATCCCACTCTGAGGCCGAAATCTGGACGCAGTTTCCGCCAAAGGCTGCAAAGGGAAAGCGCGTCCCGTTCCGGGCATCAAATCAGGGCGCGCTTCGTTATCCCCGCTCGCACATCTCGGCAAATGAAATCAGTTTGGCGTCTCCCCTGCGCGCTGCAGCCTCCCGGCACCCCTGCGTAAAGCCGCGCTTCGAGAAGATCGCGTAGCTTTTGCGCTGCCGCCTAAAGAGTTCGCTTCGGTACACGAGCTTTTCAAGAACATCCTCGCCCACCGGCTCGTTGCGCCATTTGCATTCTGCAAAGAGTGCTGTACCCTCCCCGTCATCGACAATCAAATCGATCTCTTCCTGCGTGCGCGTTCGGTTGTCCGTTCCCCACCAGCGGCCAACGGTTGCCGGCACCACATCGAGCTCGCCTGCGCGCGCAAGCTCATACACGTACTGCCGGCAGATAAGCTCAAATACCGCACCCATATAATCAGACAGGTGCGGCTCGATGCGACCATACGCCATCTCGGCCATACCGTTTTGAATCAGCCCTATGTTCTGCGGCACAAACCGATACCAAAACCTGAACATCTGATCGCACAGCTGGTACACAGCCCGCTTGTTGCTCGTCTCGTTGAGCGGCAACTCGCGCTCGACGATGCCAAGCGATATCAGCTTATCGACATACATTTTTACGTTGCTCGCCGGGATTCCCGCGGCGCCAGAGATCTCCGAGAGCTTCGAGCGGCCTTGGGCGATTGCCTGCACAATGGCATCGTATTGCTCGGGGTTGCGGCACTCTTGCAACAACAAGTTGCTTGGCTCTTCAAAGAGATAGCCCGAGGGGTTAAGGAACAAGCGCGTAATGTTGTCTTTAAGAGATGCCGACGGGTCGACTTTCTCGACATATGCGGGAATGCCGCCCGTCATGCCATAGCAAACTGCCGCGTCCTCGCGATCCATGCTGTGCCACAAGTCGAGTGTCGTCAGAAAGTCGAGCGGCATGATTTTGAACTGCGCCGTTCGTCTGCCATAGAGCGGGCTCTCGTAACCCAGCACCTGCTCTTCCATAAACGAGAGGGACGACCCGCACAGGATAAGCATGAGCTTGGTCTCTTTGTACAAGTGGTCGATTTTTTCTTGCAGCAACGAGCTGACCTCGGGGCACGACTGAGCCAGATAGGGGTACTCATCGATTACAACGACCAGACGGTTCTCGCGCGACATGGCGGCAAGCGCATCGAATGCCTCGTCAAAAGATCGGAACGACAGGGCCGCTGCCCCCGTCTGGCCGGCAAGTATCGCTTGGCTGAAGTACTGCAGATTCGCCTCCGCATTGGTGCGACGAGCCTGAAAGTAAATGGCGCGCTTTCCCTGAATGAACTCCGTGATAAGGCGCGTCTTGCCCACGCGGCGGCGGCCGTAAATCACGGGCATCTCAAAGGAATCTGAGTTGTAGAGCCGATTGAGCTCGGACATTTCTGCTGTTCTGCCGATAAACATGGGCGGACCTTTTATCCCTTACGTTATAGCTGGCTATATTATAGCTGCTTATAATATAGCCAGCTATAACGTTATGAGACTGCACCCAGGAATTACGTCGCGGCCCCATCGACAAAGTGGGGTGAATCTTCCGCTTGAGGACACTTTGGGAAAGCGTGTCCCGCTCTGGGACCGAGAAATGGGACGCAGTTTCCCCGGGCGGCCCCTTTGGTCCCCGGTGTCCCACTTTGGAGCCGAACTCTGGGATGCACTTTCCCAGACGAGCTTAAAGGGGAAAGCGCGTCCCGGTTTGAGACTCGATTCTGGGACGTGGTTTCCCCGAGCGGCCTCAGCGGGAAAGTACGTCCCATTCTGAGGGTTGATTCTGGGACGCGTTTTCCCGAGCGGGCTCTTTGGGAAAATGCATCCCACTCTGGCCGCCGGCCCAACGTTCATATCACACGTCCTTGAGCATGTGCTCAGCAGTTTCAATACAGCAGGAAAACTGCCGTTTTTCGGAAAAGTACACGTCCCTAAACTTACCTGGTTTTCATAACTTTCGACCGTTCAGGGGTGCCGATTACCGCTCACCGATTCAGTTTCAAAATACGACGTCAAAACAGGCCATCTACCTGCATGGTTAGATTTTGGTCAGCTTTTGGCCAGCTGAGCGGCAAGTTCTGGCTGATACGTTTTTGCTACCCCAAAAAGAAGGAGGTAGCCCATGGCGCATTGCAACGACCAAATCATCGACCAACTACTAACCCAAACCGAGCGGGAGGGGCGATGCCTTATTCCCCCGAGCACGGCAATCCGAAAAGCGCTGCTGCGGCGCACCGGCGACACGGTCGTCTCGCCCACGCCGGGACTGTTCGCACGCAAGACACGTTGGGAAGAGCTCAACCGAGCGCAGCGCCATGTCGAGATTGTCCGCGCCCTTGCGATACAGCATCCCGAGTGGACCTTTTGCTCCTACTCAGCAGCTTGTCTGCTAGGTCTCGAAGTCTCGTGGCGGCACCTGAACGTCGTGCATGTCTGCAGTGAGACAAAGCCGTCAGCTCGACCGGGCGCGCGGATCCAGCGGCACCGGACCGAGCCGGCCGGCGCGATAGACCAAGGCGGCATATCGATAACGCCGCCCATCCAAACGGTGACGGACTGTCTGCTGCAAACCGGTTTTGCCGACGGCATGCCCATTGCCGATTCGGCGATCTCAAAGCTCGGTCTAACGCGAGAGCAGCTGATGGAAACAGTCGAAAAACGGGCGGGAGCTCGCAACGGTCGCGCGGTGCGTACTGCGCTCACCACGCTGCAATATGCCGACGCGCTCGCCGAGAGCGGCGGGGAATCAGTCGCTCGAGCCGTCATGATCGAGACGGGCTTTGCGCCCGACCGACTCCAATACGAACTGACGGACCCCTTCGATTCGACCGAGAGCATGCGAACGGATTTTGCCTGGGAACGCCAAGCTCGGGAGCTCACACTGGGCGAACTCGACGGCTTCGTCAAATACACCGACCAGGCCATGCTCGCGGGGCGCACCACGGCCGAGACGCTCGTTGCCGAACGTCAGCGCGAGGCACACCTATCGCTCTACGGCCATCCGCTCATCCGCTTTACCATGAACGAAGTCCACTCGGCAGGGGTCTTGGCGAAGAAGCTGCAAACGGCAGGGGTTAGGCAGACCGCACTACCGACATGGCTCAACGACGTGGACTTGTAGAGGTTGATGAGCAGCGCATTGACGCATCGCATCTCCCCCATCTGGGACACGCTTTCCCATTGACCGCTACAACGGAAACCGTGTCCCAGTCCGAGCACTCAAAACGGGACGCACTTTCCAGATGAAGCCCTCAGCGGAAACCGCGTCACGGAACAGACGCTCGAACTGGGATGCAGTTTCCCAAAGTGCACCCAGAGGGAAAGCGCATCCCACTCCAAGCTCAAATTCTGGGACGCAATTTCCCGATGGGGGCCATTTGGGAAAGCGTATCCCACTCTGGAGCTTGATTCCGGGACGTAGTTTCCCAAAGCGTACCCAAAGGGAAAGCGCGTCCCGCTTTGAGGCTCAGAAATGGGATGCACTTTCCGCTAGAAGCCTCAACGGGAAAGCGCGTCCCACTTTGAGACCCGATTCCGGGACGCAGTTTCCGAAGCGAGCCCAAAGGGAAACTGCGTCCCATTCTGAGCGCCAATTCCGGGATGCAGTTTCCGCTCCAAAAAGAAAAGCCCCGGCTCGCAAGGGAGTCGGGGCTAAAGGCGCAGCTTATGCAGTTGATGGCGAGCGCGGACGGCCCGCCAGCAATGCCGTCCGCGCTCCACCCTACCCGCGGTGACGGGCGCGGCTGTACGGGGTATCCACCATGGGCAGATCCGGGCGCAGCTTGCCGTCAAACGCGCGGTAGGCATTCTGCACGGCAGGTGCCGTGGGAATCGTGGCAATCTCGCCGATGCCCTTGCCGCCGTATGCCACGGGCAGTAGCTCGTCCTTCTCCACGTAGATGGCGTGGATATCCGGAATCTCGGGCGCACGGAACAGCCCGAGCGTGCCGTACCTGGCCTGGGGCACGCAGTCCTTGAGCGGCCAGTCCTCGGTAAGCGCGTAGCCCATGCCCATGAGCACGCCGCCTTCGATCTGGCCCTGGATCGAGATGGGGTTGACCACCTTGCCGGAATCGTGCGCGGCATAGACCTCGCTTACGCGACCGTTGTCATCCAGGATGACCACATGCGTGGCAAAGCCGTAGCAGATGTGGCTCTTGGGGTTGGGCACGTCGGCGCCCAGCTTGTCGGTCGGCTCCAAGTACACGTAGCTAAACTCGCAGCCCTCGAGCGCCTTGATGGCAGCCGCGGGGTCCTGAGGATGCATGCCCTGACCGGCGACGAGTTCCTGCGAGCGCAGCTGATAGGCGCGACCGTCGTCGTACTCGATCTTGACGCCGTCGCCATGGGCGGCAACCGGGGCAGCAGGCGCGGGCTTGCCGGCCTCGACACCAAACATGGCGTCGCGCAGCAAAAAGGCGGCACCGCGCACGGCCTCGCCGGTCACGACCGTCTGGCGCGAGCCTGACGTGGTACCGGAGTCGGGAGCGTTCTCGGTGGAGCACTCGCCGTTGGCAATGCAGCTCAGCGGCAGACCGCAGGCCTCGGCAACGTCCTGCAAAAAGACGGTGTTACAGCCCTGGCCGATGTCGGACGTGGCGGCATAGACCACGGCACGGCCGCCCTCGACGCGAATCTTGCAGCGACCGGCATCGGGCAGGCCAACGCCCACGCCGGCGTTTTTCATGGCACAGGCGATGCCAGCGTGGCCGGGATGCGCATAGTAGGCATCCTTGACCTCGAGCAGTGTCTCCTTCAGCGCCGTGGAGCAGTCGGCAATCTGGCCGTTGGGCAGCACCTCACCCGGCTCAATCGCGTTCTTGTAGCGAATCTCCCACGGATCCAGACCGACCTTCTCGGCCAGCAGGTCGATGAGGCTCTCGAGCGCAAACTCGGACTGACACACGCCAAAGCCGCGGAAGGCACCGGCCGGCGGGTTGTTGGTGTAGTAGCCAAAGCCGCGGATGTCGGTGTTCTGGTACTTGTAGGGGCCGACGGCATGCGTGCAGGCGCGCTCGAGCACCGGGCCGCACAGCGACGCGTAGGCGCCGGTATCAAAGTTGATCTCGCAGTCCAGGCCGGTAAAGTTGCCCTCGGCGTCGCAACCCAGCGTAAAGGTGCCGTCCATGGCGTGGCGCTTGGGATGGAACGCGAGCGACTCGGCGCGGGTGAGCCTGCACTTCACAGGACGCTGGAGCTTATAGGCAGCAAGCGCGGCCAGGTGCTGGACGGACACGTCCTCCTTGCCGCCAAAGCCGCCGCCCACGAGCATGGTCTCGACGACCACGCGCTCGGGCTCGTTGTCCCAGCCAAACATGTGGGCGCACTCTTTGCGCGTGTCGTAGGCGCCCTGGTCGGTCGACTGCACCTTGACACCGTTCTTGTACGGGAAGGCCACGGCGCACTCGGGCTCCAAGAAGGCATGCTCGGTAAAGGGCGTGGTAAAGCGCTGCGTCACGGTAAACGCGCTCTCGGCCAGCGCCTTGGCGGCGTCACCGCGCGTCACGTGACGGCTCTGGCACACGTTGTCCTTGAGCTCCACGGTATTGCCAAAGGCAAAGAAGCTGTCGTGCAGGCGCGGCGCGTCGGCGGCCCTTGCCTCGACAATGTTACGCACGGGCTCCAGCGGCTCGTAGTCGATCTTCACGAGCTTCTTGGCCTTCTCGAGTGTCGCCTCGTCCTCGGCAACCACCAGCACGATGGCGTCGCCCACGCAGCGGGTGATATCGCCCTGGGCGATCATGACGTCCCAGTCCTGGATAAGGTGGCCGACCTGGTTGACCGGCACGTCCTCGGCGCGCAGGATGCCCACCACGCCGGGCAGGGCCTCGGCCTTGGAGGTGTCGATGGAGAGCACGCGGGCGCGCGGATACTTGGAACGCACCGCGCTGGCATAGGTCAGACCCGGCTGATCGTACTCGTCGATGTCGTCGGGATACTTTCCCTCACCGAGCACCTTCTTGCGCACGTCGATACGGAAGGCGCGCTTGCCCACGCCGTAGTCGTCGCCGCGCTCCAGGTCCTCATCGATCTGCTTTTCGCCGCGGAGCACCGCAGCGGCCAGCGAAATGCCCTCGATAATCTTCTTGTAGCCGGTGCAGCGGCACACGTTGCCGCGGATGGCGTACTTGATCTGCTCCTCGGTGGGCTCGGGGTCCTCGGCGATGAGCGCCGCGCCCGCCATGACCATGCCGGGGATGCAAAAGCCGCACTGCACGGCGCCCACGGCGCCAAAGGCGTACACAAAGGCCTCGCGCACGTCCTCGGGCAGGCCCTCGACGGTCACGATGTCGCGGCCGGCGGCAAGGGCGGTAGTCAGCACGCATGCCTTCACGGCCGCACCGTCCACATGGATGGTGCAGGTGCCGCACGCGCCCTCGGAGCAGCCGTCCTTGGCGGAGTGGATGTTCAGGTCGTCGCGCAGGTAGCGCAGCAACGGCTTGTTTTGGGTCGTCGTGCGCTCCACGCCGTTAACGGTAAAAGTGAATTCCTGTGCCATGGTGATTCCCTTCTACACGCCGGCGGCGATGCCAGTGCGGTCGTGGATGGCGCCATGCGGGCACACGACGGCGCACATGCCGCACGACAGGCAATCCGTGCCGTCGATATGGGCGCAGTTGTCCTCGATACGGATAGCACCAGCGGGGCACTTTTTGGCGCACATGCCGCAGCCGATGCAGCTCGTGTCGCAGATCTTGCGGGCAATGGCGCCCTTATCGGTGTTGTTGCAACGCACCAGGATGTTCTGGTAGCCGGGGACGAAGGCAATCACGCGCTGCGGGCACGCCATACCGCACAGGCCGCAGCCCGTGCACTTGGAGCGATCGACGCGGGCGACGCCATCGACCAGCTCGATGGCACCGTGGGGGCAGACCGTGACGCAGGCGCCACAGCCAATGCAGCCTTCGCTGCAGCGGGCGTCGCCGCCTGCGGAAGCACAGCCGCTTCCACAGGCAACGTAGGCCACGTTATGTTGAATGGGTTTGGCCATAAAAGGTTCGCCTATTTCTTGAGAAGGTACGAATAGTTGTCGCGCACGGCCCTAATGGTCAGGCGGACGGCCTCGGGAAGGCCGGTGTTGACGGCATCGACCGAGACGGTGCGGACCGTGCCGGCGACACGGACCTTAAAGTGATCCTCGTCCACGGCCAGGAAGCCCTCGTTCTCGGAGTTCTCCATGTCCTGCTCGCTCCAGAACAGGGTGAGCTTGTCCTTGTAGGGACGGCCCTCCTGGTAGGGGCAGAACACGGCGCAGTTGCCGCACTCGTTGCACATGCCGTCGACATGAACGACCTGGTGCTTGTCCAGACCCGGGACCTTAATGGCCACGTTGGCGCGGTTGGGGCACACGTCGCAGCAGACCTCGCACACCGAGCCGCAGCCCAGGCAGCGGGTCTTGGTGCAGTTGCGCTTATCGCGGCACAGGGTACCCTTGCGCTCGTAGCAGGTGTCCTCGCGACCGGCCTGAGCGTTCTGGTCGGCGTACTTGTTAAAGTCGACACCGGCGATGGCGCGGGCGACCTCGGCGGCGTCGGCGATGGCCTCGACCACGGTGGCCGGACCGCGACGGCAGTCGCCGGCAGCCCAGACGCCCTCGACGCCGGTGGAGGTGGCGGCAAGGCGACCGCGACGGTCGTGCTCAACGCCCGCGGCGTCGTACAGGCTGGCATCGATGCCCTCGCCCACGGCGCAGATCACCGTGGTGGCGGAAAGCTCGACGGTCTCGCCCGTGGCGACGGGGCTGCGACGGCCACTCGCATCCGGCTCGCCAAGCTCCATGACATCGCAGGTCAGCACGGCGCCGTTGAGCGCCTTGGGCGCCAGCAGCTCGCAGAACTCAACACCGTCGGCAACGGCAAGATCGAGCTCTTCCTCGTCGGCGGGCATCTGCTTCTTGGTGCGGCGGTAGACCAGGCGCACGTTCTTCACGCCGGCCAGGCGCTTGGCCACGCGGGCGGCGTCCATGGCGGTGTTGCCGGCGCCGATGACCACAACATCCTCGCCCAGCTCGAGCTTCTCGCCCTTCTTGGCGGCCTCGAGGAACTCCAACACGTCGAGCTCCAAGTCCTCGCCCAAGCCGGCAGAGCCGGGCATCCAGGCACCGGTGGCCACGACAACGTCGGTAAAGCCCTGAGCCTTGAGCTCGTCGATGGACCCCACGCGGGCGTTGAGCTGCACCTTGGCGCCAAAGGCCAGGCAGAGCTCGGCGTCGTGCGAGATATCATCGCTGGCAATGCGGAACTCGGGGATGACGTGACGGACCACACCGCCGAGGGAGTCGCGGGCCTCGAAGATGGTGACGGGCACGCCGGCACGCGTCAGGAAGAACGCCGTCGCCAGACCAGCCGGGCCGCCGCCGATAACGGCAACGTTGCGCTCGCCGTCGTTGGCAATGGCCTGAGCGCGCAGCTTGGGCAGCACGGCGGTCATGGCCTCGCGGGCGGCCTTGAGCTTGCTGGCGCGGATCTGGGCGCCCTCGGGCTCGTAGAACGCACGCTCGCAGGCGCGGCCGCAGGGATGCGGGCAGATGGTGCCGGTAATGAACGGCAGGGCGTTGCGCTCGATGATGATGTTGAGCGCGTCCTCGTAGCGGCCCTCGTCAACAGCCGCCAGGTAGGCGGGAATGTCCTGCTGGATGGGGCAGCTCGTGCGGCACGGCGTAGTAAAGCAGTCGTTAAGCGGGCTCTTGCCGGCGACCTTGCGGTCGGGCAGCGGGCGCAGCGGCTTCTTGTAGAGCGGGTTGGTGAGCGAGTCGGTCTGGATCGCGGTCACGGCGTCGAGAGAGACGCCCGCGAACGGCTTGCCGTCCAGGTCGGTGAACTCGCCAGCCATCTGGCTAAAGCGCTCGTAGCCACCGGGCTTGAGCACATCGGTCGCCAGGGTGACGGGCCAAATGCCCGCGTCATACAGGGAGCGGATGTTGTAGACCGTGGCGCCGCCGGAGTAGCTGATGCGCAGCTTGCCGTCAAACTGCTCGGTAATGCGGCGGGCGGCCTCGATGGTCAGCGAGAACAGCGAACGGCCGGACATGTACATCTCGGTGGAGGGCAGCTCGTTCCTCGTCACGTCGACGGGGAAGGTGTTGGTCAGCTTGACACCAAACTCCAGGCCGCGCTCGGCGCACAGGGCAATCAGGCGCTCAAACATGGGCACGGCGTCGACCCACTGCAGGTCCTCACGGAAGTGCGTGTCATCGAAGACGATGTAGTCAAAGCCCAGCTCGTTAAGGCGCTGACGGGCAAACTCATAACCCAGCAGCGTGGGGTTGCATTTGATGTAGGTGTTGAGGCCCTTCTCGGTGATCAGATAGGTCGCGATGCGCTCGATCTCCGCCGGCGGGCAGCCGTGCAGGGTGGACTCGGTGATGGAGTTGGACACGCGTGCCGGAATGGACTCGACAAACGCGGCGTCGACATGCTCGAACTTGTCCAGGTTGGCAAGTGCCCACTCGCGGCACTCGTTCCAGACCTCGGAGCCGCTGGCGTCCTTCATACCCTCGATGTAGGCGTCGACCTTGGGACTCTTGATGCCCTCGAGGTCATAGCCCACGGACATGTTGAAGACAAAGCCGTCCGGGCTGCCCAGGCCATATTCGCGAGCGATGAGGTGGCAGGCGAACCATGCCTTGACGTACTCGGCATATGCCTGCGGAACCTCGAGCTCGGTCGACCACTCGCAGTTGTAGCACTCGTCCTGCGCCACGATGCAGGGCTTGTTGACGCACTTGGAAAGCTCCTCGCCGTCCATGACCTGGACGGTCTTGAGCTCAAAGAAGCGCGCGCCCGCCACATAGGAGGCAATGATGTTCTGGGCAAGCTGCGTGTTGGGGCCGGCGGCCGGGCCAAACGGAGTCTCGATGCGCTCGTCAAAAATGGGAAGCGCGCCCTCCTGGTTGGTCGTGACCACCTTGCGCACGCCAAAGATGGCGCCCTGGGTCTTGTGCTCCTCGATGATCCAGTTCATCAGCTGCGAAAACGGGATCGGCCTCATGATGTCGCTCATAATGAGCTCCTCTCTGTAACGCCCGACGAGACCGCGCGGCGGGCGAAATACGGTGTAGCGCTAGCACAGCGCCGGCGACCCCGCGGAGGCCGCCTCTACGCGCGTCGAATGTGGCGAAACATCCGACGCGCGTGAATCTACTTGTGAATTAGTAGGTGCGCTCGTTGAGCGTGCCCCAGAGCTTCTTAGACTCGGCCATGGTCCACGCGTTGATCTTGTCCTCGTCGATACCGACGAACTCGCGGTCCTTGTACAGGACCTTGCCGTTGATGATGGTGGTGCGGCAGTTTTTGCCCATCATGCCAAAGAGCATGTGACCGTCGATGTTCTCCTCGCTCAGCGGCGTAAAGGGCTTGTAGTCCATCACGATAACGTCGGCGGCGGCACCGGCCTCGAGCACGCCGAGCTTGCGGTCGAAGTACTTGCTCGCCATCTTGGCATTGTTCTCGAACAGCATGGTTATGGCCTCGCACCAGCCCACGTTAGGCATGGCGGCGTTGTGACGCTGGATAATCAGGAAGACCTTGAGGCTCTCGAGCATATCGTGGGTGTAGGCGTCGGTGCCCATGCACACGGGGATGCCGCGGCGGAAGAACTCGAGCACGGGAGCGCAGCCCACAGCGTTGCCCATATTGGATTCGGGGTTGTTGACGAGCCAGGTGCCGGACTCCTTGACGATATCCATCTCGGCGGGCGTCACATGGATGCAATGGCCGAGCATGGTGTCGGGGCCGAGCAGGTTGTGCTGCAGCAGGCGCTCGACGGGGCTGATGCCGCCGCGGTTGAGGCGGGAATCCCACACGTCGTTCATGCCCTCGCACACATGGATATGGAAACCGGTCAGGCCGTTGTTGGCCTCGGCCATCTTATCCATGGTCTCGTCCGACAGCGTAAAGGTGGCGTGGCCGCCAAACATGGCAGCGATCATGTGGTTGTCGTTATCGCAACGCTCCTTGGCAGCCCACTGCGCAAACTCGGCGTTCTCGGCAATGGCCTGGTCGCACTTTTCCTGACCACGGCGATCGGAGACCTCGTAGCACAGGCACGAACGCATGCCCAGCTCCTGCGCAGCGTCCTTAATGGTAAAGAGGCTGCCCGGGATCTCGCAGAAGCTCGCGTGGTGATCGAAGATCGTGGTGACGCCATCGCGGATGGAGTCCAGAATCGTGGCATAGGCGCTGGCCTTGGTGCCGTCGAGCGTCAGGTTGTCGTCAATCTTCCACCACTGCTGCTCAAGATTCTCCAGGAAGTTGGTGGGGTTGCAGCCCTTAATGGCAAGGCCGCGGGCCAGACCCGAGTAGATGTGGGTGTGGCAGTTGATGAGTCCGGGCATGATGAGGTTGCCCTGGGCGTCGACGTACTCGGCATCCGGGTACTTGGCCTTGAGCTCGCGCTCGAGGCCCACTTCGACGATCGTATCTCCGTCAATGGCGACCGCACCGTTGGGAATGAACGGGGTCTGAGCGTTGCGGGTAAAGACGGAACCGTTTGCGACCAGAAGCATAGATGCTCCCTTCAACATCAGAGGCGGGGTTTGACACCTCTGACATAGCGGAAGTGCGAAGCGCCGGCCTACACCGGAAACGGGCCCTCTCCCGTCAACGCTTCACCAAAGGGACAAGCCCTTTGAAGTGCGGTTTGGCACCGCATGACGTCGGCGGACGAGGCGATGCGTCCGCCGACGAATAGCACCGAATTGGTTACTTCTTGCTCTCGGGCAAGACCAGATCCACGGCAGCGTCCTTGGCGGCATCGATGTGCTGAGCCACGACCGGCGTCTGCGGAAGGATCAGGTTAAGGACAATGGCCATGATGGCGGTGGGGGTCACGGCGTTGGAGCCGATGACGGTGGACACCCAGGTGGGCATGCCCTCGCCGGCGAGGCAGCCGCTGGCCATCCAGATACCCAGGCCAAAGACGACCGAGGTGCCGACGATGGTAGTGGTGCGCTGCGTGAGGCCCTCACGGGTGAACATGCGCACGCCGTTCATGGTGATAGTGCCAAAGACGCCGACGGTCGCGCCGCCGATGACGGGCTGCGGGATGGCGGAGAGCACGGCAGAGAGCTGCGGGAACAGACCGGCGATGGCAAAGACAGCCGCGATGATCACAAAGACCCACTTGTTGACGACCTTGTTGGAGCAGATGATGCCCACGTTCTGGCCAAGGGCGCTCGTGGGAAGGCCGCCGAGGAAGCCGCCGACCATAGAGGTGAGGCCCTGGGAGACGATGGCGCCGGAGAGCTCGCGCTCGGTCGGCATACGGTCGATGGAGCCCAGGCAGGCTGCGGACACATCGCCGATGACCTGGATGGCGACCATGGGGAACACGACAGCGAGGGTAATGCAGACCTCGGGATCAAACTCGAGCGCATAGGGCATGAGCTTGGGAAGGGCGAAGACCTGGGCGGTGGCGACGCTGGAGAAGTCGATCATGCCGAAGGGGATTGAGACGATCATGCCGACGATCATGCCAAAGAACACGGAACCCAGCTTGAGCGTGCCCTTGCCAAAGTTGGCGAGCGCAAAGACCACGGCGAAGGTGATCAGAGCGACGCACCAGGCCTGCGGGGTACCCCACAGCGGCGTACCCATGCCACCGGCCATGTACTTGACGGCCGTGGGATAGAGCGAAACGCCAATGGAGAAGATGACCGTACCGGTCACGACGGGCGGGAACAGCCATTTGATCTTGCTGTAAGCCAGACCAAAGAGAACCGCGACGGCGCCGCCGACGATCTCGCCGCCCAGCAGCGCGCCAAAGCTAAAGCCCGAGGCACCCATGGCCTGCAGGGCCGGGAGGAACGCGAACGAAACGCCCATGACGATGGGCAGGCCGCCGCCGATGCGACGGAAGGGGGCAAAGGCCTGAAGGGCCGTGTCGATTGCCGAAAGAATAAGGGCGACCTGAATGATGTCGGTGCTCTGCTGGCTGTCAAAGCCATAGACGCCGGCCATGATGACCGCCGGGGTGATAATGCCGGCGAACGATGCCAGCACGTGCTGAAGAGCACACGGGATCATTTCCTGTACAGGGGGCTTGCCTTCACGAGTAAACAGGGCTTCAGTGCCGTTCGTTACCGTCTCCTGGGCCATTTGACCACCAATCCTCGAAATAGAATTTTCGCATCTAGACGTCTATTTTGACGCAGTGCGTGGTTGAGGTTGTGCCTTCGTTTCATATCGTATTAAAGATTTTTCTTATACTCAATAATAATTTTTTGTTATCAGACT
>CAKULD010000003.1 GCA_934667065.1 uncultured Collinsella sp.
GGACCTGTAGCTCAGTTGGTTAGAGCGTCCGGCTGATAACCGGGAGGTCACAAGTTCGAATCTTGTCAGGTCCACCACTTTCTTTCGCAATAAACACCCCAGCGAGAGCCGAGTCGCCGCTGGGGTGTTTATTACTGTCTCCGTGGGGGTTTAGCTCAGCTGGGAGAGCGCGGGCTTTGCAAGCCTGAGGTCAGGGGTTCGATCCCCCTAACCTCCACCATGATGGACCTGTAGCTCAGTTGGTTAGAGCGTCCGGCTGATAACCGGGAGGTCACAAGTTCGAATCTTGTCAGGTCCACCATCAAAAACGTGAAGAGCCCTGGGGCATTGCCTCGGGGCTTTTTTCTTATCCAACAAAAGTAGTCAAAAGAGCTCCGTCTCAAATTAACTAGTTTGATTTTGTGTGCTGGGCGAAAGATTGGGTAGTATAGCTATTCAATGCGGCAGCCCTGCCGCGCGTTAACCGCTACGTACCGGAGGTGTTCCATGGTTCGTGTCGACATAGAGACCATCGTCATGGCCGCCGGTCCCGTGCCATCGCTTATCGTGCTTCGCGAGCGCAGCAGTAAATCGGATTCGCCCGCGCCGCTGCGCTCCCTTTCCATTCAGACTGGTTCGTTTGAGGCCGCTGCCATCAGCCGCGGCATCGATAGCGGCCGTGCCGAGCGCCCGATCACCCATGACCTGCTGCTCGATACCGTTGACGCCCTAGGCGCCAAGCTCGAGCGCATCGAGATCGTGCGCGCCGAGCCGCCGGTGTTCTATGCGACGATCGTCGTGCTCGCCGATGGCGGCGAGCGCAAGATTGACGCCCGTCCCAGCGACGCCATCGCCCTCGCCGTGCGCAGCAATGCCCCCATGTTTGTGGAGGACGACATCATGAATCGCCTGGGTACCGTTTCCAACCACGCCGAGGAAGTCGACGACGAGCAGGAGTTCGAGAAGTTCGACGAGTTCGTCCATACGCTCTCCCCCGATGATTTCTAAATGCGGGGCGGCCAGGTTGCGGAGCGTTCGCTGATGGCCGGCGGCATGTCGGCCGAGGCGGCTGCCATTGCGCGTGAAGCCCAGATGCGCTCGGAGGCATCCGAGGCTGCCCGCATCGCCTACGTGACGCAGGCCCGCACACTTCGCGAGCGCCGTGGCTCCTATATCAAGATGGTTGTCATCTCCGCTCTTGTCGCGGCAATCTGCTCGCGCCTTCGTGGTACAGTTGGTGCGCTTGGGTTTTCGATTTCAACAGGCTTGGTAATCTGGGGTGTGGTCGATGCGGTAATGCTGACCAACCAGATCAAGGTGCTCGACAAGCGCGCGGCAGATATGATGCGCGCCCGCGACGCTGCCGCCAAGATCGCTGCCGAGGCGCAAGAACTGTAACGACGCCAGACTCGATGGGAAGGTCTAAAGATGGCACAGGATATGCAGGACGCCGGTAACGTCTCCGCCGAGCTCGACGCCATGGTGTGCGATCTGATTGGCGCCTTCTTGGACGACCTGGCCGTGGGTGAGAACCCGGGCGTGGTCGTGGCAATTGAGGACGCTGCTTCCAACCGCTACCTGGCGGCGCTCGACGAGGATGGCGAAGAGGCGTGCCTCGAGGCTGCCACCAACTTTATCTCCGAGCATAAGATGGGTCTTAAGGACGAGGGGCTGGGCCGTATCGCCCGCTATGCCATCGGCTACACCGGCTGTGTCGAAATTGACGGCGGCTATCACGATGCCCTGCTCGTGAGCTTCTTCGAAACTACGCTCGAGAGCGGTTTTTCGGCATATGTGCTGTATGAGGGCATGGGTGCCGGCGATGGTTTTATGTGGAGCGACCCTGAACCTGCAGGTGAGGAAACCCCTCTTATCTAAAATCGCTAAAATAAACGAGTTTTCGGTAAAAGGCTCAATATTCCCGCTGAGCGTTGTGTCGCCGGGCGGGCCGCATACGTGTGCCGTTTGTATATGGATAGAAGATAGGGGAACTACATGCGCGTAGACAATCTGAGGAACATCGCCATCATCGCCCACGTCGACCACGGCAAGACGACGATGGTCGATAAGCTCCTGCGTGCCACGGACGCCTTCCGTGCCAACCAGCAGGTCGAGGACCGCGTCCTGGACTCTAACGACCAGGAGCGCGAGCGCGGCATCACGATTCTCGCCAAGAACATCTCTATCGAGTACAAGGACGTTAAGATCAACGTCATCGACACCCCGGGCCACGCCGACTTTGGCGGCGAGGTCGAGCGCGTGCTGCGTATGGCCGACGGCGCCCTGCTGCTGGTCGATGCCTTTGAGGGCCCCATGCCCCAGACCCGCTTCGTGCTGCGTCACGCTATCGACACCGGCCTCAAGATCATGATCGTCATCAACAAGATCGACCGTCCGGGCGCCAACCCCGAGAAGGCCTACAACGACTGCCTCGACCTCATGGCCGACCTGGGTGCTACCGACGACCAGCTTGAGTTCGCCATGGAGCACGTCGTCTACGCCAGCGCCATGAACGGCTTTGCCCGCCTCGATCCCGAGGACGGCAACATGGACATGTACCCGCTGCTCGACATGATCATCGACGACATGCCCGCGCCCGAGGTTGACGAGAACGCCCCGCTGGCCATGCAGTGCGTGACCATCGACCACTCCAACTTTGTCGGCCGCATCGGCATCGGCCGCGTGTACTCCGGCACCATTCACCAGGGCGACCAGATCCTGGTTGTGAAGAACGACGGCTCCAGCGCCACCGCTACCGTCAAGCAGCTCTTTACCTTCGACTACCTGGGCCGCACCGAGTGCCAGGAGGTCGGCGCCGGCGACATCGCCGCCGTCGTGGGCATCGACCGCACCGATATCGGCGATGTCTACACCGACCCCGAGAACCCCGTCGAGCTCGAGCCCATCGAGATCGACCCGCCGACCCTGTCCATTGTCTTTGAGGCTTCGACCTCCCCGCTCGTCGGCCGCGACGGCGACATCGTGGGTGCCCGTCAGCTCAAAGAGCGCCTGTTCAACGAGGCCGAGAACAACGTGACCATGAAGATCGAGGAGCTCGAGGACAAGAGCGGCGTCGAGGTCTCGGGCCGCGGCATTCTGCACCTGTCCGTCCTGATGGAGTCCATGCGCCGCGAGGGCTTTGAGTTCCAGGTCGGCCGTCCCCGCGTTCTGTTTAAGAAGGACGAGAACGGCAACAAGATGGAGCCCGTCGAGCAGGCTGTCGTCGAGTGCCCGGACGAGTACTCGGGCAAGGTCGTTGAGGTCTTCGGTACCTCGGGCGGCATCATGACGAGCATGGATACCTCGGGCATCGTGACTCACCTTGAGTTCAAGATCCCGACGCGTGGCATCATGGGTCTTAAGAACCGCATCATGAACGTCACCCACGGCGAGGGCGTGTTCTACCACACCTTCCTGGAGTACGGTCCCTACGCCGGCGAGATCGGCAACCGTCAGAACGGCGCCATGATCTCCATGACCACCGAGAAGGCCGTTGCCTACGCTCTGGGCACGCTGCAGGAGCGCGGCCAGCTGTTTGTTGAGCCGGGCACCGAGTGCTATGAGGGCATGATCGTGGGCGAGCGCAGCAAGGCTGGCGACATGGTCGTCAACATCGCCCGTACCAAGAACCTGGGTAACCAGCGTTCCTCGACCTCCGATATCTCCGTGCAGCTGGTGCCGCCCCGCACCTTCTCGCTGGAGGAGGCGCTGGAGTACATCGCCGACGACGAGCTGGTCGAGATCACTCCCAAGAACATTCGCCTGCGCAAGCGTCTGCTCAACGCCACCGACCGCAAGAAGGCTGCCGTCCGCGCCGGTCAGGTCAACAAATAAGCGTAACGCTTTATAGCGACTAATAAGAAGGGGCGTCGACCATCGCGGTCGGCGCCCTTTTTGGTGCGATGGGGTCAGGTTACTTTGCACCACGGCGGGGCGCGAGGTCCAGTTTCGGTCAAAGTTAGGTTGTTTAAACATATACATTATTCCACAGAATATGACCGCTTTGATACAAAACTGTTAACAGGTAAATATCAACTGGTATTAAAATAAAAGACCTCTTGACCTGCGGTTTACATGACTGGTATCTATATTGTATTTTATGCATGTGGCATAGACGAACCGTCTTAGAAGTTGCTCCCCCAATGGGTTCTTGCAATGCGCTAGGTAGGTTCTTGTTGATGTTGGGGTTTGTGTTCGATCCGACGATTCGCCGTATTCCACACTGTGTTGTAGGAATTAGGGGACAACTATGGACGCACACCGCTCACGGTCGCTGGGTATGGCGGCCCTGATCTTTATTTTGATTAGCCTCACCGTCGTAGTTTTTCACGGCGCCGCCCCCGTGCGCGCCGAGGACGTGACAACCCCTGCGCCGATTGTGATTGATGGGGATACGGCGAACGTTACGGTTAATCTGTACAAAGACGCTGGTCATACAGCGCCTTTGGGCAATGATGCTGTGCTTTCGACCGACACACTGTACGGTTCGTTTAGCGCGAAGTTTAAGGGAGAAAAGGGTCCAAGCACGGACCAATACATTGCGGAATACTCTCTTCCAAATAATATCAAGGCGCTGGACAATAAGGGTGGCAGCCTAACGGACAAGAATGATCAAACGGCGGGCACGTGGAGATGTGAGAACAATAAACTGATCTTCACTTTCGAGCAAAACTGGATCGAAGCAAATCCATCTGACGTTTATGTTGGTGCGGATTTTTCATTCAAGCTGTCGGATACGGACGTTGGCTCCGGTAACACAACGAAAGTCGATTTTCCCGGTTGGGGTGAAATCGACATCGTGACAAAAGACGGCGATGTGACGGGAAAGAAAGAAGGAAAGTTCTTCCAATCTGGCGGCGAGGGAAAGGTTACGTGGACTCTCAAGCTTACGGTTGAGTCTTATGCTCACAATGTCCAGCTCACCGATGTGCTGGGGAATAACTTTTCGTTTGTGCCCGGGTCGTTTAAGCTGAACGACAAGACGCTCGATCAACAGCCGGCCATTAATGAGCAGACCGCAACTTTGAACCTGGGCGACTTGGCTCAAGATACCTATACGATTACGTATGATTCGGTTATGAAACCGAACGTATCTGTGGGCGATAAAGAGTGGATCAATCGCCTCGACGGTTCAAAAAACAATGCCTCCTGGACATGGGACCAAAGCCGTGGCGGCAAATTAGAGAATCCAGTCTCAGCAAATGATTTCCGCTATGACATGATCAAGAAGGATGCCGGTGAAGGAACGCCGTCCGATATAGAATGGACCGTTACGCTCAACAACGGCGATATCAAGGCCGACATGAATGGCTATACATTCACCGACATACTGGACGACAAGCAGACGTATACGGGTAATTACATCGTTTATAGGGGACTCTACGGGTGGGACGAGATCGCCCGCGGCAATCCCGATAGCTCCACTGGTAAAACATTTAGCTATACGTTCTCAGGTCTATCTGACGCGGATAAGTACCAGCCCTATCGCATTGTTTATCACACTCAAATGAAAGAACAAGACTCGTATGACACGGTGAGCAACAGTGCGAGTATCTCGCGCGACAATTCCGTTTCCGGCACGGACAGCGGCACGTTTACGCCGAAGTTGGTGGGGACGCAGATTGTAAAGAGGCTTCTAAAAGACCCTGATGCGGCGACAACAGGCCAGGCAAAATGGGAGCTTCGGATAGCACTGGGTTCCATTGTTAATGCGGTGAATCCATCAACGGTCAAGGTTTACGATACGTTTCAGACGGCCTGGAACCAAAATATCGGACCAGACGTCGACAGCTATTCTATTAAAATCGGCGATGTCCCTTTGGAGAAGGGTGTCGATTGGTGGTTCGAAGGTGGCAGTGATTCAACGTCGTTTGGAACCAAGAAAAACTTCAACCTGTTCATTCGGATAAGCGATGCGGTGAAGAACGCGCTCAAAGATAACCCGGATGCGGTAATTACTTATAAGACAAAATCCGATGCGCTTCCTGGCTGGTACTCCAATTTTGCATCAGTGGAAGTAAGTGGTACTAAATATTTCACGGACTATATTTATTACTATGTCGATGCGAACTCGACTCCTGATGTCGAGAAGCCTTCGGCGAAGACTGCAGTCTCTTGGAATGGGAATTTCGACTGGAGCAAAATCGACGGGTCTAATGAGAAAGGCGCATGGATCGTTGACTGGACGGTATACGCGAACCGCCAGAAGGGCAATAAGGGCGCAAATGGCGAGTTTGAATATTACGGCGCCGGCAAGCTAAATAACCAACCACTGAACGTCGTGGACACGCTGCCGAGCGGTATGAGCTATGTGCCGGGGTCTGCAAAATACTCACTGATTCAGAATCCGTATGACCAGAAAGCGTATAACGGTACCGCCCAGCGAGAGAAGACCGTCGCCGACAACCAGCCCCCTGAGAGCGTCAGTGATGACAAAGGCACCGTTACCTTCTCCATCCCCACGACGGCACTCGGCGACTATGCTGGTTACGCCAAACTTACGTATCAGACGGCGGTCAAGCGTGGCAAGCTCGACACTTCTAAGAACGAAGTGAAGTTCACTAACTCAGCCAGTGCTGAGTCGGGTGACAAGACGTTCGAGTCTGGTAGTGGAACTGTCACCATTAAGAACAACGTGCTGCAAAAGACTGGAGAGCAGGTCGCTAACAGCAACCGCATCAAGTACACCATCTTTGTTAACGAATCGGCAGTTAACCTTAAGAGTGACAGCGACTACCTCGAGCTCATCGATACCATGGATGCCAAATGCACGCTGGTGACGGATAAGGTCAAAGTGTATCAATACGATGGGACAGACTGGAGCTTGCTGGACTCGGACAAATACACCGTCAGTGCTGAGACCATTAGGGATGGAAATGGAGCTGCGTGTACAAAGATGACGCTCCGCGTTCCCGATGAGAAGTATCTCAAAGTTGAGTATGAGGTCATTCCTGCCGGCAACGAAGGAGATACGGTCTCTCTGTCTAATACGGCCTCGCTTGCAGGCGTTTTTGATGGCAATGCGAAGCATGAAAAGAATTGGGAAATTCAAAGGGTGTCCGGTTCGGCGGGTGGCAACGGCTACGGTGTCACGGTGACCAAGGTCGATGCGAGCGATATCACAAAGAAGCTGTCTGGTGCCGAGTTTACGCTCTATGAGGTTGATGTGGAAAGGGCCTTGAATTCAGACCTTGACACTGCAAAAACGGAACTGCGGCACGCGCCGACTGATGAAAATGGTACGGTGACGTTTGGATCTGCTACGCAACAGATGAAGGCTTATACGCTATATTGCCTTGAGGAGACCGAGGCACCAAGCGGATACAATGCCGTCTCTAAGCCTGTGTGGATCCTACTCAAGGGCAATAGCGAAGACGACTATCGAAATGCCCTTACCAAGGTGGAAAGCTTGAAGGCGAAATATCCTGACCAGCTAGAGACTCCGACGGCCAGTACTGATATCACGGTCTATGACGCACCCTATAGCGGTCAGGCTATGATTTCTGCAATCAAGCAGCTCCAGGGTTCGACATTGCAGGAAGGACAGTTTGCGTTTGCGCTCAAGGACGCAAGCGGCAAGGTTTTGCAGACTGCCAAGAACGGCACCGGCGGTGAAGTCGATTTTACATTGGACTACAGCAAGGTGGGGACTTACGAGTATGCCATCTGCGAGGTTGTCCCCGAGGGCGCTGTGAATAACGTTAAGGATCACATTGCCTATGACACGACCGAGCACAAGGTTAAGGTCGTCGTGACCAATGGCGACGGAAAGCTCGACACCGTCGTCACATATGACAATAAATCCCAGGATCCGCCGACCTTTACCAACAAGTACTCGACCATACTTCCCGAGGCTGGCGGGGCTGGTTTGACTATGACGTATCTGGCTGGCGCTTCGCTGCTGTGCTTCGCGGCGACGTGGATGCATGCTCGCCGCCACCGTGGTCTTGATCGAGGTGGTCGCAATGAGTAAGCCGCTCCGTCATGTGTTGACCGTCATGGCGATAGCCATGTTTGCCGTCTTTTCTTTCGCGATTGCCCCTGGGACGGCCCGTGCTGCCGACACCGGAGCCATTACGGTGGACGGTAAAGTTGCGACGCGGTATGACGCGTATCAGCTCTTTTCGGCGACCGTTATTGACGACGCCGATGCCGATCAAAAGGTCGCAACTGACATAACGTGGGCGAATGACGCCGTTCGCCAAGCTGTTCTCCCCGTGCTTCATGATGCGGGGCTTGATGGCTCGGCATCGACGGCACAAGAGGCTGCCGAATGGATGAATGCCGACGGGCACATGACGACCTCGCTGACGGCAAAGCTTGCCCGCACAGTTGTCAAAGCAGACGCCGTGTCCGCGGCCCTTAACGCGGGCGCGGCGGCCGAGCTGCCCTGTGGCTACTGGCTCATCGTCGCCGACGACGCCGCCATCGCCCAGGACGAGGCCGGCACCGCGCCGATCATGGCCCTGGTGGGCGGCAGCGCCGTCACCGTCAAGCCCAAGGCCGCGACGCCCAAGGTGGCCAAGCACGTGCTGGAGGACAGTACCGCCGCGTGGCAGAAGGCCGCCGACGCCACGGTCGCCGACGACCTGTACTGGCGCCTCTCCGCCACGGTCCCAGCGGGCCTCATCGCCTACGACACCTACGCGGTGCAGTTCGTCGACACCATGAGCGCGGGGCTCGATTCCTCCAAGGTCGCCGCGAGCATGCGCGTGTACGTGGCTGCGGGCGCGGACGGCGGCTTTAATGCCGTCTCGACCGGCAAGGACGGGCGCGCCGGCACCGAGCCCGCGAAGGGCTGGACCGACATCACCGCCCAGTGCGGGGTCTCGGTCGAGGGTAACGCCTTCACTGTGCGCACCGGCGACCTGATCGCCGCGCTCGGTGGTACGGATGCCTTCACCGCGGGCGCCCGCGTGGTCGCTATTTACAATGCACCCTTGGGGGCTAGCTGCAATCGAGGCGCCGCCAAGGGCAACCGCAACGAGGTCTACCTGCGCTACCCGCGCTCTCCCTTCGCCGACCAGTCCGGCGACTCCGGGTTCACCCGCACGCCGAGCGATGACGCGACGGTCTACACCTGGGGGCTCAGCCTTATCAAGCGTTCGAGCGCGGACGACAACCCTCTTGCGGGTGCCAAGCTGCGCATTGTCGATGATCGAGGTCGCGTGCTGGCGGCCAACGGTGCATGGTCAACGGATGCCGATGCGTGCGTTGTGACGGGCGAAGACGGTCGCGTGGAGCTGAACGGTATGGACGCAGGCATCTATACCGTCGAGGAAGTTGCGGCACCCAAGGGCTACGCCGCCTTTGAGGGCAAACGAACGGTGACGGTTGCGGCCGAGGGCTTGGACGTTAAACAAGTGGCGGCCGCGAAGCCCAAGGTGACCGTATCGGCCGAAAGTCCCCTGCGAGTTGATGCCGCAGACGCTAGGACGGGTTCGATTGAACTGTCGGTGCTCAACACCTCAAGTAAGGAAGCGAGTCGAGGCTTTATGCCCTCGACGGGAGATAGAACGTTGGTGCTGGTGGCGGCTTTGGCTGTCATCGGAGTAGCGGCCATTGCCGCCGCGCTTGTCATCAAGCGGGGAGGAGGTCGCCGTGCTAAATAATTGCCCCCCCTTGCTCAGCGGCGTACTGCCTCCGTAGCGATTTGGACGCAGGGTAATAAGCCTGCCGACGTTTGATATCGACAAGTTTTAAGCAGCCTCCAAGAAAGAGATCCAAGCATGAAGGCAACCAAGAATATCGCCCGCCTAGCAGTAACAGCCGGCCTCACCGCAGTTCTGAGCTTCGGAGGGGTGATGACCCCGGTGAGCATGGCGTTTGCTGAGGGCACGACGGGCAGTATCACGATTAATAAGGTCGACGATACAAACAGAGACAATACGTTCAAGGCTTATCAGATCTTCAAGGCAAAAGTCGTTGATGAGGAGAGCAAAGGAAAAGTTGCCTCCGATATTGAATGGTCAAGCACGACTGTCGGATCCAAGGTAATCGCTGCTATTAGGGGATCTGCCAAGTACAAGGAGATCGTGGATGCGGACGGCACCGCGGCGCTTGCGGACAGTGCCACTGCTCCGGTTGTTGCCGAGTGGCTTGCTAAAAATGTGACGGGTACTTCTGCCAGCTCGGCAACCAGCAGCGAAGGCACGCGCGTTGCTCCCGGTGACGTGCTATATGCAATTGCGGCTGCGATTACAGACGAGACTCCTGCGGGAAATCCTTTTAAGGTGGGTGATTCTTGGACGCGCCCGGACACTTATGGCGATGGTTATTACCTGTTCGTGTCTGACGGCCTTACGGATGAGACCAAGCCGAACACTGGCACCTCCCCGATCTTCGCCATCGTCGGCGGTAAGGCCGTTACCGTTACCGAGAAGACTAGCATCCCCACGGTTACGAAGAAGGTCAAGGATGACAGGTCTAGCAGTGGGTGGGCCGATAAGGCTGACTCTCAGATGGGCCAGGATGTCCAATATCAGCTGACTGGTACCGTCGCTGACAACGTTGCCACGTTCGACACCTATTATTACGAGTTCCACGATGAGCTATCTGCGGGTTTGACGGCGAAAGCAAACAGCGTCGTCGTTAAAATCGGTGACACAACCCTTTCACGCAACGCAACTCCCGGCGCTAATACCGGCTACGATGTCTCGATTGACGCTAATAATACACTGACCGTAACGTTTACCGACCTCAAGGCTGCTGCGAAACAGGCGAACGCGACGCTCGACGGCCGCTCTAATGTCGTCGTCACCTACACCGCTAAGCTCGATCCTATGAAGGCTGCGAACGTTACTGTCGGCGGTCTGGGTAACGACAACACCGTAAAACTTATTTATTCCAACAATCCCATGAGCAACGGCACGGGTAAATCCGTGCCCGATACTGTCCGCGACTACACCTACGCGCTTGAGGTTATCAAGCAGGATGCTGATAATGAGGCCACTAAGATTGACGGTGTAAAGTTCACTATCCAGTCAACCGATCCTGACGATGCTGGCTCTAAGAACAAGTATGTCAACGACAAGGGCATTCTTGTCGATGATCCTCACGAGTTCGTAACCGCTGACGGCGGCAAGATTAATGTCACGGGCCTTGATGCTGGTACCTACACGGTGCACGAAGTCGAGGGTAGCAACCCTGGCTACAATACGCTGGACGACTTTACCTTCACTATCAAGGCTGAGGGCCTTAACAAAGACGAGGGCGTGGCGCTCGACGAAAACACAGCTGTAAATACGCTGAAGGTTACTGTACAGAAGGATGACTCCGCTACTATGGTTACCCCGTCAGTCGACGACGGTACCGTCACCCTTACCGTCAAGAACAAGAAGGGCTCCAACCTCCCGCTGACCGGTCTTAACGGCGTGACCTTCACTTGGATCGCTGGTGGTGCGGTGCTGTGCATTGGTGTGGCACACCTCATTCGTAGCCGTAAGCGCGACGATGGCTCTGAGGAGTAGCCGCTCACCTCGAACAGCAACGCGAGACATGAAAAGGCGGGGCACTCGATCGTATTCGATCGGGTGCCCCGCTTCGTTTGTTGGTGCAAAGTAACCTGACCCCTTTGCACCACCACAAAGGTGCCTGGCCCCATTGTGGTGGTTTAGCCAGCTTAAGCGGTGGGGAGTCCCGGCATGTTGGCGGGCTGCTGCGGTTTGAGGTGGGCGTTGCGCCAGATGGTCTGGATGATGTAACCGAGCGTGAAGACGAAAGCTACGCCGCTGATGAAGTCGCCGACGAGAGGGATTGCCGTGAGCACGCCCGCGATTATGCCGCCGACGGCTGCCATGGCGTAGCGATTCTGGCCATGTCCGACCATGCGTGCGATGGCGCAGCCCGCGAAGGCTGCCGAGACCAGCGCGATGCCAATCACGGCGCACATGAGGGCTCCGGCAAGCGACAGGCCGGCGATCGAGATAATCAGCAGTAGGACGGTGGGGACGATAGCAATCGTGCCTAGAAGGCCGCTCACCCACAGGGGCGTGGGATGCTGGTGGAGCATTCCGGCGGCGCTGGCGGTCGCGCGCGGAAAGACGAGCTCGAGCAGCAAGGCGACAAAGCAGGTCGAGAGCGCTGCGGCGACGATACCGCCGATGACATCGTTAACGGTGGAAGTATCCTCGTTCTCGGTGCGGTCGATCTTAAGCGCGCCGACCTCGGCTCCCGCGGCGCGCTCGGGGTCCTCGGAAACATGGGCATTCACGGTGCCGGTGATGCGGGCATTCTTGCCCAGGATGAGCTTATCGGCCCAAACTTCAACATCGCCATCGACGGTGCCATCGATGGTCACCGTATCGCCCGCGAGCGCTGCCGACTTAACGGAACCGCGCAGGGCAACCGTCTCGCCCATCGCGTAGAAACAGTTGGCGGTGCTGTCGGAATTGAGAACGACATGCTGGCCAGCGACGGTCACGCTGCCATCAACCGTGGTCTGGGCGATATCGATCGTACGCGCCGCTAGACGGACGGCGCCGCCAACGGTGCAGTCGCGGATGGAGAGGCTCTCGCCCGCCGCAATGATGTCATGGTCGATGGAAGCATCGTCCAGATCGAGACTCTGGCCGGCCCAATACAGGTCGCCCTCGACACCGGACGGATTGGAGTCACTGTCGGTCGCAAGAACATTGCCTGCGGTATCCGTGCCGGCAAAAGCTGCGGCGGGAAGGGCGGCAAGCACCAGCGCGATAAGGGCGAGGGCGACAAGGAGGTGGCTCCGTGCTTTATGACGGTGCGTCGGCGGTAATTGATTGCAAGGCATGATAGATCCTTCGTTAGGTGCTCGACATGTACCTAACAGGGTACCCAACGTGCGGGCGCTCTAAAAGAACCTCTCAATTGCATTTCGAGGTAAAAGGCCACGCCAACTACTTTTTGCGGTGCAAAAAGCGCGCGATGTCTTCCTCGGTAGGGCTTTTGATGTCAAAGCGCAACGACAGCCAACGCAGTCCCATGGTCACCGCGACGCACACGATCAGCGCGGTGATGTTGCTGACGAGGCCGCTCATAACGAGGCATACATAGCTCGCCGACCCGGCGATGGCTGCGATGGCGTAGAAGTTGGTGCGCTGGAAAATACCCGGCACCACACCCATAAAGCTGTCGCGCAGCATGCCGCCACCCACCGCGGTGAAAAAGCCCATCATGATGCAAACGGCCGGGGCAAATCCGTAGACCAGGGCCTTGTCGGCGCCGGTGGCAGCGTAGATGCCGACCGAGATGATATCGAGCAAGGGGATGAGCTTGTCGGGCTTATCGACGATTGCCGGGAAGATGTAGATGATGGCCGCCGTGGCGATGGAGAGCGGCAGGGCCATGGGTTGGTTGAGAATGTAGACGTTGCCAACTTGGAGCGTCATGTCGCGCAAAAGACCGCCGCCGAGGCCGCAGACGACGGCCAGTGCGACCGCGCCCACCAGGTCGAGCTTGTGCTCGCGCGCGACCAGCACGCCCGAGATCGAAGCCGCGACGACGGCGAACATCTCGAGCCAAAACGGGATGGCGACCATGGCATCCGAGGCATGTGCGGTAACAGTCATAGCGGCGACAGCGGGCAAGATGGGATCCTTTGGGTTGTTGGTTTAGACAATGCCCGTACATAGTACATGGTTGTCGGTCGTTACGGTCCCATTCCTCGGTAAGCGGTTGGGAGCGGATGCTGGCGCAGGGTCCAAAACGTGTACACCAGCCTCCAAAGATGTCGAAAAATGTCGTTTTTGGAGGGTGGTGTACACGTTTTGGCGGGGCGAGCGGCAAGCGGCACTACTCGGTAGGTGCTACAGCGTCCTGTGCACCCTTCCAGTTGCGGATGAGTGCTTTACGTAGCTCGTTTTGCTTTCGCTGGTACTCGGCATTGGTGCAGCGTGGCATGCCAAGTGCTTCTCGAATGTTGTTCATGGCACGGTGGAACGCGAGCTGGCTCGCAAACTGAGCCGAAGTGAGTGTGATGATGCGATACCCCATTTGGGCGAGTATGGCCTCCCGTTCCGCGTCCGCTCCCTTGCGTTCGGCTTCGTCGTGAAACCCGCCTTTGTATTCGATACCGAGTTCTTTGCGCTGGTAGGTGATAAGGGCATCGATTTTGAGTGTTCGGGCTTTGGTGCAATGCCAAAGCCGCTTAGGGATCACGAGCGGTTTGTTGAGTTCGATACCTCGGATGCCAAGACCGCCCTCGCTTGTGGGCAACGAAAGGGCAATCGCCGATGCACTTTCCATGGGAGAGGCTGAGTGGTCGTAGATATGCCTGAGCGCGAGTCGGGCGCGTGTGGCACCGGGTTTACCGGGGTGCTGATCGAGCAACTTGGTGATTTCGTCCTTGGAGGCTGTGGCCGGCTGCTCGGTATAGGGTTCAGAAGGCTGCAGCCCCATGCGGTAGTCTCCGCAAACTTCGTAGCCGTATTCAAGATGTTCGATTCTATCCATCCATTCGGCAGCAAGCACAAACGTGAAGGCTTCGTCGGTGATAAAGATCCCAGGCGTTAGCTCGTCGATGTGATCGTAGGGGAGATTTTGGCCAAGAACATGGCAGGCGACTCCGCTGGTTCGAATGCGCTCGAAGGCGAACACGACAGAAATATCGATGGTCGCGAGCATACTGGAAGGAATACCGCAGTCGGTGAGGGCCTGCCGAATACGCGCGATACGTTGTTGTGTGGAGAGGCCCTGCACACCTATCTTGTAGTCGCGCTTTGCGACGGATTGAACCAAATCTTGCGGCGCGTGATGGACGAGCCATGCGGTTTTATGCGAAATGAGAACAGGAGTATCCATCTATGGCCTCTCGCTTTGAGCCGATACTCAACTCTTATGTCCGCTGAAGTGGGAAAATATACTGGATATGAGTAAATCGGCCGATATGTGCCGCACGCGATATGCAAACGTGTACATCAGCCTCCAAAGATGTCAAAAAATGTCGGTTTTGGAGGGTGATGTACATGTTTTGGATTTGGGGCCGGGATTGAAAGCGATGAGGGTGTGGGTTGAATAGGAGGGATGTCCAAATTTTGAGCAGAGCTCAAAATTTATCCGGTCGGCTTACGCCGACCGCGCTGCGCTAAAAACGCGCCACTGGCGCGTTTTCTTTACGCTTCGCGCCCTGCGGGTTCGAATCCCTCCCCCTCCGCCGTATTTGCTTGGAAACGACCCGATAACAAAAAAGCTCCCATTGCTGGGAGCTTTTTCAACCAAAATGGCGGAGGAGGAGGGATTCGAACCCTCGTGACCTTATACAGGCCAAACGGTTTTCGAGACCGCCGCATTCAACCACTCTGCCACCCCTCCGCGTGGGGTAAAAACAAAGCAGGCTCGAAGGCCTGCTTTGGAATTAACTGGCGGAGAGTCAGGGATTTGAACCCTGGAGACGCTTTTGACGCCTACACGATTTCCAATCGTGCTCCTTCGGCCACTCGGACAACTCTCCGTTAAATGCGAAAGTCAGTATACACGAGGAATCGCAAAGTGCAAACAGAAAAGTTGGCATTTTTTAAAACGCTGGGCGACGCTTGACGCTGCGGTGGGGTTCGGAGCACCAAAAAACGGCTTCCGACCAGCGCGGTTGATCAACTCAACTGTTCAAAAGAGGTATTTATAAACGCTGCGGCAACGAATTTAAAAATATCTGGCCAGCCGAGCGAACCACTGGTATGCATTTCGCGACCACGGCCTTGCAATCGTTGACCTGCGGTTTGGCTCAACTTGTCCCCGCGGCACCGTATCTTGTCCACAAATCCGTCAAGCTCTTGGTCAGCACTTGGTTAGAACACGCATGAAACGCCGTGCAAGTATGGACATATGTGGAGGTCATGAGGTTGTAGCTGCATATTCTTGCGGCCTGGGAGGTTGAAAGATATTATTACCAAGTCTTTTCCTGCTTCAGGCGCACCTTCACGACCTGAAGCCACATTTGCCCAGAGGAGGTGACAATATGAAGGCTTATGAACTGCTGTTCTTTGTTGACCCGTCGCTCGACCCCGAGACTCGTCTCGCTGTTATGAAGCGTATCGATACCACGATCGCTGAGGGCGCTGGCAAGGTCGACTCCGTTGACGAGTGGGGCAAGCGCAAGCTCGCCTACGAGATCAACGACCTCACCGATGGTGACTACACCCTCATCAACTTCCACGCAGATCCTACCCAGATCGCCGAGCTTGATCGCGTCCTGCGCATCACCGACGCTGTGGTCCGCCACATGATCGTCCGTCGCGACGACCAGGAGTAAGACTGTCGTTTTGGACTGGGCTTGTGCCCCAAGAGGAAGTAGTGAGTAATGAGCATCAATCGAGTGAACATCACCGGTAACCTCACGCGTGATCCCGAGCTGCGCGCCACCGCCGGCGGAACCCAGGTTCTGTCCTTTGGCGTCGCCGTGAACGATCGTCGCCGCAACCCGCAGACTGGCGAGTGGGAGGACTATCCCAACTTTGTCGACTGCACCATGTTCGGCACCCGCGCCGAGGCCGTGAGCCGTTTCCTGGCAAAGGGAAACAAGGTCGCGATCGAGGGCAAGCTGCGCTACAGCTCTTGGGAGCGCGACGGCCAGCGCCGGAGCAAGCTTGAGGTCATCGTCGATGAGATCGAGTTTATGAGCTCCCGTGGTGGCCAGGGCGGCTACGACCAGGGCGGTTACGCCCCCGCAGCTCCCGCTGCGCCCGCACCGCGTCCTGCCGCACCGGTGGCTACGCCGCCTGCGGTCGACGTCTACGATGAGGACATCCCGTTCTAAGGGTTGTTCACCTATTTTTGAGTGAGAGGCGGCTTCGGCTCGCCGAAGTTGCCAAATGAAAGGTATTTTGACATGGCTAATGATTATTCTGCACGTCAGCCGCGTCGTAAGTACTGCCAGTTCTGCAAGGAGAACACTGAGTTCATCGACTATAAGGACACTCAGCTTCTCCGTAAGTACATGACCGACCGTGGCAAGATCAAGCCCCGTCGCGTCACTGGCGCTTGCACGCAGCATCAGCATGACATCGCCAACGCCATCAAGCGCGCCCGCGAGATGGCTCTCCTGCCGTACACCGTCCCCGTGGTTTCCTCTCGTGGCAACCGCGACCGCGGCTAAGAAGGGAGACGCATCATGAAGGTTATTCTTCTCGATGAGATCAAGGGCAAGGGCGGCGAGGGTGACGTCGTAGAGGTCGCTCAGGGTTACGCTGAGAACTTCCTGTTCCCCAAGAAGCTCGCTGTTGCCGCCACCAAGGGCAACCTCAAGCAGCTTGACGAGCGTCGCAACAACATTGCCAAGCGCGAGGCCGTCCGTCTGGCTACCGCCAACGAGACCAAGGCTGCCTTCGAGGGCAAGACGGTCACCGTTGACGTCAAGGTCGGCGACGAGGGCATCCTCTTTGGCTCCGTTACCGCCGCTATGATCGCTGACGCCATCAAGGATCAGCTCGGTATGGACATCGACCGCAAGCGCGTCGAGCTCGGTAAGCCCATCAAGGTTGCCGGTGCCCACACCGTTTCCATCTCGCTGTACCGCGAGATCAAGGCCGAGGTTGTCGTTCTCGTCGGCGTTACCGCCGAGGAGCTCGCTGCCGAGGCTGAGGTCGAGGAGGCCGCTGAGGTCGCCGAGGCCGAGACCGCCGAGGTCGAGACTGAGGCTGCTGCCGAGTAGCATTTGCTGCGACGCAACAATCTTGTTCTAAGAAGGGCGCTCTGGGAGACCAGGGCGCCCTTTTGCTTTTTAGCGCTCTGCAGGTGCCATAGAAGACGGTGCGGTGAGGTCTATTTGTGGGACCGTTCATCCGTTTCGTTCGGTGATGATTGTCGAGGCACGGCTCGTCTGAAGGCCGCGGCTGATACTATGGATGCTCGCAAGCGATATGAATGAGGATGCTCATGGCATATGACGATAGGGAGACCGGGCTGACGGTTGAGGACCGCGGCTCCAAGTTGGGTCTTCCCCAAAACCAAGATGCAGAGGCCAACGTACTGGCCGCTATGCTGCTATCGCCCGAGGTGGTCGAGGAGGCCCAGGTCGAGCTGCAGCCCGATGACTTCTACCGGCCCATTCATAAGACCATCTATACCGCGATGGTCGATATGTACAACAGCCGCATCCCCATCGACTCCATCTCGCTGATCGATTACCTGCGCAGCATCAACAAGCTCGATGCCGTGGGCGGCGAGGCGTACATTTTGGAGCTGATGGGCCAGACCCTGTCGCTCGTCAGCTGGCAGCACCACGCCGCCATCGTGCGCCGCGACTCGATGCTGCGCGAGCTGATTGGCGCCACCAACGAGATTAACGCGCTGGCCTATAACGCTCCCACCGACACCAAAGAGGTCGTTGAGCTGGCCGAGAGCAAGCTGCTCAAGGTCACCGCGCGCGAGGTCAAGTCGAGCTACAAGACGCTGACCGAGTTTATGGTCGAGGCCTATAACGAGGCCGAGGAAGTGTGTCAGGCCGGTGGCCAGGCCGCGGGCGTGCCCACGGGTTTCCCGTCGCTCGACCGCATGCTCATGGGTTTCCGCGAGGGCCAGCTCATCATTATCGGCGCCCGTCCTGCCGTGGGTAAGACGTCGTTCGCTCTGAACCTGGCGCTCAACGCCGCCGCTGCGGGTTATACCGTCGGCTTCTTCTCGCTGGAGATGTCGGGCAAGGAAATTGCCCAGCGCCTGATTTGCGCCTATGCCATGATCTCGATCAGCGACTTCCGTATGGGCCGCATTAGCCCCGAGCAGTGGGCCAACATCAATGAGGCCACGCAGACCTTGTCCAAGCTCGACATTTTGATCGACGACACGCCCGGCACCACGGTGACCGAGATCCGCGCCAAGAGCCGCCGTATGCTCCATAACAAGGAGAAGGCCATCATCATCCTGGACTACTTGCAGCTGGTGAGTCCTCCGCCGGGGCGCCGCTCCGAGAGCCGTACCGTCGAGGTTTCGGAGATGTCGCGTGGTCTGAAGATCATGGCCAAGGAGCTCAAGATCCCGCTCATCGCGCTGTCGCAGCTGTCGCGTCAGGTCGAATCCCGTACTGGCAAGCGCCCGCAGCTGTCCGACCTGCGTGAATCGGGCTCCATCGAGCAAGACGCCGACATCGTTATGTTCTTGGACCGCTCCGCCGATGAGGCCGAGGCCTCGCGCGACGATCGACCCGACGAGGGCGTCACGCGTATCGTCGTGGCCAAGAACCGTTCGGGCCCGATCGGTGACGTCGACCTGATGTTCCTGCCGGCATCCACCAAGTTCTATGAGCTTGATGGGGCGCATACCGAGGAGTAGGACAGGCGCCCGTTGCACGGGTATACTGGGAATGTTTTGTGCTTCTGCACGCTTGCGGCGTGCAGACAGTCCATGTATGTAAGGAGTAAACATGCCGTCAACCGTTTTGGTCGGTGCCCAGTGGGGCGATGAGGGCAAGGGTAAGATCTGCGACCTGGTCGCCGGCGACTTCGATGCCGTCGTGCGCTATTCGGGCGGCAACAACGCCGGCCACACCATCGTCGTCAACGGCAAGAAGTACGGCCTGCACCAGGTGCCCTCCGGCATCATGTATTCCGACCACGTGTCGGTGATCGGTAACGGCTGCGTCGTCAACCCCAAGGTTGTCCTTGAGGAGATCGACATGTTCGAGGCCGACGGCATCACCACCAAGAACCTCAAGATCAGTGGCAACGCGCATGTCATCATGCCGTACCACATCGATCTGGATGGCGCTTTTGAGCAGAAGCTCGGCAAGAAGAACATCGGCACCACCAAGCGCGGCATCGGCCCGTGCTATCAGGACAAGATGGCCCGCATTGGCCTGCGCATGCAGGACATGCTGGACGAGGAGCTGTTCCGCGACAAGCTGGAGACCGCTCTTGCCCGTGTGAACCCCGAGCTCGAGCTCATCTACAACCTGCCCACCTATACCGTGGACCAGATCTGCGATGAGTACCTGCCCATGGCCGAGCGCCTGCGCCCCTACATCACCGAGACGAGCCTGCTGCTCAACAACATGATCGACGAGGGCAAGGACCTGCTGTTTGAGGGCGCCCAGGCGACGCTGCTCGATATCGACCACGGCACCTATCCGTACGTGACGTCCTCCAACTGCACCGCCGGCGGCGCTATCACCGGCTCCGGCGTGGGTATGAAGAACGTTGACCGCGTGCTGGGCGTCATGAAGGCCTACATCACCCGCGTCGGTTCGGGCCCCATGCCCACCGAGCTTTCCTACGAGTCCGAGGCCGGCCACACGCTGACCGAGGAGGGCTATGAGTACGGCGTGACCACCGGTCGCCGTCGTCGCTGCGGTTGGTTCGACGGCCCCATCGCCAACTACGCCTCGCGTGTCAACGGCCTCACCGATATCGCCCTGACCAAGCTCGACGTGCTTTCGGCCTTCGACACCATCAAGGTGTGCGTTGCCTACGACGTCGACGGCGAGCGCTATACGAGCGTGCCCGAGCATCAGGTGCGCTTTGAGAACGCCAAGCCCATCTACGAGGAGCTCCCTGGTTGGAAGTGCGATATCACCGGTTGCCGCAGCTTTGACGAGCTGCCGCAGGAGGCTCAGGACTACGTGGCATTTATCGAGGATCTGGCACACACCCGCGTGACGTTCATTGGCGTCGGCGCCGGTCGCGAGCAGATCATCAACCGATTCTGGAAGTAATCGGCACTATTTGGTTATTGCGATATACCCCTTTGCAGCCCGAGCGGGCGGCCGAGGGGTATATTTGCTTTGTAATGGGCCCGCATGGTTGGCGGGCCGTTCATCCATAGAGGAGGCACCCTTGAAGGCGGACACTCAAACCATCGACATCCTGTTGTTGGGCAGCGGCGGCCGCGAGCATGCTTTGGCAGCAAAGCTCGCAGCATCACCGCGCGCCGGCAAGCTCTACATCGCGCCGGGTAACGGCGGCACCGCGAGTTGTGGCGAGAGCGTTGTTCTCGACGATTGCGATCCTGCAGCCGTGGCGGCGTTTGCCCAGAGCCACGGATGCGGACTCGTGGTGATTGGCCCCGAGGCTCCGCTCGTGGCGGGCGTAGCCGATGCCGTGCGCGCGGCGGGCATTCCCTGCTTTGGTCCGGGCGCCGAGGGCGCTCAGATGGAGGGCTCCAAGCTGTTCTCCAAGCAGCTCATGGAGCGTGCGGGCATTCCGACGGCTGCCTACGGCTCGTTTACCGATGAGGCTTCGGCGCTTGCCTATGTGCGCGAGCAGGGCGCCCCGCTGGTCGTGAAGGCCGACGGCTTGGCCGCGGGCAAGGGCGTTATCGTGGCGACCGAGCTTTCGCAGGCCGAGGAGGCTGTTCGTGAGTGCTTTGGCGGCACCTTTGGCGATGCCGGCAACACCGTGGTTATCGAGGAAATGCTCGTTGGCCCCGAGTGCTCGCTGCTGGCCTTTACCGACGGCAAGACCGTGCGTCCCATGGCCACATCGCAGGACCACAAGCGCGCGCTCGAGGGCGATCTTGGCCCCAACACCGGCGGCATGGGCGTTTACAGCCCGGTGCCCATCGTGACTGACGAGGAGCACGCCACCATGGTGGCGGTCATGGAGCAGACCGTGGCCGAGCTTGCTGCCGAGGGCATCGACTACCGCGGCTGCCTGTACGGCGGCTTTATGCTCACCCCCGCCGGCCCCAAGGTGCTGGAGTTCAACGCCCGCTTTGGCGACCCCGAGACGCAGGTCGTGCTGCCGCGCCTCAAGAACGACCTGGTCGAGGTTATGCTCGCCTGCGCCAACTGCGAGCTTGATCAGATTGAGCTCGATTGGCGTGACGAGTGGGCTGTGGCTGTTGTCCTGACGAGTGCGGGCTACCCCGGCAGCTATGAGAAGGGCAAAGTCATTACCGGCATCGCCGACGCTGAGGCCATGGAGAACGTGACCGTGTACCATGCCGGCACCGCCGTGGTGGACGGTCAGCTCGTGACCAACGGTGGCCGAGTGCTTGCCGTGACCGCGCTGGGCGACACGTTCGAGAACGCTCGTAACCTTGCCTACGAGGCCTGCGAGAAGATTGATTTTGAGGGCAAGACCCTGCGCCACGACATTGGCCTGCGCGCGCTGCGTGGCCGCGACGCCTGGGATGCCTAAAGTCCGAGAGGGATGAGACGGATGGACGAGAAGAACGAAGAACTCGTGGACGCGCAGATCGTCGAGGAAGATAGCCGCGCGTACGGACACGCCGAGGGCGAGCCGGGTGGCGAGGTTGTCGACGAGCCGATGCTGGTACTGGGCGATGACGACCCGCACGATGCCGAGCTGCACGAGAAGATTCTTTCGGAGGAGTGCGCCTGGAAGGGCAAAATCCTCGACGTCCACCGTCTTGAGGTTGAGCTGCCCAACGGTCACCGCAGCGCCCGCGATGTGATTCGACATCCTGGCGCGGCGGCCGTTGTGGCGCTGACCGAGAGCGGCAAGATCGTGCTGGTGCGTCAGTACCGCACCGCCATCGACCGCGTGACGGTCGAGATTCCCGCCGGTAAGCTCGATCCGGGCGAGGATCCGCTCGATTGCGCCAAGCGCGAGCTGCACGAGGAGACGGGCTTTAGGGCCGGCCGCATTCGCTTTTTGACGTCGATTGTCACGACCTGCGGCTTCTGCGACGAGATCATTCACATCTACTTGGCTACGAAGCTCGAGTTCGACGCGCCCAACCCCGACGACGATGAGTTCGTCAACGTTGACCTGGTGCCGCTGCACGAGCTGATCGACGCCGTGCTCGACGGCAAGATCGAGGATGCCAAGACCGTCGTGGGCGCCTTGGCGTGCGACAGTATTGCGCACCGTTTAGGTGGCGCGGAACTGTAGCGAGCGAAATAACCTCGCAGGTTTGTATAAGTCAGCGAAAGTGCTCCATTTGAGGCAAGGTGGCCTGAAAGAGGAGGGAAGCGTATGGATATACGCGACCGACGATTGAAGGCCAGGTTGTCCAAATGGAGCACTTGCAGCGTCGAGACGAAACGCGGTTTGGTAAAACCGCGTAAGGTGATTATGTTTAAGAGGTTTTTATCCTATTACAAGCCCCAGATGGGGCTTTTTGTTGCCGATACTGTTTGCGCTCTGGTGCTTGCCGCCATTGACCTGGCGTTCCCTATCATTCTGCGCAATCTGACCGGCGGGCTCTTTACCCAAGGTCAGGCTGCCATTATGCAGGCGCTCGGCATGATTGCGGTGGGTCTGGTGCTGATGTATGCCATTCGCTGTGCCTGCCGCTACTTTGTGAGCTATTGGGGCCATGTGATGGGCGCGCGCATGGAGTCCAAGATGCGCGAGGACCTGTTCGATCAGTACGAGCGCTTTAGCTTTACGTACTTTGATCGCAACAGCTCGGGCGACATGATGAGCCGCGTCGTCAACGACCTGTTCGACATCTGCGAGGCGGCGCATCACGTGCCCGAGTGGATCATCATCTGCGGCATCGAGATTATCGGCTCGTTTGTGATTCTGTTTACTATTGCCCCGGTGCTGGCGCTCGCCATGGCTGTGGTGACGGCGGCGTTCGCGGTCATCATGTTTTGGCAGAACATGCGCATGCGCGAGGTCTTTAGCGACAACCGTAAAAAGATCAGTGGCATCAATGCGCAGCTGCAGGACTCGCTGGCGGGCATGCGCGTGGTCAAGAGTTTTGCGAACGAGGAGACCGAGCGCTCCAAGTTCCGCGTCTCCAACAATCGCTACCTTTCCTCCAAAGAGAATATGTACCACGCCATGGGCGTCTATACCGCGACGTATGGCCTGCTCTCGGGCGTACTGTACGTGATCGTGGTGCTGCTGGGCGGTTGGTTGGTGGCTCAAGGCCAGCTGCAAGCGGTCGATATGGCGACCTTTGCGCTCTACATTTCGCTCTTCTGCACGCCGCTCGAGACGCTCGTCAACTCGGCCGAGATGTATCAGAAGGCCATTGCCGGGTTTAAGCGCATGGACGAGGTACTTTCGACCGCGCCGGATATTCAGGACAAGCCGGGCGCCACGGACCTGCAGGTGACCGCCGGCGCTGTTGAGTATCACGACGTGTGCTTTAGCTACGAGGATGTTGAGCTGGGCGAGGGCGGTGCCGACGAGCGGCCTGTGATCGACCATATGGATCTGTCCATCAAACCCGGTCAGACTATCGCGTTGGTCGGCCCCTCTGGCGGTGGTAAGTCCACGACCTGCTCGCTGCTGCCGCGCTTTTATGACGTGGCTGCCGGATCCATCAGCATCGACGGTCAGGACGTGCGTGATGTGACGCAGCAGAGCCTGCGCCGCGCCATCGGCCTGGTGCAGCAGGACGTCTACCTGTTCGATGGCACGATCGGCGAGAATATCGCCTACGGCAAGCCCGGTGCCACGGCAGAAGAAATCGCCGAGGCCGCTCGCCGCGCCAATATCGACGCGTTTATCGAGTCGCTGCCGCAGGGCTACGACACCGTGGTGGGTGAGCGCGGTAGCCGTCTTTCGGGCGGTCAGAAGCAGCGCGTCGCCATCGCGCGCGTGTTTCTCAAGAACCCCAAGATCCTTATCTTGGATGAGGCGACGAGCGCTCTGGATAACGAGAGCGAGGAGGCGGTGCAGGAGTCGCTTGAGGAGTTGGCGCGCGGCCGCACCACGATCATCATCGCCCATCGTCTGTCGACCATTAAGCATGCCGACGAAATCGCGACCGTTGAGCATGGTCGCGTTGTGGAGCGTGGCACGCACGAGGAGCTTCTCGCACGTGGCGGCACCTATGCCCGTTACTATCGAATGCAGTTCGAAGGTGCGCGTGCGCACGAGCTCGACTGATTGATATGACAGGAAGTTTATGGCTGATAAGAACCCTTTGACTCCGGAAGAAGTGACGGAGTTATTCTCCGAAATCGACGCATCCGGCGTCTTGGATCCTACGCTCGCCAAAAAGCGCACCGAGCGCATGCGCGAGAAGGAAGCCGCGGCCAAACGCGGTGACAAGGCGGCGTTGGCTCAGCTGCGCAGCGAGGACCGCGCGAGTCAGGCGAAGCATATCGACCCGTTGTCCGAGGACGACCCTTCGGGCTCGCAGGTGAGCCATACCATTACGAAGACCGCCATGGCCGTGGTCATTACCATCTTGGTACTGATTGTGGGCATGCAGATTGGCTACGGCGTGATGCGTCGTCTGAATACCGCCAACCTTTCCGAGAGCGTTTCGGTGGATACCGTTTCCACGGCGCTGAAGGGCGGGCTCGAATGGGGCAACGGCTTTACGCAGTTCCCGCTCGAGTTTACCGTTGACGAGGCGGACGAGCGCACGGGTACGGTTGAGGTAACGGTGCTGGACACGTCGTCTGCCAATGAGCTTGAGCTGCTGTCCAACGGGCAGATTCAGGCGGCGGCGCTTGCGACCAACGCCCTGCTCAACGATAAGATTGACCGTGTGGTGTATAACGTGCACGCCTACATTGATGAGGACAGCAAGATTCAGCACGATTCTTTCTTTGGCATGTTTCCTGCGCAGGGCCACCAGAGCGCCATCCTGACGTTTGTGTGGACTAAGAGCTCGTCGAACGCTACGAATATCGACTGGAAGATGCGTATCGTGAGCATGGACGACACCATTGCCGAGCGCATTCAGAAGCAGGTGAACTCGGTGTCGTCGCTGATTGAGGATCCGGTGGTGAGCCAGACCAAGATTGACGAGGAGAATGCCGAGCGCAATCTGGAGCACCGCCTGCACGGTCGCGAGATTTTCCGCGGCGGCAAACCCGACCGCACACCGTCCGATCTGCTGGAGCAGGACAAATAAAGCAAAGTCACCCCGCGTGAGCCGCCAGCCCACACGGGGCGATTTTTCTGGGACGGGGATGAAAAAATCATTCTGCCCACCAAGCACACGCTTGTCAGAATGATTTTTTCATCCCCGTCCCAGAAAAATCATTATGCATAGAAAGTCATAATTATCATTTCGTAAACATTTCGATGAAATTAACGCCATGGCACATACTTGCGGTTACAATACCGCGAGGCCTAACTACCAACCTTTAAGCCGGTCCCGTGAGACCGGGAAGGAGAACTATGGCGAACAACCATACTGCGGGCGCTGCCGCCCGCACCATCGCGCCCAGCGAGCTTTGCCAGCGTATGCTGGCCAAAACTAGCAAGGGCACCTGCGGTCCCTGCATCCTGTATCTTGAGGATGGGACCATTTTTTATGGACGTGCATGCGGTGCCGAGGGCACCGCGACCGGCGAAGTCTGCTTCAACACCTCGCTCGAGGGCTACTTTGAGGTCATGACCGACCCGAGCTATGCCGGCCAAATCGTAACCATGACCTATCCGCAGATCGGTAATTACGGTATCGATGAGACCGACGTTCAGTCGGCCTTCCCCGGCGACGCCGCTCGCCCCGCAAGCGCTCCGGCCATGCGCGGCATGATCGTTCGCGACATGTGCGCCACGCCTTCCAACTGGCGCTCGGCTGTCAGCGTGCCGGAGTATCTGCGTGTTCACGGCATCGTCGCCATCGAGGGCGTCGATACTCGCGCCCTGGTGCGTCACCTGCGCGACAACGGTTCCAAGATGGGCATTATCTCGACCGAGATCTTCGACGTCGATGAGCTCGCCGAGCGTCTTGCCGCAGCACCCACGTTGGTGGGCGAGAACCTGGTCAAGACCGTGAGCTGCCCCGAGCCTCACGAGTTCGCAGCCGCCGATCTGCCCGCTACGCATGACTTTGCGCTCGCATCTGCTGCTCCTGCCCGCCATAAAGTAGTCGCCTATGACTGCGGCGTGAAGCGCGGCATTCTTGAGGGCCTGGTCCGCGCCGGCTGCGACCTTACCGTCGTGCCGTGGGACACGCCCGCGAGTGAGGTGCTCGGCATGAACCCCGACGGCGTCTTTTTGTCCAACGGCCCCGGCGACCCCGATGCCGTGGTGGAGACCTACGAGCAGGTGCAGCAGCTGATCGGCAAGGTGCCGGTCTTTGGCATTTGCCTGGGTCACCAGATGATCAGCCTGGCCTGCGGCGCTCAGATGGAAAAGCTTAAGTTCGGTCACCGCGGTGGCAACCAGCCGGTTATGAACCTGGTGAGCCGTCGCGTGGAGATTACCGCGCAAAACCACGGCTTTGGCCTGCTGTTCCCCAGCTTGGGCAAGTTGATTCCCGAGCTTTCCGGCGGCGAGGCCGAGCATGCGGCCGATGGCGATCTGCGCACCTGGGTGCGCCGCGGCATCGCGCCGGTCGTGATGAACGAGCGCTTCGGCCGCATTCGCCTGACGCACGTGAACCTCAACGACGGCACTGCCGAGGGCATCCAGCTGCTCGACGCACCGTGCTTCTCGGTCCAGTATCACCCCGAGGCCTCGCCCGGCCCCACCGATGCCCACTATCTCTTTACCGCCTTTACGCGACTCATGGACGGCGAGGAGAACTACCTGGACATCGACACCGCGAAGGACCGCCTGCAGGGCTGGAATTTCGCTGAGACTGCCGCGACCGAGACCGAGGAGAACTAACATGCCGAAACGTACTGACATCAAGCGTATCCTCGTTATTGGTTCGGGCCCCATCGTCATTGGCCAGGCCTGCGAGTTCGACTACTCCGGCGCCCAGGCCTGCAAGGTGCTCAAGGAGGATGGCTTTGAGGTCATCCTGGTCAACTCCAACCCGGCGACCATCATGACCGACCCGGGTCTTGCCGACCGCACCTATGTCGAGCCCATCACCGCCGAGTTTATCGAGCGCGTAATCAAGAAGGAGCGTCCGGATGCACTGCTGCCCACGCTGGGTGGTCAGACCGGCCTCAACGCCGCTGTTGAGCTGGCGAAGGACGGTACGCTGGACAAGTACGGCGTCGAGATGATCGGCTGTGACCTGGCCGCTATCGAGCGCGGCGAGGACCGCAAGCTCTTTAACGAGGCCATGGCCGAGATCGGCCTGGAGGTCGCACGCTCGGGCTATGCCTACAGCGTGGAAGACGCCGAGGCCATCGCCGAGCGCGTGGGCTACCCCTGCGTGCTGCGCCCGAGCTTTACCCTCGGCGGCGCTGGCGGCGGCATCGCGCACACCCACGAGGAGCTCGTCTCCATCGTGAGCCAGGGCCTTGAGCTCTCGCCCGCGCACGAGGTGCTGGTCGAGGAGTCCATCGAGGGCTGGAAAGAGTACGAGATGGAGGTCATGCGCGATCACGCCGGCAACGGCATTATCGTGTGCTCCATCGAGAACCTCGACCCCATGGGCGTGCACACCGGCGACTCCATCACCGTGGCGCCGGCGCAGACGCTCTCCGACCTTGAGTATCAGCGCATGCGCGTGGCCTCGCTCGCCATTCTGGAGAAGATCGGCGTCGAGACCGGCGGCTCCAACGTGCAGTTTGCCGTGAACCCCAACACCGGCCGCCTGATCGTCATCGAGATGAACCCGCGCGTGAGCCGTTCGTCCGCGCTTGCCTCCAAGGCCACGGGTTTCCCCATCGCCAAGGCCGCCGCGCGCCTGGCCGTGGGCTACACGCTCGACGAGATCGTCAACGACATCACCAAGGCCACGCCCGCCTGCTTTGAGCCCACGATCGACTACTGCGTCGTCAAGGTTCCGCGCTTTGCCTTCGAGAAGTTTAAGGGCACCGACCCCACGCTCACCACGCGCATGAAGGCCGTGGGCGAGATCATGGCGATCGGCCGCACCTTTGAGGAAGCCTTCGGCAAGGCCATGCGCTCGCTGGAGGACGGCCATCAGGGCATTTGCGCCGGTGGCAAGGAGGGTGCCGACAAGCTGAGCGACGATGAACTCGCTCAGGCCGTGGCAACCCCGACCGAGCACCGCATCTTCTTTGTGGTCGAGGCCCTGCGCCGCGGCTGGGATGTTGCGCGTATCCATGCCATCTGCGGTATCGATCCGTGGTACCTCAACCGTATCAACGACATGGTGCAGGTCCAGGAGGGCATTCGCGGCCTGCGCGTGGAGGATATCGACGCCGATGCGATGCGCCTGCTCAAGCAGTACGGCACGAGCGACGCGGAGATCGCCGCGCTGACCGGCTCGGACGAGCGCTTTGTGCGCGCCTACCGCAAGGGTCTGGGCGTGGTCCCCAGTATGAAGACGGTCGATACCTGTGCAGCCGAGTTCTCGAGCGCCACGGAGTACCATTACAAGACGTACGAGAACATCTACCGCACGAGCCCGGATGCCAAGAAGTGCGTGGCCCCCGACGAGACCACGCCGGCGAGCAAGCCCAAGGCAATGATCTTGGGTGCCGGTCCCAACCGCATTGGTCAGGGTATCGAGTTCGATTACTGCTGCGTGCATGCGAGCTATGCGTTGGCGGCCCGCGGCTTTGAGACCATCATGGTCAACTGCAACCCCGAGACCGTCTCGACCGACTACGACACCTCCGACCGCCTGTACTTTGAGCCGCTCACCTACGAGGACGTCATGGACGTCATCGATGTTGAGCGCCCCGACGGCGTCGTGGTGACGCTCGGCGGCCAGACCCCGCTTAAGCTGGCGCGTATGCTCGAGGAGAGCGGCGTGAACATTATGGGCACCAAGCCCGATGCCATCGACTTTGCCGAGGACCGCGAGCGCTTCGCCGCCCTGCTCGACAAGCTGGGCATCATGTATCCGCCGGCGGGCCAGGCCACCTCGTTTGAGGAGGCCGAGGCCGTGGCCGCACACATCGGCTACCCGCTGCTGGTGCGTCCGAGCTACGTGCTGGGCGGTCGCGGCATGATGATCGCCTACGATGCCGAGCATCTGCGCGATTACATGGCCGAGGCTGCGCGCATCAGCCCCGACTACCCGGTGTACCTGGACCGCTTCCTGGAGGGCGCGATCGAGTCCGATGTCGACGCCCTGTGCGACGGCGAAGAGGTCTACATCGGCGGCATTCTGGAGCATATCGAGGAGGCTGGTATCCACTCCGGCGACTCCGCGACCTGCATCCCGCCGTTTAGCTTTAGCGAGAGTCTGCAGGCCAAGCTCCGCGAGACCACGCGCCGCATCGCGATGGCGCTGGGCGTGCGCGGCCTGGTCAACGTGCAGTACGCCATTAAGGGCGAGACCGTCTACGTGATCGAGGCCAACCCGCGCGCGAGCCGTACCGTGCCGTTTATCTCCAAGGCCACCGGCGTGCCGCTGGCCAAGTGCGCGGCGCGCATCATGGCCGGTGACTCCATCGCGAGTCTGGGCCTGCCGAGCGACGAGCGCCAGCTCGATTGGTTCTGCATGAAGGAAGCCGTTATGCCCTGGGGCCGTTTCCCCGGTGCCGACGTTATCCTGGGGCCCGAGATGAAGTCGACGGGCGAGGTCATGGGCATTGCCAAGAGCTATCCCGAGGCATACGCCAAGACGCAGCTGGCTATTGACTACAAGCTGCCCGATCCCAGCAGCGGCAAGGTGTTCATCAGCGTGTGCGATCGCGACAAGCGTCACATCCTTTCGGTTGCGCGCATCCTGCGTTACCTGGGCTTTGACATTTGTTCCACCGAGGGTACGGCACGCGTGCTGCGCGGCGGTAACGTGACCTGCGAGGTCGTGGAGAAGATCAGCGGCTCGCACGACGGCGAGCGTCCCAACATCGGTGACCTGATCGCCGACGGCAAGATCGCGGTGATCGTCAACACGCCGTACGGCCCGGGTTCGCGCGGCGACGGCTACCTGCTGCGTACCGAGGCCGTGCGCCGCGGCGTGACCTGCGTGACCGCGATGTCCGCGGCCAACACGTACGTGAGCGCCATCGAGGCCGTGCGCGAGGACCAGCAGGGTCACGGCAGCGCCAACGACATGGGCATGGACGTCATCGCCCTGCAGGACCTGCCGCAGTACACGGTGTAGACTGACCTGTCCGGCCGGGGCGGGGGAGCCGAGTTTCCCCCTTCGCTCCGGCTGCAAGCAGAGTCGCTCAGTGGGAAACTCGATCCCCCGCCCCGGCCTGCGGTGACTTGGTCGCACCGTGTGCTGCAGAAGGGGCTTTGCGCGATGACTTAGGCTAAAGAGGATGCGGATGCCGAGTGAGGATTTTGTTCCTTGGGGAGCTTGGATTTGGGCTCTACGTGGGACGGAATCCTCGCTCGTTTTGTTGATGGGACATTTTCCTCGCTCGGTTGCCCACGGACCGTGCGCCCCGGCTATTGCATCTTCGTGGTGAAGGTCGTCTTGCCGGCGGCGATGTGCACGTGGAGTCGGGTTCGACTGTCGCAGCTGATGAGGACGCCGACTTCGAACGGGGCTCCCGGATGCCGAGCAAGGCGGAAACCTGTCACCCCGGGCTTCCGCACAGAGTCGATTAGGGGGAGGGACAACCTCGCCCGCGTCGTACTTGCGATAGCTTGACAGGAATTATTACGCAAAATCTAAGATGTTTCAAAGACGCGAAGTAGATGATATATTTTACTTCGCGTTTCCTAATGGTTTTGAATTTTGCGAAGTAGGTTGCCATGAAACTTATAGATCGCCCGTTCTACATGAGCAAGCTTTCCAAGGTGGCAGGTACGCCTGATATCAAGGTGATCACCGGAATCAGGCGATGCGGAAAATCGAAATTGCTTGAGGCGTTTGCCAGCCAACTTCGTTCAAACGACCCCTCGGCCAACGTCATACACGTCAACTTCAATCTACTTGAGTTCGAGCCGTTGGCGGAATACCATGCGCTGCATACATATGTGGAAAAGCACTATATCGAGGGTTGCCGGAATATCGTCATGATCGACGAGGTCCAGATGTGTGAAGGGTTCGAGCGGGCTATCAACAGTCTTCATGCGTCAGAGAAATATGACATTTACATCACGGGGTCGAATGCCTTTCTTCTCTCAAGCGACCTCTCGACGTTGTTCACGGGAAGAACGGTGGAGATCGAGGTCTTTCCGTTTTCACTTGCGGAGTTCTCGGCGTATCACGAGATCGCTTCTCCAGCCGAGGCCCTTGCTCGCTATGTCCGCGAGGGAGGAATGCCGGGTTCCTATATCTACCAGGACGAAAGGATGCGTTTCTCATACATCTCGGATGTGCTTGAAACTCTTATCCTGCGCGACATCAGACAAAAATATCGTATACGTAATGCGGAGCAGCTTAAACGTTCCTGCGAGTTCCTGATGGATAACGTCGGAAACATCTCTTCTCTCAAGGGGATGGCGGCCGAGCTGTCACGAGCGAACCTTAAGATAAGCGACAAGACGCTGGCTGTGTATATCGACTACCTGTGTAATGCGTTTGCGTTCTACCGGTTTCGTCGCTTTGACGTCTCAGGAAAGAAATACCTGTCGACGGGAGATAAATACTACCTGGCCGACCATTCGTTTCGCTACGCCGCGCTTGGCACGAAAAAGCTCGATTTTGGCCATGTTTACGAGAATATGGTGGCAATCGAGCTTATGCGCCGCGGATGGGAGGTCTATGTGGGCGTTCTCTACCAAAAGGAAGTAGACTTTGTCGCCATCAGGCGCGACCGCCGTGTCTATATCCAGGTGAGTGACGACATTTCCCAAGAAGCGACGCTTGAGCGTGAGCTTGATCCGCTGCGACGGATTCGAGACGCCTATCCCAAGTGCGTCATCGCCCGAACAGGGCACGAAACGACTGATTGGGATGGCATCAAGGTCGTCGACCTGGCACGATGGCTTATGGGTGTATCAGGCGAGCTGGCCGTCTAGCACGCGATGACGCGGGCTGAAACGAACGAGCGAAGATTTCTAAACCCAGTAACGAAACAGCTCGCCACCCTCCGTTAACCTTCCATTCCAAACCAAATCAGCCAACGTACGTCATAGCAATCCCCGGTAGGTCGAGGGTGCTCTGCGGCGGTCCGGTGTTTTCATCTGAACGACTTTGCAAAGCAACCGGGCCAATTTATTTCAGCCAACGTACGTCATAGCAATCCCCGGTAGGTCCCCGGGTGCCCCGCGGCGCGCCGGGTTTATTATCTGAGCGACTTTGCGAAGCAAGGGGAGCGAAGATAAAAACCCGGCGCGCCGCGGGGCACCCGGGGACCGCAGGGACGGGAGCAGCTATACTACTCTCAGTAGTTAAGGGTCGCGGATTCGCCGCGTCACCGCTCTCAACAGGAGGTCTTTGTTTATGGCAGATCAGAAGCCGGTTGTCGGGATCATCATGGGCTCCAAGTCCGATCTGGGCGTTATGGAAGGTTGCACCGCCGAGCTCGAGGCGCTTGGTGTGCCCTATGAGCTCGTCATTGCGAGCGCGCACCGCACGCCGGCGAAGGTCCACGAGTGGGCCTCGACTGCTGCCGACCGCGGCATCAAGGTGATCATTGCCGCCGCCGGCAAGGCTGCTCACCTGGGCGGTGTCGTGGCTGCGTTTACCCCGCTGCCGGTTATCGGCGTGCCCATGAAGACGAGCGACCTGGGCGGTATGGATTCGCTGTTGTCGATGGTGCAGATGCCCTCCGGCGTGCCCGTTGCCTGCGTCGCCATCAATGGTGCTAAGAACGCCGCTATCTACGCCACGCAGATTCTGGGCGCCTGCGACCCCGAGTATCGCAAGGTTATCGAGAAGATGAAGCAGGAGATGGCTGACGCCTAGGCGCTCTGCCGTTTCACCGCAGTAATAAGGAGAGCCATGTCCGACTATCAGGGAAAACGATTCAAGGCTTCTCAGATTCCCGATCCGTCGAAGCCGGACGCTGCTCATGCGGCGCAGCAGGGTCGGACATCCTCTCCCCAGCAGCCGCGTGCGCCGCGCCCCGTGACGCCGGCGACGCATCGCCGCCAGGATACGCCGGCCGCGTATCGTCCTTCGTCCTACAGCACGGCCAAGAAGCCGCCCCGGTCCGCGTCGCATGCCGCGCCGTCGGATTACGCCGAGCCGCCGCGCAAGAAGCGCCGCTCCGTCATCCCTATCCTGCTCATCATCATCGGCATCGGCCTGATTGTTGCCGCCGCTGCCATCTTTATCAATGCGCAGATTGGCTACAAGCAGGCGAGCGAGTCGTATCAAAAGATCGAAAAGCAATATGTGAGCGACAAGGACGCCAGCGGCGTTCCGATTATCGACTTTGATGCGCTTGCTCAGACAAATCCTGAGGTCGTGGGCTGGATTTATGCGCCGGGAACCAATATCAACTACCCCGTGGTGCAGACCAACAACAACTCCAAGTACCTCAATACGCTGTTCGACGGCACGTCCAATGCGTCCGGTGCCATCTTCTTGGATAGCGACGATACCGCGCCGGGCATGGTCGACCAACAGACTACGATTTACGGTCACCATATGAACGATGGGTCGATGTTCAACGTGATCTCGGACACGACCGATCAGGCGACGTTCGACAGTATTGAGTATGTGTATTACATCACGCGCGACGCAACGTATAGGCTGCGCCCGCTTGCGACCAAGGTGGTCGAGGATACGTATGCCAAGGCGCGCACGCCCAACTTTGAGGGCGATGATGGGCTGACGAATTATCTGTCCGAGATGCTCGATGGCGCCTCTGCCGCGGCAAGCGACGCGAGCGATCGCGCGGCTTCGGCAACCAAGGTCGTGACGCTTGTGACCTGCCGCTCGCTTTCACTGAGCAACACGCGCGCCGTCATGGTGCTCACGCCGGTCGAAGAATAAAGTAGCTGCTTGAGCGATCAAAAGGGAGAAATAATGCTAGTGAGTGGCAAATCGATGCCTTCTGTCGATGCTTGGCTGCGCGAGGCCAAGGCTGATGCTTCGGCGCCCGGGTGCGGCATGTATCTGACGCATAACGGTGTGGTTCGCGCGACGCCCAAGTCCGAGGTGCGCGGGGTCGAAACCGATGGCGTAGCTCCCGGGCACAAGGTGGGCGGTATGGCGTTTGGCTTCGATGCGGACAAGGTACGAGCCGCCATCGAGGCAACGCGTGCCATGCCGGGTATCGGCTATGTGCGCGTGTGGCTGGCAAGCGGCCAGCTTGCCGTGGGTGACGACATCATGCTCGTGCTTATTGGCGGAGACATTCGTCCGCACGTGGTCGATGCGCTGCAGGCACTCGTCGGTACTATCAAAAATGAGTGCGTGAGCGAGGTCGAGCGCGAGGCGTAGGCCTTGCGTCGATGAAAGGCTCGTTTACAAAAATTGCCCGCCGGTACGTGTGATACCGGCGGGCATATTGCGTTTTGGGTACGCTGGGCGCTACACGCGCGTCGCATCCTTGGGACTCATGGTCATGCTCTGGAAGCGGTTCTCCATGTAGTCGTTATCGAAATACTTGCCGTAAAACTGCGCGACGGGAATATCGGGCTCCGTGCCGTTGACGCGCTGGTACCAATAGTCAAGCGACTGCAGCGTCATAACACCGTCGACCAGCATGATGATGGTGAAGATGACGGTTGCCGAGTAGCGGCTCTTCCACGGAATCATGTTGATGAGCTTAAGCAGCCTTGGCAGCAGCAGCTTGATCCAGATAAGACCACCCAGGCCCCACAGGCAGGCAAAGCCCGTGCAGGTGCGGCCGCCCGTAAGCACGGCGATGGGATCGGGCATGCCAAAGAGCTTCATGTGCGAGTAGCTCCACGAGACCACGCCGAACGAGGTCTGCATAAACCAGCCCACGAATACCTCAAAGCTGGCGCCGAGCACAGCGCTTACCAGGAAAATGATGATGGGGTTCTTTTTATAGAAGCGGTTGAGCACCATGGTCATGAGCACGGCGCCAAAGCCATAGATGGGGCTGAAGGGGCCAAACAGCATGCCGGCGCGATCCTGGTAGACGCCGGGGTCGTCGACCGTCATGTGCCAGATGTCCTCGGCGATCAGGCCGAGTATGCAGCAGACAAAGAACACCCAGAACAGGTTGAAGTAGTTGAGCTTGATATAGCCCTCGCCGGTTTCGTCGCGACCGAGCATGCCCTCGGCTGCGGCGTCGCGGTCGAGCATCTCCTGCAGGCGGCGCTGCAGCTCGCGCTCCTGGCGCAGCGTGGGATCGACGGTGGCCGAAAGCGCAACGAGGATGACGAGCTGGATGGCGGGACGCAGCAAGAAGGGCCCGATGCCCTGGAGCATCACGTCAACCAAAAGCTCGATGACGGTGAACGCGATGAGGATATAGGAGAGGCGGGCGGCATTGCGGCGCTGGTTCTTGATGAGGTCCAGGCCAAAGATGATCAAGATGACGGCACTGGCAGCCGAGAGCATGATGCCGGCGACAATCAGTCCGATCGCGACCAGCATGTTGTCGCCGAGCTTTTCGGCGGCGTTGCCGTTAACAAGCGAGGTGATGACCTGCCACATAAATGCGGCGACCGACGGGAGCGTACTCACGCCAGTTAGGATGCACAGGATTGCGTATACCTTGATGACAAGCGGGATCTTCTTGACCTCCGTGGCGCTGGGGACGCTGGGGTCGAGTTGGTTTTGATCCATAGAAAAGTAACCTTTCTCGTTATGTTGTGGCTTATAAGGATACGCCGCCGACCTGCCAAAAGACAGGACGAACGTCCCAATTGCAACAATGTAACCTCCAACGGTGGGCGAGAGATGCCGTGGCGCGGATTGGAGCGGAGCTGCCGTCCACGTCGTGTAGCCAAATAAATGTTTGGTCGCAAAACGGATTATTAGCTCGGTGGGCTTTTAAAAAGCGCTGCTCATGCGCTGGGGAGCGCGTCATGCCGTGCGTATAATAAGGCGGGTAACGCCAAAATACGAGGCTCTGAGGGGATGCCATGTCTCAAGAAACCATCCGCGCGGCCGAGCGTGCCGCGGGACAGGTGAACACCATGTCGACGTATGATCCGGACTCCGACCAGCTGCATGAGGAATGCGGCGTCTTCGGCGTATGGGCGCCCGATCGCGACGTGGCTCGACTGACGTACTTTGGCCTGCGTGCGCTGCAGCACCGCGGCCAGGAATCGGCGGGAATTGCCGTGGGCGACGGCGGCACGGTAATGGTCCGCAAGGATCTGGGCCTGCTCGACCGCGTGTTCTCCAACGCCGACCTGTCGACGCTTTCCGGCCAGCTTGCTGTGGGCCATGTGCGCTACGGCACCGCCGGCGCCAAGAGCTGGGAAGCCTCGCAGCCGCACCTCTCTACCATCAATAGCGTCATCATCGCGCTTGCGCACAACGGCACCCTCGTCAACACCGACGAGCTGCGCCGCCAGCTGATCGAGCTCGGCGTGCCGTTCCTCTCCAACTCGGATTCCGAGGTCGCGACCAAGCTTATCGGCTACTTTACCCAGCGCACGGGCCATCTGCGCGAGGGCATTCGCAAGACCATGGAGCTCGTGCGCGGCGGCTACGCTATGACGCTCATCAACGAGCAGGCGCTCTACGCCTTCCGCGACCCGCACGGCATTCGTCCGCTCGTGCTGGGCAAGCTCGTGGACGAGGGTTTGGATCAGGCCGACGCCGCGTCCGTTTCACAGCTGCCGTCGCAGGACGAGGCCTCGACGATCGACGCTACCACCCATGTCACCCGTGCCGGCGGCTGGGTCGTTGCCTCCGAGACCTGCGCGCTCGACATCGTGGGCGCCGAGTACGTCCGCGACGTCCGTCCCGGCGAGATTCTGCGCATCAGCGCCGAGGGCCTCGTGTCCGAGCAGGGCGTGCCCGCCGCCGAAGAGCCCGCCAACTGCATCTTTGAGCAGGTCTACTTTGCCCGCCCCGACTCCATCATGAACGGCAAGAGCGTTTACGCCTGCCGCTATGACATGGGTCGTCAGCTGGCACACGAGGAGCCCGTCGAGGCCGACCTGGTCATCGGCGTGCCCGACTCTGGCCTGCCGCCCGCGGAGGGCTATTCGCACGAGAGCGGCATTCCCTTTGGCGAGGGCCTTATCAAGAACCGCTACGTGGGCCGCACGTTTATCGAGCCCACGCAGGAGCTGCGTGCCATGGGCGTGCGTATGAAGCTCAACCCGCTGCGCGACAACATCGAAGGCAAGCGCCTGGTCGTCATCGACGACTCCATCGTGCGCGGCACCACCATGGTGCAGCTCGTCAAGATGCTGCGTAACGCCGGTGCCAAGGAGATTCACATTCGCATCAACTCGCCCGAGGTCATCTGGCCGTGCTTCTACGGCATCGATACCGACGTGCAGTCGCAGCTCATCAGCGCCAACAAGACGGTCGACGAGATTTGCGAGTACATCGGCGCCGATTCGCTGGCCTTCCTTTCGGTCGAGGGCCTGCTGAAGGTCATGCCCAAGGGCGGCTACTGCGATGCGTGCTTTACCGGCCGCTATCCCGTGGCGATTCCCGAGAGCTTTGGTCGCGACAAGTTCATGGAGGGCTTTAAGCCTCGCAACCTGGACAAGCCGCTGCACTTTGACGACGACGCCGTGGTCGAGAAATACGTCGATCGCAGCTGGGAAGAGGAGCACGGCGAGGCCTAAAACCTGCAAAAAAGGGACAGGTTTATTTTGGTAGGTTTTACCTGCTGTTTTGTTGATTGAGCGGTGCGTGTTGTAATGGCATGCACCGAATCGAGGGCAACTATGAGCACCGTTTGGCGCCCGGGCGGCGGACGGTAGTGGGAGAGGAAGGCTCAGATGAGCGACAGCAAGCATGTGACGTATGAGGACGCCGGCGTCGATACCGCCGAGGGCGGCCGCGCCGTCGACGCGATCAAGCAGATGGTCAAGGACACCAATCGTCCCGAGGTTATCGGCGGCATCGGTGGCTTTGGTGGCCTGTTCTCGGCCGCCGCGCTTAAGGATATGGAAGACCCGATCCTGATCAGCGGCACCGACGGCGTGGGCACCAAGCTCGTGCTCGCCCAGATCATGGACCGTCACGAGACGGTGGGCCAGGACCTGGTCGCCATGTGCGTCAACGACATTCTGGCCTCGGGCGCCGAGCCGCTGTTCTTCCTGGATTACGTCGCCATCGGCCATATCGAGGCCGAGCACATGGCAAAGATCATCAAGGGCGTGGCCGACGGCTGCAAGCTCGCGGGCTGCGCGCTCGTGGGCGGCGAGATGGCCGAGCACCCGGGCGTCATGGCTCCTGCCGATTACGACCTCGCCGGCTTTACCGTGGGCGTCGTCGATCGCCCCAAGATGCTCGATCCCGCGAACGTCCGCCCCGGCGACGTAATCTTGGGCCTGCCTTCCACCGGCGTGCACTCCAACGGCTACTCGCTCGTGCGCAAGGTCATCGGCGTTGACGGCATCAAGCCGGGTACGCCCGAGGCCGCCGCTAAGGCCGAGGAGCTGAGCCGTCCGCTCGAGGAACTCGGCGGCGCTTCGCTTGCCGACGCTCTGCTGGCTCCCACGCGCATTTATGTCAAGCCGATTCTGGAGCTGCTGCGTGGCGGCGCCAACGTTCATGCGATTGCCCACGTCACCGGCGGCGGCATCACCGAGAACCTCAACCGCGCGCTCGCCGACGACGTCGACGCCGTGGTCACCCGCAACGGCGCCGAGATGGGCTGGGACGTTCCGCCTGTCATCACCTACGTGTCGCGCCAGGCCGAGCTCGCGCCCAACGAGGCGTGCAAGACCTTCAACATGGGCGTTGGCCTGTGCCTGATTGTCGCTCCCGAGGACGAGGCTGCCGTGACCGAGGCTCTGGTCGCGCTGGGCGAGAAGCCGTTCCGCGTGGGCGAGTGCGTCGAGGGCTCCGGTAAGGTCGTGTACTCCGATGAGCGCTAACGAGCAGATGGCTGCTGCCGAGGGCCTGACCTGGGATCCCTACACCCGCCCGACCGGCACCGATGCGGCCGAGCCGCTCAAGATCGGCGTGCTCATCAGCGGTTCGGGTACCAACCTGCAGGCGCTGATCGACCTGATCGCCGCCGGCAAGCTCAATGCTTCGATTGAGCTTGTGGTGTCGAGCCGTCCTTCGGCCAAGGGTCTGCAGCGTGCCGAGCGTGCTGGCATCCAGACGCTCACACTGTCCAAGGATGTGTACGCCGATCCCATCGCCGCCGACGAGATCATCGCGCACGAGCTGCTCGAGCGCGGCTGCGAGTACGTGGTCATGGCCGGCTACATGCGCATGGTGCACACGCCGCTGTTGGCGGCGTTCCCCAATCGCGTGGTCAACCTGCATCCAGCGTTGCTGCCGAGCTTTACCGGCGCGCATGCGATTGACGACGCGTTTGCTCGCGGCGTCAAGGTGACCGGCGTGACCGTGCACTTTGCCAACGAGATCTACGACAACGGCCCCATCATCGCCCAGCGCGCGCTGGCTGTCGAGGAGGGTTGGGATGTCGACACACTCGAGGAGCACATCCACGCGATCGAGCACGTGCTGTATCCCGAGGTCGTGCAGATGCTCGCCGACGGTCGCGTCCACGTGCTGGACAGCGGCAAGGTCGCAATTGATGCGCCTCGCGGCTAGCGTCGCACAGTACAATTTAGCCGAGTAGTCAGGGTGGTCATTGGCGCCAAGGCGCAAGTGGCCACCCTTTGTTTTAGTAGTCACCTGCGACGTTCTTGAATGACTAGTCGTTTAAGAACGTCCCCGATGACCAGGTGAGAGAGGTGAGCGCATGGCGGATAACGAAGCGCTTTTTACGCCTGAGCTGGTGTTTTTTGGTTGGGAGTGTGCGTCGCCGGATGAGGTGTTTGCGCTGCTCGAGGACGAGCTTGCCCCGCGCGGCTACATTGCCGAGGGCTGGCTTGACGCCGTCCGCACACGCGAGGGCGCCTATCCCACGGGGCTTGCCATGCCGGCGGCTAACATCGCTATCCCGCATACCGACCCGGGGTTTGTGGCTAAGCCCTATATTGCCGTGGTAAAGCCTGCCGCGCCTGTGACGTTTAACGCGATGGCGGGCATGGGCGCTCCGGTGCCGGCGCAGATCATCGTCAACCTGGGTATTTCCGAGCCGGGCGGCCAGGTCGAGGCGCTGCAAGCGCTCATGAACATCTTTATGGACGCCGACGCCGCAGCCGATGTGCTCGGCCAGACCACGCCCCAGGGCATGGTCGACGCCATCCGCCGCCACTTCTAAGGTGGCAGTTAGGCCTGTCCCCTTTGCACCAAAATGGTGCAGATTAACCTGTCCCCTTTGCACCAGGTGTGCCGCGGGGGCTGCGTTGTGACACAATGGCGTTTGTTCGATTCGTTTTGCGAAAGGCCAAACATGGCAAATAAGAAAAAGAACCCCGAGGCCGCGTCGACGCCCGAGCAGCAGGCTCGCGCCGCCTCCAGCTCTCGCAAGAAGCAGCGTAAGACCTACGTGTCCAAGACCGTCAAGATCGTCCTGGTGGTCATCGGCGTGCTGGCGATGCTGCTTTCCGTCTCGGCCATGGCGTGCTCCGGCCTGATGTCGCAAGCCGAGGACACCGGCTCGGGCTACAAGCTCACTGGCGGTGTGGCTGCCACCATCAACGGTACCAACCTCACCGAGGACACCGTGACCAAGCAAATCATGAGCATGCGCACGTCCTACGGCTACACCAAGGACGAGGATTGGGCGCAGTATCTGGTCGACAACGACCTCACGCCCAAGAAGTACCGCAAGCAGCTCATCGATTCCTACACGCAGCAGATTCTGCTTCAGCAGGCGCAGAAGGAAAACGGCGTGACGGTGTCGGATGAGGAAGTCGAGAAGGCTTGGAAGGACGCCTGCAAGAGCGCGGGCGGCGCCAAGACCTTTAAGGAGACCCTCAAGACCTACGGCTATACCGAGGACACCTACAAGGATTCGCTCAAGGAGAGCCTGGCGCAGCAGAAGCTCAAGGATGCCGTGGCGCCCACCAGCAAGCCCAAGGACAGCGAGATCGTCGATTACATCAACGAGAACCTGTCCAGCTACAACGACGCCCGCCGTTCGTCGAACATCCTGATCAAGGTCGATTCCGACGCCTCCGAGGAGGACAAGGCAGCCGCCAAGGCCAAGGCGCAGGAGTGCCTGGACAAGATCAACTCCGGCGAGCTGAGTTTTGAGGACGCCGTGGAGCAGTACTCCGAGGATACCGGCTCCAAGGAGAAGAAGGGCGACGTGGGTTGGGACAAGCTCACCACCTTTGTCGACAGCTACCAGACGGCGCTCGAGGGCCTCAACAAGGGCGACGTGAGCGACGTCGTCGAGTCGACCTACGGCTACCACATCATCAAGTGCACCGACTACTTCCACGTTGATAACCAGGTCGATGACATCAAGCAGGTACCCAAAGCCATCAAGAAGTACGTCTCCAACGTGGTGAAGACGCAGGCGGCCAGCACCGCGTATAGCGAGTGGCTGGAGCAGTACAAGAAGGACGCCGACATCACCGTTAACCCCATGCCCAAGGACGTGCCGTACAACGTCAGCCTGAAGGGCGTCACCAAGAGTTCGACCGACGATTCGTCGACGACTGAGTAATCATGGGGCGGTGCTCATACGAGTACCGCCCACGCTATTGAGGAGGATTTGCAGATGACCAACGAAGAGCTGCAGAAGGAAATGATCGCGGCCATGAAGGCTAAGGACAAGGTTCGCCTGTCCATCATTCGCCAGGTCAAGGCCGAGGTGAAGAACATCGAGGTCAACGAGCGCCGCGATGTGACCGAGGAAGACGTCAACAGCATGATCAAGCGTCTGATTAAGCAGACGAGCGAAACGCTGGAGATGTCCATTAAGGCCGGCACCGACCAGGAGCGTACCGACAACCTGACCGAGCAGGTCAAGATTCTGGAGAGCCTGCTGCCCGCGCAGGTTTCGGGCGAGGAGCTCGAGGCCCTGATCGAGCAGGTTATCGCCGAGCTGGGCGCGACCTCCAAGAAGCAGATGGGCCAGGTCATGGGAGCACTCGGCAAGGCCACGGGCGGCAACTTCGATAAGCCTGCCGCAGCCAAGATCGTCGGCGGCAAGCTTGCCTAAGGGCTGACCGACGCATAGCAGATGTTGAGGGGCGTGACCATTGTGGTCGCGCCCCTTTTTGTGTCTGATGCTCACTCATTGGGGGCAGACTTAAATGAGTACCCAATGAGCAGGTACTCATTTAAGTCTGTCCCCAATGAGTTGTTTGGATAGCGAGTATTGGATATTTTTAGCTGGGTACTCGAATTTCGTGCCGCACCATCGCATAAAAGGTGGCGTTTGCGTATCTCGTTTGTAACATTCGGGTTTCTAAACGGGTTCAACAGGGCGTTTTGAGGCCGACTCGTTTATGCAAACGGTATTATGAGAAACCCAAAAGAGCTTACAGCGACTCGGGGCGCAAGTGCCCCGGTTTTAGGGCAGATTAGGAAGGAACTCGTTCATGTCCGACATGATTCAGATCAAAGGACTTAACAAATACTTCGGAGACCTGCACGTTCTGAAGGACATCGACCTTACCGTCAAGGCTGGCGAGAAGGTCGTCATCATCGGGCCGTCGGGCTCGGGCAAGTCGACCCTCATCCGCTGCGTCGATTACCTCGAGGAGCCCACGTCGGGCGAGGTCATCATCGACGGCACGCCGCTCACCAAGAAGAACCACCTGGAGATGGCCCGCAAGTACAGCTCCATGGTGTTCCAGCAGTTCAACCTCTATCCCAACATGACGGTGCTCGGCAACCTCACGCTTGCTCCCATCAAGCTGCAGAAGAAGAGCAAGGAAGAGGCGACCAAGACGGCCATGGCCGCGCTCGAGCGCGTCGGCCTCGCCCAGAAGGCCGGCGAGTATCCGCAGAACCTCTCGGGCGGTCAGCAGCAGCGTGTGGCCATCGCTCGCGCCCTGTGCACCAAGCAGCCCATCATCCTCTTTGACGAGCCGACCTCCGCACTCGACCCCGAGATGGTCCAGGAGGTGCTCGACGTTATGGTCGAGCTCGCGCAGGAGAACATCACCATGATCTGCGTCACCCACGAGATGGGCTTTGCGCGCCAGGTGGCCGACCGCGTCGTGTTTATGGACGACGGTCAGATCCTGGAGGAGGGCACACCCGATCACTTCTTCGAGAATCCGGAGAATCCGCGTTGCCGCGACTTCCTGTCCAAGATTCTCCACTAATTACTCGTCCGTTTATTTGTTTTTGATTTCGCGTGCGGCTCACCGCATCGAGATATGCCGAAAGGGTTCGGCAGCACGGCGGCTGCGTCGCCTTGCAATGCGTATCACGTGGAAGGGGTACCAATAATGGATATGTCTCGTCGTCAGTTTTTGCAGGTAGCCGGTATGGGCATCCTGAGCGTTGCCAGCATGGGCACGCTCTCCGGCTGCGGTTCGAGCAGCGATAGCAAGTCCGGTTCCGCCAGCGGCAGCAGCGACTCCAAGCTCGCCGCCATCAAGGACCGCGGTAAGCTCAAGTGCGGCGTCAAGAAGGACGTTATCGGCTACGGCTATCTCGACACCAAGACCAAGAAGTATGAGGGCCTCGAGATCGACCTGTGCTATCAGATCGCCGCTGCCGTCCTGGGCGTCTCGTATGACGAGGCCGTCGAGAAGGAGCTCTGCGAGTTCACCGACGTTACGCCCAAGACCCGTGGCCCGCTGATCGACAACGACCAGCTCGACATCATCGCCGCTACTTACACCATCACCGACGAGCGCAAGAAGAGCTGGGACTTCTCGACCCCGTACCGCACCGATCACGTCGGTATCCTGATCAAGAAGAAGTCCGGTATGACCAAGATGGCCGACCTCGACGGCAAGATCATCGGCGTCTCCCAGGGTTCCACCACCAAGGACCTGGTGCTTCAGATGCTCAAGGATCAGAACGCCGATGCCACGCCCGAGTTCAAGGAGTTCCCGGACTACCCGTCCATCAAGAGCGCCCTGGACGCCGGCAACATCGACGCCTTCGCCATGGACCGCTCCACGCTCAAGGGCTACACCACCGACGACTGCGAGCTCCTCGAGCCCGATGTTGAGTTTGGTGCCCAGGATTACGGCGTGGCCACCAAGAAGGACAGCGACCTGTCCAAGACCGTCGATGATACCGTCAAGAAGCTCAAAGAGGATGGCTGGCTTGACGAGGAATACACCAAGTGGGACCTGCTCTAACGTAAGCTCATTGCCATCGTGATCAGCGCGATGGGCGCTTGCGATGGCCGTATATCGCCCGGATGCCCGTGCGTCCGGGCGATTTGTTAGGAAAGATAGGAAGGAACGCTCGTCATGCTCGATGGACTCCTCGATCCCATGCGATGGCAGATGACCTTTAGCGAGATGGATAGCTTTTGGGATGGCTTTTTCGTCACGCTGCAGGTCGTGGTTGCCGGCTTGGCGCTCTCGCTGATTCTGGGCACGCTGCTGGGTGTGTTTTCTACCACGCGCTCCCGCGTGCTGCGCGCGATTAGCCGCGTGTACGTTGAGTTCTACCAGAACACGCCGCTGCCCGTTCAGGTGTTCTTTATGTACATGGCGGGCCCTCAGCTGCTTCAGGCCATTACGGGGGCGGACAACCCCGTACGCATCTCCTCGTTTGCGCTCGGCTTTTTAGGTGTCGGCCTGTATCACGCCGCCTACGTGTCCGAGGTTATCCGTACGGGTATCGAGGCTGTTCCGCGCGGCCAGATGGAGGCGGCGCTCTCGCAGGGCTTTAGCCGCGTTCAGGCGTATCGCTACATCATTCTGCCGCAGACGTTTAAGGTTATCCTGCCTCCGCTGTGCAACCAGGCGCTCAACCTGGTCAAGAACACATCGGTGCTTGCGCTTATCGCCGGCGGCGACCTCATGTACAACGCCGATGGTTTTGTCTCGACCTATGGCTACCTGCAGGGATATATCCTGGCATGCGCGATGTACTTTATCATCTGCTTCCCGCTGGCGCTGCTCGTCCAGTGGCTCGAGCGCCGTTCTAAGCTCCGTCCCCGCGCCAAGGTGATCCCCGGCGTGACCGATGTTGCCGCAAAGGAGGCGTAGGCGATGCAGATTTTCAACGCCGATAACCTGAGCTTTATCATGCTCGGCTTTGCAAAGACGCTCGAGATTTCGTTCTTTGCCATCATCTTCTCCATCATCCTCGGCACCGTGCTCGCGATGATCAAGCAGTACTGCCGTGGCAAGCTGCGCCCGTTTTCGATTTTGGTGAGTGCCTATATCGAGCTGTTCCGCTGCACGCCGAACCTGCTGTGGATCCTGTTTATCTACTTCACCGTCAAGGGCGACGACGTGGCGATCTCGGTCTTGGCCTTTACGATCTTTACCTCGGCGGTCATGGCCGAGATCATTCGTGGCGGCTTTAACTCGATTCCCAAGAGCCAGTTTGAGGCGGCGCAGAGCCAGGGCTTTGGCTTCTTCGCGACGATGCGCATGATCATTCTGCCGCAGACGTTTAAGACCATCATCCCGGCGCTCTTTAGCCAGTGCACGACGGTGATTAAGGACTCCTCGTATCTTGCGGGCATCAATGTGGCGGAGTTTATGTACTCCACCAAGGTCGTTATGGCGCAGACATCGGAACTTTCCCAGGTGCTTGCCCTGTACGGCTTTACCTTCGCGATGTACTTTATCCTCAACTTTGGCATCTCGCTGCTGGTGAGAGCGTATCAGAGGCGAGTGGTGGCAGCGTAGAATGTGACAAAGGGACAGTCCCTTTGTCACATAGAGAAAGGAATCGCGATGAGCGATCTGGTGAACAAGAAGAACCCCGTGGTCATTACCATCGCGCGTGACTTTGGTGCCGAGGGCCACGAGATTGGCCGTATCCTCGCCAATGAGCTGGGGATTCCGCTGTACGACAACGAGCTGCTGGTGCGCGCGTCGCTGCGTGCGGGCGAATCGCTCGATAAGATGGCGGCCTACGACGAGCGCCTGGCCGTGGAGAACATGGCGTTTCTGCCCGACCGTTACGATGCCCGTTCGTACTCGGACAGGCTGTTCCAAAAGATGAGCCAGGTGATTTTGGACCTGGGCGAGACCGAGAGCTGCATTATCGAGGGTCGCCTGTCCGATTACCTGCTGCGCAATAACCCCAACCACATTGCCGTGCTGGTGACCGCCCCCTTTGAGGACCGCGTCGAGATCGTTCGCAAGAAGCGTGGCCTCAACAAAAAGAAGGGCGCCAAGCTGGTCAAGCAGCAGCAGAAGGCGCGTGAGGCGTTCTACAAGCGCTACAGCGCCGGCAAGTGGAAGATGACGAGCGGCAAGGACATCGTCGTCAACCGTGCCAAGCTGGGCCGCGAGGGCTGCAAGGACGTCATCGCCGCAGCCTACCGCTACAAAGTAGCTCAGCTCGAAGGCTAGACTCCAAAACCACCACAAAGGGGACAGGCACCTTTGTGGTGGTTTTTGTTTTAAGTCGAGGAGGGCAACCGACGCTGCTGATGGTCGTTCACTCAAAGAACTCAAGGATGCTCAAGCAACTCAAAGATGCTCAAAGAACTCAAGGGTGCTCAAAATACTCAAGGGCGGGCACCGCTTAGTTTCCTTTACTGTCTCGATCTGTAACATCTGGGCGACTAAATCGTCTCTATCTGTTACAGATTTAGATAAAGTGCGGAGCCGAGCGGAATAATCTCAATCTGTAACAGTTAGCCTACTTTTAAGGGCCTAGATGTTACAGATTGAGACAAACTGGCAGAGTAAACCGCTGCTATTGAAAACCACCGCAAAGGGGCCAGGCACCTTTGTGGTGGTTTTTTTAGGCGGAGGGGAAGGCTTTGGTGAGGCCGGCGCGCGTTTGCGTGTCGGTCTTTTGGTAGATGGAGCTCAGGTGGCGCTGCACCATGCGCATCGAGATGCCGAGTTCCTCGGCGATCTGTTTGAGCGGACGCTCGTCTTGGGTCACGGCAACCAGCACGTCGACTTCGCGCGGGGTGAGAGCGTGATTGGCGATGAAGACCTGACGCTGTTCCTCGATGGAGGGTGCGGCGAGTGCTTCCTCGGCAAGCTGTTGATGTTCGCGCTCCTGCTCGGTTTGGGGCAGGCGGAATAGGCCGGCGGCTACGAACGCTACGCTGGCCGCCACGAGCAGCACAACTGCATCGATCATGATAAGGGCGACATTGCCCGAGGTAACCAGCGCCAGCGAGATGCCCGACGTGGTGAACGCGCAAACGTTGTTGGCGGCGCGGCCCATGCCGGCCCAGAGTGCCGGCGCGTGCATGCGCGGTGCCAGCTGCGTAAACGTGGCAGTAAAGAAGGTGACGAAAAAGCCCGAGCTCAGGTAGAAGACGATAAGCCCCAGGTTGGGGTCGGCTCCGGCTTCTACAGCCAAGATTGAAATGGTGGAGAGTACCGTGACGCCAAGCATGACCAGACCCATGTAGCGGCGCTCGGCAAGGTCAAAGACAAGGCCGGCGATAAGACCGCTCGCAGCCAAAAAGAGGCGCGGCCAGGTCTGCACGGCGATGGTTCCATGGGCGTTGGAGAACGTGACCACGTTATCGAGCGTCGAGAACAGGCAGGCCAAGATCATGACGAGCGCGATACTCCAGCACGCCTGCTTGGCGAGGACGTGTGAGGGCTCGATAAAGGGATTGGCGAGGTCGCCGGAGCTCTTGGCGGCCTTTTGGGGAGCGGCGTTGAGGGCGGCGATGACAATTGTTGCCGCGCCAAGAATGATGAGCTCGACGATGCCACCGCAATCGATCAGGTTGGTGGCGAACTGCATTAGGATGCCTGCGGCATAGGCCGCTCCCGCTCCGGTGGCGAGTTTGGGGTCGTCTTGGAACGCCTGCGCAAAGGCGTGATGCGCCGCGGCGCCCAGCAGACCGAGCCCAAGGAATGCTACGCAGCCCAGAATCTCGAGTGCAAACGGGCCTGTGGGAAATTGAATCTGGGCCAAGCCCATAATGGCGATAGGGACAGCGGCGGTGGTGATTGCCTTGGGCTGGCCTTTGCGCTGGGCGAGGGACAGCAGCGGCGCGTATCCGATAAAGCCGATGACGCTGGCGCCCAGAATAAAGCCCTGTGCGAGCACAACACGCTCGGCACCGGCGAGTAGTCCGACATTGATATCGAAGCGAAACTCGGCGGCAAGGAAGGCGAAGGTGAAGAGCGCGAGTGCCAGAAGTGCGTTGGTTTTTTGCTTGCTCAGGTTCAAGGATGGTCCTTTGGATGGACGAAATAATCGTGTCCCCGATTGTAGCGTCCTTGGGACGAGCGTGGCGATAAGGAAACCATTCTGAATCAAACCGCAGATACTCACAGGGTTCGCATCTACGAACCTAGGCGCATGGGAGCACTTGACGCATGGTGAGACTAGGAAAACCACCACAAAGGGGACAGGCACCTTTGTGGTGGTATGGCGTATCGACCAAGGAGGCCCTTATGAACGGACGCCACTTTGATAAACAGACCCAGCGCGAGCGCACTTGCTCGCTCATCCATGGAACTTGGCGTTGCGTGGGCGTGAGGATTGCCAGCGTCGGCGCGTGCGCACTCATGGTCGGTCAGCTGTTACTGCCGAGCCTGGCGCTTGCGTCCGAGCGTGCCGATCCTGCCGCCGCGGCTGGTGAGGTCGCGGCGGCTCCGGCGACGCCGACGGTTGCGGAGGATACGGCTGCAACGACCGCACCAGCCGCTTCGGCCGCGCCTGCAACCGATGCTGCTCCGGCGACACAAGCCACCGCTGAGCCTCAGCAGACGGCCCCGACTGGCGCCACCGATGAATCCAACGATGCGGCAACCGCTGAACAAAATACTCCCAGCGACAACGCCGCCACGCCGGCGAATGAAGCCATCATGCCCTGCGGTGTGACCGACGTTGCTGGCGGCAGCGGCGTTAGGGTCAATACGACGGTGCGGAACAATTACACCGACATCAAGAAAGAAGAAACGATTGAGTATGTGAAGGGGATTGCCCTTGTAGATGGAGACCAGTCTGCTCTCGATGGTAGCGCTTTGACTTTTATCGGCCTGGGGGACTTGATCGTCCATGCGGCGTATGACAGTGCGAGCAATAAAACAACGCTTACCCTGGATATCAGCAAGATTCAGAGACAGAAGGAGGAGCAGAAGTACTTTACGGAGTACAAGGAGAATAAGTCCAAGATGACGACCACCTATGATGGATCCAAGCTTACGTATGTGGGTACAGAGCCCGGGACTATCATCATCGGTGATCCGGACGATGCCTTTAAAGGAGGCGCCGAGGCGACCGGGAAAGACACTGTTAACGAGATCCGGGATGACTACTACACCCGCACCCATGTCTACGAGAGGGCATGCCTTGTTATCCCGGCAGCGGAATCAGAATCGGAATCCATCTCCTTTGCCAATGTTCAGAATACGAACTTCAATTGGCAGCTGGATACTGGTCCGCAGGCGACGGCAGGTGTCCCTGACTACGATGCAGATAAATACGAAATCGCTTATGAATGCTGGCAGGAATTTGAAAACAACGAACCCGTTGCTGCCTGGTATTCCGATAACGGCTCACATGGTTCCCTGCCGACTATTACAAAGTTTAAAAGCGGGAAAGAGTACGTGTATTCTCTTATGCTGAAGTCAAAAGACGGATATTCCTTCAGTGACGAAACCGTTGTTGCCGTAAACGGGGAAACCGTAAAGTCGAGTCTAAGCGGAGAATTCCTGTATGTCCCTGCTATTAAAACAATTACGATGCCTGCTTCGTCGGAAAACGAAGCTCTTGAGAATCTAAACGTCAACGATGTGAAAACCGACTACGCCCCCGGCGAGGCCCCGCGTGCGACCGCGAAGATTCCCGCCGCCGATGCCGACAAGTACGAGATCGCCTACGAGTGCTGGGAGGAGATGGACGGCAGCGACCCTGCGGAGCTCACGCCCGTTGCCTTCTGGTATTCCGACCCCGCAAAGTACACGCCAGGCATGAGGAAGATCGAGCACTTCGAAGAGGGCAAGTTCTACATGTACTCTGTTGAGCTGAGGCTCAAGGGCAACAATACGCTTGCCGAAGTCTACGACGTGAACGTTAACGGTCAATGGGCGAGCAATACCGTCAAGACCGTCGATGGTGTGTTTGCGCCCAATGCGGCGAACATGCTGTGCGAGGCTCCGATTGACGAGTGGCGGGCCATCGACGTTATCGAGATCAACGGCGCCACGACCACCTTTAAGGCGGGCGACAGACCGGTCTTTACGGCGGGCACGCCGGCAGACTCGGACTCCATTCTCCAGTGCGAGTTTTGGACAGGTAGCGATGGCAGCGAAGTAAATTCCGTCGAGTTTTGGGACCAGAACATTACCAACCATATCGATGCCTTTAAGCCTAGCGTGACTTATCGTTACGGTCTGTACTTTAAGCCGGCGCGCGGGTTTTACTTTACGCCCAATACCAAGCTGAAGATTAATGGCGTGGAGTGTGGCTATCGGGCGGACGAGGCAAGTGTGATTGATCCCGAGACCGGAAGGATTGAAACCCTGTGGTTGAGCACCGATCTGATGTTTACGCCCGAGGCCACGCCGGCCCCGGTCGATCCCGAGAAGCCGGCGCCGCAGCCCGAGGTTAAGCCTGAGACAAAGCCCGAGACGAAGCCCGAGACCAAAACTGAGGTTAAGCCCGAGACCAAGTCGGCCACGACCACCACGGTGACCAAGACGGTTGAGAAAACCACGCCGGCTGCGAAGTCCGACGCTGCCCTGGTTGCCACGGGCGATACCACCGCAATGACGGTCGCCGCCCTGGGTATCGCCGGCGCAACCGTTGCCGCTGCCGGCGTCGCCGCGACCAAGCGCCGCAAGCGCTAGTCCGTTAATTCGGTCCGGTTTGCCGGACGTAACATCCAAAACCACCACAAAGGTGCCTGTCCCCTTTGTGGTGGTTTGCGCAGGCAGAACGGTAGGTTCGTATATATGAACCTACCGTTCGCTTTGTTTTTGGACAACGATTACGCTGGATGACTTTTGGCTTGCAGGAAAGGAACGACCATGAGGTGGACTATTGCTCGAGCGCTTTGTCGCCGGCTGGCGGTTGCCACGGTGACCCTCACCATGGTGACGGGTTCGTTGCCCGTAGGCGCTTTTGCCGAGGCGCTCACCACCGATAGCACCTTTGTGCAGACGGATGTCGACCAAGCAGACGATGCTGCCTTGTCCGATGCCGCCGGCACCGCGACTGATACCAACGCCGCTGACCCCGTGGCGCTCGATGCCGGCGATGCCCCGACGCCCCCGGTTTCCGAGATCGCATCGGCGGCGGGACTGACGGGTGCGGGACAGACCGAGAGCTCACCCGTGGGCACGCTTGCAACTGACCTGGTTGCGGGCAAGGAGCTCGCCGAGCAACAGGTCCAGGAGGAAAGCCAAGGCGCCGAGGCAACTTGGAGCGAGGAACTTGAGCTCTGGGCAACTTCGAAGGGTGCCACGGGCGTCAAGGCTGAAGGCGACGATGGCTACGTGGCCGGCGAGCAGACCCCCGCGCAGTACTACTTCTCGATCGATAGCCTTACGAACGAGATATCGATCGCATATGGCGACTCGGGCATCACCACGCTGGAAGTGCCCGCGACCATCGACGGCAAAAATGTCGTGAGCCTTACGGGTATGGGAAACGCCGCGCTTACGTCAATCACGTTCGCCTCCGATTCGCACGTCCGCACCGTGGGCGGACTGGGAGGCAGCAGTATCAAGGAAATCGCACTGCCCGATTCGGTCGAAGAGTTGGGCTGGAATGCATTTACCGACAGCAAGACGCTCCAAACGGTAAGCTGGCCCAACAACGCCGCTTTCACCACAATTCCCGAGCAGGCCTTTGAGGGCTGCGAGCAGCTCGATGACAACGTGGTGGCAACGCTGCCGCCTTCGGTGAAGACTATCGACTACCGCGCCTTTGCCAATTGCGGCGTGCCGCAGTTCTATGTCTCGGACACAACGGTACTCACCTTTACGCAGATTGACGTGCCGGGCACGGTGGAGCGGATTGAGCGCCAAGCCTTTAATGGGTGCTCGCATGTGTCGTCGGTGACGATTGGCGACGGCGTCAAATATATCGGCAGCAGCGCGTTTTCATCTCTTGATCCCGCGATCGCCGGCAAAGAGATCGTGCTGCCCAGAAGCGTGGAAAAGATAGAGTGGTGGGCTTTTGAGAACACGCGCTATTCAAGCACCGTCGGTGGCGGGAGCGAGACAAACCATAACGCCGTCACTCTGCGTGTGATGAATCCCGATCTTCAGTTTGGTGAGGCGGGCTATCCGGGCGACTATAATGATCGCGTGACAATCGATGGCGTAACGTACGCGATTCCCTTTGGCGAGGGTCAGACCATCTATGCCTACGCAACCGACTCGGCGGGCAACCCCTCGATGGTCAAGAAACTTGCCGATGCCGTGGCCGATCGCAAGGATTCCGCCGATTCCTCGAAGCCTGCCTATACCTTTGAGTGGATGGGCGAGGCGGCCCAGATCACGGGCAAACTTCCCCAGGGCGCGACTGCCGTGCTTGTGCAGGCGGGGCAGTCCACGCCGTTGACGGTTGGCGACGACGGCAGCTTTACGGTCGACGCGCTCTCCAAGACGGCGGCCACGCTGCGCATTTCGTTCGACGGCTATTACGACATGGTGCTGGCGTGTCCGGGTGACCAAATGACAGGCACATGGAATATCGGAGAGATCAAGGTCGAGGACTTTACTAAGATTCCGGCCTCGTGCGCGATTGAGCTCAACGTGGGCTATCTTGAGCCGGTCGCGGGCCAGGATAAGACCGAGCGCATTGCGCTGGGCAGCCTCGACGACATTGACCTGACGGTGAAGGTCGACGGCAAGACGCTCGAGCCCGCCAAGGACGGCAAGGAAAACGACTATCGCATCCAGGGTGCGGTGCTCGTGGTGTCGCAGGCAATCGCCGATGCGGACCAGGAGCTGGAGATTTCGCTCAAACCCAAGGACAGCCTTAAGCTGGGCGGGGCGACGGTAACGGTGAGGCCTTCTGCCGGCAAGGTCGATATTGACTTGAAGCCCTGGGGCGCAGCGACGGTCACGACCAAGGGCGACTACCAGGGCGCCAACCGCGTGCTGGTGTTCCGCAAATCCGACGGCAAGCTGGTCGCCGACGGCGTCACCTATCTGACGGGTTACGAAGACGATGGCACCACTCCCATCATGAAGGCCGATACGCCGCGCCTTAAGGCCGGCCCCTACACCATCGTCGCCTTTAATAAGACGAGCTATGACATTCAGGCGACAAGCTATTCCACGTTTAGCCGTTTGGGCCTGACTGTGGGCAAACATATCGCGCAGCAAGAGGTGAAGATTGAGGACGGCAAGCGGCTCGACGTGGCACTCGACGTACCGACGTTTGATGTGGAGAGTTATCGTGCCGAGCGCGGGCTGACGGCGGGCTCGGTTATTACCGAGTCGCCCGCAGTTGCCGGCGTGGAGACCGAGCTGCGCATTCACTATGAGCTCAAAGATAGCCAACCGGCAAAGATCGAGATTCCGCTGGCAAAGGATGCGGTCGAGGACGTGTCTGCTGGATTTCGTGATGCTGGGGACAGCGCCGATGGCGGGTGGATCGACACGACCTGGGAAGGCGACAACCTCGTTCTCAATATGAAGAAGGGCGCGGGTGCCGATGTGTTCGTGCGCTTTAAGCCCAAGGCCGCGGGCACATACGCCATCTCGCCGCTTATCACGCTGGGCGAGGTGACGTTGCCGCTGGGGAGCACGACGCTCGAGGTTAGCACCTCGCGCATCGAGGTCGATAACACGAATGTTCACAGCCTGTTGGGCAACGTGGCCTACGTGTATGCGGCTCCCGGCAAAAGCGTGCAGCTTACCGTGGGCTCGGGCGCCTCGGCCGCAAAGTACACTGGCAAGACCAACAAACTCGGCCGCGCCAAGATCGAATACGACCTGCCCCAGGATACGCTTGCCGCCGAGCGCGTAACGCTTGAGGCGCGCGTGGGCTCGACCGATGCCGCCGCAGCCGCCGCCGATGTGACGGCCCGCAATTATGTGCGCTATGTTCCGGGCGCTTCGGTCTGGAACTTTGACGTGACGTATCGTGGCGGTACGCAAAACCTCGTCAAGGACGGCAAGGATACCGGCAAGAGCCTGTGGACCTTCCATCATCTGCCGCAAAAGAAGAACGCCTACTGGACGTTCGATATTACGCTCGAGGTGGGAAACGAAGAGGCCGCCGACACACTCGACCTGTACGTGGACTGCGTGGACGGCAAGACCGTGACGATTCCCTTGAGCCAAAAGTCGCGCGAGGGCACCCGCGTGCGCTATGCGGCCGAGTACGTGGACGAGGGCTACCTTAAACTGCTTGACGAGTTCAACAAGGCGAATGATTCGACCTATGTGAACTGCGGCAACTTTGAGCAGATCTTTATGCCGCAGACCTACCGTATCTCCAATGCTCAGCTTATGACCATGCTGAGTTTTGACGCCAACGCTTCGGCCAAAAAGCACTCTGCGGCGGCCGAGGAGCGCCAGCAGGAGTTCTCGAATGCAGTGCAGCAGTGGCACGAGTACATGATGGATAACTCGTTTAACGACGTTGACCAGGCGTTTAACGATGCGATTGACCAGATGGTCGCCGATGCGTTTGCCGAGGAGGACAAGGACGGTAAGGACGAGGAGTCCGAGGGCGGTAGTGCTCGCAAGGTTCGCCGCGCTGCCGCTGCCCGTAACGGCGAGGGCGAGGATGGGACGGATGGCGAGGCTGCGCAGTTTGCGGCTGAGCTGAAGGCTGCCGTCGGTGGCTCGTCGGCACTGCTGACCCAGCAGGGCGACAGCTACGGCGTCAATGTGGACAAGATGATCTTTGAGGACGCTTACGGTACCGGCGAGGATTGGTACCAGGAGCTCGCTGCCGCCCAGGGTTCAAACGCTGCCGATGCGGCCGCCATCAAGGAGCTCGTCGACCATGCGTCGCGAGCGGAGTTTATTACGCAGCAGGCCGAGGACCTGGTGGGCCAATCGATGGGTATTGGTCAACTCAACCAATACGGAAGCTGGAATGACGCAACTGCTGCGGCGCTCAACAAATGCGCGGGCATTAAGGCCAGCGAGTATAAGGGTCAATCGACAAGCGGGTTTAGCGACCTGGGCCAGGCGCTTGGCAGCTCGCTGAGCTACAAGGCAGCCGACGACGACACCGTCAAGGGCTTTAAGGTTGCCGCGCCCGATGGCGAGCAGACGGCCTATATCGAGTCGGAGTTTATCGAGAACTCCAATAACAACAAGAACCAGGCGCTGCTGTTTAATTCGATCGCCATGCAGTGCGACATTTTGGACAACCTGTACGACAACTGGAACGTGGTCCATAGCCTCAACAACTCCAAGGTGCGCGGGTGGCTCATGGCCTGGAAACTCAACGGCGACGTGAGTGCCCATATGAAGCTCATCCGCACGATTCGTTCGCTCAAGAGCTATAAGATCGAGTGCGAGATGTTCGGGCAAGTCTTTAAGACCGATGCGTGGAAGGCGGCCGGACAGGCGTTTCCCGCGGCGACCCAGGGCATCGGCATCTTTACCGGCATTTACGGCGTGAACGATGCCAGCAAGAACTGGGAGAACGTGAACGTCCGCATGAAAAAGGTGAAGGGCGAGCGCGAGGGCTACGAGCTGCAGCATGTTCATTTGCTGGCCAAGCCCGAGAAGACCGAGGACGACTGGAAGTGCATTTACGCGCTGCGCGATGCCATGGAGAAGGCTCGCGCGTTTGAGGACCTGCTGTATCGTCAGCTCTGCCATGACAGCACCGATGTGGCAGTGGGCTCCATTATGACGATTGCCGGCGTGCTGACGGCCGGTTCGGCGGGTACCGTGGTGGGCGCTGCCTACGATGCGGCCTCGACGAGCGTGGGCTCGGAGCGCGCGATTAAGCTGACCAATGCCGAGTGCGCTTACGACATTGCTTGCGAGCAGGTTGAGCGCGCGTGCCAGAACCGCATTACGGTCAACTGGGGCGAGCTGACCGATGCCGAGGTCTATCAGGCCAACAAGGACGGTTTGATCTCGGACGAGAAGATGCAGTCGATCTTTGAGGCGCGCTATCGCAACGTGGCCGCCAAGGCGGCGCCCGATCCCGCGGGCGTGGTGTACGAGGGCCTGCTGTCTAACACGGTGGAAGGCGCGACGGTTGAGCTGTGGAGCGCTGACGACGCGGCCGGCACCAATGCCGTGCGCTGGGACGCCGAGGAGTATGAGCAGACCAATCCGCTCGCGACGGGTGCGGACGGTGCTTACAACTGGAATACGCCGACCGGCTGGTATCAGGTGCGCGTGACCAAGGACGGTTACGAGGAAGCACGTTCGGCCTGGTTGCGCGTGCCGCCGATTCAGACCGAGGTGAACATCGGGTTGGTGTCGACTTCGGCTCCCGAGGTAGCGTCGGCTCATGCCTATACCGATTGCGTCGAGATCGAGTTTACGCAGTATATGGATGCGAGCGATGATGCTGTTGCTGTGCTGAATGCGCAGGGTTTGGGCGATGTGACATATAAGTGGCTCGATGCGCAGGAGAGCCCTGACGGCAAGTCGCTGTCGCGCGTGCTACGTATTCGCTATGCCGATGCGCGCGAGTCGGGCTCGACGGTTGCATTTGAGCTCGATGGTGCTCGCAGCTATGCCGGCACGGCAATGCCTGCCTGGGCGAGCGGCGAGCTTGCCGTGGGCGTGCGCGCCGATAAGCTCAAGCTGAACGTGGAGCAGGCGGTGACCATGCTCGAGGGCGGCGACTTTGAGCTGGTGGCACACGTGACCGACAAGGACGGCAAGCCGTTTGCGGGCGCCAGGGTTGGTATTGGGCTGGAGTCCTCGGCTATTTGTTCTGTCGATGTCACCCAGGCTGTGACGGGCGAGGACGGCGCGGCGACGTTTGTGCTGCATGGTGCTCTGCCCGGGTTGACGACGTTGACGGCGGCGGTGGACGGCACGGCGCTGTCCAAGCAGGTCGACGTTCGCGTGTCTGCCGAAGCCGTGCGTCCGGCGCGCCCGGTGGCGACGATTGGTGCGACGACGTTTGGTGCATGGTCACCCAAGGAGAACTACATTACGGTGCCCAAGGGTACGAAGCTGGAGCTTTCGGCCGAGGACGGTTCGACTATTTGGTACACCGCCAATGACACCTGTCCTTGCCGCGACGAAGGCCGTGTAAAGTACATCGAGCCTATTACGCTCGATGAAAACATGTACATTCGCATTGCGGCGCAGCGCCCCGGCATGTCGTACAGCGAGTATTCCGAGCGCCTGAACATTACGATTACGGTGAGTGATGAGGTGACGCCCAAGCCGGAGCCTCAGCCCGAGCCGACGCCCGATCCGGAGCCGGCACCTGGCGGTGGCGAGCAGGGTGGCGGTGCTGATGCCGCCGGGACCACTGCAGGTGGGTCGACCTCGACCACGACCACGACCACGGTGACGACGGAGAAGTCTAAGGGTAAGAGCGGCGGGAAGTCCGGTGGCGCGAAGCTCGCCAACACAGGTGACGCCACCGCGCTGACGGTCGCCGCCCTGGGTATCGCCGGCGCCGCTATTGCCGCTGCCGGTGTCGCCGCGACCAAGCGCCGCAAGCGCTAGGTCTTGGTGGCGGCTCCTGGCCTCGGCTTCAGCAAAATCTCAATCTGTAACATCTAACGTGGTTTTGCCCGTCTACTTGTTACAGATTGAGACAAACCGACAAGTGCCAGTGAAATGTCTTAATCTGTAACAACTACGGGTCTCAGCGGACTCTAAATGTTACAGATCAAGACAAACGGGCAGCCGGTATGCGGAACATCTCGATCTGTAACATTTAACCGCCCAAAACGGCTCTACTTGTTACAGATCGAGACAAACCAGCCGGCCAAGTCCAAAACCACCACAAAGGTGCCTGTCCCCTTCGTGGTGGTGGGCTGCCGGCATAGAAAAAGTCCCCGCCGGGCGTGTGCTCGACGGGGACTTTGCCGTTTGATGGCTAGCGCTGCGGGTGATTACTCGCCCAGCAGGCTCTTGGTGATGGAAGCGGCAGCCTTCTTGCCAGCGCCCATCGCCAGAATGACCGTAGCGGCACCGGTGACGATGTCGCCGCCGGCCCAGATGCGGGGATCGGTGGTCTGGCCGGTCTCCTCGTCGGCGACGATGTAGCCCCACTTGTTGAGCTCCATCTTGCCGCCGATCTTGGCAGCGAAGGGGTTGGCGTTGGTGCCGATAGCCGAGATCGCGACATCGCAGGGGATCTCCTCGATGGCGCCCTCGATGGCGACCGGACGACGACGGCCGGACTCGTCGGGCTCGCCGAGCTCCATCTTCTGGACCTTGACGGCGCACACGGAGCCGTCCTCGCCAGCGACAAACTCGAGCGGGGAGACGAGCGGCAGAACCTCGACGCCCTCGGCCTTAGCGTGGTGCAGCTCGGCGCGACGGCAGGGCATCTCGTCCTCAGTACGGCGGTAGGCGATGATGGCGTGCTCGGCGCCCAGGCGCTTGGCGGTACGGACAGCGTCCATAGCCACGTTGCCGCCACCAAAGACGACGACGTTCTTGCCGTGCTTGGTGGGGGTGTCGTACTCGGGGAACTTGTTGGCCTTCATCAGGTTAACGCGGGTGAGGTACTCGTTGGCGAAGAAGACGTTGGGCAGGTTCTCGCCGGGGACGTTGAGGAACTTGGGCAGGCCAGCGCCGGTCGCCACGTAGATGGCGTCGAAGCCCTGCTCGAACAGCTCCTCGGCCGTGGCCATGTTGCCCACGACAGAGTTGTACTCAAACTTGACGCCCATGTCCTCCAGGCCGTCAATCTCGCGCTTGACGACTGCCTTGGGCAGACGGAACTCGGGGATGCCGTAGACCAGCACGCCGCCGCCGGTAAAGAAGGCCTCAAAGACGGTGACGTCGAAGCCGTTACGGGCGAGCTCGCCGGCGCAGGTGATGCCGGACGGGCCGGAGCCGACGACGGCGACCTTCTTGCCGTTCTTGGGGGCCATCTTGGGCGTGGAGGCGAGCTCGGGGCGGTCACCAAGGAAGCGCTCGAGCTGGCCGATGGCCACGGGCTCGGACTTCTTACCACGGATGCACTTGCCCTCGCACTGGTTCTCCTGCGGGCAGACGCGGCCGCAGATGGCGGGAAGCATGGAGTCCTCGCGGATGGTGTCGAGAGCGCCGCCAAAGTCCTTCTCACGGATCTGCTCGATAAAGCGGGGGATGTTGATGTTGACGGGGCAGCCCTCAACACAGAACGGCTTCTTGCAGTTGAGGCAGCGCTCGGCCTCGGCCAGCGCCATCTCCTCGGTGAAGCCCTTGTCGACGGGGCGGAAGTCGCAGGCGCGCTCGGCAGCCGGCTCCTCGTTATCGGGGGTGCGGGGCGACTTCATATCGGCAACGAAACGACCGTTAACTAGTGGCATGCGCAGCTCTTTTCCTCATAGGCCTTGAGGGACTCGCCCTCTTCGGAACGGTAAGCGGCCTGGCGGGCACGAAGGTCATCCCAGTCGACCAGGGTGGCATCGAAGTCGGGGCCGTCGACGCAAGCGAACTTGGTCACGCCGCCCACCTCGACGCGGCAGCAGCCGCACATGCCGGTGCCGTCAACCATGATGGGGTTGAGCGACGCGGTGATGGGGGTGTCGTACTTCTGGGCGGTGAGGGTCGAGAACTTCATCATCGGAACGGGGCCGACGCAGAAGACCTGGCTCACGGCCTTGTCCTGCAGCAGGCGCTCCAGCGGAGCGGTGACAACGCCCTGCTCGCCGTAGGAACCGTCATCGGTGGTGATGTGGATGTGGTCCTCGTCGAGGAGCTCGCGGAACTGGTCCTCCATGAGCAGGAGGTCCTTGGTGCGGGCGCCCATGATGGCGTGCACCTCGTGGCCGGTCTCGACCAGGTGCTTGGCGACCGGGAAGGCAATTGCCAGGCCGACGCCGCCGCCAATGACGGCGCAGGGGCCCTCGGCCATCTCGGTGGGAACGCCCAGCGGGCCCACGACGTCGCGCAGCGACTCGCCGGCCTCGTAGGTGGACAGCATCTCGGTGGTCTTGCCGATCACCATGAAGATGAACTCGACCCAGCCCTCGTCACCGTTCCAGCCGGCCAGGGTAAACGGGACGCGCTCGCCCGTCTCGTTGGCGCGAACCATGAGGAACTGTCCAGCGTGCGCATGTTTGGCGATTGCAGGCGCCTCGATGCGGAACTTGAACACCTTCTCCGAGAACTGCGTCTTCTCCAGGATCTTATACATAGAACCCCTCTCTTGTTAGGGCTGCCGAACCGTGCCTCCACGGAAATGGACGGTAGCCCGAATAAAACCGTACGCGCACAGGCGTTGTGCAGACATACGGTGCAAATTATACCCTCATGGCAATGCCGTTTACGTGTTTCTTCGGCAGGTGGGAAAACGGTTTATCCCGTCTGGCCTACCAAAAAGGGACGGGTTTATTTTGGTCGGTTTTATCAGGCAAAACGGCAAAGGGGGCCGGCCTCGCGTTGCGGTGAGACCGGCCCCCTTTGGGATGCTGTGTATGTATGGCGGCGCGGGGTTTATTGCGATGCCGCAACCGGGGCGTTTCCGCAGATAAAACCTGTCAAAACAAACCTGTCCCTAAATGGCAGGTTTAGTGCTTGCCGTTGGCGGAGGCGGAGCCGTTGACGTGGTCGCGGGCATAGACCACGCCGTGCACGATCGCCAGGCCGGCGGCGTCGGCGGCGCGGGCACAGGTGTCCTGGAAGTCCTCGGCCTCGCGGGCACGCAGCTGCTTGAGCACGTAGTCGGCAACGGCCATCTTGCCGGGAGGGTTGCCGATGCCGGTGCGGATGCGGCTAAAGTCGCGGCTGCCCATCTTGTCGATGATGGAGCGCAGGCCGTTGTGACCGGCATGGCCGCCGCCCACCTTGACGCGCACGTCGCCGGCGGGAATATCGAGCTCATCGTGAATCACGAGCAGCTCTTCGGCCTTGATCTTGTACTCGCGGCAGAGCTTGGAGATGGGGCCGCCCGAGGTGTTCATGTACGACTGCGGCTTGACCAGCACAATCTGGCGCTTGCCGCCTTCTTCTTCGGGGTCGTTGATGTTGATGAGTGCGACCTCGGCGCCGGCCTGGTTTTTCCAGTACGTGACGCCGGCCTGACGGGCCAGCTCGTCGATTGCCTTAAAGCCGGCGTTGTGGCGGGTCTCGGCATATTCCTCGCCCGGGTTGCCAAGCCCGGCAACCATGCGAATCTTAAGCGGCTGCGCAGCTGCCATGTTTGTCCTTTCGTCGATTTGTCGCCTGCTATGGTGAGCGACCCTGTTGCTGCTGTCAAATGGTGGGCAATTGAGGTTATTTGGGTGCGTTTGGGCGGCCGTCGAAAGCCGAGGTGGACAGTTAGTTCAGATACGTATAAAGCTTGGGCCACCGGATTGTCTAATTCGATGCCGCGGCGCTGTATTGGTGCTCCAGTTAGTCCATATGACGCTGTTTTGAAGTCTACCCGGCCTTCAAATAGGACGAATGGTATAGAGATGACTGCAAAATAGCCTAATTCAGTGTGTCTATTTATACGTATCTGAACTAACTGTCCAGCCCTGCTCGACAGCGCACGGGGGATTCGCCGTTTAGACCGGTGCAAGGCCGATTCCGGCCCGCAGAGCGTTGAGCCAAGCGGCCTGACGCTTGCGATAGCCCTTGATACGGTAGCGGAATCGGACTCCCGCGAGTCGATGCATCGTTTGGGCGAAGGCTTCGAGTGCAACAAGGTCTTTCATTTGGTCGCGATTGATAACCAGGACGTGGATGCCCATTGCCTTGAGGCCATTATTTCGATTGCCATCGTGGATGCGAGCGTTTTGAAGCTCATGCCCAATTCCGTTGTATTCGTTGTCGACACCGGCTGCCGGGCAATATAAGTCGCAGATGGCGTAGGGGATGCCCGAGGACATGTTGACCGCAAGGGTGTCGAAGTCGACTCGATAGTTGAGTAGCAGGCCGCCCATGGGCAGGCTGCAACACCCGAATCCGCCAAAGCGCATGGGCGCTCCGAGAACAGCAAACATTAGGGATTCGGCTGGGGGTGCAGATCCGGGTCGGGCAAGTTTGACGGCTGTGCGAAACGAGGTATATGAGCTGCTTTTTGCGAACCGTGCGATCGCCTCGAGCTCCTCGATGGTCGTGGCTGGCTCGCATTTGTAGTGCGCCTGTTCGTAGCGGATTTCATTTTGCTGCTCGGTCACCGACTGGTCGCTCCGGCAATCGAGATCGTTCGTCGCTTCGAAGGTGTCGGCCTTGGGCCAGATGTCGTCATAGGCGATGGGGTAGGTTGCCTCGGGCGGAAGAGAATACGTTCCGAGCAGCTCCATGAGAAGCATTAAGGTTTTGGCAACCGATTCATTTTTGGAACACAGCAGCGCCGTCATGGCAGGGGATGTGGTATAGATGTCAGCCTCGATGTGCATAATCGCCCCTTCGGGAAGCGGGGCAGAGAGAATATGCTGAAGAAGTCGCTTGTCGGGACGTCTGTTGTCTTCGTTTGAAACGAGAAGATCGAGCAGTTCGGAATCGTCTTCATTCCAGGCATCGAGCATCGAAAGCGCGTCAAAGTCTATGGCGTCATTATTGGGGATGCAGCCAGCCAGAGCTTGTGATTGCTGTCCGACGTCGATGGAGTCCCACGGAAGCGCAGAGTAAGCCCGTCGTGCGCGGCGAATCGCGCGGAGGGCGGAGAGATGTGAAATCACGGTCGTCATAACTACAAGGTACTAAGCCGTTGGCGAAACGCGGTCGCCGCGTCGTTCTTTTCGCTCAGTGGGGTGTTGTGTGCCATGAACGGCTGGGTGTTATGAAGTCGGAGGAATTGGTTGAGGGGATTGCGGGAAATCGAGCTCTTCCGCGAGGGTTGACGACAACTGCTGGACAGTTAGTTCAGATACGTATAAGGCATCGCGCGTTCGAGGCGTTTCTAAGGGCCCTCGAGGACGATTTGAGGGTAAATGTGCAGCGGTAATGCTCGAAAACGATGAGTTTTGGGCGGCATAGCGTCCGCCGGGGAGCTCAGAAAGCTCCGAACGGCCCTTTGGGGCTTTAAATAAATACGTATCTGAACTAACTGTCCAGAGCAGGTTGACGAGGAATAGAAAAAGGGTCGGAAGCGTGCTTCCGACCCTTTAAAAACATCGAAGATGATGCGATGCGCAGTAGACTACAGCGCGAAGTCGCCGCCGACGAGCGTGGAGACGGGCTCCTCGTGGTAAACGGCGGAGATGGCCTGAGCGAACTCCTCGGCGACCGAGATGGTCTTGATCTTGCCGCCGACCTCAACGGGGATGGCGTCGGTGACGACGCACTCGACGATGGGGGCGTCGTTGAGGCGCTCGATAGCCGGGCCGGAGAAGATGCCGTGGGTGGCGCACACGTAGATGTCGCCGGCGCCCATGGCCTTGAGCTCCTTGACGTTGGCGCACAGGGTGCCAGCGGTGTCGATCATGTCGTCGTTGATGATGCAGGTCTTGCCCTTGATGTCACCGATGATGCCCATGACCTCGGCGGCGTTGTGGCGCGGACGGCCCTTGTGGGCGATGGCCAGGTCGCAGCCGAGCATGTCGGACAGCTTCTTGGCGGCCTTGGCGCGACCCACATCGGGGGAGACGACGACCAGGTTCTCGGTGTCGAAGTGCATGTCGTTGTAGTACTGGCCAAACAGCGGCAGTGCGGACAGGTGGTTAACCGGGATATCGAAGAAGCCCTGGATCTGACCCTGGTGCAGGTCGAGGGTGATGATGCGGTTAACGCCGGCGCGCTCGAGCAGATTGGCGACGAGGCGGGCGGTGATAGGCTCGCGCGGGCCGGCCTTGCGGTCCTGGCGGGCATAGCCGTAGTGGGTGATAACGGCGGTGATGGAGCGGGCGGATGCGCGCTTGGCAGCGTCGGTGGCGATGAGCAGCTCCATGAGCATGTCGTTGACGTTGCCGCCGGCCACGGACTGAATCAGGAAGACGTCGGCGCCGCGGACGGTCTCGTCGTAGCGGGCGTAGATCTCACCGTTGGCGAACTGCTTAAGCGTAAGGCCCGAAAGCTCGACCCCAAGGTACTCAGCGATCTTCTGAGCGAGGGGACGGTTGGAGGAACCGGAATACACGCGGATGGACTTGCGCATATTCTCCGACTTCTCGGGATCATTAATCGGCATTACCCTTCTCCTTTATACATCGAATGCCATATAGATGCCTTGTTGCATTGTAACCGCGCGACGGGGTTTATCGAGTCTTGATAACGTCTTTACCGTCAACGGACACGAACCGACCACTCATCCGGTCGCGCAGGTCACGATAGAAAAAGGAGCCGCTCCCATGGAACAGCTCCTTTTGTGCTTGGTAAAACGTTATACCTCGTCGCTCTCGTGCAGACGGCGGCGATAATCGGCGGCCCAGCCCTCAATATTTACCTGACGGGCACGGCCCAGGCCGAGCGCGTCGGCGGGTACCGGCTCGGTGATGACGGAGCCGGCGGCCACGAGCGCGCCGTCGCCGATCTGGGCGGGCGCGACCATCATGGTGTCGGAGCCGATGAAGGCGTCGTTGCCAATAACGGTCTTGTGCTTGTGGACGCCGTCGTAGTTGCAGGTGATGGAGCCCGCGCCAACGTTGACGCCGGAGCCCATGGTGGTGTCGCCGATGTAGGACAGATGCGGCACCTTGGAGCCCTCGCCGATCGTGGACTTCTTGATCTCCACGTGCGTGCCGGCCTTGGAACCGTCGAGCATGTGGGTGCCCGGGCGCAGGTAGGCGCGCGGGCCGCAGTCGACGCCGTTCTCGATGACGGCCTCGATGGCGATGGTCTCATCGATGACGCAACCGCTGCCGACGGTGGTGTCGGTGAGGCGGCTGTTGGGGCCGAGCTGGCACTCCTCGCCCACGGTGACGTGGCCGATCAGGTGCGTCTGCGGCCACACGATGGTGTCGCGGCCGATGGTGGCATCGGGGCCGATCCAAGCCTGCGTGGGATCGATGAACGTGACGCCCTCGGCCATCCAGTGCTCGTTGATGCGGTCACGCGCGATAGCGGTGAGCTGCGCAAGCTGGATGCGGCTGTTGACTCCCAGACCGTCGCGGTAGTCGTCGCAGTGGAAGATGGAGACCGCCTGGCCGTGGCTTTTGAGGATCTCGAGCATGTCGGGCAGGTAGTACTCGGACTGCGCGTTGTCGTTGCCGATCTCGTTAATGTGGGCAGCGAGCTGCGCGCCGTCGAAGGCGTAGCAGCCGGCGTTACACTCCAGCAGCGTGGCGGCCTGCTCGGGCGTGCAGTCCTTCTGCTCGATGATGCGCTCGATCTGGCCGTCGGCGCCCAACTGAATGCGGCCGTAGCCGAAGGGGTCGGGCGGGGTCATGGTCATGACGGTGCAGGCGAGCTCGCCGGTGGCGACGGTCTGCGCGAACTTGGCGACGGTGTCGGCGGTGATGAGCGGCAGGTCGCCGTTGAGCACGACGACCGGGCCCTCAGCGATGCCGCAGGCCTCGAGCGCGACCTTTACGGCGTGGCCGGTGCCCAGGCGCTCGGTCTGCTCGACGCACTCGACCTTGGTGGCGCTGTTGGCGTAGGCGCCGTCGATGAGGGCGCGCATCTCGTCGGCGTGGCTGCCGATGACGACCACGACACGGCTGCAGCCAGCCTTGATGGTGGCATCGACGATCCACTGAACCATGGGCTTGCCCAGGATCTTGTGCGAAACCTTGCAGTGGTTCGACTTCATGCGGGTGCCCTCGCCGGCAGCGAGGATAATTGCGGTTGCGTCCATGTGATCTCCTGTTACGTTATAGAGACGTGTGTTTGGAAACGATACACGGCGCAATATGATACCGCAGGCATATGATGAGCGCGTAACGATTGGTGCGCGGTGGCCGAGGCCTGTGCTGCCGGCGCGGCGTTTGCGCTGTTTGCGGACGGTGTCGGCAGCGCTCCGGTGCTGGCATTTAGGCGAGAGAACGGGGGTGGCCGTGGACAACATGCGAGAGGGTTCGGGCGGCGAGCCCGTGGCGGCATTCTCGATGTCGCATCCGGCGGTGCCGGCACTCTATATGGTGCTGACGCTGGGGCTTACCATGTTCTCGATGCAGCCGGTGCTGATCGCGCTGTCGCTCGCGGGCGGGCTGGCGTATGGGTTTGCGACGCGCGGGACTGTCCGTACGTTGGGTGCGCTTCGCTGGCAGCTGCCGGTGATTTTGATCATCGCGCTGGTCAACCCGCTGTTTAGCGCCTCGGGCTCGACGGAGCTGTTCCGCATTGGCATGCGCGCGGTGCATCTAGAGAGTTTGGTGTACGGCCTGTGCATGGGCGGGTTGTTTGTGGCGAGCGTGCTGTGGTTTGAGGCCGCGGCGTCGATGCTCGAATACGACAAGGTGCTCGCGCTGCTGGGTAACGCCGCGCCGGTGATTGCACTCATGATCTCGATGTGCATGCGGCTGATCCCGCAGTTTTTGCGCCGCGGTCGCACGGTGCTGGCAGTGCAGGATGCGATTGATATGCCGGGGCGCAAGCCGGCTGATCCTGTGCGCTCTCGCTTGCGGGCATCGAGCGTGCTGATGGGTTGGGGCATGGAAGATTCGCTGGAGCGCGCGGATGCCATGCGCTCGCGCGGATGGGGCGCCGTGCCTCGTCGTACGACGTATGCGCGGTACCGGCTGGGACGCAGCGATGTTGTTGCACTGGTGGGGCTGGCGTTGTTTGGCGCGGTTGCCGTGGCGGTGGCGTGGACCGCCACGACGCAGTATTCGTTTTACCCGCAGCTCTCGGTGCCGGCGCCATGGCAGGGCTATGTTGTATACGCTGTCTGGATGGCGCTGCCTTGCGTGTTGTGTGCGATTGACGAGAAGAGGTTTGGCTGATGGCTCGGTTGGATAGGGGCTCGGTGCCGGGCGCGGCGTGCGATTCGGATGTGCCGGCGATTGAGGTGCGGGGCCTGAGCTTTGCCTACCCCGGGGCTGGGGCGCCGGTGCTCGAGGGGCTTGATTGGCACGTTCCCCAAGGAGCGTTTGCGCTGCTTGTTGGCGGTACCGGGTCGGGTAAGTCGACGCTGCTCTCGCTGCTCAAGCCCGAAATCGCCCCGGCGGGCGAGCGCGCTGGCGAGCTGCGTGTGCTGGGCGAGGACGTTGCCGACATGGACGTGCGCGCGTCTGCGGAGCGCGTGGGCTACGTGTTTCAGGACCCCGAGAACCAGATTGTGTGCGAGACCGTGTGGCACGAGATGGCGTTTGGCCTGGAAAATCTGGGTGTGTCGCGCGACGAGATGCGCCGTCGTGTTGCCGAGACCAGCTATTTCTTTGGGTTGGAGGACTGGCTCCATCGCGATACCGATACGCTTTCGGGCGGACGCAAGCAGCTGTTGTCGCTGGCGGCCGTCCTGGCGCTGCGTCCGCGCGTGCTGCTGCTCGACGAGCCCACGTCTCAGCTCGATCCTGTTGCCGAGAAGAATTTTCTACATGCGCTGTTTCGCGTGAACCGCGAGTTGGGTTGTACGGTGGTCGTGGCAACGCACCAGCCGCGTCCGATGCTCGAGTATGCGACGTGCGCGTACCGGATTGAGGGCGGCCGCGTTCGCGAAGTGGCTGACCTCGCAAGTTTGGGTGGGCGCGAGGAGCTTTTGGCTTCGGACGCTTGCCAGTCTGCGCCGGGTGCGGCGCCGGGTGCGGCGGCTATCCGCGAGGGCTGGTTTCGCTACGATCGCGCGGCCGGATGGGTGCTGCGCGGGCTCGATGTGGCGTTTTCGGCTGGCGCGGTACATGCGATTGTGGGCGGTAACGGCTGCGGCAAGTCGACGATGCTCTCGGTGCTGGCCAAGACGGCCAAACTGCAGCGCGGTCGCATGATGCGCGGGGCGGCTTCGGCGGCATTGCTGCCGCAAAACCCCAAGGCATTGCTGGTCGCCGAGACGGTGCGCGATGAGCTGATGGAATGGGCTTCGACCTGCGGATATGACGAGGCCGCGGCGCAGGAGCAGGCGGCGCGCTTGGGGTTGGCCAGTTTGGAGGCACGTCATCCGTACGACCTTTCGGGCGGCCAGCGCCAGTTGCTTGCGTTGGCAAAGCTGCTGCTGATTGGCCCCGAACTACTGCTGCTCGATGAGCCCACCAAGGGCTTGGACCTGGCCAGCCGCCGCATCATCGCCCGCGCCCTGCGCGACCACGCGAAGGCCGGCGGCGCCGTCGTCATGGCCACGCACGATTTGGACTTTGCCGAGCAAGTATCCGACGACGTCGCCATGATGTTCGACGGCGAAATCGCTTGCATGGAGCCCCCAGCTGACTTCTTTGTCGACAACGTGTTCTATAGGGCGTAAGCGCATCGAAGTCGCCGCGCTTGGGCTTACTGCTTGAGCGCCGTGTACTGCTGAAGCAGCGCCATGAGCCCAACGCGGCTGTTGACCCGCGTCTTTCGAAAGATATTCTCCAAGTGCTTTTTAACGGTGCCGGTGCTGATGCAGAGCTCTTCGGCAATGGCCGCGTTGTCCATGCCCGATAGCACGCAGCGGCATACGTCGATTTCGCGCGCCGAGACATCGTAGTCGTGGGCGAACGCTACCTCGGATGAGCTGCGGTCGGCCCGGACGCGCCATTTGGATAGGCGATTGGTAAGGTGGGGCTCGATCAGCTCCAGAATCTGGACTTCGCGGTCGGTGAAGTCGCCTTCCTCTTTTTTACGATTGAGGTTGAGCGACCCCAAAAAGCCCTCATCGTTAAAGAAGCTCACGTTGACGACATGACGGCCGCCAAGGTAATCCTTCATATAGCTACTCTCGATATCACCGGGGCTGAGCTGGTCGGATTCGCGCAGTACCGTCGAGCGTGTGAGGTTGCGATGCGCGACGATCATATCCTGTTGCCAGTACTCTTCGGTGTAGCGCTCGAGCATCCCGGCGGGGACGTCGATGCCGAGCGGATCGAGAAAGACGCGCGTCTTCCATTCCTGCGGGGTGGAAACGAGGTCTTTGGAAAGATCGCTCAGGAAAAACGCCGCCGACTCGTAGGGGATAAGAAAACGCAACTTCTTGAGGACGGTCGACCGGAATTCCCGGTCGTTGTCGATGGAATTAATCGAAAGCACAAGATCGTTTAAGCAGAGCCATTCGGAATCGGACAGAAAGCTCAAGATGACCTCCGATAGACAAGCGTAGTGTTTTAGCTGGCGTTTTAACTCATTTGCGTAGAGATACTACTCCTTTTTGCGCATGTTGATAAGCCGTGCGCCGAATGGTTTCGGTGAGGGGTCAATCGCAAAATGTGGGCACCGAAGAGCCAGGGCCCGGCTCTCCAAGCTGTCTGAATACTCGACTAACCAAAGGAGTCATCATGGAAGAGAAGCTTCCTTCATGGCGCTGGGCGATCGTTTCGGTCGTTTGCTTGCTGTGCTTTATGGCTAACTACATGCAGTATCAGGTCTCGGCGCTCGCCGTCGAGGTCATGCCGATGCTCAACATCGATACCGTCGGCTTCTCGATGCTGTTCCTCGTCCCCATGCTTACCGCTGTCTTCTTCTCGATTCCGCTGGGCGCCCTCGGCGACCGCATCGGTTCCAAGAAGGTCGTTACGGTCTGCACTGCAATTTCGGTTGCCGGCGGCTTCCTCCGCTGCTTTACGCTCGATTCGTTCACGATGCAGATGGCGTCGATGTTCCTGATTGGCATGGGCATCTCGGCGCTCAACGCCAACCTCATCAAGGTGCTCGGCACGTGGTTCCGCGAGCAGACCGGCTTTGCCATGGGCCTGTTCTACGCCGCTTCGTGCGTCGCCATCGTCGTCGCCCAGATCTGCGCCGGCCTGTTCGGTAGCGTTTTTAACTCCTACATGGTTGCCGCTGTCGTCATGACCATCTCCTGGGTCCTTTGGATCGTGCTCGACCGCGATGTGCCCGAGGGCCAGCCGCTTCCCGAGCCCGAGCCCGTGCTCGACTACCTTAAGGTCGCCATCAAGAGCCCCGGCGTGTGGCTGATCTCCATCGGCGTTGGCTTTGGCCTCGCCTCCACCACTGCCTATGCCGGCTTCCTGCCCCAGGCGCTCCAGCTCGGCAAGGGCATCGATGCCGCCACCGCCGGCTTCATGGCCGCCATCGTCACCGTCGGCAGCTTCTTCGGCTGCATCGTGGGCCCTGCTTTTTGCGACAAGCTCGGCAAGTTCAAGGGCTTCCTCATCGTCACCACGCTCATCGGCGCTGTCTCGATGTTCGTGACGTGGTACACCCCCGTCGGCTTCCTGCTGTGGGCGATCCTGGTCATCAACGGCTTCTTCACCGCCATCAACGGCCCGATCATGCAGTCCATGCCGGTTCTGCTCCCCGAGATCGGTGACACGTACGCCGGTTCCGCTGGCGGCATCGTCGGCACCATCTCCCTGCTCATGAGCTACTTCCTGCCCATCGGCATCTCCGCTGTCGCCGGCGCCGACTACACCATGAACATGGGCCTCGAGAGCCTCTGCTTCCTGCTTTCCGTGGTGCCGGTCTTCTTCCTGCCCGAGCTCGGCCGCAAGGCTATGCAGGCTGTCGCTGCTAAGGATGGCGAGTAATCATGGAGACGGTGGTTCCTGCCGACATCGCCATTAAGACGACAGCGCTGTTTACGGCCGAGGAGCTTGAGCCCCATGCGGGATGCGTCGCGGTTCGCGGCAACGAGATCGTCGCCGTGGGCGCACCCGACAAGGTGCAGCCGTTTGTCGGTCCCGATACCGAGGTGATCGATGCGGGCAACAAACTGGTCATGCCCGGATTCAACGATTCGCACATGCACTTTGCGCTCGGCTCCATCCAGAAAGACGAGGACTTCTGCTGCGATTTGATGTTCCTGCCGAGCGAGCAGGCCTGCGTCGATGCCGTGGCGAAGTTTGCCGCCGAGCACCCCGACAACCCGTGGATCTACGGCCAGGGCTGGTATTCGCCCGCATGGGAGGATCCGACCGACCCAGACTGCCGTAGCCTCGACGCGCTCGACATCGATCGCCCGATTGTGCTTTCGGACTTTTCGATGCACGTGGTTTGGTGCAATACCGCCGCGCTTAAGGCGGTCGGCATCGACCGTAACACCCCGACGCCCGAGGGCGGCCTCATCCGCCACTTTGACAACGGCGAGCCCAACGGTTTTCTGTCCGAGCCCCAGGCGACGAACATTCTGCTCGATGTGGTGCTCAACAAGCCGGACCTCGATGCTTCGCTGCTCAAGTCGATGCGCAAGTTCAACAAGCTCGGCATTACCTCGATCGGCGATATGTACCCCTTGGGCGTGACTACGCCCGGCGTGTACGACATTTACGACCGACTGGCAAACGAAGGCCTCAGCACGCTGCGCGTTAGCTATTACCCCGCGCTCGATGCTCCCATGGCAGAGTCGCAGGCTCTGAGGGCGCGCCATCATGGCGAGCGCGTGCGCATGGCGGGCCTTAAGTACATCCTGGACGGCTGCCCCGAGGCCTATACGGCGTACATGCACGAGCCGTATCTCAACGCCCCCATGGGCAAGGGCTTCCGCGGCGAGCCGGCGTGCAACCAAGAGACGCTCGACCGCATGGTGCTCGAGGCCAACAAGAACGGCTTTGACGTCCGCATTCATGCCATCGGCGATGCCTCGGCCACGATGATCATCGACGCCGTCGAGCGCGCCGAGGAGGCGTGCGGCAACAAGGGGACGCGTTTTGCCATCGAGCACACCGACAACCTGCAGTTTGAGGACATTGCGCGTATGAAGCGCCTGGGCATCAACGCCGCGATTCAGCCGCAGCATCCCATTGGAGGCCTTGGGCAGGGCGTGTACGAGGGCTCGCTCGGCGAGGAGCGCATGAGCCATATGTGGCGCTACCGGGAGGAGGCCGACGGCGGAATCCATCTGGGCCTTGGTACCGACTGGCCTGCGGTCATGTCGATCGATCCCATCGACACCGTATATGCCGCGGTGACGCGCAGCGAGTTCGATGGGCATCCGGCGGAAGGCTATTTCCGCGAGAACGCCCTGACGCTTGGCGAGACGCTTCAGGCGCACACGCTCGGCTCTGCCTATGTCGAGGGATTCGAGCGCCGTCTGGGCAGTCTTGCCGCCGGCAAGCTGGCCGATATCGTTATCCTGTCGGATAACCCGTTTGAGATGGACCCGATGGCGCTTCGCGAGCTGGAAGTCGAGACGACCATATTCGATGGGCGCATTGTCTATCGCAAGGACGAGGCGTAGATAGGGTGATTGACGTGAGCAAAGGGACGGTCGAGAAGTACGCGTTGCTGTTTGTGGTGTGCGGCATCGTGTTTGCCGCCAACTACGCGCAGTATCAGGTGTCGGGCTTGGCGCACATGGTTGTGTCGGGCCTGGGACTGACATCTGCCGAGTTTTCGGCCGTCCTGTTTGCCCCGTTTATTCCTGCCGTGGTGTTTGGTATGCCGGCAGGCGTTTGCGCCGATCGCCGCGGCGTGAAGGCGCTCGTGCTTTTCGCATCGGCGGTTTCTGCGGTCGCGGCGGTCGCGCGCGTCGCGTGTTCCTCGTTTGCAACGCTGTTTGCGGCGAGCGTGCTGCTGGGTGCGGCGCCCTGCGTCATCAACGCCATTGCGCTGAAGGTGTTGGGGCCTGCTTTTGGCGATGACACCGACCGCGCCATGGGGTGGTTTTATGCGGCGGGCTCCGCCGGCATCGCCTGCTCGCTCGCGACGTCCCCTCTCTTTGCGGCGGCTGGGCAGGCATACGTGCTCGCCGCTGTCTTGTTTGCGGCGTTTGGGCTGCTGTGGCTGCTTGTCGCGCCGTCGGCGGACGCCGTGCGTACAGCAAGCGATGGCGGCGCCGGTGACTCCGTGCCGTCGGCGGGCGCTTTTGGAGCAGTGGCCAAGATGCCGATGATTTGGCTTGTGGCGGTGCTGCTTGGAGTCGCCCTCGCGTCGGCTACGGCGTACTCCGGCTATTTGGTGTCGGCGCTCGAGGTTTCGATCGAGCCGCAAACCGCTGGAGTCCTGGCTTCGTTTGTAACCCTCGGATCGATTGTCGGGAGCGTGGTCGGCCCCTATATGCGCGCACAGTTTAAGGACTACCGTGCATTTATGGCTTTGTCGGCGGTCGCCGGAGGCGTGCTCATGTGGGCTGGGGAAGCTTTTATTTCCCAGTCATCGGTGGGGCTGATGTTTGCGATCGGCATCGCGAGCGCCGTTGCCGGGCCCGTCGTCCAGTCGCTGCCGTACATGCTTCCCGGTGTGCGCGATGGCCTTGCGGGAAGCGCCGGAGGTGTGGTGAGTACCGTCTCGCTGGGATTGACGTTTTTGATTCCCGTGGTGCTTTCTTGCTGCATTGGCGAGAGTTACGAAACGCTTCTTTTGGGATGCGCCGTCCTGTTTGGCGCCACGGCGCTGGTGTCCCCGCTTCTGCCCTCGCCCGATTCGCTTACGTAGTGCCACGCCCCCCCCGTTTGTTCGATGCCGGTTGGCACAATATTAGGAGTTGATTTACTTGACGTTGAAAAAGAGCACCGTCGTGACGATCCTCAATGGCATCGTCAACCCTCTGCTCATGTGTTCGTTTTTGCCGATTATCGAGGGAAAAGCTGCACTCGATTTTCAAGGCGTCACCGGCTTTTGGGGACAGCTTGTCCTAGCCATTGCCATTGCGCAAATTGTGAGCTTTATGCCGCTCTTTGGTAAAACCGTCGGCATGTGCGTCGAGTTTTTTGGCTTTGAGCCAGGTACTCCCGGCGCGCGTATCTGCGGAACCGTTGTGGGCGCTACGCTGCTCTTTTGCCTTATCGGACTGTTTGAGATTGCTTTTCAGACGGGCTTTGGCGTGGTCAATGGCATGCCTTATTTTTCGCGCTGGGCACGCCTTGTGACGGGTGGCTGGGCGTTTGTCGTTGTGGGCGGATTGCTGTTCGACCCCTTTGCCGCGGCAATTGCCGCTAAGGTGACGGGCGAATAGAGCTTGGTGCCGCTTGTGCAGCGGGTGTAACAGACGAATAGCTGTTGGGGCCGACCGGGGGACTGGTCGGCTTCTTTTTTGCGCGTGCTACCATGTACGGGCATTTATCTGATGGAGGCTGCCGTTGTCGCGTGCATTGCAACATATGGAGATCCCGCTGCTGTTGGCGGTGCCGATGGTGATGGCTGCTGCGCTGGTGGCGGGCATCGAGCAGACGGCGCTTGCCATGCTGGTTGTGGTGGCGCTCGTACTCGCGCTGTTTTTTGCGGGTTACGAGGCATCGCGCCCGGGCCTGCGTCAGATTATGCCCACGCTGGTGTTGGCGGCGCTGGCGGCGGCGGGGCGCATTCTGTTTGGCCCCATTCCCGACTTTAAACCGGTGAGCGCGATCGCCATCATTGCGGGGGCGACGCTTGGGCGGCGTAACGGCTTTATGGTCGGTGCGCTGGCTGCTCTGACCAGCAACTTCTTTTTTGGCCAGGGTATGTGGACGCCGTGGCAGATGTATGCCTGGGGTCTGGTGGGCTATATCGGTGGTGCGCTGGCGCACGCGGGTGCGTTCGACCGCGTCGACGGCACTGTGCGCATGCCGGCGCTGCTGGCGTATGGCTTCGCCTCGGGTCTGCTGTATGGCATCGTGATCAACGCTTATGACATCATCGGTTTTGTGCAGCCGCTTACCTGGGCGGGTGCCATGGCGCGTCTTGCGACGGCGGTGCCGTTCGATATTACCCACGGCCTTGCGACCTGCGTGTTTTTGGCTGCCCTGTACAAACCCTGGTGCCGTCGCATCAATCGCGTTGTCGTAAAGTACGGGCTGTAGGGCCGGTTGCACCGGGGCGAGAATCAATACTGCTTTGGTGTCATTTCAAAACCTTGCCGGTTTACGGGGCTGGATTGGCATAGGCCGACCATACCGGCATTTTTTGAAAATAGACGAGCCGTCTACCTGCGGTTTTAATTTGCTTGAGTTGCGTGTGGTTGGAGGTCTGCGATTCAGCCCCGTAAACCGGCATGGTTTTGAAACGGGCCGGCTCATATGGCGGGCATCGCGGCCATCAGAGGGTAAAAAGGGTCGCCTTCCCCCGTCCCTGAGGGGTCGTTGGGGGTGCTTGCCACGAAAGTGGTCCATCTACTACGTTTAACCCGGTACCTCCAACCATACCCTTGTTTTATGAAAAACCGCAGGCTTTCTACCTGCGGTTTTCTTTTTACGTTGTTCGTTGTGGTTGAGGGTGGTGGCTTAAACGTAGTAGATGGGCGCGTTTCGTGGCAGACGGGTTACGAGGATGTCTCCATGGGACCAAAGTGATCCGCCTTCCTCTGCCCCTTCCGGGGATCAGTTGGGGCTAGAGCTCCAGGGTGAGGGTGACGGGGCAGTGGTCGCTGCCGAAGATGTCGCCGCGGATGCCAGTGTCGCGTACGTTGCCGGCGATTGCGTCACTTACCAGGAAGTAGTCGATGCGCCAGCCGGCGTTGTTCTTGCGGGCATTAAAGCGGTAACTCCACCAGCTGTAGACGCCCCCGACGTCTGGGTTTGCCGCACGCCAGGTATCGGTAAAACCGGCATTGAGCAGCTCGGTAAACTTGCCGCGTTCCTCGTCCGAAAAACCCGCGTTGCCGCGGTTGGACTTGGGGTTCTTAAGGTCGATCTCCTCGTGCGCCACGTTAAAGTCGCCGCAGGTCACCACGGGCTTGCCGGTTTCGCGCTCGAGCGCGCTCAAAAAGCCGCGGTAGGCGTCGTCCCAGGCCATGCGCACGTCGATGCGGGCGAGTTCGTTTTGCGCGTTGGGCGTGTAGACGTCCACAAACCAAAACTTGTCGAACTCGAGCGCGCAGACGCGGCCCTCGGTCGCGGCCTGGGCGACGAGCTCTGCCGCATCGCCTTCGCCGGCGTAGGGCAGCAGCGCGTCGGCATGCAACACGCGCAGCGGTTCCTGGCGGCTAAAGACCGCAGTGCCCGAATAGCCTTTGCGCTCGGCGTAGCTCCAGGTTTGGTGGTAGCCGGGCAGGTCGATCTGCACCTGGCCTTCTTGCAGCTTGGTTTCCTGCAGCGCCAGGATATCAACGTCCAGCTCCTGCGCGATCTGGATAAAGCTCGGGTCCTTTTTGAGCACGGCGCGCAGACCGTTGACGTTCCACGAGGCGAAAGTGTAAGTCTGAGGCATGGTGTCCTTTCGACGGGGTTGGCAGGCTTAAGATTAACGCAACGAGAACGGGATGGGCCCCGCGAGCGACGGTGCGAACGTCGCCGCTCCGACGGTGAGGACGGAGAACAAACATGACGCAGGCAATATCGGATCCCAAGCAAGCCTCCGCCGCGCTGGCGGAGCTGTTCGAAACCCATGACCACGTGGTGTTTTTTGGCGGCGCGGGCGTTTCCACGGCGAGCGGCATCCCCGATTTTCGCAGCGTGGACGGCCTGTATCATCAGCAGTTTGCCTATCCGCCCGAGACTATGCTCTCGCATAGCTTTTGCGAGGCGCATCCGGCCGAGTTCTTCGACTTCTACCGCACCAAGATGATCGCACTTGGCGCCAAGCCCAACCGCTGCCATACCAAGTTGGCGGAGCTGGAGCGGGCCGGCAGGCTCGATGCCGTGGTAACGCAAAACATCGACGGCCTGCACCAGGCAGCTGGCTCGCAGCGCGTGTTCGAGCTGCACGGCTCGGTCCACCGCAACATCTGTCAGACGTGCGGTGCGGTCTATAGCGCCGAGTGGGTTTGCGCGCGCGAACACGAGAACGCCGCGGGCGTGCCCGTGTGCCCCGCATGCGGCGGCCGCATCAAGCCCGATGTGGTGCTCTACGAGGAGCCGCTCGACGAGCGCGTGCTTACCGGCGCCGTTGCCGCCATCGCTGCGGCCGATGCCCTCATCGTGGGCGGAACCTCGCTTGTGGTGTACCCGGCGGCGGGCCTTACGCGCTACTTTACCGGCGATACGCTGGCCATTTGCAATTTGGCGCCCACCGATCAGGACGCAAATGCCGACCTGCTGATTTCTTGCGACATCGCGGCCGCGTTTGCGTTCTAGCCCGCGTGCGCGGATACAATAGAAAGACTGATTGCAAAGCGACCCCGCCGCCAGCGCCCGAGCGCGGCGGCGCGGGCATTTTAGGAGGATGTTCATGGCGAACGACAGCAAGACATGGCGGTGCGGAAAGTACGAGCTCAGCTTTGACCGTCCGCGCATCATGGGCGTCCTCAACGTGACGCCCGATTCGTTTAGCGATGGCGGCGAGCACTTCGACCCGGATGCCGCGATTGAGTACGGCTTGGCGATGCTCGACGCCGGTGCCGACATCATCGATGTGGGCGGCGAGTCCACGCGTCCCGGCTTTACCCCGGTCAACCCCGACGAGGAGGCGCGTCGCGTGCTGCCCGTGGTGCGCGCACTGGCCAAGGAGGGCGCCATCGTCTCGATCGACACGCGTCATGTGGCGGTTGCCAAGGCGGCCGTGCGCTGCGGCGCCTCGATCGTCAACGATGTGACGGGCTTCACCGATCCCAAGATGGTCGAGTTTGTTAAGACGAGTACTTGCGGCGTCATCGTGATGCATGCCGGCGAGGTCGCTGCTCCCGCCCGCACGCACGCGACGGTGCAGCTCGATACCTCGGCCGCGGCGTTTGTTGCCGAGAAGGCGCGCGAGGCGGCTGCCGAGGCTGCGCGCGAGGCCGAGAAGCCTGCTCGCCGTCGTCGCGGCAAGCTGCTGGGCGAGCCCAAGGTGGAGACCAAGCTCCCGGGCGGCGTGGTGCAACCCTCGTTGCCGTTCGGCGACCCGGAGCCCGCACCCGAGGCCGTAGCCGAGCAGGAGGCGCCGGCCGCCGAGCAGGTCGTCCCTGCCGCCGAGACCGCCGCGCCCGAGGCCACGCCCGCTGCCGCCGAGGCAACACCGGAACCCAACGACCACCTGGCCGCCATGATGCGCCGCAGTGCCCGTCGCGAGGAGGCCTACGTGCCCACCTCGCAGCTCCGCCGCTTTACCCTGCCCGATTCGGCGCCCATCATGCGCCGCGTCATGGGCTTTTTGTCCGACCAGGCCCGCACGCTCATCCATGCCGGCGTGTCGCGCGACCGTATCTGCATCGATCCCGGCCCGGGCTTTGGCAAGACGGCCAACGAAGACATCGTCATCCAACGCGAGACCGCCAAGATGGCGTCGCTGGGCTATCCGCTCATGTGTGCCGTGTCGCGCAAGCGTTTTGTGGGTGCCGTCTCGGGAGTAACCGAGGCCGCCGCGCGCGATGCCGCCACGTTTGGCGTGTGCCTGGGCGCCATCCAGGCCGGCGCCAACATCGTGCGCGTGCACGATGTCGCTGGCTTCGCACAGTTCCTGAACGGTTATTGGGCCGTAGCCAAGCCGCAGCCGCGCCGCGCGTTTGTGGCCGTGGGCTCCAACCTGGGGCATCGCTGCGACAACATCCGCGCCGCGCGCGACATGATTGCCGAGATTCCGCTCACCTGCGTGTCCAACTGCTCGCGCATCTACGAGAGCGAGCCGGCCTACGAGACGCGCCAGGACGCGTTTGCCAACGCCGTCATCGAGATCAAGACCGAGCTGGCGCCGCTGGTGCTGCTCGATGAGCTTATGAAGATCGAGGCCGAGCTGGGCCGCGACCGTTCCAAAAAGGCCAAGGCCAACGGTCCGCGCACCATCGACCTGGACCTGCTGTGGATGGACGGCGAGACCCACGGCGGCAAAAAGCTGCGCCTGCCGCATCCGCTCATTGGCGAGCGCGACTTTGTGCTGGTGCCGCTCGAGGACCTGATGCACGACCCGGCGCGGTTCTTCCGCTACAACGGCGTCGAGGTCAAGGAGCCCGAGGACCGCGTGGGCCATATCGTGGGCGAATTGGGGCGTATGTAGATGATTGAGATGAATGCTGTTGCTGCCGGCACCGAGCTCGACGCGGCGCGTGACGCGGGCCGCGAGGGCGTGTCCGCCGGCTGGTGTGCGTGGAGCGCGGGCGATGCATCGCTGACGTTTTCGCTGGTCGTGCGTCCCGATGTGAACATGCATGTCTTCCACGGTCTGCCGTTTGTGGCCGCAATGGGCATGATGGATGCGCTTACGGGCACGGCCACAACGCCGGGCCTGGAGCTTGCCGGCAAGGTAGGCATTCAGTGGCCGAGCGACATCGTGTGCAGCGCTCCTGCGTTTGAGACGTCGCTCGCACGCGTCGCCGTTAACGGCGGTGCCGGTGCTGCGGGCATGTTTGCCGCGGTGACGGTGGATATTGAGCGTGCGGCGCTAGGCGAGCTCGGCGTGGACATGGCCGATGAAGCGCTGGTTGAGGTGCTGACCGCCGCCCTGCTTGCCCGCGTGGATGCCTGGGCGGTTGTCGCGAACACGCCGCAGGGCGCCGCCGGCCCGCTGGCCCCGGTGCTGGGCGAGTACTTCGACATGGTGCCGCTGCTGGGCCGTCAGGTCGCGGCGGTATCGCCCAACGGTCTGCCGCTCGCGGTCGGCGTGTTTGCGGGCCTGGATATCTGGGGCCGCGCGACCATCAAGACCGACGCCGGCGAGCAAGAGTTCCCGCCCGAGGCCGTGCGCATCCGCGGCCTGTAGCGCGGGTCCGCTCGCATAGATGGACATGACAACGAAGCCCTCCTCGGCCAGCGCCGGGGAGGACTTTTGCGTGAGCAGAGAGGATGGCCACGTTCGTCCTATTCCTCAAAACTGAAAAATTTTCGTTTTTGAGGAATAGGAAATGGGCGCGATGCCGCTGAACAGGATGTATTCGAAAGAATCTATTCCTCAAAATTGAAAATAATTCAGTTTTGAGGAATAAGGTCGGTGACCGACCGCCGGGATGCGGCGGGGCTGTCCGGAGCATATTTATATCCGCACTATACGAAGCAATGGTTCTTGTCCTAAAGATCTTCATCAGGGTTATGCCATACTTGTCTAAAGCGACAATGTCGCGACACGTAAACGACACTGTCGTTTTTTGGAGGCAGCGCATGGATAAGGCTGAGCTGAAGGTATACCTTGCGGCAGGAGAGGGGCTTACGTCCGAATTCAAGAGGTGCGGCGCAGACCCACAACACGACCTGTATGAAACCGTCTGTTCGTTTGCGAATCGGCAAGGCGGCAACATTTTTCTGGGCATTGGCGACGACGGATCGGTAATCGGGATTTCCCCTGCAAGGGTTCGCGATGTGCAACGAATGGTCGTAAATGCGGTAAGTAATCCCAAGCTGTTCTCCATTCCTCCGGTTATTGAGACCGAAGCTATTGAGGTCGACGGTGCCTGGGTGGTTAGAATTTGGGTTCCTGCTGGTCCTGGTGTTTATAGCTTCAAGGGCACGATGTATGACAGAATCGCCGATGCAGACGTCAAGGTGTCGGGCGTCGAGCAAATTACCATGCTTTATCTGAGGAAGCAGAACGAATATTCAGAACGGCGCGTCTTCAAGTACGTCACACTCGAAGATTTCGATCCTTCTGCCATTCAACATGCTCGTTCTCTCGCGGTTGCCAGGACTCCAGATCATCCATGGGGTGCAATGAGCGACGAGGAATTGCTGAGGAGCGCGAAGCTATATAGAAAGGACCGTAGGACGGGCGAACAAGGCTATACGCTCGCATCGGTTTTGCTGTTCGGCAGGGATGAATGCATCGCAGACGTGTGTCCTTCATATAAGACTGACGCGATTGCGAGAATTGAGGACGAGGATCGCTATGACGATCGGCTGACGTTCACCGGTAATCTGATTGATGCTTATGAGGGACTAGTACTATTTGCAAAGCAACATATTCAAGATAGGTTTTCTCTAATCGACGGACAACGCGTAAGCGTGCGTGATGTTGTAATTAGAGAGGTCGTCGCAAACCTGCTAATTCATCGCGAATATATCAGTCCTTTTCCAGCAAAGCTCGTGATAAGCCGTGCGCAGCTCGTTACGGAAAACGCAAGCCGGGCTATGTTTGAGGGCAGATTGACGTTATCGGATTTCAATCCTGTCTCAAAGAATCCAAGCATAGCGGGGGTGTTCAAAGAGATTGGATACGCTGAAGAATTAGGCAGTGGCTTTCGAAACATCCAGAAATGCTCTTTGGCGTACAGCGGAAAAGCGGCGAGTTTGGAGGATGGAGACGTATTTAAGGCAATTGTTCCCTTAACGCCTATCGCGGTGGCGCGTGGTGGCGAAGGGGTTTATGGGGTGGCGAGAATGCTGTGCGAGAGGGACGGTTTCTTGACCTCGCTGACTCTTTCTGAGTATCTGGGTGTTACGGCGCGAACGGCTCAGCGACACATACGCCATTTACTTGATGAGGGAATGATTGACCGAGATAAAAACAATTCCCGTCGTTATGTCGCGAAGTAATGCGACAATGTCGCGACACGAATGCGACACTGTCGCTTTCGTGTCGCCCTTTTCAGTTTTGAGGAATAGACTCGGCGTTCGTTCTACCCCAGCTCCTGCATGCGGCGGTAGATTTCGCAGATGCCCTTGATGGTGAGCTGACCGTCGACCACGTCGAAGGCGTCGGTCGAACCGGCGACGATGCTGGCGAGGCCACCCGTGGCGATGACGGTGGCGTCCTCGCGCCCCAGCTCGCGCTTCATGCGCGTGACCAGGCCCTCGGCCATGGCGGCGGCACCCGTCACGGCGCCGACCTTGATGCACTCCTCGGTATCGCGACCGATGGCGTGCTCGGGTGCCTCGAGCGGAACGCTCGCGAGCTTGGCCGCGCGGGCGGCAAGCGCATCCATGGAGATGCGGATGCCCGGCGCGATCGCTCCGCCAATGTAGTAGCCGTCCTCGTCGATAACATCGATATTGGTCGCAGTGCCAAAGTCCACCACGATCGCCGGGGCGCCGTAGAAGGTCTCGGCCGCGACGGCGTTGGCGATGCGGTCCGCACCCACGGCCTGGGGGCGCGCCGCGCGCAGCTTGGTCACGGCCGCCGTCTGCGGGCCGATGACGATGGCGTCTGCCGCGATGCGGTCGGCCACGGCGTGCCATTCGCGCGAGAGCTGCGGCACCACGCCGGCAAAGGCAATCGCGTCGACCGCGCTAAGCGGGAGGTCGTACATCTTAAAGAAGCCCATCAGGCGCACGTGGATCTCGTCGGCGGTAAAAGAGCGGTCGGTGGGCATGCGCCACGACTGCACCAGCTCGTCTCCGTCAAACAGGCCCATGGCCGTCTGGGTGTTTCCCATATCGATAGCGAGCAGCATGTCTACTCCCGGTTTTGGCGTAAAAGGACGCGCACCATTGTATACGCGCCGCCGGCGTTGGGCTGCGATTCGTTTACGGGGACACATGGACTGAAAGATACAAATATGAAGGAATTATGCTCTACGAGATTTTCCTTGCCGCTTACCGAACTCCCGCGTAATATTCTTTCTTGCGCACATGAGGCGTCCAGACATTGCGGGGTGGAGCAGTCTGGTAGCTCGCCGGGCTCATAACCCGGAGGTCGTAGGTTCAAATCCTGCCCCCGCGACCAAGAACTTGCAGCTCGTCGGCCTAGCCGGCGAGCTTTTTTGTTATTTGGGAACCGTGTTTTCGGTCCAATTCTCAACTTCCCAAACAAAATCTCAATCTGTAACAGGTAGACCCGATTTGGGCGGCTAGGTGTTACAGATTTAGATTGAAGAGGGTGGGCCGAGAGGCTTGTCTCGATCTGTAACAGTAGGCCCCGGTTTTGGCCGGTAGATGTTACAGATTTAGATGTTTCGGCAGGACGGCCTCTGTCTATCTAAATCTGTAACACGGGGGACGGATTTTGCCGAGTTACTGTTACAGATCTAGATTTTCCGGCAGTCCGGGTTTGGTTTGTCTCGATCTGTAACAGGTAGGGGTCAAAAATGGGTCTAGATGTTACAGATTTAGATGTTTGGTCGGGCCGAATTAGTTCGTCTCGATCTGTAACAGTAAGACTCCATTTTGCCGAGTAACTGTTACAGATTTAGATTGTCGAGAACGGGCCGAGGGGAATGTCTCGATCTGTAACAGTTAGGACTGGTTTTGGTCTGTAGATGTTACAGATCGAGGCGAACCGACAGGCGTCCCGTCCCCACCCACCTGCCGTTGGCTGCTATCCGCCGATTTCAGCTGCGGCTCCGTACCTCCCAGACCGTATCCTAAAGACAACTACGCGGCATCATCGCCGCCGCGCCTACAAGAGAGGAATGTCCATGACCGCACCTGCCACAAAGCTGCTCCGGCCCATTACGGTTGGTCCCCTAGAGCTCAAGAATCGCATTATGTTCCCGCCGCTCACCACCGGCTACGAGGAGCGCGACGGCTCCATCGGCGAGCGCAGCCTGGCTTTTTACGAGCGCCTTGCCCGTAGCGGCGTGAGCTACATCGTCATCGGCGACGTCGCTCCCGTCATGACCGCGAGCCCCACGCCCAAGCTGGCGACCGACGCCCAGATCCCCACGTTTAAGGCTCTTGCCGACGCTGTCCACAAGCACGGCGCCAAGGTCGCGCTGCAGCTGTTCCACCCCGAGTACGACGTGCCCGGCGTCGGCCGCATGGTCATGGGGTCCATGGCCGCTGCCAAGGCTGCGCAGGAGGCCAAGGCCGCCGGTGACGAGGAGACCTTCGCTGCCAAGATGGCCGAGTCCAACGAGATTCGCAAGCAGGCCTACGCCAAGCTGCACCACGACATGCAGCACTTTGTGAACGAGGCGAGTGTTGAGCAGCTCACCCAGATCAAGGAGGCCATCGCCGCCTCGGCCGCTCGCGCGCAGCAGGCCGGCATCGACGCCATCGAGGTCCACGGCGACCGTCTGGTGGGTTCGCTGTGCTCGGCCATCCTCAACAAGCGCACCGACGAGTACGGTGGTTCGTTCGAGAACCGCGTCCGCTACGCGCTGGAGGTCGTCGCCGCCATTAAGGAGGCCGCGCCGCAGCTGATGGTGGAGTACAAGCTCCCCGTGATCATGGAGAACCCCGACGGCACGCCGCGCGGCAAGGGCGGCCTGCAGCCCGACGAGGCCTGCGAGTTCGCCAAGCTGCTCGAGGGCGCCGGCATCGACATGATCCAGGTTGCGCAGGCAAACCACACCGGCAACATGGGCGACACCATTCCGCCCATGGGCGCCATGCCCTACAACTGGACGCTGCCCGTGGCCGAGCGCGTCAAGGCCCTGGTCTCCGTGCCGGTGGCAACCGTCGGCCGCGTGGTTTCGGTCGAGGCCGGCGAGAAGATCCTGGAGGACGGCTCGGCAGACATTGTCGCCTACGGCCGCTCGCTCATGTGCGACCCCGACATTGCGCTGAAGGCCGCGACTGGCGAGCCCATCCGCGAGTGCCTCAACTGCAACAAGGGCTGCGTCGACGCGATTCAAAACCGCAAGTACATCTCGTGCGTACTCAATGCCGAGAACGGTGACGAGGCGACCATCGCCATCAAGCCGGGCGAGGGCGACAAGAAGATCGCCGTGGTGGGCGGCGGTATCGCCGGCCTGGAGGCCGCGCGCGTGGCGGCCAAGCGCGGCTACGACGTGACCGTCTACGAGGCGAGCGATCATCTGGGCGGCCAGATCGTGCTGGCGGCCGCACCTCCGCGCAAGGACGAGATCATGCGCTCCGTTGAGTACTACGAGAAGATTCTGCCTGGCCTGGGCGTGAAGGTTGAGCTCAACCACGTTGCTACTGCCGAGGACCTCAACGCCGCCGACGCCGCGATTGTGGCCGTGGGCGCGCACGACGTGGTCATTCCCGTTCCGGGTGCGGATTCGAAGAAGGTCGTCTCGAGCTGGGACGTGCTGGCAGGCAAGGTGGAGCTTACGGGCCGTGTCGCCGTCATTGGCGGTGGCCTGGTGGGCACCGAGACTGCTGAGTACCTGCTGCAGCACGGCTGCGAGGTGGCGATTGTGGAGATGCTCGACAAGATTGCCGCGGGCGAGTCCGAGACCATCCTGCCGCTGATTATGAGCGACTTTGCCGAGCATAACGTGGAGCAACACGTGAAGACCCGCCTGACCGCCATTACCGACGAGGGCGTGGAGGCCGTGCGCACTGCCGAGGACGGCGCCGAGGAGCCGGTGAAGATTGCCTGCGATTACGTGGTGATGGCCGTGGGCTCCAAGGCCAACGCGTTTGACCTGGACGGCGTGACGGTGCCTGTGACCTGCGTGGGCGACTGCTCGGGCGAGCGCACCGCCGATATTGCGAGCGCAATTCGCACGGCATATCACGCGGCCAACGAGCTCTAAGCAAGAAGGCTATCGCGCACGTTTGAGCGGGCGGGGAGTGCCGTTTTCGGTGCTCCCCGCTTTTTTGTCATTTAGAGCGCCCTGACCAGCGGGTTTAGAAAATCCGAATCTCCGGCGTCCGAAAATCCGAATGTTTGAAACATGAAAATCCGAATCTCCAACACCCGAAAATCCGAATTTTGGTGCAAGGGGATTGGTGCAAGGGGGTCAGGTTACTTCGCGCCACGTTGGTGCAAACAAACCTGACCCCATTGCACCAAGGGCTTGACTTTTAAGACATCATTAAGGTTTGCAACGTGGAACAAACCGCAGGTCAATGCTATTCTTTTACCTTATCGTACGGTGTTGTATTCTGCCTGAATACTCCCCCTGCGGACAACGGATTGAGCGCGACCAAGCGGAAAGGATGGCACGCCCGCAAGCAGGGCAAACGCAAGCGATGAGTGGCATGGACCGACATAGCGAGCCCCAGCAGCACAAGACGGCGGCCGAGTACCGCCAAGCTGCCGACGAGCACGTGCGGACCCTCAAGGATTTCTGGAAGGATTTCCTGGTGAGCGGTCTGTTTGTGCTGGCCGCCATCGTTGCCATCTTTGCATGCTTGGCCTGGTTTGTTGCCAACAATCGAGTGAGCGCTGCGGGGGGTAGCATTAGTGCGAAAGACCTTGCCTTTACCATTTCTGCCGAAGGCGAGGGTGCCGCCGATGCTCATGTGGGCTATTACGAGCGTGATGACCGCACGGAAGACGAGAAGAAAGACATCGCTGGCTTGAATACCGATCATTCTATGACGGTGACACTTAATTCAAACTTCAACAATAACGATGCGGGCGGGCTGTATCCTGGCACACGCGGCGTCATTACCTTTACCGTAACGCCGACCAGCAAGAATCTGTCGGGCGTGACTATCGATATATCGCGCATCCTCAAGACCAAAGATGGCGGCATTACAAAAGACGAAGCGACTCAGCTGCTCAAACTGACTAAGGGCCACCTGCTGTTTTTTAGGAATATGAACGACGGGTATTACTCAAACCGTATTACTGATAGCAAGATCGTGCTTAGCCCTGATGATTTTTGCAAGAAGGGGTCGAGCGAGACCACAGAGTCGAAAACGGTGAACCTGTATTGGGTGTGGCCCGAATACATCCAGAACCTCGTGCTGGTCAAGGACGCAAATTACTATAACAACCTGTTTGACGAAGTGGGGCCTGATTACAACTCGCTCCAGGCATACGTTAACGGCAGCGAAGGTGCGCAAAGCCACAAAGATGAGTTTTATTACGGCGCAGCCGGCGGAATCACTGCGCAGGATGCGCCAAATCTCGCTAAAACTATGAGTTCATCTGATCTTGCAACCTGTTCGGCCCTTTACAACAATGCCGACGATTACATCGGCACCAATGTGAAGTATCTTCAGCTAACGCTCAGCGCTAGGGAGGGCATGCAGTGATAGACACCCAAGCCCGCTCTGATACCTTAAAAGATTGGACCTATGAGCATCGTCGTCCGCTGATGTGCGCCTTTGCGGCTCTTGCTGTAATCGTGCTGCTTATTGGCCTATCGCTTACGTGGTTCGTGGAAAACAGGGCGCTTTCGACCATTGGTAAGGTCGAAGGCCCCATTATGCTCAAAATTAAGGGCCCTAACCAAACGGCGATGGAGCAAATGGACCTTACCTATGACGCCGATAAAGATACGGTCTCTGATGATGGCACCGTCACGCGCCGTCGCGCCTTTTGCGTCGAAAGCCAAGGTAAGGGCTTTGAACTGCAAATCGCAAACACCACTAATATCACGGGCCTGACCATTAATGTCTATCGGGCGACTGATGTGACGAGCACGCCGGAGGAGAGCCCCGACGTAGTCGGACGCGATGGTCTCACTCGATATTACGCGTGGAAAATGAAGGATGGCCCGATTAGCGGGTTCCAAACTATCAACGAGGATGGCGATACGGGAATCGCCACGAGCAATAAGAGCGCCCAAAATTATGATGCTTCAACTTTTGGCGACTATAGCAACGTCCAAAAGAACGCACGCCCGCTCTATCGCTGGAAGCGGATCGATGAGGGTGATTTGGATGACAGGTCGGCGACCGGCGCCACTAAGTACATCATCGAGTGTACGTGGCCCAAGGCGGCTAACACCAAAGAGACCGATGTCATCTACATCATTGCGCGCAATTGATGATTGAAGGGAGGCGACGCATGGCAGAGAAGCAAATCGATGAAAAAAGCGAGCAGCCAAAGAAGGCACCGGTAAAGAGCAGGGTGCTGTGGTTGGTAGCGGCGCTGGCATGCGTCGCCGCACTTGTAGTGGGTGTGCAGCTCACGCGAGGAGCGTTTACGGGCGCTGCTTTTCTAAAAGCCGTCGCCGTTACGGGGACCTCGCAAGATTTGTTCGCCTCGGACGTGTTGGTGCCCTATAGCAGCGATCCGGGCGCTTCGCCGGCACTGCGATCGATCGTGGTTGATACAAGCAAAGGCACGTGCTCTATTAGCTTTAAGATCTACAACTGCCTGCTTGACGATATGAATGTGTTTAACGATAAGGAAGTTAAATACACATTAAGCGTCGAAGCGAAGGACGCGGATGTTGTTGTAAAGGGCGAAAACGGCACGGAGGTAACCCGACCCGGATGGTCGATTTCTCCGAATCCCGACACTTATACGTTTTCCGCCACGCATGGTGAGATTAGGACGTACACCATCACATTCGACAAGGAACTGGTTGACAGAGCCTCGTTTACGATCAAAGCGGTAGTCGATAAAGATAATAGCCCCGGCACCAGCAAGTATTGCCTGGCGGCACGTGTCGAGCCCGTTAAGCGATCGAATGCTAAACCGGCTAGCATCAGCGGCTCATGGGTCGATGCGAATGCCAAGGGGGATAACGTAGGCAATTATGCTGCCTATAACTACCGCATTACGGTCACGGGTGAGGAGAAGACCGTCAAGGTCACTTGGGGTTCCAAAATCGAGCTTGATAAGCACTTTGTGACAAACCACCCAGATGCTCAATTAGCAGGCAGTTCCGTGACGTTTAAGGTCAAACCTGGGTCTGAGATCATCAACTTCTATCGTCGGAGCGGATCAGAGGATCCCGCAAGCTGGGATGACTTGGGCATACGTATTGAAGAGTCCAATTCCCAAAATAATGGTCAGTAATCGCATCAATCGTCCCCTGGGGGATTCGAGATATAAGAACGAGGTCTAATAAGATGAAATCGGCAAAACGCTTCATAACCGCGTGTTTGACCGCGACCATGATATTTCAGGCACTCGCTCCCTCTACCGAGATATTGGCTCAGGAGGTGGACGCTGCGGGGGATGCTGCCGTCCAAGCAGCCTTTGCGTTCGACGGTGCCGTAAAGGGCGCCAAGTCGCGTGTCGCGCAGCTCTCGGCTGATGCGACAAACGCCGTGGTCGCCGATGATGGTTCGACAGGCTCGGGTGTGGCGGGCGATGCCGGTACCGGGAGCACGGGGCCCGGTGACACCGCGCCGGGAGAAGCAGAACAGCCCTCTGACGGCGAGCCGGGCGATGCCCCTTCAGGCTCTGAGGACGGTTCTGCCTCCGGCGACGGCCAGGTAGTCGAAGACGCCGCGGACGGTGATGATAGCCAGGATGCCGCCGCGGACGAACAGGCAGACGAGAGCGCCGATGAAGGGAAGGCCGCAGCGGGTTATGCGTTCACGAACGTCAATAATTTAAAAACCGCCATTGAAACCGGAACGGGGGAAAGGGGCTACGGCAGCGTTACGGTCGAGGGCGAAAAGGCAGTTAAGATAGCCGTCAGCGATCCTGCGGCACTGGTCCTAGTGTCCAACGCCGATCCCGCGATTTATCAAAATGCGGAGATCGTTCCAGATGGCACATTTTCCGGCGGCGGTCTTGACTTGACTTCAAAAACCGGCGATTACGAGTTTTTGGGCCTCGGCAGTGAGGGTGTGCCGTTTGCGGGCAAGCTGAATTTGGACAGTGCGAAGATTACTGTCGCTAGGACACTTTTCAACGGTCTTTCGCTCTCCAATGGCAATGGCGCAATTGCCGTAATTTGGAAAGGAGCGAGTGCCGATCCGATTGTCGCCAAGAAGGTTGTCGGCAACGGCCAAACGCTTGCAGCGACTGTGATCATTGCCGACTCTGGTGCACCAGATCCTCAGGACACGGATGCGGGCGTTACGGGCGCCTTGTTGGGTAACGTTACAGACGGCCTTTCGGTTGAAGCGAGCTACACATTTAGTGGCACGCGTAAGGGCATCAACATCGCTTCGACCGACGATAACGCGGGTCTGCTGGTGAATACTCTTGAGTCGGGCAAGCTGACAATTAAGAGGCTGTCGGGTATTTCCAATGCAAAGGGCACGCCGGCAGTCATGACCTCTACGGCGAATGGAGCCGCTGGTGGTTTGATTGGTTATGCGGGCGAGAGCGCTGAGGTTGAGGTCGCAAGCGCGCTCGACGTCTCGAACTTTACCGTGAAGGCGACGGGCAATGAAGGCGCTGCTGGTGGTTTTATTGGCAAGGCGACAAAGCTAACCTTGACGTTTGCTGACGAGGGAAGTGTCAGGCCTGCAGAAAAAGTCGGCGATGCGGATACAACCTATGCTGGTGGCGCTATCGGCGACGTCTCTTTTGCGGCAGATTTCGTTCTCACGCCGGGACAGATCGGCTTTGGCGATGATGCGGCGACCGCAGTTGAGCTTATCGCCAAGAGGCGCGCGGGCGGTCTTTTTGGCCGTCTCGACATTACGAACGGTGATGTCACCATTCGAGGTGGCAGCTACAAGAGCAAGCTTGTGGGCGGAGGAGACAACGCCAACGATCGAGGCAGCTATGGCGGCATTGCTGGCAATGTATGTAGCGGCGACGTCAGTTCGATTCATGCGCTGAAGATTGAAAAGCAAGATGACGCGGCGGTTCAGATTGAAATCGAGCGTGCGGACAGCGGCAAGCTTTATTACATCGGCGGCGTGGTGGGCTACCAAGACGGTGACGAGTCGATCCAGCGGACCGCCATTGTATTGGACGGTGCCGAGGTGGCGATTAGCGGGGCCGCCTATCCCTATTATGGAGATGGAAAGCTCGGCGGTGCTGTCGGCGTGGTTGATAAAAACCAACTGCTTGATGTGCGCGATTTTAAACTCAGTAGCGCGAGCGAGATTGGAAGGCAAAACGGCGGTTCGGCGGGTGTTGTGGGTTCCGCATGCCGCGGCATTATCAAATTTAGCGGTACGACGAACCTTTCGGATGCGTTATTCGCTGACTCCAATCTGTCTGCGCAGCTTGTTTACCAAAATTACAATGCCTTAATTTTTGCCACCGGCAGCGGATCTGATGGCGGCTGGACGTTTAGACGCCCTTCTGCTGAGGTTCCCATCGATGATATTTATAGCTATGGCGAGGTAATTCGCTTGGGGAGCAGCAAGGGTCTTTCAAAAGATCTTATCAAGGTTGATGAAACTACTTATAAGCTAGATCTGGGAACACCGCTCGCGAAGACCAACGATGAATATGCGCTTCAGAGCGCTGACGATTTTGCCAAACTTGCCATCACCTGGCAGACCTTTGGCTATTTCTCTATGGTTGACGGCATCGGCGGCGGCAGCGTGTCGGCGCTCGCCTCGTCAACCATAAACGTTTCGGGCACGATTGATCTTGCGGGCACAGGCTTGACCGGCCTGACTAAAGATCGAGAGGATCCGGGCAATGATGAAGGTATGGCAGATGGCGGCGGCGAGCGGGAAGACGCGCATTACTTTAGCGGCACCCTCAAGGGAAGCGGCGCCATCGACCTCGCGGTTGGTGAGCCGTATGGTAAGCGCGGTAACACTGCAATTGAATCTAACGATGCGACCGCGGGCAATGGCAAAATCTATCGTCACCAGCGCCTGGGGTTATTCAATGCCGTAAATGGGAACGCACGGATTAGCGGCGTGACCATCGGCGGCAGCATGCGTTTTGAGAATAAGGCTGCAATCGATGCCGGTTCGCTTGCTGCCCAGATTAAAGGCAGCGCAGCAATCGGTGATGCGACATTTAAGACGGCTATTGCGTATGGCGGTGTAAATGCGGGCAACGTTCTTAATGTTGGCGGCATTGTCGGTTCTGTAAACTCAAACGGCACGGTAGCTCTGGGTGCTGGCGCTAAATCGCAAGCAAATATCACGTCGGGAGACAGCAAAGCTGACTGTCGCGTTGGCGAGGCTTTTGGCATGGTTGGCGATTGTGAGGCCACGATCAATGTGGTTGGTCTCACTGTCGGCGGCAGCATCGGTGCCGGCTCCAACACCAAAGCAAATAACCTCATTGGCGGCCTCATCGGCTATATCAATCAGGGGAGTCAGAAGAAGAACGTGGTAATCACCGGTCTCGCCTACAAGGGCTTTTCGATGACGGTTGGTAAGAACGGTGACAAGAAAAATGGTTCTGGCGGCCTTTTGGGCTACAGCTGGGGCAACTCAATTGTAACTATTAAGAGCAATGAAGCCGCATATGCTCTGACAACGGCGGAAACTGGGATCACGGCAGAGAACAATGCCGAATTTGGCGGCCTTGTTTACGCGGCGAGTGGGCATTGGGTTATTGGCCAAAAGGCAATCGACCTAGAGGGCGCGACCTTTAGCGCAGCGAAGGGAGAAAGTGGTAAGAGCTATTCCGGAGAAGGTTCTCTCAGATTCGGCCTGCTGATTTGCCGAGCTGCTAAGGTGGAAAAAGCAGATTACGGCTATGGCGCGGATACATATACGGGTTTGTATTTGGAAAACACGTCGTACTGGGGCGATGCGTATAAGGTCAATGAGGGCGCAGGAGCCATTGATACGAGCGCAACCGTATTTGATGAGTGGGTTGCGGACGCGCGCGGTCAAACTCGTACGGTTACCGACAATGGATGGAATGCGGTAGTCTCCCTGCACACCATGGATGAGAAGCTTCACATGAGTGCCGGCGAGGCTATCAATAGCTATCAGAACCGCACGTCATACGGAAACACACATCCCACAAACGAATACGCCAGGTACTATTACAACTTGGATAGAGCCTGGGCATCAGTCAAAGATCAGCCGAGGATTACGGACGACAAAAACGATGATGCGCACTGGATGGAGACGCCTGAGGACGTGCTTCTCTGGAACGTGAGGCTATACGCTCCCAGTGGGATAGCGAAGTACATAACTGACGGCAAGGACCCCAAGCTCTATATGGGCACCGCCCGTATCGGAAACGCGGGCAGCTCAAAGGACGCTAAGGCAGATATCGACTTTACGGGCTACAGCTATTATCCGACCAATACGACTACAAACCAGAAAGTGCTGATCAACAACGCTACCATTACGTTTTGCTATTCCGACATCAAAGCCAAAGAGTCTGGTGCCAAGAATAAGAGCAACGATGCCAAATCGCAGCATGTAAATATGCATACGGGCCTGATTCGCACGCTTGCATACGCTGGCGGCAACAACCTTAAGGTCACCAACGTTTCTATGGGCGGCACCATAGGCAAGCTAGTTAACGACGGCGGCGATTCAACATCGGGTGCATTGGTATGCCGCGTCGCGGGCTCAGGCTCCAACCCAACTAATAGCCAGATATCCAACATCACTATCGACGGCCTCGAATTAAACGGGCTGGTGATTGACGACGTGGATAACAAGGACAAGAAAGATTATGCGCCCCTGTTGATCAATAAAATGACCACGGCGGTGAACCTTACGGTTAAAAACCTATCAATTGCTGATGACGCCTATAAGAAGGACGGCAAATACCAGCATGCCGCCACAAGCCTTTTTGGAAAGCTGGGCAGCTCCTCGGGCACTATGGTGACCGCCTCGTTTAGTGACAACGTTTGTGTGCCGGGAAAGGCTGACGACAGTATTTTCACAAAGGCAACCTTCCTAGATAGCTTCGAGTATGCCAAAGGCGGTACCGGCTCTGCCACGTATATCTTCTATAGGGATGTAGCGGGAAAAAATAAGCCGACCTATGGCAAAGAGATTGATGCCCTAGGTGGGGAATACGAGGGCGTTCAGCTCTGGTATTACGATGATGCGCTCCATGGTTTCAAGGACGGCTATGTGACCGATGGGACCGTGATGGCCAGTGAGACGGGCGGCAACTTCAGTTCATACCTTCCCTACGTTGCGACGCCCTACAAGGAAAATGGAACTACGCACGAAATCAAGGTTAACCAGCGTGTTGCAAGCCTTGAGACCGGATGCGGTACATATAGCGATCCATACACTCTCTCCTCAGCTCGTGAGGTCTATGCCGTCTCGAACTACATCAATAATGGCAACAACGCGGCGGACGGCTGGAGGGTTTCTATCACGCAGGACCAAAATGCCAGCTGCGGTCGTCGATCGGGTGGTGACAAATCTTGTGAGGCTGTCTATGTGTACAACCAGACGAGCGGAAAGTGGGTTAAAGATGGCGATTCGACCACGGAGCTTGAAAACGATACCATGCATCGCTATCTGCAAAGCGCGTATTACAGCATCGAGCCAAAAGATGAAGACAGCAACGCTATTAGCACATTGAACCTAGACGGCAAGTATTTCAAAGGATTTGGCAATATCACCAATCCGTTCCGAGGTGTGATTGTCGGCAATCTGTCCGAGGCGAAATCGGGCAATAGTGGCGGCGCCGAAATAAAAATCAACAATGGTACGGGCGATCAGCTACGAGGCCTTATCTCATACAGCTATGGCAGTGTGGTCAAGGACTTGGTCGTAACCTATTCAGGCAGTCCTATTGTCGTCGAATCGGCGGATAAGAATCCGTCAAACGCGACCCCCGGCACCTTCTTTGGAGGCATCGTTGGATGCATCATGGGCGGCGACAATATTTTCGACAATGTACAAGTTAAGGGAGAGGGTAATTTTGCCGTTTCTGGTGGAGGAAAGAAGCCATACCTTGTCCCCATTGGCGGTTATGTAGGTGCCATCTGCGGCGGCGGCGTGATTTTCCGCGGCATGAACAACGGGGCCGATTCATGGCGAAGCGGCACCAAGGATACAGGTCGTCTTTACGACAACCCCTACGTTGGCCGCGTTATCGACGGCTATGCCTTCAGCGAGGGCTGCCAGGTCGATAATGGTGACCAGAACTACAAGATTAACGTGCTCATCAATGCGGGCTCTTCTTGTGTGACTACGGAGGGAGCTGTTGGCAAGTATTGCGGTCAAAGCACGGAGGCAATAAATACGACGGTTGATAACGCACAGGGGCTTTTGGTTCTCTCTGCAATTATCAGCAGCGGTGCCGGTGGTGGATCGGCGTACACACAGCAGGCTGAAAATAATTATGGGTCGTCTTGCGGATCACAGGCTTACAAGGGGCGGACAAGTGCGCCGAGCGGTACTTACCGTTTCGGCAATGATGGCTATGGTAAGGTCCGCAATGCGACCTATAAATATGTTGGAAAAGTGGATGCAAGTACGGAGGCAGCAAATGACCGTAGCATTTCGCTTGAGGACGATTTGAAGGCTCCCGGTCGTCAGACGAGTGTAGAGAAAAACCCGCTCGACGCTTGGGAAGAAGGCGAGTCGGTCAATTCTCCCTATCTCGTGAAAGCTTATGCTACAGATTGGCAGACGGGATACGTGTGCGCCGCCAAAGCAACGGGTATGTACCTGCAATTCAAAGAGAATGTCGAATACGACATGAGGGACTATGGAACCGGCTTTACGGGTCTTTCAGGACGCTATTACTCCAATGCATGTGCATCAAAGTATGGCGCGGACCGCGACAGGATTGTCCCTCTCATTGCCTGCATAGACGGTAATGGTGCAAAACTCATACTGGCAAGTAATGTACAGCAGTATTCTGACGACGACTATGCTTTGCAATCCTGGGGCGGACTCTTTAGTGCCGTGACTTTTACATCGACGAATGTGAAAACAAGCGTACAGAGCAACGAGGGCTGCATCGTTAAGAATTTGCAGTTCGGCGACGAGAATAAGAGATCGTCCGTTTCTCTTCAATGCGTCAAGGGGGACGAGGGCTCGTCGCAGGCGGATATTTCAAACTTGGGCGTCGGCATGCTTGCCGGTGTGACTGCCAACTGCGATAGCCTTGACGTAAGCGGCAAGTTCAGTAACGTCTCTATCGTGAATTGTGCCGTTGAGAGCCCTTCGATGGCCGGCGGATTGCTAGGCAACTCTGGTTGGGCGTCTCGAAGTACAGATGCCAGCAATAAGTCGACAATGGTCAATTTTGATACGAACAAGACGTTTTCATCTCCGGTTCGCTTGCTCAACTGTTCATATCGGGGCCTGAGCGTTAAAGGAGCCACAAGAGTCGGGGGTTTTGTTGGGGCCGTGGGCGGCGGTAGCTATAGCGATTGGAGTAAGTCACCTGTAGAGATTTGGGTGACAGATCCCGGTGTGACGATGGGGTCGAACTCGACTATTGAGGCGACCGCTGGTGGGTGCACGATAGGTGGAGCCGTTGGACTAGCCTGGTCGCCGGTGAACGTGAACATGGTTCAAGGGGATAGCGATTTAAACGCCTATCAAACGGCGAAGCTGAACAATGTTACCATCAAGAACGAGAAGGCAGCAGGTGCCGGCAATCATACCGGCACAGGCGGAATTGTCGGCAACCCAAAAGCCGGAATGGACATTTCAAAGGTTGAAATAACTTGCTCTGATGATGTTTCGGGCAATTCCTCGGTGTATTTGGGCGCATTGAATCCCGAAAACTGTACAAACGTAAAGCATGTGGGCGGTATTGCAGGACGAATCAATTCATCTGCTTCCTATAAGGTGGCGGATGTTACCGTAAAGAACGTTGCGGTCTCGGCTAATGAATGCGCATCCGGTATTGTGGGATCGCTTGATGGCGGCGCGCAAATCACATGTAGTGGTGTTGCTGTCGAGGCATGTCAGATTAATGGTCAATGGTCAGGCGGAATTGTCGGCTCCATTGGGGAGGACGATGGCGGAACCGGAATTGGCAACCGTTCCTCGGTAACGGTGACGAATTCGATTATCCGCCAAAACAATTTTGCGAATCAGAACACGGGCGGAATCGCAGGAGACGGGCGAGGCGTGTTTCGTCTGTCGAATATTCTGCTTGACAGAAATGGCTATTTGCAGGCGGCGACGAAGGGACAGGGTATTCTCATTGGCATGGTTGGAGACAATTACGCTAACCGAAATGGCCAATTCAAGGGCGTGCACGCTTCCGGCATAGATGTCATCCCCGCGACGGAGACGGGGACGTCTTCGAATGCAATCCTGCCGGATTTGATTCGTACGAAAAATGACACTATTGCCAAGGAAGTTAATAAGCGATCTTACATTGCCTTTGCCGACTATGGCGATGTGTCGACGGATGCCGATGCCTCCGGTCATTACAGCGGTGACGGGTCCGATCTTTATAACGACGATGCCGCGGACGCCGCTGTCGAGTCGGCGAGTCCGTACGTCACAACGAATCCGGTGAGCGGTGAGCTCAAGGTAAAGGCCACGAGCGATTCCACCGAGAAGTCGCTCTTTGGCGATGGCGTGTCGATATCGACAGCCGAGACAATTCAGAGCGAAGCGGGCAAATCGGTTAATGGGCGGTATACCTATACCAATACTGGCGGAATCGACAAAGATGGTAACTACCAGATCAGTAAGGCCTATGACGCAAAATCAAAGAGTAAGTTTAGTGAGTTGAACCAAGATGCAACTGGCAAGATCTTTAATGTCCTCGTGATTCCCGGCAACGACACCGAGACGGTGAAAAACTATCTCAACTTGGTCACCAACGGCGGCTTCTCCGATGCCGTGCGACTCAATCCGTCGGAAAAGGGTGATTCGTCGTTCGTGACCGCCAAGACAGAGAGATTCACGCTTGGTGATGACGGCTCTTTTGTGCGGAGCGATGAGCCCGCTTCCCTTCAAGTAGTTAAGAACGGAACGGATGGCATGTCCTTCCGCGCGTCGACCGAGTGGGACAACAACCAGAACCGCTTTACGCTACTTACAGCGACGTTTAATGATGGAGCAGGCCATACGTATAAAGTTCAGGTGCCCATTGTGGTCAAGCGTATGCTCGAGATTGATTTTTCGGCTACTTATACATATGGCACCAACTATGAGAGCGATGCCTATGGCAAACTGCAGGACCATGTGCTGACCGGCATGGGGGATGCCATGACGGGCTATTTGACGTGGACTTACAACGAGGCAATGGGTGATATGAGCGAACGCTACGGCTTGGATACGCTGCTCGAGTCCGGCGGCGCGCTCAAGCCTGTTACCAAGTCGATTGTGTTTACCACGAGCGATGAGACCGCGGCAGATGGCACCCTGCCTTCGGGTACGCAGCTGACGCTTGTGGATACACGACACAAGAATAAGCAATATACGTACACGGTTAAGGATGAAGATACAGCTGGAACAAGGACCACAATCCCCCTGGCTAAATTCACTGATGGCAGCAGTTCTTATCAGGACCAATGGCTGAGCGAGCTTATGGGCGTTACCGCCACGCAGAACAACAATGGCGGATGGGTCAAAATGAATAGTCCGTCAGATGAAGACATTGCGAATAAGGCTGCGGCCAAGATCGACGGTGACTACTACCGTCTTGCTGCTAAAGAAAATGAAGAAGCTGCGAGCGGTGACCGCTTCGACTTGTCTCTGCGTGACAAGAGCGGCGCATCAAAGGAGGCTACCGTTTCGGAAGATTTCTTCTTAGTGGTGCGCGTTCCCAAGGGGTCTTCGAAAAATGTAAACGGATGCACGAAGACCTCTATCGTAGTGCCGACGGATATCAATGCCCACGTTAACCACGTGCGCCGATTTGATAAGACGCTGGAAGACAAACACTCGAACAATGAGAGTACGTATAGCGTCGCATCGAGCTATACACAGAGCCTTACCGACAACAAAAAGCAGGTTGCTGACTCTGACGATATCGTTCTGATGCAGCGCAACGGTACCGATACGGAATACAAGAACCTGTCGATCGATGTGACGGATACGATTTCGTTGGGCGAGAACAAGTACGGTGGTAACGATGCCCTGTACTTCCAGCTCAATTCGTCGCTTGCAAAGTTTGAGAATGGTGCGAGCGCTGGTGCTGTCGGCTATCCCGAGGGCGCCAGGATTAAGAATCTAAAGTTCTATGCGATGGTGGGAGATGTCTACTACACCCTAAGCGATTCGGACTGGTCGTCGGCTGAATCCGCGGAGCCTGTTGTTAGCAAAACGGAATTCAAGGCCGGGGGAGGGGACCTTTCTCTCGTGCTCTCCAGTGGCGATGCCGTTGACGGGGGCAATGCCATTGATCTCCAAGGCATTCGTAAAATTGCCCAAGAGAGTGGCAAGACATTCTCCATCAGGGTAACGGCCGATGTAGAGATGAACGAGTCTCAATGCCAAGCGGCCATCGTGGTGTCGTCTGAAGCGGATAGGGGACAGACTTCATACACGAAGCCGACGTACCGCTCGTTCCTCTCCACGCACGCGGAGTCCCTCAGCACAAGTAGTACCACGGACGACAACGATGGAGGCGTGCGCTACTATCGCCAAAGCGGTTCGTCGACCATTGCGCTGATCGCTACGCAGAAGAAGCAGCTTGGCATCAACGTCAACGACCTTACTTCCGCTGATGGTACCATCGCGCTGGTGGGCACGTATGATATGTCCGAGTTTGGCGGCGCTGATGCCATGATTGCCTCGGCAAAGACACTTACATACACCCTGACACTTCAGCAGCGCCAGGGTGATGGCACGTATGCCGATGTCAGCGACATTGATAGGTACATATCGGTCAAATCCGACCATTTGGGCAAGGGAAGCGTGAGCGAGGATCACAGGTCGATTGTCTTCACCGACGGTGGGGGAACGGGGAGTTTCGCCACGCGCGAGGGCATGAGCACTTTCAAGCATCGTTTCGAGGTCAAAGTTAACACCTCTGTTGAGAAACCTGATTCCCAGCAGTTCTACGCGAACTATCGCCTAGTACTTACAGCGAACCTGAAGGGTGACGGCATTGACGACAAGCCGAAAAACGCTGAGTCAATCCCCGATTATCCCAACTCAGACTATGTGACTTATACGCTTACGAAGATAAAGAAAGACGGCATCGATCACTAATTCCAGGACTAACTAGTCATGTAAGGGGCGGCAACCATGCGGTTGCCGCCCCTTTTCTTGCTTGCGCGCGTCCGCCTGAAGACCCCGCTGGACAGTTAGTTCAGATACGTATAAATCCAAGCCGCGCCAGACGCCCCTGGCGGACGTTTTGGAGCAAAAAGCAGCCTAAAACCAAGGTTCTGCTAGCCGAAAGAGCTCAACTTGCGTGCAATATGCCGTCAACGGGGCCTCTTAGGAACCCAAAAGGCAGTTTTCCCGGCGCCGAAAAATACGTATCTGAACTAACTGTCCACCTGCTGCTGGAGAAGGGCCTTCCAGCTTCCCACCAGCTTCCCAACTTTCCACTTAACTTAACACCTAAGGTGGAAAGCTGGTAAGTTAGGTGGAAAGTTGGGAAGTAAGTGGAAAGCTGACGTGTTAGCTGGAAGCCATGAGGGGTTAATAATTACACTCCCCACACATGGCAACAAAAATGCCACCAATTAAGTTGGTAATTCGTTATCACCTAGCTGCGAGCTAACTACCAGCGTAAATAAAAGCTAAAGAAATCCCACATGAGCGCTTTAAATGCCCAGATGCACATGTTGCGATTTTCAATTAACTGCATGGAGCTGACAGTAAAATGCTACTATCTAACTTGCACGTATGAAAGCAGATTAACGGTTGAGGCTAAGAAGTGGCAGGTATGTCAGAAGCAACAAGGACTCGCACGCATGCGCCCGAGGTTAGGCAGCGCGCCGTCGAGATCCTCCAAGAGGGGGTCGGCCATCGCGCCCTCGCCGCGGAGCTTGGCATTCCCCAGGCCACGGCTCGCCAGTGGGCCCGCGCATATGCCGTGGGCGGTGCCGACGCCGTGCTCAACGCGGGCTCTCATCACCGCACGTATTCATATGAAGTCAAGCTCGCCGTGGTTAAGGACCGCCTGGAAAATGGCCTAACAGTCCGCGAAGCCATGGTCAAGCACAAGATTCCCAGCGAGTCTTCGGTCAAGGCCTGGTGCCGCCAGTATCGCGACGGCGGCGCGGACGCGCTGGTCGATAAGCCGCGCGGTCGCAAACCGCGCATTAAGCAGGCGGAATAGCGAGCGAGATGGTGCGCCCACAGGGGCGCATTTTTCTTGCCGGTGCGACGTCTCGGTTTGCCCATGAGTCCCTCGGAGCATCCTCCAACATGGCCAATAATCCGCACGCAACGGCAAGCGGCTTTCCGCCGCGATAAGTCCGGCCCGCCTTTTACTCCCATCCGGACAGACCCCTTACCCTGCACGTCCAAAACTCCCCAGTTGACCGAAAACCCACCACCGCACCTCCCAATTTGCGCTATAACGTGATGTTGATTAAGCGTTTTTGCATGGGGGAGTGATGGTATGACGCTACTGTATTTCCTTACCCTGTTTCCGCTGGTACCGGCGCTGGGCATGCTGCTCGCGCGCGGTGACCGCGCCCGCGATGCGGTAGGGCTTGTAGGCTCCGGCATTATTATGGCGGTGACAGTTGTAGTCGCCGTCATGTTTTTTGGCACGGGTCCTCAGAGCTTTGAGGTCGCCCCCGGCACCTCGCATGTGCTCTCGATCATCAGCTCCGTCATCGACGTAATTCTGTGCGCCGTCATCCTGTACAACGCGTTCAAATATAGGAACGCGCTTACCGGTGTGCTCGGCGTGGTGCAGCTGGTGGGCTCGCTCGCCTTTGCAGCTATGACGCTGCCCGCGACCGAAGCCGTCACGGCAACGCCGCTCTACCTGGATTACATGAGTGTGATCATGGTGCTTGCCGTCGGCATTGTCGGCAGCCTGATCTGCGTGTATGCCCTGGGCTACATGAAGGACTTCCAAGCCCACGACGAGCGCGAGGCCGCGCTGCGCGGACAGACCGCGCCCGACCGTCGCCCGCAGTTCCTGGCGCTCATGTTCCTGTTCCTCTCAGCGATGTTCGTCATCGTGACGAGCGACAACCTGGAGTGGCTGTTCTGCGGCTGGGAAATCACCACCGTGTGCTCGTTCCTCATGATTGGCTACACGCGCACGCCCGAGGCCATCAAAAACGCCTTTACCCAGATCATCCTCAACATGCTGGGCGGCATCGCGTTTTTGGCGGGGCTTATGTTCCTGCACTTCAACGGCATGCCGCTGACCATCTCGGGCATGATTGAGCTTTCCGGCGCCGGCACCGCGCAGTCCGCGCTGCTGGTGATGCCGGTCGTCCTGCTGTCGCTCGCCGCCCTTACCAAGGCCGCGCAGATGCCGTTCCACACTTGGCTGCTCGGCGCCATGGTCGCCCCCACGCCCACGAGCGCCCTGCTGCATTCGTCCACCATGGTCAAGGCCGGCGTGTTCCTGATGGTCAAGCTCAGCCCACTCTACGCCACCTATCCCGTGACGGGCTTTATGGTCACCAGTGTGGGCGCCATCACGTTTTTGCTGGCCGCCCTTATGGCCATCTCGCAGAGCAACGCCAAACGCGTGCTTGCGTACTCCACCATCTCCAACCTGGGCCTCATCAGCGCCTGTCTGGGCGTCGGCGCGCCCGAGGCCGTGTGGGCCGCCATCTTCCTGATTCTGTTCCACACGGTTGCCAAGTCGCTGCTGTTCCTGTGCGTGGGCACTGCCGAGCATCATATCGGCAGCCGCAACATCGAGGACATGGACGGCATGTTCAGCCGCATGCCGCACCTGACGCGTCTGATGATGCTGGGCATTATGGGCATGTTCGTGGCGCCGTTTGGCATGCTCGTGTCCAAGTGGGGCGCCCTGGTGGCGTTTGCGCAGACCGGCAACGTGCTCATGATCATGGTGCTGGCCTTTGGCTCGGCCGCGACGTTCTTCTTCTGGGGCAAGTGGCTTGCCAAGCTTTCGGGCGTCGACCCCACGGCTCAAAACGTCGAGGTCAATGTCCATAAGACCGAATGGATGGCCCTCAACACCATCGCTGCGCTGCTGATTCTGTGCTGCGTGGCGTTTCCGGTTATCTCGAGCGGTCTGGTGTCGCCTTACCTGGCCATGGTGTTTGGCCGCGTGCCGCACGTTATTGGCAAGGACTCCATGTATCTGATGGTGGTTATCGTGGCATTTATCGCCGTGGTGCTGCTGACTTCATTCCGCGTGAGCAACAAACCGCACGTAAACGTATATCTTTCGGGTGTGGGAACCGACAATTACCGCCATTTCCGCGGCTCGATGGGACACGAGGTGAAGGCCGAAAAGCGCAATTGGTACTCGGAGGACGCCCTTGGCGAGAAGCGTATTGGCCCTGCGGGTAGCGTCGTGTGCTGCAGCATTATCTTGTTTGCGCTGCTGTGCTGCGCGTGGATTGGGCCCGAGAGACTTGCCATGAGCGCGCCCTCGGTGCTGCGCGGCAAGTATTTCGAAGGCTCGGGTGTCGTGGGCATCTTTATAGGCACCGTGGCGTTTGCCTTGATTGCGCCGTTTGTGGGCGGCCTGATCGACGGCATCGATCGCAAACTGTCCGCTCGCATGCAGGGCCGCGTGGGCCCGCGTCTGCTGCAGCCGTTCTACGACGTTGCCAAGCTGCTGCGCAAGGCCCCTGCCAGCGTAAACACCATGGACGATACCTACATGGCGTGCGCGCTCATCTTTACCGTCGTGGGCGGCGGCATCTTTGTGTCGGGCTCCAACACGCTGCTGTGCGCTTTTATGGTTACGCTCGCCGCGATCTTTGTGGTGCTGGCGTCCGCCTCGACGCAAAGCCCGTTTGCGCAGGTCGGTGCCGACCGCGAGCTGCTGCAGGTCATGAGCTACGAGCCCGCCGTTCTGCTGATGAGCGTGGGCCTGTATCTCGCCACCGACAGCTTCGACTCCATCGCCGTGACCGGGCAGTCGGCCCCCATCATCGTGTACAGTGCGCCCATTTTCCTCGCGCTGTTTGCGGTGCTTACCATCAAGCTGCGAAAGTCGCCGTTCGATCTTTCGTACTCGCATCACGCGCATCAGGAGATCGTCCAGGGCATCGCCACCGAGATGAGCGGCGGCACGCTGGCCAAGATGACCCTTATGCACTGGTGCGAGACCGTGCTGTTTTTGATGTGGGTGGGCATGTTCTTTGTCTGGGACAACCCGGTGAGCTGGGTGGTCGCCCTGGTCGTGATGGCCGCGACGTATTTTGTCGAGGTGCTAATCGATAACACCTTCGCCCGCAGCACCTGGCGCAGCTGCTTTAAGCTCGGATGGGGCGTGGCGCTGGTGTTTGGCCTGCTCAACCTTATGCCCATCCTCGTCGACGTGTTTATTTAGGAGGCGGCATCCATGGATCATAAAATGTCGCGCTCGCCGTGGGTTATTCATTACGACGGCTCGAGCTGCAACGGATGCGATATCGAGGTGCTGGCCTCGCTCACGCCGCTGTTCGATGCGGAGCGTTTTGGCGTAGTCAACACCGGCAACCCCAAGCATGCGGATATCTTTTTGGTGACAGGTTCGGTCAACGCGCAGAACCTGCCCGTCGTGCGTCAGGTCTACAATCAGATGCTCGAGCCCAAGTGTGTGGTGGCGTGCGGCATTTGCGCGTGCTCGGGCGGCGTGTTCCGCGATGCCTACAACGTGATCGGCGGCGTGGACCGCGCGATTCCCGTGGACGTGTACGCACCCGGGTGCGCCATTCGCCCCGAGACCGTGATCGATGCCATCGTGGAGGCATGCGGCATCCTGGATCAGAAGGAGGCCGTGATGCGTGCCGGCGGTGACCCGCTTACCGTGGGCGGCGCTGCAACCTGGGACGGTGGCGTTGAGCTGGGCGAGGACGGGTTTGTGGCAGCTGCGGGGGCCGGCGACACGCCCGCCACTGGCGACGCGCCTGCTGGGACGTCCGCCGCTGCAAAGGAGGCCGAGTAATGCAAAAGGCTATCTATACCACCGTCGGGATCGACGAGCTCCTGTCGCATGTCCAGGCGCTCAAGGGCGTCGGCGCGCGCTTTGTGCAAATGCACGCCGAGCGCAACGTCGACGACGGCTCGTATCGCTTGGTCTATACGTTTATCAACGTTCGCGCTGCTCAGGAACATATTGCGCAGGACGGCAGCTATGCGATTGAGAATCTGGTGGTCGAGGGTATCGACCGGTACCAAGAGATCCCGTCCATCAGCTCGTACTATCCGGCGGTGTTTCCGTTTGAGAACGAGGCACACGACCTGTTTGGTCTTGCCATCACCGACATGCAGGTCGACTTTAACGGCTTTTTCTACCAGGTCTCGACTGCCGAGCCCATGAGCGTCATCACGCCCGAGGTGAAGGCCGCGCGCGAGAAGGCCATGAAGGTCCGAGCCGCCGCCGAGGCCAAGGCGCGCAAGGCCGCAGCTGAGAAGGCCGCTGCCGCTGCTGCTGCGGGGGAGGGTGCCGGCGATGCCGCGGGCACTGCTGCCGCCAAGCCCGCTGCGGCTGCCGGCTCCGATGCTCAGCATGACGATGCCGCCGCCAAGGCTGCACTCAAAGCCGCCGAGATGGAGGCAAAGCTTGCCGCCATGGATCCCGAGAAAGCGGCCAAGGTCCGCGCGGCGCTTGCCGCCAAGGCCGCCCGCGACAAGCAGAAAAAGGAGGCGTAAGGTCTATGGCACATCGCTCCGTTATTCCGTTTGGCCCGCAGCACCCGGTGCTGCCCGAGCCGCTCCATCTGGATCTGGTACTCGAGGACGATTGCGTTATCGAAGCGATTCCTCAGATCGGTTTTGTGCACCGCGGACTCGAGAAGCTCACCGAAAAGCGCGATATGCACCAGTTTGGCTACATTGCCGAGCGCATCTGCGGCATTTGCGCCGTGGGCCACAGCTACGGCTATGCCAGCGCCTGCGAGCGCATGCTCGACATCGAGGTGCCCGGCCGCGTGCAGTATATCCGTACCATTTTGCACGAGCTTTCGCGCATCCATTCGCATCTGCTGTGGCTGGGCCTGCTTGCCGATGCCTTTGGTTTTGAGGCGCTGTTCTATCGTTCGTGGACCCTGCGCGAGCAGATTCTTAAGATCTTCGAGAGCACCTGCGGCGGCCGCGTGATTCTGTCGATCAACGAGATCGGCGGCCTTAAGCACGACATCGAGGACTCCGAGCTGGCGGGCATTGTCCAGACGCTCGATGCCATGCGCCCCGACTACGAGGCCCTGGTGCATACGTTTTTGGACGACGACAGCTGCGGCGAGCGCCTGCACGGCGTGGGCGTGATCAGTAAGAAGGACGCGCTGGATCTTTCGATGGTCGGCCCGTTTGGCCGTGCTTCGGGCGTGGATTACGACGTGCGTATGTTTGGCGACGGTGCCTATGCAGACCTGGCCGCTTTTGAGCCGATTGTTGCTACCGACGGCGACTGCTATGCCCGCTGCCAGGTGCGTTGCGCTGAGGTCACGCAGGCCATGGACATTATCAAGGAGCTTGTGGGCAAGATTCCGCACGACGGCATCGGCGGGCGCACCAAGCTCACGCCGGCTGACGGCGCGCGCGGCGAGGTTGTGATTGAGCAGCCGCGCGGCGAGGCGTACTACTATGTGCGCGGCAACGGCACCAAGAACCTGGATCGCTTCCGTGTGCGCACGCCGACATCGCAAAACCTGGCGGGTCTGACGCATGCGCTGCAGGGCGTGCTTATTACCAACGTGCCCATGATTATCCTGACCATCGACCCCTGCATTAGCTGCACGGAAAGGTAGGCGCGGCATGAGTTTACTGACATTTGCCAAGACGGCCTTGGGTTCTATGGTCAAGCAACCGGTCACGGTGTGCTATCCGCAGGAGGAGCTGGCGGCGCCCGAGCGCCTGCGCGGGCACATCGTTAACGACATGGACGCGTGCATCTGTTGCGGCATGTGCGCGCGCCGCTGCCCGGCGGGCGCGCTCGCGGTTGATCGCAAGGGCGGTACCTGGTCGATTGACCCGTACGCTTGCGTGGTGTGCGGCGAGTGCATCGAAAGCTGTCCCAAGAACTGCCTGACTATGGATACCGCCCGCACCCCAGTCGCGGCAGACAAGACGCCCACGGTAGAAACCAAGCCGGAATAGCGCTGGGATAGAGCTGGAATAGGGGCCGGCGGGGCAAAAATGCCCCGCCGGCCCCGCGCGTGAACGCGCGGTTAAGCCGCCGCGAACAAAACTATGCCGGTTTACTACGACAAATCGCCAACCTCCAACCACACCGCGCGCGGCAAAAATAAAACCGCAGGTAGACAGCTTGCGTCTTTGCGAAAAAAGCGGGTGTGGTTGGGGATTCCGTTTTCATCGTAGTAAACCGGCATAGTTCTGAAATGGCACCGTATCAGTAACAGCCTCTGATCCCCCGGAAACGGAGGAAAACGGATCATTTTGGCCTCGCGAGGGCTGCCGCGCGACCCGTCTGCCACGAAATGGGCCCATCTACTACGTTTGGGTGGCTACCCTCAACCACGGCGAAAAACGCGAAAAGAAAACCGCAGGTAGAACGCCTGCGGTTTTTCATGAAACGCGGGTATGGTCGGGGGTATTGGGTCAAAGGTAGTAGATGGGCCGGTTTCGTGGCAGGCGCCACCAACCGATCCCCCGGGGACGGAAGAAAACGGGCAATCATGGCTCGTAAATCTCGAGTCGCACCCGTTTTCCTGCGAAAACTCTCGTGTCTCAACTTTGGTGAGACATTTGTCTCACGCCCAAAACTGAATCTGGAACGTGTGTCACCTGCCCTAACTGTGTCTCATTTCGTAACTTTAGGCTGATGCAAGGTCTGATCCTGCGAGAAGGGAGACACGATGGGTAAGTACACGAGGGGTCTCTTGGCGGTGATACTTGCCGTAGTGCTGGTGTTGCCAGCCGCAGCATTCGCCATGCTGCCCGAGGCCAACGCCAGGTCCAGCACCGGAATGGACGGACCGACAGTAAGCGGAACGGTCGTCGATCCCGACACCACCGGACGCTGGGAAATCTGGGCGGCAGGCCACAGCGGTAATAAAACAACGACCCAAAACGTCGGCCGAATCTGGACCGACAAGACGGTCAAGGCAACCGGAAAAGACGAAGCGTCAGACTTTTTGACTACGCTTTCGGCGATGTCCTCGACGTCTAATTCAACCGTGACGGTTACCACGCCGCTTGACATCGTGATGGTGCTGGATGCCTCCGGTTCGATGAGTGATCCTATGGGCGGAGGTGACGAGACCAAGCGCATCGACGCGCTGAAGAACGCTGCGAATAGCTTTATTGATACCATCGCCAAGCAAAACGAGGGTATCGAGGGCGTCGATAGGCAGCATAGGGTTGCCATTGTCAAGTTTGCAGGTGATAAGACCGATAAAATCGGCAATGACCAGTACAAGCAGGGGCAATTTTGGTACAACAACTCGCAGGTAGTGGAGGGCCTGACCGATTGTTCCGGCGGCAAGGCAACCAATCTCAAGAATAAAATTGCTGGAATCAAACCTGCCGGCGCCACGCGTGCCGACTATGGTCTGGAACTGGCCGGGGATATCACTTCTGGCCGCGAAGACGCCAAGAAGATTGTTGTGTTCTTTACCGACGGCAAGCCAACGAGCTTCAGCGAGTTTGATTCTGACGTCGCCAATGCTGCCGTGACGGCTGCCAAGAAGATGAAGGACGGCAAGGCCACCGTTTATACCATCGGCATCTTTAGTGGAGCGGATCCCACTGCCGACCCTTCGAAAAAGGGAACGAGTGACGTCAACAAGTTCATGCACGCCGTGTCGAGTAACTATCCCAGCGCCACGTCGTATACGAGCGATCAGCTTGGTACGAGTGCGGAGAACTCAGACTTCTACAAGTCGGCGACCAATGCCGACGAGCTCAAGAAGGTCTTTGACGACATCTCAAAGGCCATCACATCGGAGCCGCCCCATCCAACCAAAATTGATAAGGGCTACGACGCGACCAAGTCCGGCTACATCACGTTTACCGATGAGCTGGGCGACTTTATGCAGGTCGACGGATTTACCGAAGTCGTCATCAACGGCACGTCGTTTACCAAGCCGAACAAGATGGTCAACAAAGAAACCAATACCGACACGTACGAGTTCGCCGGCAAGGCAAAAGACCTGCTCATCACCGTGCAGCGCGCCGACGATAAAAATCCCCGAAAGGGCGATGTTGTAACGGTCAGCATCCCCGCATCGTTGATTCCGCTGAGCCACTTTAAGACCGTAGACGGCAAGCTTTCGGTCGACAGCGCTCAGCCTATCCGCGTGAAGTACGCCTCGAGTGTGAAGAGCGCTGCGCTCGACAACCTGTTTACGCCCGAGAAGGTAACGGGGCTCAAGGACTACATCGAGCATAATACGACCATCGTCGATGGCACCGAGACCGTGAATTTCTACGCGAACAAGTGGAGCGGTGGTGCGTTGGGTGATACGGTTGCGACCTTTGAGCCGGCCGACACCAACCGCTACTACTACTTCCAGAAGCAGACGCCCATTTACACGGATGAGGAATGCACGAAGCCGGCAAAGGGCTCTCTGACTGCTGACGGTAAGTATTACTACAAGGATGAGTTTGAGGAGCAGGGCGAGAACGACGAGGCCAAGCCCGCCACCGACGTCATCGAATTTATCGGCGGCGACGCCGCGAAGTTCGACGGCGCGATTGTTCCCGATGAGAACGGTAACTTGGTGTTTACTGTGGGAACCGCACGCCTGGCCTTTATCGATGAGCTCCACACCACTAAGGAGAGCGTGGGCGGCAACAACACCCATACCGCCTCCGACGTTCTCAATCCCAAGTGGAACAACACGTCCGCCAAGGCGACCGCGACGCATGTCAATTCCTACCTGGGCAACAACGGCAAGATCAGCTTTGCGTACAACATAACGCCGGCAACGGTGAATACCAAGGCCGACTTTGGTCTGACCAAGGTGCTCGAAGGCCGCAACTGGACGAATGAGGACACGTTTGAGTTTGGTCTGACGTCCGAGAACGACGCCCCGATGCCCGAGTCCGCGACTACGGCTGTGTTTGCGTCCGTGACCAAAGACGATCTGAATGACAAGGGCAAGGCGGCCATTAACTTCGGTACGATCGAATACACCGCACCTGGAACGTATGTCTACAAGGTCAGCGAGAAGAACGCTGGGACCACGGTTGACGGCGTTGCCTACAGCAAGAACGTCGCGGAGATCACCGTGACGGTGACGCCCAACAAGAAGGGCGAGCTCAGCGCTGACGTGAAGGTGACTTGGAGCGAAGCAGACGAGAACGAGTTCAAGAACGTTTACACTGCGGAGCCTGTTGAGTCCAGCGTTACCGACAAGATTGACGTGACCAAGTCCCTGACCGGGCGCGATCTTGCGGCCGGCGAGTTCAGCTTTGAGCTGCTCGAAGTCGTGGACAAGGAAGATAAACCTGTCGAGACCGTTACAAACGACGCCAGCGGCAAGGTGGCGTTCAAGGCCATCAAGTACACCGAGATCGGTCAGCACACCTACAAACTGCACGAGGTTCAGGGTAACGCCGGCGGCATCACCTACGATGACACGACCTACATTATCGTGACGACCATCAGCGATAACGGCAAGGGCCAGCTGGTTGCCACGCACGAGCTGAAGGATGCCAAGGATCCCAAGAACATCGAGTTCAAGAATGCCTACACCACGAATGCCGCCGAGGCATCGCTTGCGGGCAAGAAGAATCTGCAGGTTCCCGATGGCCTGACCCCGGCCGACATCACCGGCAAGTTTACCTTTACCGTGACCGGCGAAGAGGGCGCGCCTATGCCTGCGAGCACGAGCGTGCACAACGACGCGGCCGGCAAGGTCGACTTTGGCAAGATCACCTTTACGCTCGACGACCTTAACAAGGCTCTGGTCGATAAGCCCGAGAAGCGCGAGCATACCTTTACCTACACCGTGACCGAGTCCGGCGAGGTGGCTGGCGTGACTAACGACGCTAAGTCTTCGCGCACTGTTTCCTTCACCGTGACCGATGACGGCAAGGGCAATCTGAAGGTTTCCCGCAAGCCGGACGGCAACGCGGCCTTCACGTTCACCAATACCTATAGCGTGACGCCTGTCGAGACGCGCGTCACCGACGAAATCACCGCGACCAAGCGCCTGACCGGGCGCGACCTCAAGGACGGCGAGTTTGGCTTTGAGCTCGTCAAGGGCGAGGGCAAGGACGCCCAGGTTGTTGCTACCGGCACCAACGACGCCAGCGGCAAGATCACGATGAGTCCCATCGAATACGACAAGCCCGGCACGCACACCTACACGCTGCGCGAGGCCAAGGGCGGAACCACCAGCAAGGGCATTACCTACAGCGATGCCAAGTACACCATCGAGACCATCATCACGGACAACGGCGACGGCACGCTCGAGGCAAAGCATGTCCTGAAGAGCGACAAGCCTGCGACCTTCGAGAACTCCTACAGCGTGGCCCCGACCGATGCGGACCTCGACTTTGGCCTGAGCAAGGCCATCGACGGCCGCGAGTGGACGGACGGGGACGAGTTCAGCTTTACCATCACCGCCCCCGAGGGCACCCCGCTGCCCGATCCCGCAACCGTAACCGTGAGCATGAAGGACGCGGAGGACGGCATCGCCGCCATCAAGTTCGGCAAGATTCACTACACGGCTGCCGGAACCTACAAGTACGAGATCCGCGAAAACGCGGGTAGCACGGTCGGCATGACGTATGACACCCATGTCGCGACCGCCGAAGTGACCGTGACCGAGAACGGCGAGGGCAACCTGACCGCCAACGTCACCAAGAAGGAAAACGGACGCTTTACCAACACGTATCGCACTGAGCTCAGCTACACTGCGGCCGGCGGTCTGTGGCTCAGCAAGTATCTGGACGGTCGCCCCATGACGGAGGGCCAGTTCACCTTTACCGTGACACCTGCTGACGACGATTCGGCTAGCGCGCTCGGTCTGCTGCCCGGAGCGAACAGCTTCAAGTCCCCTGCTGCGGCAGAGGCAACGGTCGGCCTGATCGACATCCTGGCTGGTCATGAGGTTACATTTACGCAGGCTCACGCCGGTAAGACCTTTACGTACACCGTGGCCGAGAAGAACGACCGCCAGCCCGGTTACACCTACGATGACGCCGTCCGTACCGTGACGATCGCTATTGCCGATGACGGCGCCGGTACGCTTACTGCCACGACGACCGTCTCCGGTGGTCCCGAGGGCACGCATGAGACGGTCCACAAGAGCGGCGAAAACAAGGTCGAGAAGGCCCTCGTGCCGTTCCACAACAGCTACAGCGCTACGACCAACACGTCTGGTGGAACCGCTGCTCAGGTTGTCGCCACCAAGACCCTGACCGGTCGCCCGATGGTCGACGGCGAGTTCTGGTTTGGTATCGCCTATCAGGGCGAGCTTGTGGAATACAAAAACCTCAAGCCCAACATCGGCGGGCATGTGAGCTTTGATCTGCTGCACTACGACACTAAGATGCTTGCTAATCTTACGGCGGCTGGGCTTGCCCATCGTACCGATAAGGACGGCAAGCTTGCTTGGACCATTAACTACACAGCCTACGAAGATTTATTCGGGCTGCCGAATGGCGTTTCCGCTACAACGTGGAACTTTGGCTTTAAGGTTATCGTCGTCGATAACGGTGACGGTACCCTGACGGCAACGGTCGACTACGGTGGCGTTGAACCCTTGTTCGAGAACGTCTACGGCGCCGAGGCCGTGGATGCCGCGCTTACCGGCTCCAAGAAGCTCCAGGCTGCCGAGGGCCTGACTCCGTCCGACATCGCGAGTAAGTTCACCTTTACCGTGACCGCCGACGAGGCAGGCGCCCCGATGCCCGAGCGCACGACCGCAACCAACGACACGGCCGGCAACGTGGACTTTGGCAAGATCCACTTTACGCTCGAGGACCTCAACCGCGCCCTGGGCGAGACGGACGATGCGACCGACAAGACCGAGGCAGACGAAGCTAACGCTGACGAGGCGGAGGCAGGCGAGGCAGAGGTTGACGCCGACGCTGCCGACGCTGACGAGTCCAACGACGAGTCCGAGCCCGCAGCCCCCACCGCTTCGCGCTCGCACACCTTCACCTACACGGTGACCGAGTCCGGTAGCGCCCCTGGCGTGACCAACGATACCAACGCCACGCGCAAGGTCTCCTACACCGTGACTGATGACGGTGCCGGACACCTGAGCGTCAAGCGCGAAGGCGGCGACGGTGCGGACTTCACGTTCACCAACACCTACGGCGTGACGCCTACCGATTCGTCCGTGACCGATCAGGTCAAGACGGTCAAGCGTCTGACCGGACGCGACCTTGCAGCCGGCGAGTTCACGTTTGAGCTGCTCGAGGACGGCGTGGTTGTCGCAAGCGGCACCAACGACGCCAACGGCACCGTGACGCTGGACCCGATCCGCTACGAGGCACCCGGCACGCACACGTACACGCTGCGCGAGGCTTGCCCCAACGCGCTCGGCACGTACAAGAGCGTCACCTATGACGGCGCGACCTACACCGTCGTGACCACCGTCTCCGACAACGGCGACGGCACGCTGACCGCGACGCACAAGCTCGAGGGAACCACCGAGTCCGCTGGCTTTACCAACAAGTATCACGCCATGCCCACGCAGGTCTCCATCGGCGCGATCAAGGTGCTCGAGGGACGCGAGCTCAAGAAGGACGAGTTTGGCTTTAAGCTCGTTGGCGAGGACATCGAGTCCACCGTCACCAACGATGCCGACGGCAAGATCAGCTTCGACAAGTTCGAGTACAGCGAGCCCGGTACGTACGTCTACACCATCAGCGAGGTCAAGGGCGACGAGGCCGGCATGACCTACGACAAGTCCGTCTTTACCGCGACCGTCAACGTGGTTGATGACGGCGAGGGCAACCTCAAGGCGAGCGTCGCCTACGCCAAGGGCGACAAGAGCGTCGAGGGTATCGTGTTCAACAACACGTACAAGAAGCCCGAGACGCCCGTGCCGACGCCCGACCCCGGTACGTCCAAGACCGTGACGAACATCGTCAAGACGGTCAAGGGCTATCTGCCTACCACGGGTGACCAGCAGGCAGCCGCGCTGCTCATGGCGTTTGTCATCGCCATGACAGGCGTCGGAGCCCTGGTCTGGGGTATCCGTAAGCGCTAGGCACGTCGACGGAGCCTGGGGCCAAAAGGCCCCGGGCCGCTGGCGGGGAGCCAAAACATAGCCCCCACCCCACCCCCAGCCGCCACGGAGGCATCTCCCTCCTCCGTGGCGGCACTTTTGTGCGCGGGAGAGGAGGGCTCGCCACGAAATCGGCCCATCTACTACGTTTAACTGCTTGCCCCCAACCATGCCGAAAAACGCAAAAGCAAAACCGCAGGTAGAACGCCTGCGGTTTTGCTCAAAACGAGGGTATGGTTGGGGGTATCGACCCAAACGTAGTAGATGGGCCGGTTTCGTGGCAGGCGCTGCTGGCGATCCCCCACGGATGGAGGAAAATGGATCTTTTTGGCTTTGCGCGGCCTGCGACAGTGCTTGTGCGGGGTCGTCCGAACAAAACTATGCCGGTTTACTACGATGAATTCGAGATCCCTGACCACACACGCATTTTTCAAAATAACGCAGGCGTTCTACCTGCGGTTTTATTAACGCGCAATTTGCTATGGTCGGAGATAGGCGATTCATCGTAGTAAACCGGCATAGTTTTGAAGTGGCATCAAATAAGTAGCAGCGGCGGCTAGCCTCGCAGGTAGGCGATGGCGATTTGGGTGCGGTTGCGTAGGCCCATTTTGGCCAGGATCGAGCTGATGTGGTTTCGCACGGTGCCTTCGCCCATATAGGCGGTGGCGGCGATCTCCTTGTTATCGAGGCCGCGGGCGATGAGCTCGGCAACTTCGAACTCGCGGTCGGTCAGGCTGGCAAAGGCTGCAGGTCGGTGGGGCGTGCCTGCCTTGTCACCCGTCCCATCAAAGTCAACATCCTCGATCGCCTTGCCTTCGAGCACACGCTTGCCATCCATGACCTGCGCCAGCGCTGGCGGAATGGCGGCGACATCGGTCTTGATCAAGTAGCCGCGGGCGCCCAGCTTGAGCGCCGACACGATGTACTCGTCATCCGAGAACGTCGTCAGAAATACCACGCGTGCCGCGGGATCGTGCTCGAGGATTTCGCGCGCCGCCGAAAGGCCGTCACGTCCCGGCATTTGAATGTCGAGTAGCGCGATATCGGGTGCGTGCTCGGTGTAGAGCGCGACCGCGTCGTTGCCGTCGGCGCCGGTGCCCACGACTTCGATCTGCGGCTGGGCACCCAGGATAATCTTGAGCGAATCGACCACCAGGCGGTCGTCGTCGACAATTATGAGCCTCATCGGGCCTCATCTCCTTGCTGTTTGGGGACGGTGGCAAACACGCGCCAGCCGGGGGCGCCGGCGCGCGGCCCGGCGGTAAAGGTCCCGCCAAGCGCCTCGACGCGCTCGCGCATGGAGCCGAGCCCCATGCCTTCTGCGATGCCTCGGCTGTTTGTCTTGGTCGCTCCCGTTCCGTCGTCGGTAACGATGAGCTGGTAAAACGACGGATGCTCCATGCATCGCACGGTGACGTTCTGTGCGTGAGCGTGGCGCATGGTGTTAGAGAGCGCCTCGCGCAGGACCGCAGCAAAGCAGTTGACGACGTTGGCTGGTGCATGCTCGGCCAAAACCTCAAGTTCAATCTGCGGACCGCCGTCCGAGCGCGCGTCCTCAACGATGCGCTCGAACTGTACGGAGAGATTGGCCGCGTTGTCGTTGAGCGCATGGACACTCGAGCGTACAAGCTGCAGCGCCTCGTCAACGGTGTGTTTGACGTCGGCGAAATCGGCGGCGACGCCGGGTTCGTTGGCATGGACCACGCGCAGGGCCTCGGTTTGCAGCGAGGCGCGCGTGAGCTGGTGGCCGACGTTGTCGTGGATCTCGCGCGCGATGCGGGCGCGCTCGGCGAGCGTCGCGAGCTCGACTTCGTAGTCCTGGCGGTCGGCAAGGTCGCGGTTGCGCGCTTCGAGCGCCAGGGCGCGTTCTTGCAGCTTGTCGCGGGTGCGGCGCATGCGTTCCTGTTCGTGCTCCAACTGCGCGGTGCGCAGCGACAGCAACGTGGCGGCGACCGAAAGGATGGCGGTTAACAGGAGTGTTCGGGTGGCGAGCGCACCGCCGCGAAGGTCCGCGACGAGCGTGCAGGCAAAGACGACGCCAATTGCCAGCGCGGGCCAGATGCGCTCACGGCGCACGCGCCGCGCGATGTCGTAGAAGGCGAGGGGTGCGAACGGCGCAAACGGCGGCACGAAGGCGGCCGCAACGACGTAGACGTAGCTCGCGGCTTCGCTCGCGTGACGGGCACGTTCTTCCTGCGCGACTTCGGCCAGTGCGGCGATGATGACGCCAAGACAAAACGCCGCGACCAAGCGAGCGTCCACAGCAAGGCCCAGAGCGGCTGCGATGCAGCACGCCAGCACGATCAATTTGTCGAATAGCCTGTTCATACGGGTATTGTACGCGATGCCGCGCACGGGGGAGGCGCCACCGGGAGCAGCCGTGACATTTGTCCCAGCAAGGGGGGCCGCGACTATATCTCGCCGACAATCATTTCACCTGAGCATTTTTGATAGACCTATCGACGGGGGATATGGCTGCGCCCACAACCGTGTAAAACCCTCCTTGCGTGACGCCGGCCCCCGCACTCGTGACAAAGCTCACTGGTGCGGCCCGCCCGCTCCTGCGATGATGCAATCGTACCGGGCCACGACCAACAGAAGGGCCGCCTCATGACTGACATCGTCCACGTCGAAAACCTCGTCAAGCGCTATGACGATCTTATTGCGCTCGACCACTTTAACCTGAACATCGCCCCCGGCGAGATCTTTGGCCTGCTCGGCCCCAACGGCTCGGGCAAGACCACCTCCATCAACTGCATCCTGCAGCTGCTTGCCTACGACAAGGGCACCATCGAGCTGTTCGGCGAGCCCATGACGCCCGCCCGCTATGACCTTAAGCGCCGCATTGGCGTGGTGCCGCAGCAGGTGGCGGTGTTCGACGAGCTCACTGTGCGCGAGAACATCGATTATTTCTGCAGCCTCTACGTCAACGACCGCAAGCGCCGCCGCGCGCTGGTGGACGAGGCGATCGACTTTGTCGGCCTGGGCGACTTTACCAAGTTCCGCCCCGGCAAGCTTTCGGGTGGCCTGGCGCGCCGCCTTAACATCGCCTGCGGCATCGCGCACAAGCCCGAGCTCATCTTTTTTGACGAGCCTACGGTGGCGGTCGACCCGCAGAGTCGCAACGCCATCCTGGAGGGCATCTGCCGCCTGCGCGATGAGGGCGCCACGGTGGTGTATACCAGCCATTACATGGAGGAAGTCGAGCAGATCTGCAGCCGCATCATGATCATGGACGGCGGGCGCGTGCTGGCGCAGGGCACCAACGACGAGCTCAAGCGCATGATCCAGATGGGCGAGAAAATCGTGATCGAGGTCGGCGAGGTGTCGAGTGCGGCACTCGCTGCCGTTGCGAGTCTGCCACATGTCCTGGACTTGGCGGCGACGGCGGGCCAGCTCACGTTCTCGTGCGAAGCGAGCCCGCATAACCTGACCGACATCCTCGACGCGCTGCGCTCGTACGATGTACCGCTCGGCCGCATCTACTCTGAGCCGCCGACCCTCAACGACGTGTTCCTCGAGATCACCGGCCGCGAGCTGCGCGACTAGGGGGCGGCCATGTTCAACACCATCATCATCACGCTCAAGACGCTGTTGCGTCGGCCGAGCACCTGGGTTTGGGGCGCGGTCTTTCCCGTTGCGCTTTCCACGATGTTCATGTTTATGTTTGCGAACCTGAGCTCCGACGGCAAGGTCGACCCGGTGCCGGTTGCCGTTGTCGCCGACGAAGCCTGGGACGCGTCGACCTTTAAGGATGTGGCGACGTCGCTTGCCAAGGAGGGCGACGATCAGCTGCTCGAGATTCACGAGTGCGAGGATGCAGCCACCGCGAACCGCGCACTCAAGGCCGGCGAGGTCGCGGGCATCTATACGGTCGACGATGCGGGCACGCCCAAGCTCACCCTGCTTTCGAGCTATGACAGCTCGCGCGCTTCGTCGGTGCTCACCGACCGCAGCATCCTTGAGACGGTGGCAAGCTCGTATACGCAAAATGCCGAGCTCATGGCACAGATTGCCCAGGACAACCCGACGGCGCTTGCCGACCCGGAGGCGGTCGCACGCGCCCTGTCGCTCGAGGGCGGAACCCGTCGCGTGAGTCTGACGCGCACCACGCCCGACGGCACGACCATTTACTACTACGCGCTCTTTGGCCTGGTAGCGATGATGTCTGCCGAGTTTGCCGCCTTGAGCGTCGTCGATTTGCAGCCCAATCTGTCGGGCTTAGGGGCCCGTCGCTGCGTGGGCGGCCTTTCCAAGACGGCGTCGCTAGCCGGAATTTTCGTGGGCTCGTGGCTGGTTTCCTTTGCCTCGATGGCGATCGCGACCGGCTACGTGCGTCTGGTCGTGGGCGTCGACTTTGGCGGGCGCGAGGGACTGTGCCTGCTGGGCGGTGCCGCCTCCGCGCTTGCGGCGACGGGCCTGGGGCTCTTTGTGGGCACGCTGCCCGTTAAGGGCGGCAAGGCGTCCAAGTCGGGCATCCTCACGGGCTTTGCCACCACGTGCGCCCTGTTCGCCGGTCTTTACGGCGAGCCGGCGATGGCGCTTGCCGACGACGTTGCCCGCGCCTGCCCGGCCGAGTGCTGGCTCAATCCCGTCAAGCTCATCTGCGACATGTTCAACCGTCTGTATTTCTTTGAGGACCTGGGTCCCTTCGCCGTTCGCGCGGGCGCGCTTGTCCTTATGACCTTGGTGTTTGTCGCCGCAGCCACGCTGATCTTTGGAAGGAGCCGCTATGAGCACCTTTAAGACTGCGCTTCGCATGGCGCTGGCGCACCCGTTCTACCTGCTCATCTATACGGTGTTCATCTCGCTCATGGGCGTGTTCATCGCGGCGTCGGTGAGCTGGAACTCGTCGCAGCTCACCGAGTACAAGCCCTACGACGCCAACGTGATCGTGGTCGACCGCGACGATAGCGACCTTTCGCGTGCGCTCACCAAGCACCTGGGTGCACGCTTTGAACTGGTCACGGGCGTCGGCGACGACACGTACGACCTTGCCGATGCGCTCTCCAAGAGCAGCAGCGCCAAGGGCAGTGCCGATTGCGTGTTCTTTATCCCGGAGGGGTTCGAGGACGACCTTGTCGCGGCCGCCCGTGCGGGGGAGGCCCTGCCCAAGCTCGACGTGACGTACGGCTCCGGCACCATGGCGGCGGCGCTTTCGTCTGCCGAGGCCTCGCGCTGGATCTCACTCGCGGGCGCTGCGGCGGCGCTTGAGCCCGCTGCCTCCGACGGCGACGTCGCCAAGGCTGCCGAGCACGCCGCCGCCAAGCGCGCCGAGGTCCAGATCGAGCAGGTCAAGGTCGACTCCACGGCCGCCGCCACGCTCGAGTCGTATTTCAACTTTGGCGCGTACGCGATTATCTCGTCGGTCATCGTGTCGGTGGGGTTGGTGTTCTCGGGCATGAACGAGCCCGAGCGCGTGCGCCGCATGGAGGCCGGCCCGGTCTCCGAGCGCCAACGTTCGCTCGCCGTGTTTGCGGCCGCTGCCGTGCTCACCGTCTGCATCTGGTTTGTGTCGAGTATGATGGGCGTCGTGGGCTTTGCCGGCGCGGTCGCCGAGGTCGGCGTGGGCCGCGTGTGCCTGGCGCTGGCGGCAACGTTTGCCTTGGCGTGCACACCCCTGGCCGTTGGTTTTGCACTGTCGAGCCTGGGCGCGCGCGAGGAGCTGCTCAACGGCGTGGGCAACCTGCTCGGTATGCTCATGACGTTTTTGGGCGGCGCCTGGATGCCACTGTCGCTCATGGGCTCGGCCGTGCAGACCGTGGCGCACTTTGTGCCGACGTATTGGGTGAACGACGCGATCGGCAAGGCGCTCGCGTCGGACCTGACGTCTGCCGTGCTGGGCGACATTGCCTGCGATCTGGGCGTCACCGTGCTCTTCGCCGCCGCCATCGCCGCCGTAGGCCTAGCCCTCACCCACAACAAATCCCGAGCCTAGCCGACTAGCCATCGGGTGCTCATTGGGGACAGACTTGGGTACTCATTGGGGACAGACTTAAATGACCAAGAGTGGTCATTGGGGACAGACTTGGGTACTCATTGGGGACAGACTTAAATGACCAAGAGTGGTCATTGGGGACAGACTTAAACGACTAGTCATTGGGGACAGTCTTTGCCGATCGGCCGTTTTGCCAGTAGGGTTGGCAAGGACTGTCCCCAACTGCCGGCAGGAAAGGAACGTCCCTAACTGCCGGGTGGCGAAAGAGTGTCCCTGGCGACTAGTCGTTTAAGAACGTCCCCAATGACTAGTTTGAAAAATAGTTCACCTGGGTTTACTATTACCCTATAAAAGTAGCAGCAGGCTAACAATGGGGGATAGTATGGCAACGAACGAAGCCTACGTCCAGGTTAAGGACCTCAAAAAACACTACGGCGACGGCGATGCGCGCCTGACGGTGCTCGACGGCATCGACACGTCTATCAGCCGCGGCGAGATTTGCGTCATGCTGGGCCCCTCGGGCTCGGGCAAGTCGACCTTCCTTAACCTGATCGGCGGCCTGGAGGATGCCGACGGCGGCTCCATCCTGGTGGACGGCTGCGACCTCACCGCGCTCAAGGCCGGCGACCTGGGCGAGTATCGCCGCCGCGAGCTGGGCTTTGTCTTCCAGTTCTACAACCTGGTGCCCGACCTCACCATCAAGGAAAACATCGAGGTCACGGCGCACCTGTCCAAAAACCCGCTCAATATCGACGACCTGCTGCGCTCGCTGGGCCTCTATGAGCACCGCAACAAGTTTCCGCGCCAGGTCTCGGGCGGCCAGCAGCAGCGCTGCGCCATCGGCCGCGCGCTCGTCAAAAACCCGGGCCTGCTGTTGTGCGACGAGCCCACGGGCGCGCTCGACTACAAGACGTCCAAGGAAATCCTGCAGCTCATGGAGGACGTCAGCCACACCTACGGTTGCACCATCATCATCGTCACGCACAACGCCGCCATCGCGCGCATGGCCAACCGCGTGCTGCGCCTGCGTGACGGGCGCATTGTCGAGGACGAGCTCAACGAGTCGCCCGTGCCCGCCGCCGAGCTCGATTGGTAGGCGGCCCCATGACTCCTCTCGCCAAACGACTTCCCCGCGAGCTGCGCCGCAATATCGGTAAATACCTGGGCATCTTTTTGCTCATGTGCGGAAGCATCGCCCTTACGTCGGGCTTTTTGCTCGCGGCTCATTCCATCGGCTGCCTAATCGACGACATGCGCGACGAGTACACCATCGAGGACGGCCGCGTGACCACCTCCTTCGAGGCGACCACAGAGCAGCTCAAGGCTGCCGAGGACGCAGCCAGCGATGTTGGCGGCGTCACGCTCTACAAGAACTTCTCTATCGACGCCATCATCAAAAAGGCGTTCGGCGACGACGGCACCAAGCGCACCCTGCGCACCTACGCGCACCGCACCAAGGTTGACATCGCGTCCTACTGCGAGGGCGAGCAGCCCCAGGCAGACGACGAGGTGGCCATCGATCGCGTCTTTGCCACCAACAACGACCTCGCCGTGGGCGATAAGGTTGAGCTCGAGGGCCGCACCTACACCATCTGCGGCATCATGACCCAGCCCGATAGCCAGGCGCTGTTCCTCAGCAACTCGGACTTTACGGTAAACACCATCACGTATGGCGTGGCCGAGGTCACCGACGCCGGCTTTGCCGCGCTCGAGGACGCCGGTGGCGCGCCCGCCTACACGTACTCCTTTACCTTTAACGACCGCGACCTCTCCACCGCGGACCGCACCGATGCCGAGCAGGATATGGTCGAGGCGCTGGCCGATGCCGACGCGCGCGTGGACGACCTTGTCGACGCCGATTCCAACCAGGGCATTGGCTACGCGCGCGACGACGTGGACGGCGACTCCATGATGTGGACGACGCTGCTCGACATCATCATCGTGATCATGGCCTTCGTCTTTGTGGTGCTGACCGACGCGACCATCGAGGAGGAGAGCGCCATCATCGGTACGCTGCTCGCCAGCGGCTATCGTCGTCGCGAGATTGTATTGCACTACCTCGCGCTTCCCGCCATCGTGGGCGTGCTCGCGGCGCTGTTGGGCACAGCACTCGGCGTGGCGTTCTTTACCGAGCCCATGCGCGGCCTCTATTACGGCTCGTACAGCCTGCCGCCCTTCCAGGTGTACTGGAGCTGGGAGATCTTTGTGAAGTGCGCCGTGGTTCCCGCGGCAGCGCTCATTCTCATCACGCTGGTAGGCCTGATGCGCAAGATGGGCAAGACGCCGCTGCAGTTTTTGCGCCACGAGGCGGGCGGCAAATCGGGCACCAAGCGCGGCCTGCAGCTGCCGGAGCGCATGAGCTTTGTCGCGCGCTTTCGTCTGCGCATCTTCCTGCGCAACTTGGGCAACTTCGCCACGCTCTTCGTGGGGATTGCGTTTGCCTCGCTGCTGCTGCTCTTTGGCCTGGCGATTTTGCCCACGATGACGCACTACGCGGATAACCTGGAGACGAGCCTGGTCGCCGAGCACCAGTACACGCTCAAGGCACCGCTGGAGCTTGAGGGCACTGCCGAGGAGCGCGACCAGTGGGCGGCGCTCGAGCGCTTGCAGTCGGTGGACGGCGCGCTCCTCAGTGCCGCCCAGGATGCCGACGACGAGCTCGACGACGCTGTCGATGCGGCGCAAGCGGCAGCCGATACCGCGACCAGCTCCCCGTCTGCTGCGAGCCTTGCCGCGGCGCAGGACGCGCTCGCGAAGGTGCAGGACAAGAAAGATGCGCTCTACGCATGCCTCGACGACCTCGCCGACGCCCTGGGCTGCGACCGCGACAAGGCCATCGACCTCATCGACAAGGCATCCAAGATCGATGTCGATAACGACGATATCCATCCCGTCAACACGGTCGACAACGGCGCTGATAAGATCGCGCAGGCCGAGAAATACGCCATCTACCAGCTGCAATACGATCGCGGTGAGGGAAACGGCACGGAGACGATCTCCGTCTACGGCATCTCGCCCAGCTCGCGCTACTGGAAGAACCTCGAGGTGGGCGGCGGCCGCGTTGTCTTTGGCGGCGGCTTGCTCGACAAGTTCGGTTGGAGCGAGGGCGAGCAGGTTGCGCTCCGCGACAAGTACGAGGGCAAGGATTACACCCTCGATTACGAGGGCAAGGACTGCACCTGGGGCTCCAAGTCGGACATGAATATCTACATGAGCATCGATGACTTTAACGAGCTCTTTGGCAACGACGCCGCCTACTTTAACGGCTATGTGAGCGACAAGAAACTCGACCTGGACGCGCGCTACTTTGCCGGCGACACCACGCCTGACGATATGCGCGCCGTGGGCGACCAGTTTATTGGCATGATGAGCGACATGATCGGCATGATGGTCGGGCTCGCGGTGTTCATCTTCCTGCTCTTTATGTACCTGCTCACCAAGGCGGTCATCGACCACAGCGCCCGTTCGATCAGCTACATGAAGGTCTTTGGCTATCGCGACGGCGAGATCTCGCATCTGTACATCCGCTCAATCACCCTGTGCGTGGCGGCGTCGCTTGTGCTGAGCCTGCCCGTGATTATCGGCTCGCTCACCTCGATCTTCCGCTCGATGCTGCTCGCCTATAACGGCAATATCGAGATTTACGTGCCGAGCTGGTCCATGGCGGCGTGCGTGGGCATTGGCTTTGCGACGTACCTGGTCGTGGCGCTGCTGCACACGCGTTCCATCAAGCGCGTCAGCCTAGCCGAGGCCCTCAAGGTGCAAGAGTAAAACCAGACGTTGGGGACGTTCTTAAACGACTAGCCATTCAAGAACGTCCCCAACGACTAGGTGCGGCGCTTGACTTTGACCCTACTCCAATGGGTACCATCCCCTTATGTCTGTAACGTCATATAGACCGAGGGGATAATCTATGACTGCAACCGCACCTGCTGCACCGGCCAAGGTGTACTTTACCAACCTGCGCACGCACGGCCGCGAGAGCCAGCTCGACAAGCTCAAGCGCCTCATCCGCCGCGCCGGCATCGAGCAGATTGACTTTGAGAACAAGTTCGTCGCCATCAAGATTCACTTTGGCGAGCTGGGCAACCTGAGCTTCTTGCGCCCCAACTACGCCCGCGCCGTCGCCGACGTCGTGAAGGAGCTGGGCGGTAAGCCCTTCCTCACCGACTGCAACACGCTCTACGTCGGCAGCCGCAAAAACGCGCTCGAGCACATCGACACCGCCTACCAGAATGGCTTTACTCCGTACGCCACGGGCTGTCAGGTCATTATCGCCGACGGCCTTAAGGGCACCGATGAGGCGCTCGTCCCGGTCGAGGGCGGCGAGTACGTGCACGAGGCCAAGATTGGCCAGGCGCTTATGGATGCCGATATCGTGATTAGCCTCACGCACTTTAAGGGCCACGAGCAGGCAGGTTTTGGCGGCGCCATGAAGAACCTGGGTATGGGCGGCGGTAGCCGTGCCGGCAAGATGGAGCAGCATGCCGCGGGCAAGCCGAGTGTCGCGACCGAGCACTGCGTGGGCTGCCGTGCCTGCGAAAAGATCTGTGCGCACAACGCCATCTCGTTTGATGACACGCGCGAGCGCGAGCTTGCCAACGGCAGTGCCCGTACGGTGCGCGTGGCCACCATCGACCACGACCGCTGCCTGGGCTGCGGCCGCTGCATCGGCGTGTGCAACCAGGATGCCATTAAGCCCGACTACGACGCCGCGGCCGACGTGCTCAACTGCAAGATCGCCGAGTATACCAAGGCCATCGTCGACGGCCGTCCGAGCTTCCACATTTCGCTGGCCATGGACATCAGCCCCAACTGCGACTGCCACGCCGAGAATGACACGCCCATCGTCAACGACATCGGCATGTTCGCGAGCTTCGACCCGGTTGCCATCGACCAGGCCTGTGCCGACGCCGTCCTGGCCTCCGAGCCGCTGCCCAACACCGTGCTCACCGACAGCGCGGCCAAGATGGAGCACGACCACGAGCATCTGGAGGGCGAGCAGGCCAAGGATCCCTTCTGCATCACGCATCCCGACACTGACTGGCGCTCCTGCATCGCGCACGCCGAGAAGATTGGCCTGGGAACGAGCGACTACGAGCTCATCGAGGTCAAGTAGCGCCCAATTATTGGACAAATCACGCATTTTTGTAGCGTAACGTAAGTGAAAACCGCCCGCGAGCACAGCGCCCGCGGGCGGTTTTTCGGAAGTGCGGGGAAAAATTGAATACCGCCGACCACAAGGCGTTTTTTGGCAATAAAACCCCTGATAAATTCGTGGTAAAACTACGGTCTGGTCGGGCTTCCTGGGATTTTCCCCGCACTTCCGAAAATGACCGCACCAAACGAGGTTCCCAACGCCGTAATCCCACGGTTCTTTGCCCGTCAATGCGTCAACAGGCAAAGAATGGGTAAACAGAAGGTCACGTATGACGCAAATCTCGCACGTACCAAGGCGCTTTGATATAGTGTTGAGAACTATTTATGTTGGAGGATGTAACCGGCATGTCCGATTCGAGCGACAGTTCCAAGCCGCGACCTAAGGCCGCGGCGATTCCGCACTACACGGTGGGCGAGGAGATTATGAACTCTGTCACCCATGGTGTTGGCTGCCTGCTGGGCATCGCGGGCCTCGTACTTCTGATCGTATTCGCTGCCCTGCGCGGTGGCGGCCCGGCACATATGGCCGCGGCGATCGTCTACGGCGTCACCATCATCCTCGAATACCTGGCCTCCACGCTCTATCACGCGATTCAGCCCGAGCGCGCCAAGCGCGTGTTCCGCATCATCGACCACAGCTGCATCTACCTGCTCATTGCGGGCAGCTATACGCCGTTTTGCCTTATCACGTTGGCAGACGACGGCGGTGCCGCGCTGTTCTTTGCCGTATGGGCCATCGCCATTATTGGCATCGCGCTCGAGTGCTTTTTGCGCGAGCGTCAGCCGCACTGGGTAAGCGGCCTGGTCTACCTGCTAATGGGCTGGCTCGTCGTCTTTAAGCTGCCTGCGCTCGTGGCGCTGCTGAATCCCGTCGCGTTGGCGCTGCTCGCCGTCGGCGGCGTGTGCTACACCGTGGGCGTGCCGTTCTACATCGCCAAAAACGTGCGCTACCTGCACAGCGTGTTTCACCTGTGGGTGCTCGCCGGCAGCATCTTCCAGTTCATGGCGGTGATCCTCTTCGTAATCTAGCGACCGAGCCTGTGCCCGCGGATCCGCCCAGGTGGCCGTCGGGCGCAACCGTCTTATCCGCCAACTACGTCTCCTGCCAACGTCCCGAATCTTGGAGGTTCGAGAAACTCCCGATGGACATAACCATCTCCCTTATCACCACACTCGTTTTGACCCTCATCAACGGCTACTTCTCTATGTCCGAGATGGCCCTCACCACGGCCAAGCGCGCCGTGCTGGAGCACGAGGCCGAGGAGGGCGACAAGCGTGCCGAGCGCGCCATTAAGCTCGCCGCCGACTCCGACCAGCTGCTGGCCACCATCCAGGTCGCCATCACGCTCGTGGGTTTCGCCTCGTCTGCCGTCGCCTCGACGAGCCTGTCCGACCCGCTTGCCACGTGGCTCATGAGCTTTGGCATCGCGCCGCTCTCCGCCATCGCGCGCGGGCTGGCACCGGTCATCATCACCGTCGCGGTCGCCTTCGTGTCCATCGTAATCGGTGAGCTCGTCCCCAAGCGCATTGGCCTGGCCAACGCCGAGGGCGTGTCCAAGCAGGTCGTGGGGCCGCTCTCCGTATTCCAAAAGATCGCCCGTCCGCTCGTGTGGCTGACTGGCGCTTGCTCCGATGGCCTGGCCCGCATCCTGCGCATCAAGAGTGCCGACGACCGTCAGAACGTCTCGGAAGAAGAGATCAAGTACATGGTCTCGGAGCAGGACGACCTGCTCGACGAGGAAAAGCGTATGATCCACGAGATCTTTGACCTGGGCGACACCGTTGCCCGCGAGGTCATGGTGCCGCGCGTGGACACCACCATGTGCGAGGACGACGAGACGGTCGCCAGCGTGCTATCCACCATGCGCCAGACCGGCTTCAGCCGCATCCCCGTCTATCACGAGGACCCCGACAACGTCGCGGGCATCGCGCACATCAAGGACCTGATCCAGCCCGCGCTCGACGGTAAGGGCGACCAGCCCATCGCCGGCTTTTTGCGCGACGCCACCTTTGTGCCCGACACCAAGGACATCCTGCCGCTGCTGTCCGAGATGCAGACTTCGCACGACCAGATCGTGGTGGTCGTGGACGAGTACGGCGGCACGGCCGGCATCATCACCATCGAGGACATCGTCGAGGAGATCGTCGGCGAGATCGAGGACGAGTTCGACCCCGACAACAAGTACCTCACGCGCCTTTCGCGCCGCGAGTGGCTCGTCGATGGGCGTTTTTCGTGCGATGACGCGATTGAGCTTGGTTGGCCGCTCGAGGAAAGCGATGATTATGAGACCATCGCCGGCTGGATTTTGGAGCTTTGCGACTCGGTGCCCGACATCGGAGAGGTGTTTGAGGTCGCGGGGTACAAGTTTAAAGTGCAGTCGATGCGTGGCCAGCGCATCTCGCTCATTCGCGTGATCGCTCCGGCCGAAACCGATAAGAAGGATTCCGAGTCTTCGGTAGACGAGCCGACGACGTCGGGTGCGGGTTCCGCGAATCCGCACGACGGCGACGAGTAGGACAAGGAAGAGTAGGGGAGAGTTATGGCAGGCCTGTTCAACATCCTTAAGGTCACCGTCAGCGAGGACAAGATCTGCGCACACGTGCTGGTGAACCCCGGCATGCCGCTCATGACCTCGGAGGATATCGAGGCCACGGCGCGCGTGTACTACCTGGTGCCGGCGATTGCCAAGCACCTGTGCCTGGGCGATTCCGGCCGCGAGTTCCAGGACTGCATGGGTCAGACCGAGCTCTGCCACCTGCTGGAGCACGTGACGGTCGAGCTCATGAACGAGACCGGTCTTGCCGGTAGCATCTCGTGCGGCCGCACGCGCGTAAGCGAGCATGACGAGCGTGTCTTTGAGGTCGAGCTTTCGTGTCCCGACGACGCACTGGCCATCGGTGCGCTGTCGTCGGCCACCTTTATGATGGACTGGGCGTACCTGCACGCCGACCAGCCTGCCCCCGACGTGGAAGGCACGGTCGCGGGCCTGCGCAACCTGGTGCTGGGCATGCACGCCGAGGCCGAGGGCAAGGATCCTCACGAGGCCGTCGCTGCTGCGAACGGCGAAGATGCTGCCGAGGACGAGGGTGCTGACGAGGGCGATGTGCCGGTCGACGCCGAGCCCGTTCCCACCGAGCCCCAGGGCGTCCCCAACTTTGACGACGAGCCCCAGGTGGCGATTGATACCGAGGGCGCGGTTGCCGAGAACCACGAGGCCTCCGCTGCCGTCTTTGGCGGTGCGGCGACAGTTCCGGCAGGACCTGCGCATGAGGGCGGCCTGCCGCTCGTGGACGGCGCCGGCGAGGACCCGGGTGCCACGGTGGCCATGCCGGCTATGCCTCAGGAGTAGGCCTACGCGTTTATCACCATCACGTACCTGCGCCTTTGCCGTACGCAGATGAGCGGAGCGGCAAGTGATGCGCTGCGGGTATAATGGACAGCATTCAAACGGTGGGCACCGACGTGCCCGCAGGAGAGGAATGATCATGGGTAAGACTTTCAGCTTTGTCTCCGGCGCACTTTTTGGTGCTGCTGCCGGCGCTATTATCGGTGTTGCTCTGGCCCCGCGCTCGGGCGCCGAGACCCGCGCCATGGCTGCCGATATCGCCAACGACGCCTGGGACAATATGCGCGACACCTACGAGCACAGCGCCGAGGAGGCCCGTGCCGCGGTGAATGACTTTGGCCCGATGGTCGACGCCAAGACCGACGACCTGCGCGCCAAGGTCGACCTGGCCCGCGAGCGCATGGACCAGCTGCGCGAGCAGCTCAACGACGCCATTTCGGGCGGCAACGTGACGCCTGCCGCCGACGTCGTGGTCGAGAACGCCGTCGAGGCCGATACCGAGGCTGCGGAGCCCTCGACTGAGGCATAATGCGCGCCGGGGATTTTGTCGGCGCCAAGATCTATCGCAAGCCTACCGAGGACAAGCGCACCAAAAAGGACGGCACGCCGCGCAGCCCTAAAAAGCTCGGAAAGATTCACTTTCCGGTCTTTACCCCGGGCGGAACGCGCGTGGTGGGCTTTATGGTTCGCCAGTCCGATATCGCGGGCATGATCGAGCGTCCCGATCGATTCGTAGCGCTCGACGCCATTGGTGTCTACGAGGGCGCCATTGCGGTCGATGACGTCAAGGACACGTACGATGCCGCCGCCGCCAAGCGCCTCGACATCAACCTGGACGATTGCATCATCTGGGTCGGTATGGACGTGCGCACGGAATCGGGCGACGTCGTGGGCTATTGCTCGGACGTTGAGTTCAAGCCACGCTCGGGCATCGTGCAGGCATTCTATGTGACCGCCGGTGCTGCTTCGAGTGTTTTGGTTGGTGACACGCAGGTGCCGCCGACGATGCTGCGCGGCTACGAGAACGGCGCGATGATTGTCTCGGACGAGGTCAAGGCGCTCGGGTATTCGGGCGGCGCGGCCGCCAAGGCTGCCGAGGCCAGTGTCGTGGTGGGCGATAAGGTCAAGAAGGGCGCCAAGGTGCTCGATGACAAGGGATCGGTTGTCGTGGACAAGGGCAGTCGCGCACTGGGCAAGCAGCTCGGCAAGACGCGCGGCATGTTCAAGGCCTTTAAGGACGAATACCAAAAGGCGAGCGGAGGCTCGTCAAAAGCTACAAAATAGCGACGTACCAAATGATGGGAGGCGAGCCGGAGACATGTTGCTCCGGCTCGCTGTGTTTATGGGGGAGGGCACATGCGCCAAAACGGATCCAACTTAAACGGGCACTCCGGTGCGCGTCCGACGGCTCGCCGCGACCTGGGGCAGCTGCCCAGCGGCCAGCGCAAACGCCGCCGTAAGCCCGGCGCGATGTACCTCAACCATAGCCGCGGTTTTAGCGACCGCAGCGCGCGCATTGGCAACGGGCGCTCGCCCCGCCGCCCATCCCGTCTGCCCTATGCGCTCATCGCCGTGGGCTGCGCGCTCGTGCTGTTTATCGCTGCCGTCGTGGGCTACGTCAACCGCAGCGTGGACGTGGAGCTCAACGGCCAGAAGACCGCGGTGCGCGTGGGTTCTACGCTGCAGAATCTCATCGACGACCAGGAGTTGACTGACACCTACGACGCAGGCGACCTGCTGGCCGTCGATGACAGCGTGCTCAAGCGCCATGGCGGCGAAAAGCTGTCGGTTAAGGTGGACGGCAAGCGCATAAAACAGGGCAAATGGGATAGCCGCGAACTTGAGGGCGGCGAGAAGGTGACGGTCAAGGATGGCCGTAACACCTACGAGAAGCATGAGGTTCAGGCTACGGTTATCGAGCCCAAGCTCAAGGTCGAGGGCACGGGCGCTATCGAGTATGTGCAGACGTGGGGCGTTCAGGGCCGCTCCGAGGTGTGGGTTGGTGAGCAGTCGGGCAAGACGCAGGACCGCGGCGAGGTTGTGCCCGCCACCGATTGCGTCGTTGCGTGCGCCAGCGTGGCGCCCAAGGGCAACGAAAAGTACGTGGCGCTGACGTTTGACGAGGGTCCGAGCGGTGCGACCAAGCAGATTTTGCAGGTACTCAAGGAAAAGGGCGTCACCGCGACGTTCTTCCTTTCGGGCGATGCCGCGGAGGCCTCGCCCGCCACGGCCAAGTCAATCGTCGATGCCGGCTGTGAGGTCGGCTCCAATAGCTATAGCGACGATTCGCTCAAGGGCGAGGATCGCGAGACAGTGCGCATGCAGATCTCGAAGGGAACCGACGCCATCAAGTCGGCAACCGGCGTCAAGACGATGTTGCTGCGTGCCCCTTACGCCGCTTTTGACGAGCAAAACTGGATTGATGCGATGGACCTGGTGTCCGCCGTGGTCTCGTGGAATATCGACTCGGGCGACTGGTTACTCAATGGTGCCGACGAGCAGGTCTCGACGGTGCTCGACTCGGTGACGCCGGGCAATATCGTGCTGCTCACCGATAGCGACGAGTGCGCCGAGCAGACGCTCGAGGCGCTGCCGCAGATCATCGACGGCCTTGTTGCCGACGGCTACAAGATCGTGACGCTGAGCGACCTGGTCAAGACGGACACGTCGTTGAGCAAAAAGCTCACCTCGCTGACGAAGGTCACGATGCCCAAGAACGCCGTGTTCCCCCAACTCGCCGAGGACGACGAAACCACGGAGTAATCCCCAACGGCTATGTCACGGATACGTCAGCGTTTGGTATGCCTGCAATGTGCAGCGCATAAATTCGGTGCCGCAGCGCGATGCTGATGCTATAGTTACTGCGGTTAATGAGGGTCAAGAGAAAGGTTGCAGGTGAAATCCAAACCTCGACCATACAGTCGATGACCCCATGCAGGTGCTTTTTGCGCATGCACGGGGTGTAAGCGTCGAGCGGCGTGCCGCCCGCGCATGCGTATACATATCCAATTGTCCACGGATGGCGTGCCCGTTTTGCCGCGGTCCGCAGGAATAATGATGGGGAGCACCATTGAATTATCTGAGTGAGATGCTCAAACTGCCGGTCTTGGACGTCGACGGCGAGAAGCTCGGCGTGGTCAACGATTTTGGCATTGCTACCGGCGAAGTTTTTCCGCACGTGACGTCGCTCGCGTTCCGCGGCCCCGGCAAGACGCCGTTTATGATCAGCTGGCGCAAATGGGTCGATCGTATCGACGAGACGGGCGTGTACCTCAAGACGTCGGCCACCGAAATCCGCTTTTCGTACCTGCAGCCGACCGAGCTGTTGCTGGCGCGCGATGTTCTCAACAAGCAGATTGTCGACACGCAGGGCATGAAGGTCGTGCGCGTCAACGACATCAAGTTCTCCATGTCGGGCGAAAACCAGCTGCGCCTGCTGGGTGCCGAGGTCGGTGCCCGCGGCCTGCTGCGCGCGATTAGCCCCGCGCTCGAGCATGTCGTCGAGGGCTTTATGAAGCATCTGGGCAAGCCGCTCAGCGAGGACATCATCGCCTGGTCCTACATGGACCTGCTTGACCGTTCGACTAAGAACATCCAGCTCTCGGTTTCGCACAAGACGCTTGGCGAGCTGCACCCCGCCGACATCGCTGACATTATCGAGCAGCTCGACCCGCGCCTGCGTGCGCAGGTGTTCGCACAGCTCGATACCGCCCAGGCAGCCGAGGCCATCTCGGAGTTCGATGACGACGAGCTCATGACCGAGATGCTCGAGGGCCTGTCCGACACGGACGCATCGTCGATGCTGGCCATGATGGACCCGGACGACGCCGCCGACCTGATCGACGAGCTCAGCTACGAGAAGGCCGAGAAGCTCCTGCGCCTGATGGGCGTCAAGGAGGAGAAGGCGATTCGTAACCTGCTGGGGTATGAGGACAACACCGCCGGCCGCATCATGACCTCGGAGTTTGTCTCCCTGCCCGCTACGGCAACGGTCGGTGACGCCATCGAGGCGATTCGCGAGCTCGACGAGGACTTCGAGAGCGTCTACTACGTCTATACCGAGGATCCGAGCGGCATGCTGACCGGCGTGCTTTCGCTGCGCACGCTGATCGTAGCCGACCGCGACGCCACGCTGGGTCAGCTGGCCTATCGCGACCTGGTCTATGTGTCGCCCGACGAGGACCAGGAAGACGTGACGGACGAGATGACCAAGTACGACCTGGTTGCCATCCCTGTCTGCGACGAGAACCGTCATATCCTGGGTATCGTGACCTTCGACGACGCCATGGACGTTATCGCTGAGGAGCATCAGGAGGACCTGCAGATCGCCGGTGTCGGCTCGGGCGATAGCGCGTCGGACGACTCGACGAACGTGCTCAGCTGGTTCGTGCATCGCCAGTACTGGGTTGTTGTATGGGGCATCGCGTCGTGCATCATGGCGACCGTGCTGGGGACGGCGCTCGGCTCCGCGCATCTGGTGGTGTTCCCCATGTGCGCCATGCCGCTCGTGCTGCTGGCGGCCTCGCGCATGGTGTCGTTCGTCAAGAACTACTTCCTGGAGTATGACGGTCACGATGACGAGCCCAAGCCGTATCTGGGGTTCTTCTTCCAGAGCACGGGCATGGGCCTGATTCTGTCACTCGTGACCTACCTGTGCGCCCAGCTGGTGCGCACCGCTGCGTTCCCCGATGCGTCCATGTTTGAGGAGCAACTCTTTACCGGGTGTTTTAATATCGCTGCCATCATTTGCCTGGTTGGCAACATGAGTGCCGTGATTTACCTGATGGTGCTGTTCTGGCGTGACGAGCATGACCTCAACACGTCGGGCACCGCCATGAACGTCATTGCCGTCATGATCTCGTGTGTGGCGTATTGCATCGCCGCGGTGCTGCTCGCCATGTCAGTCATGGGTTAGGTGGTCGCGTGCAAAATACCAAGCAAAAGCTGACCATCGCGGCCATCTTTGGCGCTATGGGCCCCGGTCTGCTGGCGGCGCTTTCGGGCAATGACGCCGGCGGCATTGCAACGTATTCCAGCGCGGGCGCCAGCTATGGCTACAAGATGCTCTGGATGCTTCCCGTCATGACTGTGCTGCTCATCGTGACGCAGGAGACCGCGGCGCGCTGCGGCTGCGTCACGGGTAAGGGCCTGGCATCGCTCATTCGCGAGCGTTTTGGCGTGCGCAAGAGCGTGTTGGCCATGGCGGCGCTGTTGATCGCCAACACGGCCGTGACCATCTCGGAGTTCGCGGGTATCGCGAGCGGCCTTGCCCTGTTTGGCGTGCCGGCGAGCATCTCGGTGCCGTTGGTGGCGCTGCTGGTGTGGATGCTTACCATGTCGGGTAGTTTCCAGCGCATCGAGAAGATTCTGCTGCTGGTGAGCTGCGTGTTCGTGACCTATATCGTCGCCGCGTTTATGGCTGGCCCCAACTGGGGTGAGGTCGCGGTCGACCTGGTCGTGCCTAACATTCAAAATGACCCCAGCTACGTGTCGCTCGTGGTCGCAACGATCGGTACCACCATCGCGCCGTGGATGATTTTCTTGGCGCAGAACAACGTGGTCGATAAGAACGCGGGCGAGGACGACATCGTGCTGCAGCGTATTGATACCGTGAGCGGCTCGATCGCCGCCGATATCATCGCCGGCTTCATCATTATCACGACCGGCACGGTGCTGTTCCCGGCTGGTATTCAAATTAGCGATGCTGCCGACGCCGCTCGCGCGTTGGAGCCCATCGCCGGTCAGTGGTCCACGGTGCTGTTCGCCTCGGGCCTGGTCGCCGCGAGCTTCTTGGCCGCCTGCGTGCTGCCGGGTGTTACGTCCAGCGCCATTTGCGAGGCATTTGGCTGGGAGCGCGGTGCCGATCGCAGCTGGGATGAGGCTCCGGTCTACCGCGGCATCATTACGGCCATTATCGGTATCTCGGCCGTGCTGGTGCTCATGCCCGGTGTCGATCTGTTCCAGATTATGATGACTTCGCAGGTCATCAACGGCGTGCTACTGCCCGTGGTTCTGGTGTTCCAGGTGGTTATCGCCGCCGACCGTCACATTATGGGCGCCAACCGCAACGGCCGCGTATGGAACGTGCTCACGTGGGCGACCATCGGCGTGATTACGGTGCTGACAGTTGTTATGTTTGTGCTGCAGGCGATGGGTTACAGCGCCTAGCGTCTCTTTTGGGGCTTCGAGCGGGCCGTAGCGATGGGCTGCGGCCTGTTTTTTTGCTTGCTATAGGGGGTTAGTTATATGGCAGTGGACAAAATATGCCAAATATGAGTACTGTTGCTAAGGTGATAGCATTTATGTGCAAGAAGATAATGTACACAATATAGAGTGTGTACATTAAAATTCGCCTCAACAGGCTTTAATCCAGCTAGGTTGGCCGCTCTAGGGGTTTGCAGGGATCGCTCAGGCGCCATTTTGGGCGGATTTGCCTGCTACTAAAATGGCAACAGTACTCATATTTGCCCTTTTTTGCCCACAGCCCCTTGGCATGTTGTTACGAAGCCGCCCCTGGACTGGAATTGACAGCCCAGGGGCGGCTTTCGCTCGTCGCGGGAGTGTCCCCAGGTGCCGGCATAAAAGGAACGTCCCTAGCTGCCGGATTACTTGTCGGTGCCTAGCTTGTGCGGTTTGAAGGCGAGGGCGTTAACGAGCGCGTCGGTGGCAGACTTGACGGCCGCCGGCTGCGGATCGTTGACGTGATCCTCGGGATGCACGGGCAGGTCCTTCTTGACTGCATCGTGGATCAAGTTGAGGTACTCGGTCACGCCAGTGGTCGACAGGTGCGTGCCATCGCCATCGAACAGGTCGTTGCGATTGGCACTGTATCCGTACCAGTCGATAACGCGCACGTTCTTGTAGCGCGTGGCGGCGTTGGCAATGGCTTGGTTAGTCGAGCCAACCCACGGCTGCGGGCTGCGCGTGTTTACAAACACGACAATGCGCTTGTCTCCCGCATCGGCCATGATGGCATCGATCTGGTCATCGGTCACCAAGCCGTTGGTGCCCAGGGCAAAGACCACGATTTTGCCGGCAAGGTTCTGTTGGATATAACCCTCAAATGTCGCGCGGCCCGCATCGAACTGGCGGCCCTTTTCGGCATCGATGTGGCTGTGGGGGAATGCGCCGTCAAAGGCGTCCACGGCACGTAGCGACACGGAATCGCCGATCATGAGCAGGTCGTAGGAGCCATCGGGGAAGCCATCGTTGTCCTTGTCGGTGTCGTCGGCTGCCTGTTGGTCCGTGGGCGCGGCGTTTTTAGCTTCCTTGTTGAGGACTTCGGCGCCTTCGCCGCTGAGCGCGGAGGTTTCCGGCACAAAGACCAGACCACCCAGCGCGATGACAAGCACGATGCCGCAAGTGGCACACGCAGGAATATGCGCGCGCACCCAGTTGGCAGGCGTGGTGGTGCCATCGCGGAACTCGGAGACAGTGCGCCCAAAGGCGCCCTTCCTAAACGGCGTCTCGATAAAGCGATAGGAACATTCGGCGACGGCTACCACCAGCAGTACCTGCAAAATGTACTGCCACCAGGGCGTATCGTTGATGTTGGCGACCGGGTTCATGAGCAGCAACAGCGGATAGTGCCACAGGTAGATGCTGTAGGAGCGCTTGCCAACCCATACGAGCGGCTCGGCGGATAGCGCGCGGGCCACCATTCCCTGGGGCTGCACGCAGGCCGCGATGACCATGAGCGTGAGGATGGAGCACAGCAGCGTGCCGCCGCGATACTGGAACGCGGTGTAGCCGTTGGTGAGTGCGACCATGGCGGCGAGGCCAATCAGGCCTACAACGCCCAACACATCGATGGATGCGGGCGAGGACCAAAAACGCACGAGGGCACTCGGCTGCATCGGGGCGGTCTCGGCTGCATCGTCGGCCGTCGTGCTCTGCTTGTCTTCGGCATTCTTGTCGTGCTTGGCGACAAGGCGGTCGAGCCCCAGGCGACGCGCGAGGCGCACGGGCGCCAGGTCGCGATCGGGGATAAAGGCCATCCAGGCGCCCAGCAGCAGCGAGAACACACGGGTGTCAGTGCCGTAGTACACGCGGCTGGGGTCGGCGGCAGGGTTGTAGAGCACCATCATGGCGATGGCGGAAACAGCGGCCAGGCCCAGGACCACGCGACGCGTGCTGGGCTTGCTCATATGCATGGATACCATGGCAAACAGCAGCGGCGGCCAGATGAGGTAGAACTGCTCCTCAATGGCGAGCGACCAAAAGTGCGTGAGCGGCGAGGGATCGCCCAAGGCGTTGAAGTACGAGACGTCCTGCGCAATCTGCCACCAGTTGTTGAAGAACAGCAGCGACGGCAGGATGTCGGGACGCATCTTGGTGAGCATCACGTGGTTAAAGATCGTGCACAGCGCGCAGGTCACCACCACGACGGTCACTACGGCGGGGAACAGGCGGCGGATGCGGCGAATCCAGAAGCTCTTGAGGTCGATGCGTCCGGTCTTGGCGACTTCGTTGAGCAGCAGGCGCGTGATCAGATAGCCCGAAAGCACAAAGAAGATCGTGACGCCGAGCAAGCCGCCTTGCGCCCATGTGAGGTTGAGGTGATAGAGCACCACCGCGACAACGGCGAGCGTGCGCAGGCCGTCGAGGGCGGGAATGTAGCGGGATTTGGGACGAGCGGGCGTCTGGTCTGCGGTGGCGTCGCTGGCATGGTCCGCTTTGTTGGCGGGCGCACGATGAGGGCTCGGGGCGCGTCGCGAGCCGCCGGTGCGGCGCTCGGCCCGCGGACGTTCGTGCGGCGCCGGTTCGTTGCCCGTGCGGCGTCGGCCGCGTGAGCTCGATTGCGGGAATTGTTCCATAAAACATCATCCAATGACGAGAATAATCAGCACGTATTCATTGTAGCCGCCTGCTCCTGTGAATGCTTGCTGCTGGCGCAACCTCAAGCGCGCGTTCACATCAAAGTGAACTAAAGTTATAGAGGTGCGAAAGCATACGATTGACGGCCGACGGTGGGCAAAAAGCCCGCGGATGAGGAGGTTTCCATGGCAGATCGCGGCATCGTTGCGGTGTTCGGCAGCATGAACATGGACCTTTCGGTGGCGTGCGAGCGCATGCCGCGTACGGGCGAGACCGTCGGCGGAAGCGGTTTTATCACCAACGCCGGCGGCAAGGGTGCAAACCAGGCTGTCGCCGCCGCGCGCATGGGTGCGCGCACGTGCATGATCGGCGCCGTCGGGCGCGATACATTTGGTGACGCACTGGTGGCGGGGCTCCAAGATGCTGGCGTGGGCGTTGAGTTTGTGGTGCGTCGCGACGACGTGGAGACGGGCACCGCGACTATCATTCGCTGCGAGAACGACAACCGCATCGTGTTATCGCCGGGCGCCAACCATGCGCTTTCGGGCGAGGACGTTGCCTGCGCGCTGCGCTATCTGGTGGCCGATGAGCTCGACGCCAATATCTGCGACCTCGCCCCGGCGGCCGGCGGCGTCTTTATCGCCCAGGGCGAATGCGACCTGATGGCCACGGCCGCGGCGCTCTCTTGCGCCCACAGGCTGGGGTTCTATACGGTCTTTAACCCGGCGCCGGCGTGCGACCTGCCGGCGGGAGCGTGGTCTGCGGTCGACTTGGTTTGTCCCAACGAGACCGAGTGCCAGGCGCTGACGGGCATCTTGCCCACGGATGACGCGAGCTGCGTCGCTGCGCTTGGGGCTTTGCTCGCCAAGGGCGCCGGTGCCGCGGTCATCACGCTGGGCGGATCCGGGTCGGTTACGCTCGGCGATGACGGAGGGCTGCTGCGCATGCCGGCGCTTTCGGGCGAGGTGGTCGACACCACGGCTGCGGGCGATACGTTTATCGGCGCACTTGCGGCGGCTCGGCTGCAGGGCTTGCCTCTCTTTGAGTGCATGGCCGCGGGCGCTCGCGCCTCGGCAGTGACGGTGTCGCGCCTGGGTGCTCAGCAATCGATTCCCACGCGCGCCGAAGTTGAACATAAGTTTGGTTTAGACGGTTTAGACGGAGAAACGGAGTAGAACAATGGCAACCAAGAAGCTGATCCTTGATTTGGATATGGGCGTGGACGACGCCATGGCGCTCGCCTACGCCATCGCGAGCCCCGAGGTGGAGCTCGTCGGTATTACCACGTGCTTTGGCAACGTGCGCGTCGAGCAGTCGGCGCATAACTGTCTGGCGGTGCTCGACCTGTTGGGCCGACCCGAGGTGCCGGTGTACCTGGGCGCCGATCGTCCCATTAAGGCGAACGAGCCCTATACGCCGCCGGCGTCCACCACGCTCATCCATGGTAAAAACGGCATCGGCGGCGCGAGCGTGCCCGCATCGCCCTACGAGCCGGTGGGGGCGACATCGGCCGATGGTAACGCGGCGGTCGATTATCTGATCGATGCCGCACGCACCTATGGACCCGATCTGGTCTACGTGGCGACCGGCCCGCTCTCAAACTTGGCGCTTGCCTTGGAGCGCGATGCGGCGGCGATGATGTCCATCGGCCGCGTGGTCGTGATGGGCGGCGCCTTGACCGTGCCCGGCAACGTGAGTGCGGGCGCCGAGGCCAACATGGCAAGCGATCCCGAGGCCGCCGACGCCGTGCTGCGCTCGGGCCGCAAGCTCACCATGGTCGGTCTGGACGTGACGCATCGCGTGGTGCTCACGCGCCGCGATATCGCTGGCTGGACGGGTTCGGGCACCATGGCGGGCTGCGCGTTTGCGGGTATGGTCGAGCACTACATTGGCTCATACGAGATGAACGCGCCCTATTTGGGCGGCTGCGCGCTGCACGACCCGTTGGCCGTTGCCGTGGCGATCGACCCCACGCTCGTGGGTGCACTCGGCTGCAACCTGCGCGTTGACCTGCTGGGCGAGTACCGCGGCCGCACCATCTGCGATGAGCGCCGCGTGGCCGACCCCGATAAGAGCGCGCTTGTGGCGCTCACCGTGGACGCCCCGCGCTTTCTCTCCGAGTTCAAGACGCGCATGGCCCGCGTCCTTGGCTAAACGGCCCTTGCGCCCCGTCCCAAATTAGCCACTTTGTTGATGTACTTGTAGAACTAGCTGCTAAAAACAGATTAAACGCCGTTTATAGAGTGAACGTGACCGTTAGCCTAAAACCCAATATATGCTTGAGGCCCCTGTGGTTGCATGGGCAATAAGAGCCTAGGCTATTGGCGCATTTACATTTACATGGGAGCAGCATGAAAGAGTACTTTGGCATCGATGTGGGCGGTACGGCAGTCAAGTGGGCCGTGCTGGGCGAGGATTTTTCCATTCGCGAGCGCGGTAGCCTGCCGACCGATTTCAACACGGCGGATGAAGCGGTTGAGGCCCTCGCCGGTCTTATTGAGCCGTTCCGCGACCGCGTGTCTGCTGTGGGCGTGAGCGCCCCCGGCGGCATCTATGAGGACGATGCCGACGGCACCATCCATCGCGGCGGCGCGCTCACCTATATGGACGGCTGCCCGCTGGGAAAGATGCTGCACGAGCGATTTGGCATTCCGGTAGCGGTCAACAACGACGGAAAGTGCTGCGCGCTCGGCGAATATGCGGCAGGTGCGCTGCGTGGGCACCGTATTGGTGTGGTGCTTGCCATTGGCACCGGCATTGGCGGCGGCATCGTTATCGATGGCCACGTCCTTCGCGGTTCGCATGGCTTTGCGGGCGAGTTTAGCTTTCTGCGCAACGATGTGACGCGTGCGGCGGCGCCGGACAACGTGTTTGCCGGCACAGGCGGCTGGCGTGCGCTGCGCGACGCCGCGGTGGCAGAGAAAGGGTTGCCGGCAGATACTGCCGTAGACGGACGTCGTGTCTTCGAGTGGATTGAGGCCGGCGATCAAGCGGCGCAGCGTGCGCTCGACCGCTATGCGTGCACATTCGATGCCATGCTCGTGAACCTTCAGGCGGTGCTCGATCCCGAGGTGTTTGTGATTGCGGGCGGCATTTCGTGCCATCCCGAGCTTATCGATGCGCTTCGCAGCCAGATGCCCGCGGCACTCGCGGGCTATGAGGGCTTTCTTGCCGGCATCCCCATGCCTCAGGTCAAGGTTGCCGAGCTCGGCAACGACGCCAACCTCTACGGCGCCGTACAAGAAGCCATGCGCCTGAGCAAATAGACCAGTCCTTTGGGACCGGGCTCCTAGGGTAGTCAATTTGGGACGGGGCTTTTTTAGCTGCCCCTATGTGACGGTCGATACATGTCTCAGCCCAGATAGCTCGTCGGCAGTCAAAGGGTAGCTAAAACAGCCCCGTCCCAAATTGACTACCCGCGCAGCCCAGGTTGACGCAAAAGTAGTCAAAAAAGCCCCGTCCCAAATTAGCTACCGGGAAAATGTTGCCGTTGGGGGAATAGTCGCGTCGCTTCGCTTGACAACAGGCTAAACTTGCTAATAAACATTTACTATTCTGTTTACTTTGAATTTGCGGTCGTTTAGTTGCAGAGCCGTCGAGCCGGCGGCCTCAGCTGCGACCGTTGCTAGGGAGAAACGATGGCTAAAGCAAGCGTCCGCGAGATCAGCCGCATCACCGGTTTTTCGCCCGCAACCGTGTCCAATGCGCTCAACCGCAAGCGCAGCGTGAGCGAGGAGACCGCCAAGGTCATCCTGGAGTGTGCGCAGTCGCTCGGCTACCAGCAGTCGACGCAGCTCGAGAGCATCCAGTTTGTGCTCGCGCGCAAGACGGGCGCCATCCTGGACGAGAGCACCTTCCATCCCGCGGTCATCGAGGGCGTGGAGCGTCAGGCTCGTCGCCACGGTATGAGCACGAGCTTTGTCTCGCTCGACTTTAGCGACTTGGACGCCGTGCGTCCGCAGGTCGAGGGTCTGATCGCCGATCCATCGGCCGCCATCGTGCTGATGGGTACCGAGCTGGGCGAGGAGGACTACGCCCTGTTCGCTAACGCGGCGGCCCACCTGATTGTGCTCGACGGCTGGAGTGATCGCCAGTACTTCGACGCCGTGGTCATCGCCAACACCGATTCGGTGCTGCGCGCCGTGGACTACCTTATCGAGAAGGGCCACAAGCAAATCGGCTATCTGGCGGGCGACCTTCGTATCCGCAACTTTAAGGACCGCGAGCGCGGCTACCGCCAAGCGCTTGAGGATGCGGGCCTTGAGGCCAACCCGGCATGGCGCGTCACGCTGGGTACCACGCTCGAGGGCGCTTATCGCGACATGGGTGTGTGGCTCGACAATGTCTCGCGCGACGACTTGCCGACGGCCTTCTTTGCCGAGAACGACGTGCTCGCCGTGGGTGCCATGCGCGCGCTCAACGAGCACGGTATTCGCGTGCCCGAGGATGTCTCGATCATCGGCTTTGACGACCTGTCTTTGGGCGCCTTCTCCAACCCGCCGCTCACCACGGTACATGTTCCCAAACACGAGGTGGGCGAGATTGCGGTGCGCCGTCTGGTAGGCAACATCCGCAACCCCAAGAGCTACACCTGCAAGACGGCCGTGTCGACCTACTTTGTCGAGCGCCAGAGCGTGCGCGAGCTCTAGGCTGAGCGGCGCTTGATCAGCGATGCCCCCAGCTCAATTTTGAGCGGGTGGTGTTCGGTCTCGTCGATGATCTCGACGATGCGCCGCGCGGCGACAGTGCCCATATACTGCGACGGTACGTTGAGCGTGGTCAGCTGCGGCTGCACGTAGGTGCCGCCCACGTGGTTGTCGAAACCGACGATGCACACATCATCGGGCACGCGATAACCGCGCTCTATAAGCGCCTTCATGGCACCTATGGCAATATCGTCAAAAACGGCGACGTAGCTTTGGGCAAGGGGCTCGCCCGCATCGATGATGTTGAGCATGCTTGCGTATGCGTCGTCTGGAGTGGTGGCGAGTTCGTGGACGATACCGCACTTTTCCGATCCGGCTAACTGACCGACGGCGTGCTCGTAGGCAAAACGCCGTTCGGTGAAGTTGCCCAAGGTGACAGGTGCCGTTAAGAGCCCGGGGGCAGATCCAAGCTTCGAATACAGGTACTGCACGGCAAGCGTCATGCTCGCGACGTTGTCGATCTTGACCGTATCGACTCCAACACTCATGCATGAATCCAGCAGCAACAGAGGGCAGTCCAGCGACGCGAACGGCATAAAATCCGACTCGAACATCTCTGTCGCAAGGATGATGACGCCGTCGTATCGCGCCTCGGCGATGTTGGCAATCTGCTCCTGTGTATTCTCGTATGGCGAGTAGTTAACCAGTGAAAACGAGAACCCCGCGTGCCTCAGGGCACCTTCGACTCCGGCAAGCATGTCGGAAAAGAAAGGGCTCGAGAAGATGCGGCGTCGATTAAAGGCAACCAGTGCGACGGTTCCGCTCTTTTGGCGTTCAAACTTAATCTTGCTAAAGTCGTAACCTAGGGCCTCGGCGGTGCTAAGTACTAGCTGGCGAGTCTTTTCGCTTACGCCGCGTCGGTTGTTAAGCGCGAGGGAGACGGCCGCTGCCGAGATTCCCAGCTGGTCGGCGATTTGTTTTGCAGTAACGGCCATGGTGATTCCTAACGATTGGTAACTAAAAGTGAGCTTAACACTCAGCTGTTCATTAAGCTAAACATTTAGTAATTCAACTTAAGAATCGATAGAAGTTAAGTTGCGTCCCCAGTAGAGTTTGTCTCAACAAACGCAACAGCAAAGGGGGACGAGATGATCAGCGGTATTTCCGAAATGCCCATCACGGATGAAAGCTATCCGTTTTCGAGCGCCGAGCGCTACTGTCATCTGAGCGCGTACGGCTACGTCGAGCGTGAGTATCGCGTTGACGGCACGGCCAACGTATACCGCACTGCCGATGAAGACGGCGGCGTGGAGGTTATGACCGCCGACGCCCCCTATTCCAACCGCATCGTTGTTCGCGCCCCGAAAGACCCGGCGCAGGCGAGCGGCAATGTGGTGGTCGAGATCATCAACCCCACGTCGTTCATGGAAATCGAGCGCATGTGGATCTTGGGCTACGGCGAGTTTGTGCGCTCCGGCGACATCTATGTTGGCATTACCAGCAAGCCCAACACCATCGCCAAGCTCAAGGAATTCAATCCCGATCGCTATGGCTTTATGAGCTGGGCAAACCCGACTCCCGAGCGCCCCTTCGACTACGATCCGAAGCAGCTCGAGCGCGGCGGCGCGCTTCCCGATATGGACATCTCCTACGAGACGGGCCTGTTTTGGGACATGCTGACCGATCTTGCCTGGTTACTGCGCGGAGACTCCGACCTCAACCCCATTCGCGATTATCCTCGCCAGACGATCTGCCTTACGGGATGGTCGCAGTCCGGCGCCTACCTGTTCCGCTACCTCAACAGCTTTGCCTATCGCGAGGACGTGTGCCGTGACGGTCGCGTGTTTGACGGATATCTGTCCGGCGGTGGTATCCACTCGATGTGCATTCCCGTCAACCAGTACGAGAGCGACCGAGGGTATGCGCACCACCTGCTGCGCGTCGAGCATGCCGAGGAGCCGTTTATCGCCCTTCAGACCGAGAGTGAGAATGGTCGCTTTGAGAGCTGGCGCACGCTTATACCCGATAGCGACGATCCCGATTTTAAGTACCGACTGTATGAGGTGACGGGATCCTCCCACGATACGCAGTGGAGCTATGTCGACTATTACCAGGACGACGAGGACCTCAAGCGCATCGATCATTTGCCGGTGTACGTCGGCAAGCACGCCGAGGCAAACGCCTACCCGTCGCAGTACCTCTTCCACGCCGCCTTCCGCAACCTGTTCCGCTGGGTTCGCACGGGGGCCGCACCGGCGACGTGCCCACGCATTGAGCTGGATACGAACGGCGAGAACGTAAAGGATGCCTTGGGCAACACCAAGGGCGGCCTTCGCACTTGCCTGCTCGAGCATCCGTTTGCCCGCTATTCCAACACGAGTCTGGTGGAGCCGGGCCAGGGCACGGTCGACAAGACGAGCGACAAGGATGGACTGTTTGGCCATATGGAGTCGTTTTCGGCATCGATGCTCAAGGAGCTGTACGGATCGCTTGATAACTACCGTGCCCTGTGCGAGCGCGATACGGCAATCGAAGTGTCGCAAGGCTTCATTTGCGCTGAGGACGCCCAGGCGATCGTTGACTTTGCCGTGACGTCCGCCAGCGAGCGAGGACTGAACTAGTAGGTACCAAGACCAGAAAGGGGTCTGCAATGGATATGACGTTGAATCAAGATGCTGCTACCGAGATGTGGCGTCCGGTTGTTCTGACGTTCGAGAGCGCCTGTTCGTTCGACAACCCGTTTTTGGATGTTGAGATTTGGGCGGAGTTTACCGGTCCGAGCGGCAGGGTAATCCGCCGTGAGGCCTACTGGGACGGCGAGTGTATCTATCGCGTGTCGTTTGCCCCGACCGAGCTCGGCGCTTGGAGCTACGTTATCGAGGCTCCCGAGCAGACCGGCCTTAATGGCTGCACGGGCAACGTCGAGGCCGTGCCGTACACCGGCGAACTCGATCTGTACCGCCACGGTTTTATCCGCGTTGCGGACAATCCGCATATGTTTGCCTATGCGGATGGCACGCCGTTCTTTTGGCTGGGCGATACTCATTGGGAGTTTGCCTATCGCGAGAGCTGGGACAAGTCGAACCACCCCGGTATGACGAGTCAGTTCCGCGGCATGGTCGACCTGCGCGTTGAGCAGGGCTTTACCGTCTATCAGACCAACCTGCGCTCTGACATGGGCGCGCGTGACCGCTATTGGATTGACGGTGGCATGGCCAAGGGCGCGGAGGATCTGCCCAATGTGGCGTTCTATCAGCAGGAGCTCGACCGCCGCATGGCCTATATCGCCGATGCCGGCTTGGTCAACGCGCTTGGACAGGCATGGGCATTTTCCATCCGCGGTGAGAACGCGGTCGAACACCAAAAGCATCTTGCCCGCTATCTGGTGGCGCGCTATGGCGCGTACCCCATGGTGTGGACACTTGCCGGCGAGGTCGCCGGGTATGGCAAAGAAGACCGAGCCGCTTTGATCGACAGTTGGCGCGAGGTTGCCCTGGAGATCGAGGCCCGCGACGGCTATGGCCACCTGGCGACGGCGCACTATACCAACGAGCGACCTTTTGCCGACTACTACCAGGACGAGTCCTGGATGGATTTTACGCTCAACCAGGCCGGTCACGGAGATTACCTGATCAAGGCGAGCGATTACTTTGACTATCTGGAGGCTCATGGCGACAAGCCCTTCGTCGAGGGCGAGGCGCTCTACGAGTTCTGTTCGACGCTTGAGGAAATGGGCACGCGCCTGTGTACTGCAGACATGCTGCGCCGTGTGGCATACATCTGCATGCAGGCCGGCGGCGCCGGCTATACCTACGGAGCCCAAGGTATCTGGGACAACGTGTGGGAGAGCCCCAAAGAGCTCGATCCCTTCATGGCGATCTTCAACCGCTTTGGCATTACGTGGGCCCAAGCGGTAGATGGAGAGGGCGCGGTCCAGATGGGCTACATGCGCTCCTTCTACGAAGACAATCACTTCTGGGAGCTCGCTCCCTACGAAACGACCGATGTGGGCAACCTGTTTGCCAACAAGGCTCCGCTGGCAACCGCCAATCAGGACCTTTCGCGCATCGTCGCGTACTTTGGCGATACCGTGCGCCGAAAGCTTGCTATCGAGGGCGTGCCGACGGGCGCTGCCTATGCAAGCCGATGGTTTAACCCCTGCACGGGCGCATACCGTGACGGCGAGGACATCCTTGCCGTCGCGGACAGCATCACGCTGCCAGAAAAGCCTGAGGTCGGGGATTGGCTCCTCGTCCTCGAGCTCAAGGCATAACCATATTTTTCTTTGGTCATAGGCGGGAAAGAGTCGGCCGCAATTTCCCGCTTGACAACTACGTGAACCGTTAAGAGAGGATCAGTGGACACGAAATGAGCGTTCTCGATTCGATGCAGGGCTTCCTCGAGAAGCATGTGGGCCCCATTGCCCACAAGGTGAGCAGCTTTAAGGTCGTAAAGGGTCTTATGTCCGGCATGATGTCGACCATGCCCGTTACGTTGGGCGTGGCGCTGCTGTCAATTATCAACGGACTGCCGATTCCGCCGCTGCAGGCGTTCCTTACCAGCACCGGCATGTCGGCGACGATTAGCGATGTGCTGGTCGTTACCATGAACCTCGGCGCCATCTACATGTGTGCCTCGGTCTCGTACGCCTACGGCAAGGTGCTCGAGAACAAGGGCCTTACGTCGACGGTTGCGGCCATCGGTGTCTTGCTCCTCCTGATCCCGCTGGGTCATGCCGAGGACGGCTCCACGTTTATCGCCACCAGCTATCTGGGAAGCTCGGGTCTGTTCGTGGCGCTGCTCGTGGCACTGATCGTGCCCAAGGCGCTCAACTTCCTTATGAAGCATATGGCTATTCCCATGCCCGATTCCGTCCCGCAGTTTGTTACCGATTCGCTGTCTCCGATGTTCTGCGCCATCGTCATCTTCACCACGGCTGCTCTGGTTAAGTGGGGCATGGGCATGACGAGCTTCGGCGATGTCTTTAACCTCATCAACAGCACCATTGCCACTCCCGTTATGTTCCTGGGCTCCAGCCCCTGGGCCGTTGTCATTTACTTTACGCTGTGCAACCTGCTGTTCTTCTTTGGTATCCACCCCAGCGTCCTGATGGGCGTGTACATGCCGGTTATCCAGGCCTGCGCTCTTGCCAACACCGAGGCATTCGTTGCCGGCCAGCCACTGCCGTACCTGTCGTTCATCATCATGTTCTCTGTCGGTTCTGTTGACGCCCTTGGCATGGAGCTTGCGCTGCTCACGGCCAAGTCCGAGCGCTACAAGGCCCTCTCCAAGATTGCCCTGGTGCCCGCACTCTTCAACATCTCCGAGCCCATCATCTTCGGTACGCCCATTGCCATGAACCCTTATATGTTCATCCCCTACATCCTGCTCAAGCCCGTGGCCTGCATTGCTGCCGCCGTCGGCCTGATGCTCGGTCTGGGCAATGCATTTAACCCGACCATTTCCATGCCGTTTGTCGTGCCGCTGCCCATCAGCAACTTCTTTACGGGCGGCATTGGCCTGGTCGCAATCGTCCTCGCCGCAATCCTGCTGGTCGGACTGCTGTTTATCCCGTTCGTCAAGATGGCCGATAAGGAGGCACTGGCCGAGGAAGCTGCTGCAAAGGCTTCTGCCGAGTAGGTCATTGTCCACAAGTTCGAAGGTTCGGCCGATCGCGTTGATCGCCGAAACATATAAGTCCCTGTGAGGGGTTACAGGAAAGGAACTGCAATGAAAAACATCGTTCTAATGTGCGCCGGCGGCATGTCCACGAGCATCATCATGAAGAACATCAAGAAGGCTGCTGACGCCGAGGGTCTGGAGTGCGAGGTCTCCGCCCACGCCGTCAACGAGGCCGCGACCATTGGCCGCAATGCCGACTGCATCCTGCTTGGGCCGCAGGTTGGCTATGCCAAGGACGAGGTCTGCGCCGCATGTCCCGAGGTGCCGGTGGGCGTGATCCCCATGACCACCTACGGCATGATGGACGGCGTTAAGGCGCTAGCCCAAGCCAAGGAACTGATGAGGCTGTAAGCATGACGACGGAAGAGATTCAGCTTCAGAGCTTTCAGATCATTGCAGGCGTCGGCTGCGCGCGTAGCTGCTATATCGATGCGATTCACCTGGCCCGCGACGGTAAGTTCGAAGAGGCCGAGGCAAAGATCGCCGAGGGCCAGCAGCATTATGCCGAGGGTCACGCGGCTCACGGCGGCCTTGTCCAGCAGACGGCTGCCGGCGAGGACCTGAGCATCGACCTTTTGGTCGTTCATGCCGAGGACCAGCTTATGAGTGCCGAGGGCTTTGGCATCCTGGCCAAGGAGTTCGTGGACGTCTATCGCAAGATGGGTGCTTAGCCACCGGCTTTGCCGACAGGCCATTGTCGCGGCACATACTTGCGCCGAAGAGACGGCAACGAGCCCGTTCACATACAGGTACGGATAGAGAGGGTCCTTCGGGACCCTCTTTTTGTTCCCCTTGTATGTTCAGATTGTTTACATACCGTTTAGGCTGATTTCACTACCGTTTACGGGACTTTCGCGTTAAACTACTAAACAAAAGAGTAAAACATTTAGTAAACAGAACAAAACGAAACATGCGTCTGTTTACTGAACATGTGACTAGGGGAGGACGTACATGGATAAGATCAAGCTCGGTTTTGTGCCTACGCGCCGCAGTATCTTTAGCGCGCCGGACGCGATCAAGTATCGCGGCCTGACGGCTGACCGTCTGCGCGAGATCGGCGTCGACATCGTCGATATCGACGACATCAACGACGAGGGCCTGCTGTTCGACGACAGCCATATCGAGCCCATCGTCAAGAAGTTCCGCGCCGAGGGCGTCGACGGCATCATGCTCTGTCACGCCAACTTTGGCACCGAGTACGTCTGCGCCCGCCTTGCCCGCGAGCTCGGCCTGCCCGTGCTGCTGTGGGGCCCGCGCGACGAGCGCCCCGAGCCCGACGGCACCCGCCTGCGCGACAGCCAGTGTGGCCTGTTCGCCACCGGCAAGGTTCTGCGCCGCTTCCAGGTCCCCTTCACCTACATGACCAACTGCCGCCTGACCGATCCCGAGTTCGAGCGTGGCGTTTGGGACTTCCTGGCCGTGTGCAACGTCGTTAAGACCTTCAAGCACACCCGCATCCTGCAGATGGCCACCCGTCCGTTCGACTTCTGGTCGACCATGTGCAACGAGGGCGAGCTGCTCGAGAAGTTCAACATACAGCTTTCGCCCATCCCCATGACCGAGCTAGTTCAGGCTGTGCGTGACGCTCAGGCCGACGAGCAGGCCATGTCCGCCATGCTCGCCCACATCGCCGACAGCTTTGAGATCTGCATCCCCGAGGACAAGGTCCCCGCGGTCGCAGGACTCGCCATCGCCATGAAGCGCCTGGTCGAGAAGTACGGCTGCAACGCTGGCGCCATCCAGTGCTGGAATGCCCTGCAGGACGAGCTAGGCATTATGCCCTGCGCCGCCAACGCCATTCTCAACGAGATGGGTATCCCCATCGTGTGCGAGACCGACATCCACGGCGCTATCACCGCGCTGATGGTCGAGGCCGCCGATCTGGGTCGTCACCGTGGCATGTTCGCCGACTGGACGGTTCGTCATCCCGACAACGAGAACGGCGAGCTGCTGCAGCACTGCGGCCCTTGGCCCTGCAGCTGCGCGGCCGTCAAGCCCAAGCTCACCTACCCGCTGGCCTTCGATCACCCCGGCGCGCTGACGGCCGAGGCCAAGCACGGCGACCTCACCCTTGCCCGCTTTGACGGCGACAACGGCGAGTATTCGCTGCTGCTGGGCAACGCCCGCGGGATCGACGGCCCGGCCGGTATGGGCACCTACCTGTGGGTCGAGGTCGAGAACCTCAAGCGCCTCGAGGCCAAGATCGTCGAGGGCCCCTACATCCACCATTGCGTGGCCATCCACAGCAACGTGGTGCCGGTGCTCTACGAGGCATGTAAATACATTGGCATCCAGCCCGACCTATATGATCCCATCGAAGAAGACGTCAAAGCCTACCTGCGAGGAGAGTAGAAATGGCAACGATTGAAGAGCTTGAGTCCCTGCGTTGGGACCTTCGCCGCGATTGCGTCGATATCATCATGGCCGGTGCCGGCGGCCACATCGGTGGCGATATGTCGGTCATCGATGCGCTCATGACCCTCTACGCCAACCACCTCAACATTACGCCCGAGACCGTCGACGATCCCAACCGCGATCGCTTCGTCCTCTCTAAGGGCCATGCCATGGAGGCCTACTACGCCGTGCTGTGCCACGAGGGCTATCTGGACCTCGACGACGTCAAGGCGCGTTTCTCCAAGTTCGGCAGCCCCTATATCGGCCACCCCAACAACAAGCTCAAGGGCATCGAGATGAACTCGGGCTCGCTGGGCCACGGTCTGCCCGTGGCGGTGGGCATGGCGCTCGCCGGCAAGATGGACGGCCGCGACTACCGCGTCTACACCATCATGGGCGACGGCGAGCTTGCCGAGGGCTCGGTCTGGGAGGGCGCCATGAGCGGCGGCAACTACCAGCTCGATAACCTGTGCGCGCTCGTGGACCGCAACCGCCTGCAGATCAGCGGCAGCACCGAGGACGTCATGAAGCAGGATTCGCAGGAGGAGCGCTGGGCCGCCTTCGGTTGGAACGTGCTGTCCATTCCGGGTAACGACGTCCAGGCCATCGACGCCGCGCTAACGCTTGCCGCCGAGACCAAGGGTAAGCCCACGGTCATCATCCTCAACACCGTTAAGGGCTATGGCTCGCCGGTTATGGAGGACAAGGCCAGCTGGCATCACCACCTGCCCAACGACGAGGAATATGCCCAGATCATCGCCGATTTCGCTGCCCACAAGGAGGCCATCAATGGCTAACAAGATCGCCAACCGCAAGGTTATCTGCGACACGCTGCTCGAGGCCGCCGCAACCGACAAGGACATCGTTGTCCTGTGCTCCGACTCCCGCGGCTCCGCGTCGCTCACGCCGTTCTTCGACCAGTATCCCCAGCAGTCCATCGAGGTCGGCATTGCCGAGCAGGACCTGGTGAGCATCGCCGCCGGCATGGCTTCGTGCGGCAAGAAGGCCTGGGCTGCCTCGCCCGCGTCCTTTGTGACCACGCGTTCGTATGAGCAGTGCAAGGTGGACGTTTCGTACTCCAACACCAACGTCAAGCTCATCGGCATCTCGGGCGGCGTGTCCTACGGCGCCCTGGGTATGAGCCACCACTCCGCGCAGGATATCGCCGCCATGAGCGCGATCCCTAACATGCGCGTGTACCTGCCGAGCGACCGCTTCCAGACCGCCGAGCTCGTGCGTGCGCTGGTTGCCGACAACAAGCCGGCCTACATCCGCGTGGGCCGCAACCCGGTCGAGGACGTGTACACCGAGGACGAATGCCCGTTCCAGATGGACCGTGCCACCTGGGTGCGTCGCGGCACCGATGTGACGCTCGTCGCCACCGGTGAGATGGTCCGCCACGCCGTGGACGCCGCCGACCTGCTGGCCGAGCAGGGCATCTCGGCAACGGTGCTCGACATGTATTGCGTCAAGCCGCTCGACGCCGAGGCCGTGATCGAGGCCGCCGGTGCTACGCGCGCTGTCGTGACCGTCGAGGAGCATAGCCCCTTCGGTGGCCTGGGTTCCATGGTCGCGCAGGTCGTGGGCGAGCATTGCCCGCGTCCGGTCAAGTGCCTGAGCCTGCCCGACGCGCCGGTCATCACCGGTACCTCGCCCAAGGTCTTCGCACACTACGGTCTCACCGGCGAGGGAATCGCCAAGACCGTCAAGGACTTCCTGCCCGCAGAGTAATTGGAATGTGACAAAGGGACCGTCCCTTTGTCACATTCATTTTGAAAGGGGTGGCCATGGGCCGCTACATCATCGGAATCGATCAGTCCACGCAGGGCACCAAGGCGCTGCTGGTGGACGAGGGCGGCCATCTGATTCATCGTGCCGACCGCTCGCATCGCCAGATCGTCAACGAGGCCGGCTGGGTGAGCCATGATCCGGCCGAGATTGCGGCCAACGTTTTGGCCGTGGCGCGTGCCGTGGTGGAGGAGACCGGGGTTAACCCGGCCGACGTCGCCGGCATCGGCATTTCCAACCAGCGCGAGACCACCGTTGCCTGGAACCGCGCGACGGGCGAGCCGCTGTGCGATGCCGTGGTGTGGCAGTGCGCCCGCGCCCGCGAGCTGTGTGACGAGCTGGCCGCGCGCGAGGGCGTGGCCGAGCTGGTGCGCGACACGACAGGCTTGGTGCTCTCGCCCTACTATCCGGCGGGCAAGATGGCCTGGATTCTCGCAAACGTGCCGGCGGCTGCCGAGGCCGCTGCGGCGGGTGAGCTGTGCCTGGGCACGATTGACGCCTGGGTGGTCTGGACGCTCACGGGCGGCGCCGAGTTCCGCTGCGACTGGTCCAACGCCAGCCGCACGCAACTCTTTGACCTGCGCCGTGGCTGCTGGAGCGAGCCGGTGTGCGAGGCCTTTGGTATCGATACCGCCTGCCTGCCCCAGGTGACCGACTCGGACGGTCTGTTCGGCATGACGGACCTGGGCGGCTTTTTGCCGGCGCCCGTGCCCATTCACGGCGTGCTGGGCGACAGCCACGCGGCCCTATTTGCGCAGGGTTGCCACAGTCGCGGCATGGCCAAGGCGACCTATGGCACCGGCAGCTCGGTCATGATGAACGTCGGCGACGAGTTTGTCGCCAGCTCGCACGGGCTTTCGAGCTCGCTTGCGTGGCGCCTGAACGGCGTGACCGAGTACGTGCTCGAGGGCAACGTGAGCTACGCCGGCGCCGTCAAGACCTGGCTGCGCGACGATCTGGAGCTCATCAACAACCCCGAGGAAGTCACCGACCTGTGCTATGCCGCCAACCCGGCGAGCCGCGTCTACTTTGTGCCGGCGTTTACCGGCCTGGGCGCGCCGCACTGGGCAAGCGACGCCGAGGGCTGCGTCTTTGGCATGACGCGCACCACGGGTCGCGCGGAGTTCGTGAAGGCCGCCGACGAGTCGATCGCCTATCAGATCTTCGACGTGATCGATGCAATGGTCGAGGATTCGGGCGCGGCGCTGTCCGAGCTTCGTGTTGACGGCGGCCCCACGCGCGATGCGTACCTGATGCAGTTTGAGAGCGACCTGGTGGGTTCGCCCATTCGCATCGCGAGCAACGACGAGATGAGCGGCCTGGGCGCGGCTTGGGCCTGCGGCATTGCGCTGGGCATGTACACGCGCGACGTGGTCGACGTCTACGGCGCCCGCGGCATCGTGGAGCCTTCGATACCCGCCGACGAGCGAGCCAAAAAGATCGCCGGCTGGCGCCATGCTGTCGACGCGACTATCGCCTACACTGCCTAGGCGGCTGCGCGGCGCCCAAGGATTTTTCTGGGACGGGGATTAAAAACTCATTGATCCCCGTCCTTGGCAGCTCATTTGGGACGGGGCTTTTTTGACTGGTATGATTGGTGCGACCATTCCAACCAGCTAAAAGAGCCCCGTCCTAAATTGACTATCGAGAGGATCTGCCATGGAGCGTATCGCGAGTTTTTCCGTTGACCATCTGCTGCTCGAGCCCGGCGTGTACGTGAGCCGCATCGACCGCGATCCGGCGACCGGCGCCGCCGTCACCACGTTTGACCTGCGCCTGACCACGCCCAACAAGGAGCCGGTCATGAACACGGCCGAGTGCCACACCATCGAGCACCTGGGCGCGACGTTCCTTCGCAACCATGCCGAGTGGTCGAGCCGCATTGTCTACTTTGGCCCCATGGGCTGCCGCACGGGCTTTTACCTGGTTGTCTTTGGTGAGCTGACGAGCGAGGAGATCTTGCCGCTCGTGCGCGAGCTGTTCGAGTTTGTCGCGGGCTTTGAGGGCGATGTTCCCGGTGCCGCTCCCGAGGAGTGCGGCAACTACTTGGACCAGAACCTCCCCATGGCAAACTGGCTCGCGCGTCGCTATCTCGACCGCGACCTGGCCAATATCGACGAGAAGCACCTGCGCTACCAGCAGGCGTAAGGACTTTATCGTCCAAAACGCGCACATTGGGCGCCTTCGCTTATGCGGGGGCGCCTTTTTGTTGAGTGGTCGGGACGAGCGTTCAAAATCGCTCATGTTTGTTCTAGAATGTTCGTATAGTCACATTTACGAACAGGAGTGAACATGCATATCTATTCTGTCAACGATCCCGAGTTCAAATCCTATGGCAACGTTTGGGATGACGTTCCGTCCGAGCTCACGTCGCCCGTGCTCGAGGCGCTCTCTGCCACGCCCATCCCCGAGGGCAGCAAGTACGTAGCGAGTGCGCCGGAGCTCGAGGGCGTCAAGGATGCCGATAAACTGGGCTTTCTCATGTTTGGCGGCCGACCCTTCCAGCTGGGCTGGTGTAACGGCCACAACACGCAGCTCAACTGCCTGGAGTATCACCGCGCCAGCGAGTTTAACCTGGGCGCCCGCGACTTTATCCTGCTCGTGGCGCATCGCTGGGAGATCGAGGACGGCAAGCTCGACACCGCGTGCGTCAAGGCGTTCCGCGTGCCGGCGGGTACGGTCGTCGAAGTCTTCAACACCACGCTCCACTACACGCCCTGCATGGTCGACGACGGCGGCTTCCAGGTGATGGTGGCGCTGCCGGCGGGCACCAATGGCCCGCGCCCCGAGGCCGCAGCCGACATGACCGCGGCCGGTGACAGCTACTGCTACTGGAAGGCCGACAAGTGGGTCCTCTGCCACGCCGATAGCCCCAAGGCGGCCGAAGGCGGCTACGTGGGCCTAACCGGCAAAAACCTCGACATCACCGTGGACTAGAATCTTCCGTCTCGATCTGAACCACCACAAAGGGGACAGGCGCCTTTGTGGTGGTTTGTTTGCATAGAACACCTGTACGACTCCTTTCCTTTCTTTCCTATTTTTTCCTTTTTTTCCTTTTTTTCCTATTGAGGCGGGCGGTCCGATTTCCGTTTGTCTCAATCTGTAACATCTAGCAGGTAAAATCGTCTCTACCTGTTACAGATCGAGACAAACTGCAGGGGCAGTCCGAAAAATCTTGATCTGTAACAATAAGCCCGGTTTTGACGGCCTTCCTGTTACAGATCAAGACAAACGGACTAAAACCACCACAAAGGTGCCTGTCCCCTTCGTGACGGTTTGGACTGGCGGGTATCAGAAAGTGTCAGGCTTAGGCGGCCGCTAACCGCCCAAGTGCGAAAAGAAGTGTCGAGCTGTGCTGCTGTCGTTGAGCGGCGTTCCATTTGCAGGGATACTGAAATCACGACAAGCAGCGTATGAAAGGATCGATGCATGGCTTTCCGTAATGACTTCCTGTGGGGCGGCGCGACGGCTGCCAACCAGTGCGAAGGCGCCTACAACGTGGACGGCCGCGGCCTGGCCAACGTGGACGTGGCTCCGCACGGCCCCGAGCGCTACGCGGTGGTCTCCGGCCAGCGCAAGATGCTCGACTTTGAGGACGGCTACTACTATCCCGCGCAGACCGGCATCGATTTCTACCATCACTACAAGGAGGACATCGCCCTCTTTGCCGAGATGGGCTTTAAGACCTTCCGCATGAGCCTGGCCTGGACCCGCATCTTCCCCAACGGCGATGAGACCGAGCCCAACGAGGCCGGCCTGGCCTTTTACGAGGACGTGTTCCGCGAGTGCCAGAAGCACGGCATCGAGCCGCTCGTGACCATCACGCACTTCGATTGCCCGATTCACCTCATCAAGGAGTACGGCGGCTGGCGCAACCGCAAGCTCATCGACTTCTACAAGAACCTTGCGACCACGATCTTCACCCGCTACAAAGGCCTGGTGAAGTACTGGCTCACCTTTAACGAGATCAACATGATCCTGCACCTGCCGTTTATGGGTGCCGGCCTGGTCTTTGAGGAGGGCGAGAACAAGGAGGCCGTCGAGTATCTTGCCGCCCACAACGAGCTCGTCGCCAGCGCTTGGGCTACCAAGATCGCCCACGAGATCGACCCCGAGGTCAAGATTGGCTGCATGCTCGCTGCCGGCACCTACTACCCTTACAGCTGCCGTCCGGGCGATGTGCGCCAGGCCCAGCTCGACAACCAGGACAACTACTTCTTCGTTGACGTTCAGAGCCGCGGCTATTACCCGGCCTATGCCGTCAAGAAGCTCGAGCGTCTGGGCATCGATGTGGGCATGACCGACGAGGACCGCGAGATCCTGGCCGCCAACACCGTCGACTTCATCAGCTTTAGCTACTACAGCACCCGCTGCTCCGCCGGTGCCGACAACCCCGATGTCGAGCGCACCCAGGGCAACGCCTTCGCCGGCGCCAAGAACCCCTACCTGCAGGAGAGCCAGTGGGGCTGGGCCATCGATCCGCTGGGCTTCCGCATCACCCTCAACGACCTGTACGACCGTTATCAGAAGCCGCTGTTTGTGGTCGAGAACGGCCTGGGCGCCAAGGATGTTGTCGAGGAGGATGGCTCCATCAACGACGACTACCGTATCGACTACCTGCGCCAGCATATCGCCGCGATGCGCGATGCGGTGACCGAGGACGGCGTTGACCTGCTGGGCTACACCACCTGGGGCCCGATCGACCTGGTGTCTGCCGGCACGGGCGAGATGTCCAAGCGCTACGGCTTTATCTACGTGGATCGCGACGACGCCGGCAACGGTACCCTCAAGCGCTCCAAGAAGAAGAGCTTTGACTGGTACAAGAAGGTAATCGCTTCCAACGGCGAAGATTTGGCCTAGGCTTTCCCAGCAATCATAGCTTCCTAACCAAGGCGCCCAGCGAGCACAAACTGCTCGCCGGGCGCCTTGTTAAAAGAAGTGAAAGAAAGCAAAAGAAGTTAAAACTTGCAAAAGAAGTGAAAGGGAATAGGACTTTGTATCAATAAGAAGCCTTTGACGTCTGCGGAATTTGAGATCCGCATGGCACACAGATAAGTTGCGGTGAAATACGGTTTGATTCCAGCCTTTTTGGCTGCAAACAGTCCGTATTCCACCGCAACTTTCAGCTTGGTCATCAGAAGCCGGCTGCCTCGAGCCGCGAATCCTGCCGCTCGCCACGAAATGGGCCTATCTACTACGTTTTGGCGATTACCCTCGACCATACTGAAATCTGAAAAATCAAAACCGCAGGTAGACGGCTTGTCAAATTTTCGAAAACGCTGCTATGGTCGACCCCGTCGGGCAAAACGTAGTAGATGGGCCGTTTTCGTGGCTCAGCACCGGACCAGTCAGTTTGGGACGGGGCTTTTTTGACTACTTTTGCCTAGCCGGCTGCTAGGGTAGTCAAAAAAGCCCCGTCCCAAATTAGCTACATTCGCATGTTACGCGACCGTGATGGCTACCTGAGCGTAGCGGGTCGTTGGGCGCTCGGCATGGGTTTTAACGCTGAGCGTGAGCACGAAGCGGTCACCGGGTTGCGCGTCGGCGGGTACGGTGAACGTGGCGTCCGCCGCGCATTCCTGCCACAGCGGCAGGTCTTGGGCGCCCGCATAGTTCGATGGCCCTATGGCGACATCCCAATGCGCGTCGAAGCCCCTGCCATCGGGGTCGACGATGGACGCTGCAAGAGCAACCCGCTCGCCGGCTGTGGCGCTGCGGTCGTCCATGATCTCGGCAACATACGCCGGATGCGAGCAGGCCGCGGGCTCGTGGGCGCACCACTGCGCACGGGCGGCGAAGTCCTCTTGATAGCTCCGCAGGTAGGGATTGGGGTTGCCCTCCACCGACGCGCCCATAGCGGCAAAACCGGCAGGCGCATCCGAATCGGGATGTCCGTCCAGAAACATGCGGCCGAGCAGCGTGTCAAAGCCACGGTCGTCGGCTCCACGCAGGCCAAACGGCAGCAGCGGAATATAGGTCATGCTGTCGCCCTCGGCCATAAAATCACCGCGCTCAAACTGCATTGCGGGCATGCCTTCCAAGCCCCAATCCAAGCGGGCATGCTTGCCAAACTGAAAGCGCTCGGGCTCGTTTTCGTACACCTTGCCATCGCCGTAGAGCATATAGCGCGCCATAAGGGGGCCGTTGCCTTGGGTGAGATTCTGTGCAGGCCAGGGAGCCTGAAACAGCGGCAGCGTATCGGGCTGAGCCATCTTGGCATCAACGTAGCCGCCATACATATAAGGCACGCACCAAAACGTGAGATCGGGGAAGAGCTCGCGCCCATGGTCGAGCCACGAATTGTCCTGCCCCACGCCATCGGCAACGCCCATCACACGCACCTTCTGATAGACACGCTGCTGCACAGAAGGCCACTCAGGCGTATCGCGATATCGCTCAGCAATACTCATCAGGGCGCGAACAATCGTATTCATACCGCCCCAACTAAGCAGCCAAAGCGTGCGCGGATCATCATCCAAAATCGCTTGAGCAATCACGCGCGAACCTTCAGTCTCCTCGCGCACATCGCCCTCAAAGGCAACATTCCCAACAAAGGTACGCTCAATCATCTGAGCCGGCGAGGGAAACGGCGGCTCGCCGGCCGCAGTCGCATTAGCCTGCAACTGCGGCCAAGCCTGGGCATATTCATTACTCCAGAGACTCTCAATCCAATGCTCAGGAAACGGTCGATACTCACGAAGCTCCCCAGCCAGCGGATCAGGCTCATGAGGCACAACATCCCACTCATAAGAGCGACGCCCTTTAGTTCGCCAATGCGGATTCACCTCACCGAGCGTATGGACGCCATCCCCAAGAAAGTGATACTGCGAAGCCGTATACACCACAGCCTGCACGTCAATCAAGTTAAGATACAGAGCCAAATGAACGAGCGAGTTCATATCATCGACTTCCATATCAGTAGTAACAATCACCCGAGTCAAATTCTGGGACATAAAAACAGCTCCAACCAAAATCATTTCAGCCAGTTACGCGCAAGGCAAGACGGGACCCCACGCCCCCATCGCCACCGACCCGGCGGCCCGCTAGAAGCGCTCGCCCAGCGTTTCGAACAACGTTAACTTAGGGGCCCTGACCTTTAGTTTTGTAAACATTCCGCAGCGCGGCTCCCGCTTATCCGTTGCTCCGAAGGAGCAGGATAAGCGGGACTCATGCGCGAGGACGTTTACAAAACTAAAGGTCAGGGCCCCGATGGGATGGTTACCTCGAAACTCTGGCCGACCACTCCCAGCAGCCCACCGGCTCGCCGTCGATGAGTACGTTGCCCCCGTCGAAGTCTTGATAACACAGGTCGTTGAATTGGTGGATCCACACGCCATGGTTGAACGTCTTCTTGGGCGAACCGTCGGCCTCGCGGTAGCGCCCGGTCAGGTCCTCGACATGGCTAAAGTACGTGAGGTGCACGTTGGCGCCGGCGGCGCGCAGACGAGCCGTGAGCGGCAGCACGGTCTCCTGCGGAGACACGAGCTCGTCGCCCTTGGAGTGCGTAAACCACAGCGGCGTCTTGGCCAGGGCGGCGACGTCCTCGTCCGTGGCGTTGTACCACGGCGCGCAGCAGGGAAGGCCCGCGGCGAAGAAATCGGGGTAGTCGGCGCACAGGCGCAGCGTCATAAAGCCGCCGTTGGACAGGCCGGCGACCACGATGCGGTCGGTGTCGATGCGGTCGGCGTGCTCGGCGACAAACTCGTCAATGAGCGCCTTGAGCACGGGGGAGTAGATGCTCTGGTTGGAGTGGCCGAGCTGCTCGACGCCGTTGTCCATCCAAAATGTGGGCGACTGCGGCACGAGCACCCAAGCAAAGCCGCCAAAATAGCGCTGAATCTGCGCCTGGCTGATGGCCGTCACGCGGTTGCCGATATAGGCGCGCGTGGCGCCCTCGCCCTGCGTGGAGCCCTTGCCCTCGCCGGCGCCGTGCAGATACACCACGAGCGGAGCCTTTTGGGGCACGACTGTGGCCTCGGGCGCGAAGGGATTGAAGCATGCCGAGTCCTCGGCCTTAAAGCTCGGCTCAAAGAAGCCGTACTCGAGTGCGATGCCATTGACGGCGGTCTTTTGCGTGGCGTTGCTCCAGCCTTTGAGCGCAGGGCAGATGTCGCCACGGCAGGTGTCGAAGACCAGGCCGCAGGTGGGATCGTCGCCGTCGTTGCCGGGAAGAGCTGTGAGCTGCGTGATGCGCAGCTGGTCATCGAGCATGCGCGAGCCCATGACGCCGCCTTCGATGGTCTTGGTCAGGCGCTGCTCGGCGACCTCGAGCGCCACATGGGTGCCCACGGCGAGCTTACGTCCGTTCTCGTCGCACGGATATGCGGCGAGAATGTCGATGTAACCCACGGAGGGCGCGGCATGGTCGGCGCCGCGCTCCTTGCGCATCAGAACCTCGCCCGAGCGCTCGTGACGCTCTACATATATATGGAAGGTGTTCGCGTCGATGTCGTTGGCGCGCACGGTGCAGGGCAGGTCGAGTACGACCTTGCTGATCCAGGGGCCAAAGTCGCCCAAGGTGGTGACGGTTGCGTAGGTACACAATTTGAGCTCCATGAGCTGCCTCCCTTACGCCGCGAATGCCTGGCATCTGCGGCAATACAAACTAAACATGTTTAGTGTAATCTAGAATTGAAGAATAACCAGATGAACTCGGTAAACGGCAAAATTGAACACGTCGTGAGCTACTAAACATATGTTTACTAGCTTCTAGCAGGGATTCTGTTGATGAGTTAACAGATCAGTGAGGTGTTCATCAAAATAAAATCCCACGTAAATAGCTATATATCAATAGAGGGTCAAAGAGACCATTTCCCGCCATTCAAATACGTTCACCCCCGATTTCCTACCGTTCACCGGACTGTAGACGGCAAAATTGCCACAAATATGGCGCTCCGTGTAAACTAAAGCCCGTAAACGTTCAGTAAACACCTTGTTTACAAAAGCGTATCCAAGGGTCCGGCAACCGTAAGGGGTTATAGTCGCCGGGCCAAAGGCGTGCCTAAGCCCAAGGGGGCTGGCACACGAAGATATGGGGAGGGGTCCCATGGCAGTAGATAACAAGCAGATTGCCACCGATGTCCTCGAGCTCGTGGGCGGTGCGGAGAATGTTTCCGTCGCCACCAACTGCATGACGCGCCTGCGTCTGACGCTCAAGGACAACGACAAGGCCGACGTGGAGAAGATCAAGAAGGTCAAGGGTGTTCTGGGATGCCAGTTCGCCGGCAGCCAGCTCCAGGTCATCATCGGCCAGAACGTGCCCAAGGTGCTCGCCGAGTTCGTCGCCATCTCCGGCGTCAAGCAGGGTGCCGCCGTCGACGAGAACCTCGATGCTTCCAAGCAGAAGTTCGAGCTCAAGAACCTGCCGAACATCATCCTTGACTATCTGTCGGGCTCCATGACCCAGCTCATCCCGCTGCTCATGGCCGGCGGTCTGTTCCGCACCATCGCGGCCGTTCTCGGCCCCACCATGCTGGGCGTTATCTCGGCCGACGACCCGACCTACACGTTCCTCTACACCACCCTGTACGAGGCAACGTTCACCTTTATCCCCATCTACCTGGGCTATGCCGCCGCTAAGAAGCTCGGCGCCAGCCCGGTGCTCGGCATGCTGCTCGGTGGCGCCCTCATGGCTCCTTCCGTGGTGAGCGTCGCCACCCAGGAGGGCGGCGGAATCATCTCCGTCTATGGCATCCAGATCGCCGCTGCCAACTATCAGCAGTCCGTCCTGCCGATCATCCTCTCGGTGCCCGTCCTGTACTTTGTTGAGAAGTTCTTTAAGAAGGTCATGCCCGACGTGCTGTCCACGGTCTTCACGCCGTTCTGCACCATGATCGTCACGATCCCCATCGCCTTCATCGTCCTCGCTCCGATCGGCAACGAGATCGGCACGCTGATCGCCAACGCCCTCTTCGGCCTTGCTGACCTTGGCGGCATCGGCATCCTGATCGTCATGGCCATCCTCGGCGCCTTCTGGCAGCTCTTCGTGGTCTGCGGCATGCACATGCCCGTCATCCTGCTCGCTCAGGTTCAGATCATCGCTGCCGGCTACGATCCCTTCGTCTTCGTCTCCACCAACTGCGCTATGGCCGCTGTCTGGGGCTGCGCCTTCGGTGCCTTCCTCAAGATGAAGAACCCCGACGAGAAGTCTCTCGCCATCGGCTACGTCATCTCCGCCATCGCCGGCGGCGTCACCGAGCCCGCGCTCTTCGGTATCCTCATGCGCTTCCGTCGCACCATGTTCGGTATGTTCATCGGCGGTGCTATCGGCGCTGTGTTCTCCGGCCTCATGGGTGTTACCTACTACCTCGCCGGCGGTGCCTCCAACTTCCTGGTCTTCACCAACTACCTGCAGGGTGGCCAGATGAACACCGTCTGGGCTATCGTCGGTATGGCAATCTCCTTTGTCATCGCCGCTGCCGTCGTCTTCGTCGCCGGCTTCTCCAAGGAGGAGCTCGCCGAGATGGAGGCCTAAGGCCAAGCCATTCGGTCGACTACGACCTTACCTACACGACAGGGCCCCGTCAGGCGCAAGTCCGGCGGGGCCCTTTTGCAAGGTAGACTGATTGGGACGGGAGATGCCCGCCCACAAGGGCTTGCTAAACGACGGAGGCTTTTGCACCAGGGGTTTCCGCGAAAGCTTCTGCCGGTTCGCAATTCCTTTATCGAGCGAAAGGACATGCAGATGAGTTTGGGAAAGCTGACCGTCAACGGTCGTCAGGATGGTTTTTTGTGCGAAGGCAAGCCGTTCTTTTGGTTTGCCGACACGTGCTGGAGCGCATTCACCAGCATCTCCGAGGCCGACTGGGATTACTATCTGACCCGTCGCGCCGAGCAGGGCATGAACGTGCTGCAGATCAACACGCTGCCGCAGTGGGATCGCTGCTGCCCCGATCTGGGTATTTGGCCCTACGCCAGCGAGGATGGCGTGCACTTTGATTGGTCCCGTCCCAACCAGGCCTATTGGGACCGCGCCGCTGCCATGTGCCGCGCTGCCGTCGAGCACGGCATTCGTCCTGCGCTCGTGCTTATGTGGTGCAACTACGTGCCCGGTACCTGGGGTGCCAAGATTGCCGAGCGTTGCGGTGCCGAGGTCATGCCGCGCGAGGAGGTCCGTGCCCATGTTGCCCGCGTCGTCGAGAACCTGGGCGAGTTCGATCCCGTCTACGTGGTGACGGGCGATACCGATTTTGCCGGTGACGAGGCGATTGCCTATTACGAGGATGCGCTCGACGAGGTTGCAAAGCGCGCGCCCGAGGCTCTGCGTACCATGCACATCAACCGCGGCAACCGCACGATTCCCGCGCAGTATCTGGACCGTCTGGACTTCTACATGTTCCAGCCCGGCCACAACTACGAGGGCCAGCCCGAGGCTTGGCGCCTGCCGCAGGACTTTATCGCCAACTATCCCAAAAAGCCGATGGTCAATTCCGAGCCCTGCTACGAGCAGATGGGTGCATCGCGCAATGTGTACTGGCGTTTTACCGCGCAGGACTGCCGTGCGAGCGTGTGGTCGTCGATCCTTGCCGGCGCCAGCGCCGGCGTGACCTACGGCGCGCATGGCGTGTGGAACTGGCAGACCAGCAAGAGCCAGGGCTCGGTGCTGGGCGAGGGCTTCGACATGCCGTTCCGCTGGCAGGAGTGCCTGCAGTTTGCGGGCGTGTGGGACTTTGCCGCCATCGAGCATGTGCTTGCCGGCCTGGGTGCCACGGCGTGCGATGACGCCCTTGCCGTGGTTCCCGCGCAGGAGCTGCTCGACGACGCGCGCGAGGCCATCCGCGTGGCGCGTATCGGCGAGCGTGTCGTTACCTATCTGCCGCGCACCACGGCGCTTACGTTTAAGCTCGATAGTGCGCGCGGCTGGTCGGCGACGGCCCTCGACATGGAGGCCAAGCGCATCGCCAAGCTGCCCGTTCGCGATAACGGCGACGGCACCGTGCGCGTAGCTCAGCATCCCTTTGAGCACGATGCCCTGGTGATCCTGACTCCCGAGCACTAACACCCGAGCTCCAACACTTCCGATCCCTCCATCCCCTTCTCCATCGCACGCAACCCAGTCCCTCAATAAGTTGCGGTGGAATAGTTCCTAAAAAGTGTCCCAAGCCGGCCAAACAGGAACTATTCCACCGCAACTGAGCGTGCGATCGGAGAAGGGAATCCTTCAGTTGCGGTGAAATACGGTCTAAATCCAGCCATTTGGTTGCAAAACAGTCCGTATTCCACCGCAACTTGTGTTGAGGGTGGCTGAGGGCAATTGCGTAACACTTTGGCTATTGCGTGTGTAGTAAGACCCGTTCTCTACTAAAATGGTTCTCCGGACATCTAAGCGGGTGGGGGTTACCATGAGGGACCTGGGAGACACAACCGCATATTTGCGCCGGGGCATACGGGAGATTCTGTGCCTGGCGCTTTTCTTTTTCACGTTTTTGGCCGGCGAGTACTTCTTTGACGTACGCGTGGCCGAGTTTGTGCCAGCGAACGAGGTTGTTATCTACGAGAGCATCGTCGTCGGCGCGAGCGTGATTGGCTATTTTGTGCGTCCTCTCCTGTACTATCGTCGTCCCCAGGCAATCGATGCAACGAGCGATATGACGGGCGTGCTGCTGGTGTCGGCATTGCTGCTGCTGATTATGGCGGCGCAGTTTCAGGTCGTGATTGCGGGCGGTCTGGTGGCGTGCTGCGCTCTGGGCTACTGCGGATCGACCGCCCATGCCAATCTGGCGCGGCGTTTTGCGCAGACGCCTTGTCTGGCACGTGCCGTGGCGGTTTCTTATGCTGCGGGCATTTTGGTACAGGTGCTCAACCATATGGTGATGCCTGCGGGCATTCCTCAACAGTTTGTTCTGGTCGCCTGTGCGATTGCGCTGGTTGGGCTGCTTCACGGTACCCGCCGAGCTAAATTGCGTGATGAGTCTGCGCCCGAGTTCGAAGCCGAGATTGCCGAGCTATCGGTCGATGCGTCGGAGCATGGCGCCAAGTGGCGCGATAATCCCGAGGCAAAGGCGGCCTTCCAAGGTGCCGTAGTGCGCTTGACGGTGGCGACCGCCTGTCTTACCGGCGTATTCGCGGCTCTCAACGCCGGTCTTACGACCTCGCATGCCGCCGGCGCCATCGATTTGGGCGACTGGCCGCGCTTGCTGTTGGTTGTGAGCGCGCTTGCCGCCGGCGCCCTGTATGACCTGCGAGGACGCTCGTATATGAATATCATCATGACGTGCGCCGCCATGCTGTCCACGCTCTCGTTCTTCGTGCTTATCACCGATGGTAACGGTGGCAATGCGCTCGCCGCCACGATTATCTTTTACCTGGGTACGGGCTTTTTCGTGGTGTTCTTCACCGCGAAGTTCGCCGCGATTTCGATGTATGCGCGCTGGTCGTATTTGTGGCCGTGCATGGGCCGCGCCATCAACAACATTTGCTCAATGCTTGTGACGGCTCCGGCGGTGGCGGTCATCTCGAGTCAAAACGTGCTGATGGCGGTGGGCGTCGTGCTCGTGCTGTTCGTTGGCATTGCGATTTCGCTGCTGGGGCAGTTTGGACAAGGCGTTGAGGACGAAGCGGATCACAGAGGCCTGGCGTTTGCCACCGACGATCTTGGCAAGAGCCGTGTGCCCGATCAGACCGACTCGGTGCCCCTGGAGGCGCCGGAGCTTTCGTTTGACGATCGACTCGATGGCTTCGTTACCGCCTTTGGACTTACGAAGCGCGAGCGCGATGTGCTGGAGGCACTAGTCGTATCGGACGACAGCGTGCAGGACGTGGCGGCGGCGCTCTTCCTTTCGCGTTCTACGCTCTACCGCCACATCGCCTCGATCAACAAAAAGACCGGTGCCGCCTCGCGCGTAGCCCTCATCAACTTCTTCTGGTCCTGGACGCCCCAAGACTAGTCAACCACCACAAAGGGGACAGGCACCTTTGTGGTGGTTTTTTACCTGCAAAAATATGAATATGAGACATTTGTCACCTGCCGTTTTGGCGCTCAAAGGCATATGAATGTGATGTTGAGCGAAGCAGAACGGAAGGAGTGCGTCTATGGCGTCTCGGGGTTGCGCGTCTAATAAAATTGCGGTCGCGCTTATCGCCGTGGTTGTTGTTGCCGCGGCGGTGACACTCATGCGAGCTTACGGCGCCGGCGCCCATGGCGCTCAGGGAAAGACTGCCGCACAAGCATCGCTCAATGATTGTGCCGCCGCTCCGGTGGCGGTCAAGCTTATCGAGGACGGAGAGGCACGGACGGTCTATGAGACCGTCGATGCCGAGCTGGTCGCATCGACCTTTGCCGCGCTCGACGGCTGCATCGTGGGAGATGAGGTGGATGAGCGGATGAGCGACGCCGGTTGCACGCTCGTCTTTGTCTATGCGGACGGCTCGGAGCGATCGGTGGAGCTCGAGGGCAAGAATATCGTGCTCGACAAGACGGCATATCGCCTCGACGGTGCCGAGGAACTGTGGCGACAGCTTGCCGCCATCAAGAACAGCCAATGAAATGAGGGATGTACGGGATGAGTGACTTGAGATTCTGCCCGGCATGCGGGGCGCAACTGCCTCGGGTTGCCGGTGTGCCGGTGCGGTTTTGCCCGGGTTGCGGCGTCCGGCTCGAGGGCGTTGCATGCGGCCCGGATGCCACGGGGTCTGTGGATGATGCGGCTGACGATGATGGCGCGGGTGAAGGTTGCGAGCCGAGCGTGGCCGTGCCGGCAGATGTGCCAACGCGGAGTGCCGAGGCCGCGTCACCGTCTGGCAGCACAGCCTCGGCGGGTGCTCCCCGCGTCGGCGACCTCGAGCTCCATACCGCATGCGATGTTTCTGGCGGTCAGGCACTCGCGCAGGTGGCATTGCCGCGGGATTGGCGTATCGAAGAGGCACATCTTGAGCGTAGCGGTAGCTTCGACTGCCCGATTTCGGTTGGCGTGACGGCGGCGGGCCCCGCGGGCGAGCGGATTGTGTACCGCTCCGAGCTCTGCTACGTGGATGCGGGCGCCGTTGCCAAGCGCATTCCCACGCAAACCGAGCGCAAGGCGTTTATGCACGTGGAGGCAGCTTGCGACGAGCTGGCCCAGGCCTGCGCGGCACAGCTGGGCGCGCGGGCGGAGGTTGTGGCCGAGCAGCCGTACCCGTCGAGCGCGGCGGTCGATATCGAGCACGAGCGTGCCCGCGTAAAGCGCGAGGCGGCAAACGATTTTGCGATTCAGGGCTTTACGATGGAGCCGAGCGATGTGATCTATGAGTGCCGCATGCGTAGATACCGGATCGCGGGCGCCCCAGTACCCACTGAGCTTACGGTGGCTGCCAAAGTCGAGGGCTATGTGGCCTCGATCGGCGGAGTCGCGGGCTCTATGGGTAAAGGCATTGCCGCCGGGGCCGAGGCGCTGCTGGGCGCGGGCCTTTCGATCGGGCTCATCGGCGGCGTTCTGGGCAAGCGCCTGCGCGAGCGCCAGGCGGCGGCAGCGGCGGGGCAGAGCGTCGTGCAAGAGCAGGCTACGGATCAAGGCGATTGCCCAGACGAGGCGCCGTTTAAGCTGGGGGCGGCCGACCTGTTGCAGTGGCGTATCAGGGACAGCTTCTGTCTGGTTGCGCCAGAAGGCCGTCTGGACGAGGCGGCCTCTACGGCGCTTGCCTCAATGGCATCGACCCTGCGACTCAACCCGGAGCTTGCGCGCGAGGCATGCGCTCAAAAGCAGCAGATGGTGCTTGAACAGCGCCAACGCACGCAGATGAATATCGCCCAGCAGCAACAGCAGTTTGCAGCCTGGCAGCAGATGCATGCTTCGCAGCAGGCGGCGTTCGACAGTTACCAACAGGCATGGTTCGACCGCAGCGATCGTCAACACGCCGCGAACATGGCCGCCAGCGCAGCCAGTTTCTCCAGCGCGGGCGTGGGGACGGGCGCTGCCTCGTATTCCGATGCCATTCGCGGAGTCAATCATTACACCAGGCCCGACGGCACCGATGTCGAGGTTTCGGTGATGGCAGACCAAGCTTGGGTGAACGGCTCGGGCGATGTGATCGGCACGCGCGATGGCTTTGAGCCCGGTTTTGGCTGGACGGAACTGCCCCGTCAATAGCGTGAGCAGGCTATGGGTGAATCGATGTCGAGTGCATTGCTCGGCACCGTGATAAAGAACGGGAAAGGAACAACGATGAGGGAGACGGTTATTTCGCGCACGGCGTTTGTCGTGGCGGCGGGAACGGCGCTGCTGACGCTTGTGGGGTGCGGTGGACAGCAGGCGCAGGATACGACGGGTTTTAACGACGACCGCCCGGTAAAGGACAAGATGGACGCGGGCTCGTCATCGGGCGATTCCGGTGATGCGGGCGGCAGCTCGGATGCGGACGGCGGCTCGACGGATGCGTTCGATACGTGGTCGGACGACTGCTGGGATGCGCACCGCAACATCAGCATCGCGGCGTTGCTCGAGCTTAAGGGCTGGCAGTTGCAGGAATTTGCCTCGCAACAGGGCTATATCTGGCAAGATGCGCTCGAGATGTACGAGAACGAGGCCGGCCGCGTGCTCAGCGTCTGCAATATCAGCAAGGACGGCGCAACCGAATGGCTCGGTGAGGACGAAATCGGAAAGCTCGACAAGGGCGGAACCGGGAGCACCGTGATGTTTACGCTGCAACTTGCGGGCTATTCGAGTTGCGAGGACGTTATCGCGGGCTTTTCGGTGCCGGTCGAGGATCGGGCACAGATCACCTCGGGCTCGTGGATCGCGTGTGTTTACGGTTCCAACATGGCGCGTCACGTTGCCATGGTGAGCCCGATGGAAAATGGCGACTATCGCCTGGACCTCATTACCGAGGAGGCTATCAAGACCGGTACGTTTACCCAGGGCGGCGGTGCCCCCACGATTGACGAATTTTGGCAGGAGAAGACCGGGCGCGCGCTCGGCTAAGTGCGATGCGGCCAATATCATAGCGAGGGACAAACATGAAGAACGAGATGACGATGAGCCGTGCGGCCTTTGTGGCGGGCGCGGGCGCGGCGGCTTGCGCGCTGGCTGGCTGCTCGGGCACAACGAGCGGCGCGGGTGGCGCCAAAGCAGCGAGCACAGCGGACGCCGCCTGCGTGGACGACAATGCCAACGTGACGGTCTATGCCGCAATCAATCTGGGCGGTGCCGATCTGGTGCGCCTGCTCAAGCATCAAAACTATGAGTGGCAAGGCGAGAACGTGGGCTACGGCGCCGTCGATGACGCGGGATTTTTCGCCTTTACCTTTTCCAAGGTTTCGGACGATGTGGACGAACTTGCAAATAGCGCGATACCGCTTTCGGAGTCCGAGTACAAGGAGCTTGAACCGGGCGGCGGAGACGAAAACGTCGCGATTCTACTCTCGGTAGGCGGCTATACGAAGGGCGAACGGGCACTCATCGGTGCGATTGGCGACGCAGCGATGGTGCAGGAGAAATGCACGATTGACGATGCCTTGTATTGGCTGGTCAAAGCGCTTGACGGCCACCGTTACGTGATTATGGCCGACGACACCGAAGACGATGGCGACAGCGCTCATGACATCTATATCTACAACGAGGCTTTTATTCGCACCGGCTACCTGAGCGGCGGTGACCAAATCGATATCGATGAGCTCTGGAGCCGCCTGGCCAACGCCTCATAGCGCACCAAAACCACCACAAAGGGGACAGGCACCTTTGTGGTGGTTTTTGCCGGTTGCAGACTCGGCAAAGCGCGCCCGCATCGACGCCCTGCCTGCGCTAAACTGTGAAGCACGTACGCGATTACGAGAGGAGCCCGCATGGAGGCTTACAAGCAAGAGTTCATCAAGTTTATGGTCGAGTCCGACGTTCTTAAGTTCGGTAGCTTTACGCTCAAGAGCGGCCGTCAGTCCCCGTTCTTTATGAACGCCGGTGCTTACGTGACGGGCTATCAGCTCAAGAAGCTGGGCGAGTATTACGCCCAGGCTATCCACGACAACTTTGGCGATGACTTTGACGTGCTGTTTGGACCGGCCTACAAGGGCATTCCGCTGGCCGTCGTGACCGCCATCGCCTACCACGAGCTGTACGGCAAGGAGGTCAAGTACTGCTGCGACCGCAAGGAGGCCAAGGATCACGGCGCCGACAAGGGTAACCTGCTGGGCTACGAGCCCAAGGACGGCGACCGCGTGATCATGGTCGAGGACGTCACCACCAGCGGCAAGTCCATCGACGAGACCTATCCCAAGGTCAAGGCTGCCGCCGACGTCGAGATCAAGGGCCTCATCGTCTCCCTCAACCGCATGGAGGTCGGCAAGGGCGGCGTGACCACCGCTCAGAAGGAGATCGAGGCCAAGTACGGTTTCCCCGTCGCGAGCATCGTTTCCATGGCCGAGGTCGTCGAGACTCTCTACAACCACGAGATCGACGGCAAGGTCGTCATCGACGACGAGCTCAAGACTGCTATCGACGCCTACTACGAGCAGTACGGAGCCCGGGAGTAGTTACGCGGTTTTACCAAACCGCGTAACGGCTTGACGCTGCAAGCCCGCCAGAGCGGCAATCTGCCTTTCAACTTCGGCGGCATGACCAGAAGGTCAATGCCGCCTCGTTTCAAGGCACCTTGCTCGCTCTGGCGGGCTTTCGCTGTCGGTACCAAAACATCGGCGTTGCCAGAGTGGTCATTGGGGACGTTCTTGTTTGACTAGTCGTTTAAGAACGTCCAACGACTACTCGGAAATGAGCGTGGATAATCTCCCGGTTTTGGCCTATGTGTGGGCTCAAAGTGGGAGATTATCCACTCTCGTTAGATAAGTGTCCGAAAATCCACGCTCGTTTTACTTCAGGCCCGGCAGGCGGGTGTAGGGGAATGAGCGCTCTAGGAATTCGGAGCAGCGGGCGTAGTCTTTGGCGAAGTAGCTGCTGTAGAGCGAATCGAGTACGTATTGCACGGCGATGTGGCTGGCGAACTGTGTGATGCGGTGCGTCATACTCTCGTGATCGCTCACCGTGAGGTAGGCGGCAAAGCCGGGGTGAATACGCGCGCAATAGGGCGTGCCGATGACAATGACCGGGACATGCCGGCTGCTGAGGATCGGCAAGATTTCCTTGAGGTTGGGTGCAAGGCCGCTGTAGGATATGACGATGGCCGCATGGCCGGAATCCGAGGCGAGCGCTGTGCGCACCTGGGCCTCGATGCTGCCGTAGCACGTGGCGCTTTTGCCGGACGAAAGCAGGCGGTCGTGGAACATCCCCGCTGGATAGAGGTTGTGCGAGCCCGTGTAGATATCGACCTGCCGTGCCTTCGCGATCAGTTTGGCGGCGTGGTCGAGCTGCATGGGGTCGAGCATCTCCTGTGTCTCGGCCAGCGTGGTCTGGTAGAGCCCTTCCATGCGTTCCATAACCTGTGCAGGCGTGGATGTGGCATCGAAGGGAAAGTTGATATCCACGTCGCGGCGGTTGCCCGCCTCGGTCGCCAGGCGGATGAGCTCGACCTTGAGGTCCTTAAAGCCCTCGAGGCCGAGCTTTTTGCAAAAGCGGTGCACGCTCGCGACCGAAACGTTGGTGCGGGCAGCAAACTCCTTAATGGACAGTCCACGGATTTCCTCGCCCATGGCAAGGGCCGAGATGCCGAGCTGCTGCTCGGTAGGGGTTAGGCCCTGCGCCTCGGTAATCTTGCGTTTGATATCCATTCGAACTCCCGCACTCGCCAAGCCTGCCAAAAAGGGACAGGTTTATTTTGGCAGGTTTTGTCCGCGAAGGGTAACGGGGCCAAGGACGCCGCTGGGGGCGATGGGCTCGGTGAGGGCGAAAATGTCGGGAATCGCATGGTCGAGTGTGTTGATGGCGTCGATGGTGAGTTCGTGCGTGCCGGCGACAAGCGGGCCGGCGGCAAAGCGGTAGGGCGGGCAGATACGCGTGCCGAGCGAGTGCCCGTCGAGCGTGAGCGTCGCGACTTCGTAGACATCACCCAGGTCAATGGCGGTGTCGGCAAGGTTGTCCGCCAGCTCGAATGACGTGCGGTAACGGTATGTGCCGCAGGTGCCGGCGAACTGCTCGGCCGTGAGGTCGCACAGGTGCTCGAGCTTTTGCAGCTCGCCAAAGGCCCCGTCGCCTCCGGCGGGGGAGAGGGCGACGGTCCAGGGACCGTCGATATCGAGGACGGGCGCACTATCCGCGCCTGCGCTCGTGTCCGCGCAGCTATCGGACTCGACTTCGCCGTTTGCCTCCAAAACGACAACGCAGCTCTCGAAGGGCTCCAGCTCCAGCACGCCGTCAAACGCAACGGGTTCGGTACCGTTCAGCAGGTCGAGGCGCGTGCCGCACAGGCGCTCGCCTCGAGCAAGTGCAACCGTGCAGCGAATGCTCTCTCGCGGATGCTCGTTGACTAGCATCACATAGGTCTCGCCCGCACGCTCGTAGCGCAGTGCGCGCAGCCAGGGCTGCGGCGTATCGGTCACAACGGTCTGCAGCCCCGCGGCTGCCAGCACGTCCGCCACGCCGGCAAGCGGCGTCGCCGTAAGCCCGTCCAGCTCGGCCGCGCCATCCGCGTCATAGAGCGCACTCGGCACCTTGTCGACGGCAAGCACCATAACGCCCGCGGCCATCATGCGCCTCGCCGCCTCTGTCGTAGCAGCGCCAATAAACGAGGCTCCGGGCAGAACAAACGCCTGATAACGGCAGCCGTTAACGGCAAACGTTCCATCGGCAATCGAAACCTCGTAACGCTTCTCATCCTCAAAAGCCTCTGCCGGCACAAAATCAAAGTCAATCTGCGCGCGCGTGAGCTCGGTCGCCACACGCTCGATGGGCATGGCGTTGCCGGCCCATTCGGCGTCGGCATGGTACAGAATGGCGACGGGGCGAGCGGCATGACCTCCCGAAAGCAGCGTCGCCGTGCGATTCATATAGCGCATGAGCTGGCCAAAGTGCGGCCATTGCGGGTTGTTGCCGTGCGCGTAAAAATGCGGTGGGCAGTCCCAATCGGGGAAGGGCGCCATGCTAAACGCGTGTGGCGTAAACCAGTTAATACCGCGGACGAGCATATGGTCGGCAATCCATTTCATCTCGCGCAGGCCCTCGTGCCAGCCAAAGGCGCCAAAGACCTCGGCCATGCAACGCCCCTGCTTTTTGGGGTCGAGGCGCGCGGCCGAAGAGCCCAGCTTGGCAAGCGCGTACGTAAAGAACTCCATGTTCCACGCGCCGTGGAAATAGCTGTAGTGCCCACGGTCGACGCCGGGGACGAGCTGATTGATGACAACATCGATGCCCGCCATGTCCTGCCCCGCGACCGCGCGGAAGTAGTGTCCCGCGCCCTGGCCCAGACGTGTGTGGCAACTCTTGTCCTCGATCACATGTCCAATGTGCATAACGCCGTGCGCGCGGCACCAATCGCCGATCTGCTCGTCAAAGCACGCGCGGTAGAGCTGCGTGGCAAGGTCCATATAGGCGTGGCGGGTCCGGGCGCCGTCCGCCTCGCGCGTCCAAAGGCCGTGCAACTTGGCAAGCCAATTCGCGCCAAGCGCATCGTGCAGGCGGTGGGCAAGCTCGTCCGACCACGGCAGCGCTAGGTCGCCTCGCCCGATAAAGCTACTGGTAGAAGCATCGTCAAGCGTGGTGCCCTTCTCGTTCATAAAGCCGGGCTCGTCGGTAAAGAAGCCCAAGACGGTCTTGCCGAACTCGTCGCCCAGATGCTCAAACGTGGGCTCGTAGACGGCATCGATCAGCACGCGGCACGAGGCGGCGTCGACCATGTTGATGTACTCGTCGCGAAAGCCGGTCTTTTGGCTGGTGACGTAGAGCTCAATCGTGGTAACGCCGGCGAGAGCGTCAAAACGCAGGCGGGTAGGGGTGCCGTCGTCGGCATGCTCAACAGCAAGCGCAAGATCGAGCGGCATACCGGCGGCGTCAAAAGCCGCTGCGCCCACAAAGCGCTCCGTGGGATCCATGAGATTGCCGAGCTTGATAGTCGTGGACGGCTGAGGACCGACAACCGTTATCGTGCGATGCTTGAGCACGGTCTTCTTGAGCGCGAGGCCGACGCCCTCGCCTTCGAGCGCGCCATTGGCATAGCCCGTGGGGAAGTGCGCGTCATCGAGCAGCCAGATCTTCAATCCCAGACGCTTGCACTCGTCGATAATAAACCACAGGTCGGACCACCAACCGTCGCGACAAAAATCGGGATGCGTGCGCGACTCAAGACAGACCTCGCGGATGTCCGCGCCGGCAATCTGCTCCAGATACTCGGTGATTGTCTCGCGCGCCTCGCCCCTGAGCCACAAGAACGGAAGCACATGGTTGTCATAAGTGCCGCCAAGCACCTGCTCAAAATACGCCGCCATATACGCTCCTCCAAAACCAACCTTTCAAATCCATTGAAGTCAGAGTACGTCGAGCGCGTCGTCCTGCTAATATCAAAACCACGGCAGAATATGACCGAATCAACGATGGTGGTGCTATGGATATCGCATGTTTGGACAGCCTTCTGCTCAAGCTGACCGACAGCGAGCGCGCCTATCGCGCGGGCGCCCGCTATGACTGGAACGATGTACTCGGTCAAGGTAATCGAGGAGATGTCGATGGTCGACATATCCGTAAAATCGGCAACCCAACGCTTGCCCTACGACAAGAAGGCATGCCCGAGGGCCTATCGATTGTGCGCAACTCGCGCTTCAATCCTGTGCCGGAACACGTGCATGATTATGTCGAAATCAGCTATGTCTATCGAGGACGAGCGCCGCAAATCGTTAACGGTGCGGCGCTCACGCTTGCTCAAAACGAGGTGCTCCTGCTCGATGCCGCCTGCCCGCATGCCGTAGGCGAGCTCGGCGAGCACGACATTATGTTGAGCGTCATCATTTCGCGGCCAATGCTCAGCCGCAGCCTGGAGCAAAGCCTTTCGCCCGCAAGCGCGGTCTCGCGGTTCCTGCTCAACGCCCTCAACGATGAAACCGACCATCGCGGCCACGTGCATTTCCATACGGGCAGCAGCCGCCGTGTGCGCCGCTATATGCAGGAGATGCTGTGCGAGCGCCTGGACCCCACGCCGGCGAGCCCCCAGATTGTCTCGAGGCTGTTCGAGCTGCTGCTGGTTGAGCTCATGCAAAGCTACGAAGCCGGCCTGCTGCAAACGGATGCACCCGCGCTGCCATCGGCGCAAGTTGCGGCGGCGATGGGCTACATTGAGCGCCATGCCCGCGACTGCACGCTCGACGACGTGGCCCGCCATCTGCACCTGAGTCCCAACTACGCAAGCGCGCTGCTCAAACGGCAGACAGGTCGCACGTTTATGCAGCTGGTGCAGGAGAGCCGCCTGGCGCGCGCGGCGGCACTGCTCGAAGCCGGCGCCACTGCAGAAGCCGCGGCGCGCGAGGCGGGTTATGCCAACATGAGCTTCTTTTACAAAAAGTTTGTCGAGCGCTATGGCTGCACGCCGGCGGCCTATCGTCAGCGTTTGCCCAGATAAAACCGACCAAAATAAACCTGTCCCTTTTTGGCAGATATCAGGAAGTGTCAGGGGCGGGGCGACGGCAGGCGGCGGGCGCGAAAAGAAGTGTCGGGTTTGGCGCGCCCGCCCCCGCGTGTCTCCCGCGTGGGCGATACTCGGCTTATCGACCCACGATGCAAAGGAGATGCTCATGGCAAACATCAAGTTCCCCGAGGGTTTCTATTGGGGTGGCGCCACCGCCGCCAACCAGTTTGAGGGCGCTTGGAACGTGGACGGCCGCGGCGCTTCCGTCGACGACCACTTCCTGGGCGGCAGCTATAAGGAGCCGCGCCAGATCACGATCGATATCGACCCCAACCGCTTCTATCCCAACCATGACGGCATCGATTTCTACCATCACTACGAGGAGGACATTGCGCTGTTCGCCGAGATGGGCTTCAACATGTTCCGCATGTCCATCTCCTGGAGCCGTATCTTCCCCAACGGCGACGACGCCGAGCCCAACGAGGCCGGCCTCGCCTTCTACGACCGCGTTTTCGACTGCCTGCGCGCTCACAACATCGAGCCGCTCGTGACCCTCTCGCACTACGAGATGCCCTATCACCTGGTCGAGAAGTACAACGGCTGGGCGAGCCGCGAGCTCATCGGCTTCTTCGAGAAGTACTGCCAGACCGTCTTTGACCGCTACCAGGACAAGGTCAAGTTCTGGCTGACCTTCAACGAGATCAACTGCGGCACCATGGACATGGGCGCCATGATGGAGACCGGCCTGATCCAGGGCTTCGAGGGCCCGGCAAGCGCCATCAAGACCACCGCTCAGCAGCGCTTCCAGGCCCTGCATCATCAGTTCGTGGCCAGCGGCCGCGTCGTGCGCTACGCCCACGAGCACTACCCGCAGTTCAAGATGGGCAACATGGATTGCTTCATCCTCTCCTACGCTGCCACGTGCGATCCGGTCGACGTGTTCGCCACGCAGCAGCAGATGAACTTCATGAACTGGTACTGCTCCGACGTGCAGGTGCGCGGCAAGTACCCGTTCTACGCCAAGCGCTTCTGGGCCGAGAACGGCGTCGAGCTTGCGATGGAGGACGGCGACCTGCAGGATATCGCCGACGGCAAGGTCGATTTCTACACCTTTAGCTACTACATGTCCGGCACCGTGGGTACCCACGAGGACCACGAGATGACCGAGGGCAACATGACCTTCGGCGGCAAGAACCCCTACCTGGAGTCCACCGACTGGGGCTGGCAGATCGACCCGCTGGGCCTGCGCATCGCCCTCAACGAGATCTACGCCCGCTACGAGATTCCGCTGATGGTGGTCGAGAACGGCATGGGCGCCTACGACGAGGTCGAGGAGGACGGCTCCATCCACGATCCGTACCGCATCGCCTATCTGCAGAGCCATATCAAGGCCATGGGCGAGGCCGTCGCCGATGGCGTCGACCTGATCGCCTACACCTGGTGGGGCCCCATCGACCTGGTGTCCGCCGGCACCGGCGAGATGCGCAAGCGCTACGGCTTCATCCACGTCGATAAGTACGATGACGGCACCGGCACCTACGAGCGCCGCCGCAAGGACAGCTTCTTCGCATACCAGAAGATCATCAAGTCCAACGGCACCGAGGGCCTCGAGTAAGGGATTTAGGTTCCGGCGTTCTACCGAACGCCGGACCGGCCGCCGACTACGCGGCCACCGGCGTTGACGACGATGGCATCTGGAACGCCTTTGTGCACTTGGGGCTCATCGAGGGCTAATCAACAAAACGGCTATCGATGGGACAAAGACGTCGGCGGGGTTTTCGATTCGACTCCCCACCTTAGTTTTTGGTCCATTTGGCACTATAATCACCATAGGCATGCGCACTACGTTGCGCTTAATCAAGAGGAGAAAACGTATGGGTCTGTTTGACATGTTCAAGAAGAAGGCTGAGCCCGCGGCTGTCGCTGCTCCGGCCTCCATCTCTGCTTCTGCCGGCACCGACGTGCTGTGCTCGCCCGTCAAGGGCAAGGTCATCAAGATGGCCGACGTGCCCGATCCCGTCTTTGGTGGCGAGGTCCTGGGCAAGGGCTGCGCCGTGTGGCCCGAGGACGATCTGGTCTATGCCCCCTGCGACGGCAAGGTTACCGTCACCATGGGTCACGCTGTGGGCCTGCAGTCCGATAGCGGCATCGAGGTCCTGGTGCACGTTGGCGTCGATACCGTCAACATGAACGGCGACGGCTTCGAGGGCTTCGTCAAGGCTGACGATGTCGTGAAGGCCGGCCAGCCCATGCTCAAGATCGACCGCGCCAAGATCGCCGCTGCCGGTTACAAGGACTGCGTCGTCGTGGCCGTGTCCAACACCGCCGAGTTCGCCGATGTCGAGCTCGCCGTCGAGGCCGACTCCGCTGTCGTCGCCGGCGATGCTATCGTCAAGGTTGTCCGCAAGTAAATCGCGGCATTCACAGGATGTTTTGGGGTGGTCGGATTGTCCGGCCACCCTTTTTTATTGCACGGTACCGATGCGCTTTATTGCACGCTGAGCGGACTCGCGGACCGTTCGGACGCTAAAACGAACCGACCGCGCTTTCGTGCTGTCGGGGGTGTTCATAAGTGGATAGTATGAGCTTACTTATTACAACGTGCGCCGTGTTGGGAAGCACGGTGCCGCTTATTGGGAGGACAACATGAAAAAGAAGCTGCTGCTTGCGCCCCTCATGGCCGTCTTGGTTGCATGCGTGGTCGTGCTTTCCGGTTGCGGAGGCCCCTCGATCGAAGAACTCATCACCGAGGACCTTACGACTCAGTTCGATGAGGTCAAAAACGGTGGCGACGATTTCCTCTCTGGTCTGGAAGAGGCTTCGGGCGACGAGTTCGAGCAGCTGGGCATCGATCCCAAGGAGTATGCCAAGACCTATCTCGAGGGTTTTGATTACGAGATCGGCGACGTGACGGTCGACGAGGACAAGGGCGTTGCAACCGCCGAGGTCTCCATCACCTGCAAGTCCATGAACAAGATCGTCGAGGACTTCTCCACCCAGTATCAGGAGAAGGTCGCTGCGCTTGATACGATGCCTTCCGATGATGAGCTGTACAAGATGGCCGGCCAGGTGATGGTCGATGTGACCAAGGCCACCGAGCCCAGGAAGACCACGGTTATCTTCAAGTACACCTGCAACGACGACGGCGAGTGGTCTGCTGACGACTCCGTCAACTCCGAGATGATGGATGCAATGCTGAGCTAGGGGAGTTACGCGTTTCTACGAACCGCGTAACCAGTTGACGCTGCGCGCCGCCCAGGACGACAATTTGTCATTCAAAAGGCGAGGCATGACCAGAAGGTCAATGCCTCGCCTTTTTCATGCCAACTTGTTCGTCCTGGACGTCGCTCGCTGGCTTTGCCAGTACATCGGCGTTGCCATTGTTGGGATTGGTGCAAAGGGGTCAGGTTTGTTTGCACCATGTTCTGCCTGCGGCGTTGCCGTTGGGGCAGCTAAATGAGCCCCGTCCCAAATTAGCCGCCCCGCGCCCATCTGAGTTGCGGTGAAATAGGGATTGTTTGGGGGCAGTAGGCCGGCACCCAATCCTTATTTCACCGCAACTTATTGGTGAGCGGCTCGCTACTCGCCCAAGATCAGCGCGGCGAGCTCGTCTTGGGTGTCCACTACGTAGTCGGCGCCGGCGGCCTCCAGCTCTGCTCGGCCGCGGAAGCCCCAGGTGACGCCTGCGCTCTTAAGGCCGGCATTGTGGCCGGTCAGAACATCGACGTTCGAATCGCCTACGTAGAGCGTGGTCGCCGGGTCGGCGCCCAGCTCATCCATCACATGCAGCGTGACGGGTGCCTCGGGCTTGGGCGGAAACGCGTCGACGCGACCCTGCACCAGCGCAAAACGATCGGGACCAAAGTACTTTTCGATAAGCGGGGCCGCCGAAATATGGTCCTTGTTGGTGAGCACGGCAAGCTGAATGCCCGCGGCGCGCAGGCGGTCGAGCATCTCGATCGTGCCATCGTAGGGAGCGGTGTGATCCTCCTTGTGCTCGCCGTAATAGGCCCTAAACTCGGCAAGCGTCTGCTCAAACATTCGGCCGTCGCCCGCGTACTCGGCGGGCATAAAGCGCTCGACCAGCTTAAGCATGCCGTTTCCCACCTTGTAGCGGTATTCGTCCACGGCAAACGTGGGCCAGCCGTGCATCTCACAGGTATGGTTGCCGGCGGCCGCCAGGTCCTCGAGCGTATTGAGGATGGTGCCGTCCAGATCAAAGATCACATGGGAAAAGGCTGCTGCCATGGGTGCTCCTGCCGTTTGAGTTGTAAAGCGCACCCCATGATACTGGGCTTGCGTGTCGGGCGTGCCTGGAATCTGAATATCTGTAGCAGCCTCGAGCTGCGCTGCGGCGGATGTGGCCCTTTGCCGCTAGCAAATCCTCGGCAGCTGCTCTCCCACGAGCATGTCGAGGATGCGGGTGGAGCCCCAGCCGGTGTGCACGCGCACGGCGGGACGAGCGCCTTCGGCGACCGGCAGCACGCGACCGATGATGGCGGCGTTCTCGCCGTAGCGGGCGGCGCGCATGGCTGCTAGCGCCGCGTCGGCCTGCCCGGCTGGTACCACGGCGACCATCTTGCCCTCGTTTGCCACCTGCAGCACGTCGTAGCCGAGCATCTCGCAGGCGGCCTGCACGTCGGGGCGCACGGGCACGGCGTCCTCATCGATTTCCATAGCAACGTCGCTGGCCTGCGCAAACTCGTTGAGCGTGGACGCCAGGCCGCCGCGCGTGGGGTCGCGGAAGCAGCGTGTGTCGGGGGCGGCGGCCAGCACGTCGGCAATCAGGTGGTTGAGGGGCGCGGCGTCGCTCTCGATGCTGCTCGAGAACGCCAGGCCCTCGCGCTGGCTCATGATGGCGATGCCGTGGTCGCCCAGCGTGCCCGAGACCAGGATGACATCGCCGGGCTGGCAGTTTGCACCGCTGAGCGCCACGCCCGCAGGCACCTCGCCCACGCCAGCGGTATTGATGTAGACGCCGTCGGCCCCGCCGCGCTCGACCACTTTGGTGTCGCCGGTGATGATTTTGACGCCCGCCTCGCGCGCCGTCTTGGCCATGGTCTGCACAATCTGGCGTAGCTTATCCATGGAATAGCCCTCTTCGAGGATAAAACCGCACGAAAGATAGCGCACGTTGGCGCCCGAGGTCGCGACGTCGTTGACGGTTCCGCACACGGCGAGCCTGCCGATATTGCCACCGGGGAAGAACTGCGGCGTCACCACAAAGCTGTCGGTCGACATGGCGATGCGCCCGCTGCCGGGCAGGGCGGCGACGCCGGCGTCGTTGCCTTCGAGCAGCTCGGGCGACCCAAAGGCATCCAGAAAGACCTCGTCGATGATGCGTTTCATCATCTGCCCGCCGGAGCCATGGCCCAGCAGGACAGTGCTATCGGTAGCAGTACGAGACATATCGAAAACTCCAATCGGGGATGTTCGGGCTAGCCTTGGTAACGGTAGTACGCCGCACAGCTGCCCTCCGAGCTCACCATGCACGGGCCAACAGGATGCTCGGGCGTGCAGGCGTGGCCGAACAACGGGCAGTCGCTCGGTGCAATGGCCCCGCGAAGCACGTCGCCGCAACGGCATCCGCGCGGCTCGACCGTCGGTTCGATCGGCACGTCATAGCAGACGCCGGCGTCAAAGCGCGAGAACTCGGGTCGGATGGAAAGGCCCGAGGCGGCAATCGGTCCCAGCCCGCGCCACGTGGTATCGCACGGCTCAAATACCTGCTCGACCAGCTGGCGCGCCACGGGATTGCCGTCCGCATTGACGCCGCGGCGGTACGCGTTGTCGATTGCGGGTCGTCCCTCAACAACCATCTGAACCAGCATGCAGATGCCCTGCAGAATATCGACCGGCTCAAATCCGGTAACCACGCCCGGGGTCTTAAACTCGTCGACCAAAAAGCCAAAGGGCGCAAGCCCAGCGATGGTGGCGACATGGCCCGGCAGGATAAAGCCGTCGATGGTCGTCTCGGGGTCGTTAGCAATCGCGCGCAGCGCCGGCGGCGTGGTCTTGTGAGCGCAATAGACCGAGAAGTTCTGGAACCCGCGCACATCTGCCTCCAAAATGGCGGCGGCGATGGTGGGCGTCGTGGTCTCAAAGCCCACACCCATAAAGATGACCGGGCGGTCGGGGTTGTGTTCGGCAATATCGAGCGCGTCGAGCGGGGAGTATACGATGCGGATGTCGCGCCCCGCCGCCTTTTGTGCGGCGAGCGAGGTAGACGACCCGGGCACGCGCATCATGTCGCCAAAGGTGGTGATGATGGCGCCATCCATCTTGGCGAGTGCGATTGCGTGGTCGATGTCACGGTTGGCGGTGACGCAGACGGGGCAGCCCGGACCGCTCAGCAGCTTGAGCCCCGTCGGCATAATGGAGCGAAAGCCATAACGCCCGATGCTCACCGTGTGTGTGCCGCAGACCTCCATCAGGTTGATGGTACGGTCGCCGACAAGCTCATGAATGCGGTCGATGAGCTCGCGAGCGAGCTTGGGATCGCGGAATGCCGAAAAATCGATACCGGAGCGAGCCGGCTGCGCCGCCGCCACTAGTACGCCTCGGCCGGGTTGGTGGCGAGCTGATCCTCTTTGACCAGCTCGGTCATGGTGTTGACGAGATCGAGCGTCTCTTGAGCTTCCTGCTCGTCGACAATCTGGATACCAAAGCCGGCATGTACGAGAACATAGTCGCCCACCTGCGCCGTCGGCACGAGGCGCAGCGAAATGGGACGCTCAATGCCCATCATGTCGACGGTGGCCTTGAGGTCGTCGTCGCGTTTGACTACTTTACCGGGAACGGCAAGGCACATAGTGTTCCCCTTTTACACGCTTTGCGCTGGATAGACGCTTAATAATCCATCAGTTGATGGTAGCGCTCGCGGGGGTTGTGGGCAAACGCGTTACACCTGTGAGACGGCGGCGCATGGGCTGGCCAAACAGCTTACTGCGGTATGACCTGCGTGAGCCGAGCGCGAGCGACCGCCGCCTGGCCGTAGGCGATGCAGCCGTCATTGACGGGCACGGTGTGGGGAACCAAGACGGCAAGACCGGCGTCTTTGAGCTCGCGTGTGAGGAGCTGAAGCAAAAGTCGGTTCATGAACACGCCGCCCGAGAGCGCGACGGTGTCGATGCCTTCGCGGGCGCAGATTTCGCTTGCGATGTGGGCCGATGCACGCGCGATGGCGATATGGAAGTCGAGCGCGAGCTTGTCGGCCGGCGCGCCGGCCTCAATTCCCTCCAAAAGCGCCTTAAAAAATGGTCTTTGGTCCAAAACGAGGGAGCTATCCGAGGCCGCCTGGACAGTTAGTTCAGATACGTATTTTTGTGATGGGCTCTGGGTGGCAAAAGCCGTCTGCGAACACCCCAAATGGGTCGATTTTGGGCCTGCACCGGGCATGCTTGCCGCAAACGGGGTGTCTGGAGAGCCCTTTTTAGTCAAATTCGAGTCAAAAATGTCGGATAGGGGGTCTGTAGTTAATACGTATCTGAACAAACTGTCCAGCGATGTTGAGACGGATGCGGATACACCCGCCTGATTGCCAGTGGAATGGCTGTTTTCGTCGTCAAGAGCGCGCCAAGCGGCGGCCTCGAGCTCGATGGCGGGTTCACCCTCGTAGGTTGCAGTGCCGCAGATGCCCAAGATTGCCGCCGCGGCGTCAAACAAACGGCCCATGCTGCTCGTGCGCGGGCTGTTGATGTCCCGCTCGATCATCGTGGTCGTCACGCTACGTGTTTGCTCGTCAATGCTATCCAAAAGCGGGGCGGCGCCCGGATGTTCGAGCAGGCCGAGTTCGCTGAGCAGGGCAAAGGCGTTGCGTCGGGCGTCGCGCACGGATGCAGCCCCGCCGGGAAGTGCCCAGGTGCGCAGGTGTGCGGCGCGCTCAAAATCGGCGAGGCCGGCGACAAGAAATTCGCCGCCCCAAATGGTCCCGTCGGTGCCGGCGCCCGTGCCATCGAAGGCGATACCCAGAACGCGCGTATTGGGCACAAGCCGCCCTGCGGAGATGGCCTCGGCCATCACGCTCACGATGTGCGCATGATGGTGCTGGACTTCGATAAGTGGCAGGTCCTGTTCCCGCGCCTGCTCACGCGCCCATTGGCTCGATAGGTAGCTGGGGTGCAAGTCGCATACCAGCGCGGCAGGCACCAGATCAAAAAGGTCTTCCAGGCGCGCACGCGCGGCGTTCCACGCATCGAAAGTCGCGCCGTTTTCGACATCTCCAATATGCTGCGACACAAAACAAGCCGCGGGACCGTCCGAGTCCTCACGCGTGAGTGCGATCGTGGCCTTTTGCTGCGGGCCGCAGGCGAGTACGCAAGGCGCGGCGCTGGCGAGTGCCGGCAACGGCAACGGCTGCGGGGCGTATCCGCGAGCGCGGCGCACGGGCATAACGGCACCGTCGACCACACGTACTACGGAGTCGTCGTAGCGCGAGAGGATCGCGCGGTCATTGCCGAGCAGCGCGTCGGCGATGCCGGTGGCAACGAGGTGCTTCCAAGCAAGATCGTCGTCGGTCTCGATAGGCTCTTCGCTTAGATTTCCGCTGGTCATGACAAGTGCGTGCATGCCATGGGTTTCTGCCGCGGCAAGCAACAGATGCTGAAGCGGGGTATAGGGGAGCATGACGCCGAGTTCGGGCAGATCGTGCGCAACGGACGGTGCGAGTTCGAGAGCATCGGAGAAATCTCCCTCGCCAGCACCACGCCGGCGCAGCAGCACGATGGGGCGGATGCTGCCGGCCAGCAAGTCGCGCTCGGCATCATCGACATGGCACAGGCGCTCAGCGCCGCCAAGGTCGCGCACCATAACAGCAAGCGGTTTGTTGCTGCGGCGCTTGCGACGGCGCAGCTCGGTCACCGCCTGTTCGTTGGCGGCGTCGCAAGCAAGATGGAATCCGCCCAGGCCCTTGATGGCAACAATGCCACCGGCCGCAAGTAATTCAACACAGCGCTCGATAATGGCGTCGCTGGCCTCGCGCGTGTCGCCGACAGCCGGCGTCGCCCCCGAGTTTCCGAGCTCCATGCCGCGCGCCGCCTCACGCCAGGTAATATGCGGCCCGCAATCAAAACAGGCATCGGGCTGCGCATGAAAGCGCCGGTCAAGTGGGTCGGCATACTCCACTGCGCACTCGGGGCACATGGGAAAGCAGCCCATGGACGTGGCCGCTCGGTCATAGGGCAGCGACCGGATGATGGTAAAGCGCGGCCCACAGTTGGTGCAGTTGATAAAGGGGTAGTGATAGCGTCGGTCGGCGGGGTCGAACAGCTCGCGTAGGCAGTCGTCGCAGGTAGCGATATCGGGCGAGATGAGCGTCGTATGCGCAGTCTGATCCTGTGACGCCACGATGCGAAAACCCTGTTCATCGGCGGCATCCCAAGTGCCGGGTTCCAAATCCGCAACGTCAATACGCTCCACGCGGGCTGCCGCAGGCGCGTGGTCCGACAGCGCGGCGACAAAGCTGTCGAGCGCTGCGCCCGAAGCATGCGCCTCGACATGCACGCCGTCGCCCGCGTTGAGCACCCAACCGCAGATGCCATGCGCCGTGGCCTCGCGATACACAAATGGCCGCATGCCAACGCCCTGCACAATGCCCGTCACATGAATATGCACATGCCGCATGCGACTCTCCTCATCAAAACCTGCCAAAAAGGGACAGGTTTATTTTGGTAGGTAAAACGTTAAACCTGCCAAAACAAACCTGTCCCTTTTTGGCAGGTGCGCTACAGCCCCAAGCTTTGCCCGGTGGCGGCGCAGGTGAGCTCGCCGTGCTTAACGCCGCGAAGGCCCAGCAGGCGGTCGGCCAGCTCGTAGACGCGCTCGCCGCGACCCTTGAGCGCCAGAATCTCCAGGCAGTTGTGGTGATCCAGGTGCACATGCATGGTCGAGACGATCTCGTCGGTGTAATCATGTTGCACCTCGTCCAGGCGGCGCGTCAGGTCGCCGGTATGGTGGTCATAGATCATGGTGAGCGATCCGATGACCTGCTCGTCGGGCGTGCGCATCTGCTCCTTGGCGATCGAGGCGCGAATCAGGTCGCGCACGGCCTCGGAGCGGTTGGCCACGTCACCGCGGCGCGCGATCTGCTCGTCAAAGCGACGAAGCAGGTCATCGGGCGCGGTGACCGAAAAGCGGACCAGCTCGGAGCTGGAGCCGGCGCAACGGCAGTTCGCCTGGTCGGCCGGACCGTGTGCGTAATCGCGGTCGCAGTCGTGCTCGTGCTCGGCCACGCTACACCAGCTTTACGGAGCCGACGGAGTTGTGGTCGGCCTCGATGGCGTCCTCGTAGCCCTCGAGCGCGTCATGGGCCTCGTGCAGCGCGGCCATAGCGGCTTCGAGCTTGGCGCCGATGCGCTCCATGTCAAAATTCTCGGTCGCATGCAGCAGCTGATGGCTCCACTCGTGAGCGAGCTCGATGGTGTCGTCGACCTGCTTGACGCTCATGGCAAGCTGGCTCATGTTCATTCCAACGTCATGCATGGGAAATCTCCTTCTGTACGGGGCAATCTAGTGGTTCAGATTCTACTACGCCCGCCCTGAGCGCCGCCGCATAAGAAAACGGGTGCGAGTCCGTCTGACCCGCACCCGTTCACTGGGGGCTGTTTGTGTCTACCATACTATCCGTGGTCGCGCGCCCTGCACCCGGCGCTCCGGCGAGCGGTGCAAAACCGCTCATGGACGGCAGATGCGTAACAAACGTATTACAGATGCTTCTCCAGCAGCGCCTGAAGCCTTGCCTTGGGTAAGGCACCGACCGAGCGGTCAACCTCTTCGCCGTTCTTAAAGACGATCAGCGTGGGGATGCTCATGACGCCATACTTCATGGCCAGGTCCTGGTTGTCGTCGACGTTGCACTTGGCCACGGCCAGCTTGCCGGACAGCTCGTCGGCGACCTCGTCCACGATGGGCGAGAGCGATCGGCAGGGTCCGCACCACGGGGCCCAAAAATCAACCAGCACGGGCAGGTTGTCGTTAACGATGGAATCGAAGTTCTCGGGGGTAATCTGCTTAATGTCAGCCATGGTGACCTCCATAATGCGACGCGGCTCGGCCGCGTAAAACTCAGTACGACCGTGCTTATACCCAGCGGCCCGCAAAGCAACCACTCGCGGGCGGCTCTTTTATATAATGGTGGGCACGTAAACGATTGGAGAGCGCATGCCCACGTCACAAAGCCAGAAAAAAGAAGCCATCGCCCAGGCCACCGAGCAGGAGCTCGCGTCGCTTGCGGCGCGTGGCGTGCGCATCGCGGGCAATGCGTGCTCACCGATCGTGCTGGTCAAAGGCGATTTGGATGAGGCCGAGCGCTCGGGCGGCGAGCTCGCCGCCGGCCCGGATGGCGCCGCGCTGCGCAAGGCACTCGGGGCCATCGGTTATGCGCCCGAGGATTTCTGCGCGCTGGCAAGCGTTGCCGGCGCGGGCGACGGGACGGTCGCGGTGGGCGAGGCCCTGCCGTGTGAGCTGTTCCGCGAGGCGCTGGAGGCCCTGGACCCCGAAGCGGTGCTGCTGCTTGACAACAGCGCGGCCGATATCATGCGCGAGACCTATGCCGACATGCTCGTGGCAATCGATGACTTCGACACCGCTATGCTCAAGCCCGGCCTGGTCGCCCACGTGCAGGGCCGCCGCGTACTCGCGCTCGATGGCTTTGAGGCGGCGCTCACCGACAAGGCCGCCAAGCAGCGCATGTGGGCTTACATTAAGCAGCTGACCCCGGCGGCCGCGCCGCTGTAGCAGGCCTGCACCGGCAAGGCGACCAGGGCGGTTGAGTCGCGCCATAAGCCGCGCATCGCGCCCCTACATCACAGCGCGCAGCTCAAATCGGTCACCGTTGATGCGGAACTGGCAGTTGCCGTTCATGCGCTCTACGGCAAGCTTGATGCTCTTGGTGCCAAAGCCATGGCCGGCGTGTTGGGTCACGGGCATGCCGTCGACCATACGCGGCGCGCGTCCAAACGTGTTGGAAACCAAAAGCAACAACTGGCCGTCTTCAAGCCGCAGGTCAAGGTCGACAAAGCGTTTGCCTTCGGGGGCGGCGCTTGCGGCGATGATGGCATTTTCCAGGGCATTCGAAAGTACGCTGAACAGGTCGGCATCGCTCACGCGAACGGTTTCGGGCACGGCGGCGCGCAGGTCGGCGGCGATGCCGTGCTTGTTGATATCCGAGCTAAATGACGAAAGCACGATGTTGACGGTCTCGTTGGCGCAGTAACGGCGCACGGCAGTGCGGTCGTTGGCCTCGCAGAGCTCATCGATGCGATCGAGCGCTTCGTCGGTGTGGCCCTCCTCAATTAAAACGGCCAGGCCGCGCAGGAAGTGCCGCATGTCGTGGCGAAGAATCGACAGCTCGCGTCCGGATTGGCGCCAGGCCTCGAGCTCTTTGATGGCGGAGTTGTCGCGCGTCTCGAGCATCCATCGCTCACGCTCGGCGACTTCCTTTGCCTCGTATTCGCGCAGATAGACGGCGAGAAACATAAGGTAGAAGGCGCAAAGGGCAAAGGCCAAAAACTCAACGGTCACCACCGAGCCCGAGTGGAACAGCGTGGTGTAGACGTTGGTGGCATAGTCAAAGATGTAGTAGACGAGCGGCAGAATTAAAAGAATGCCCAGCTCGGTGGGGCTTTTAATCGCCAGACGCGGACCGATATCGCCGGCCCAGTGTAGGAGGACGGCAAAGACGCCGAGCGTGGTCGCAATGCGCGCAAGGTAGTATGCAACCTGCGAGTCGGTGACTGCGAATGCGGCGATACCCATCCAGTTGCTAAACTGGCAGCTTAGGTAGGCGCTGGTGACGCCCAATGCCGCGAGCAGCGGACTTAAGCGGTAGCGCCCGCATAGGTAGACGATAAGCGGCAGGTGCACGACGAGCGGGTAAGCCTGCCGCGCAAACAGCTCACCGCCAACGGCGTTAGCGATCGAGAAGGCGGCGCCGGTTGCGGCGCCGATCCCCAGCAATTCGAGCGCATGGCGTCGATTGATTTCGACACCGCAGAGCGCCGCCGAGGCAAAAACGCCAAAGAGCAGCGTCGTGGCGTGGTGAATCGCCCAAAGAACCATTTCGACCGATGCAGGCATCAGCGCCTCCCGCCCTCAAAGCGCACCGCAAAGTAGGCGTCCTGGAATCCCTGCTTGCTGCTGCGCGAAAGCGGAATGCTCGCGCCCGAGCGCATGACGATCTCCGTCCGATCGAAATGATCGATGTTGCGCAGGTTGACCTGGTAGCTGCGATGGCATTTAAAGAAGACCGCGTTTTGCGCCAAGCGGTCCTCGACGCTGCGGAACGACTCGAGCGCCTCGATATCGCGTCCGTCGCGCAGGTGGAAGACCACGTGCTTGTTGCGCGCCTCGGCATATTCGATGTCGGACAGGCGCAGGGCATGGTAGCCAAAGGACGTTTTGATGACGAGCTCGTCGGTCGCCGATGGGCGCATGCTCGAAAGCTCGTCGAGCAGCTGCGCCAGGCGTTCGTATGCCACGGGCTTGAGCAGGTAGTCGAAGGCGCGGACCTCGTAGGACTCCAGCGCAAACTCGGGCGACGAGGTGAGGAACACCAGGCGCACGGCGGTATCGGACTGGCGCAGCTCGCGTGCGGTGTCCATGCCGTTGACGAGCGGCATGATCATATCGAGCAGGATGATGTCGGCGCGCGACGCGGCGTGGCGGGCCAGCAGGTCCTCGCCGCGCGTGACGAGCGCAACGTCGACCGCCGTGCCCGTCTCGCTCGACCAACGGTCGATCATTCGGTGCAGTCTATCTAGAAAAGCGACGTCGTCGTCGCAGGCAATAATCTTGAGCATTCGGCCCCCTTAGTAGTTCGATTTTGCCACATTGGGTGCGAACCGCTTGCGGAGGCGTGTTCCATTTGCGCCCCACGGTGTGCAACTCGCGCCGAGCGGCAGGGTGTTAGAAAGTGCCGCCGCAAAATAATTCGTGGATAAACATGTCAACAGATGCTGGTGGCTGGCCGGGGATTATGCCAGCCACCAGCGCCAGGCGATGCCGAGTATCGCGAGAGCATAGGGATAAGGGGAGCTGCACGATGAGGGAGAAGAAGATGGGGATGCGCGCCGCTCTGACGCGCCTGCTGGGCATCGCCACCGTGGCATGCGCACTCGTGGCGTCGCCGGCGGTGGCTGGGGCAGCGACAACGGCGGATATTCCAAGCGACGCAATCCCGGCCAAAACACAGAGCACCAATCCCCTCGTTGCTGATACGGTGACGCTCGAGGCAGGCAGGGATTACGTTGTTGGCGGAGAGATCAAGATCAACCACTACGTCGTAAAGGGTGGTACCGAGCAGGATCCGACGCGCATCTATCTCACCGAGAATGCAAGCGTTGGTCACTGGCCTGGTTCCATTAAGGACAAAAGAACTAGCGGCTACGACGAGCTCTTCGTGCTTGACGGCGGCTATATCGAGTTCATTGGAACCAACGGGAATGGCAGGACTCCCGTCTATTGCAACGGCAAGAGCTTTTTGTCCGACAATGCCGGAAGAAGAGACGGTTACGCCGATGGTGCCGATAAAAACAAGGTCTTCGACAGCCTGAACCTTAAGGTTTCCGGCATCGAGCTTAAGACGGTAGACTCAGGGGTGTCTAAGAGGGCAATTGCGCTGTACGGCACGATGGCCGATGGCGAAACGGCAACCTTCGACAATGTCAAGGTCAGCAAATGGGATTGCACGCCGTGGGGCGCGACTTATGGTGGCAGTCACGAGTTCAGGAACATCGCAACATATTATGAAGCCTCTCCGGCGCCGGTTACGATTCTCAGCTCGGAGAACGGTACAAAGAGCTTGGACGTCACGTTCAACAACTGTGAATTTACGGATAATGAAGATGACTGCGCTGGTGCGCTAAGTGTTGTAGGCCGTGGGTGCAGGCCCAAGGTTGTGCTCAACAACTGCATCTTCAAGAACAATCACCAAGAATCGATCTGGTGCAAAGAACTTAACGTGAAGGATAAAAATGAGCATACCCATGCTGGCAACATTGTTGTCAACAAGGCGGACGTCACGCTGAACGGTTGCACCATCACGTCGACGCAAGAAGCGGCGAACTATACGCAAGACATGGTCATGACGAGTGCAATCGCGGTTGCTAAGGACTCTTCATGCACGCTCAACGATACGAAGATATCCGACACCTATGCCGAGGGTACGTACTACTATGCCGATGCGAACACGCGTCGAAACACTGTGTATGCTCGCGGAACGGTGACGCTTGCTGGCAACACGACCATTACTACTAACGGCGATAAGGGCGCCCGAGGTCTCGCACTCGATACCCCGGGGATTTATTACCTCAGCAAATTGAACATTGAAGAATCCTTCACAGGTAAGGTCCAGCTGTCGCTCAAGGACGATCAGCTGGGTGCCTATACGGGCACGCAGTGGCCGCTCGGCACCTGCGGTATCGCAGAGAGCGACTTGCGCGCTCGCGTTACTACGGACGACCCGAGTATCGGCATCGGAAAGACAGACGATGGATATGTGTACGCCTCGCGCCTGCCGCATAAGCACGTGTGGTCGGTGGAAAAGGCCGCCAACAGCTCATGTCAACTGAAGGTCACCTGCTCCGGCAAGATGCGCCCGAGCGATTGCAACTACAAAAATGGCTATGCCGTTGAGCTGGGCATCGATGGGGCGACGGTGAGCGAGGGAAAGCTCGGCATTAAATATGGTAGTGGCGTGGTTACTCCAACGCTGACGATGTCGAATAAGGACGGCTATGCTCGAGACGATATCGTCTCGACGGAAGGTGTCCATATCTCTGGGTATAGGTACTACAAGCTTTCGAAGTGGGGCGACAGCGAGGGCGAGGCGCTGGATCATGATCCTACCGATGCAGGTATTTACCGCATTGAGTCTACGGTTAAGGTTAGTGGCCAGGAGGGCGACCTGACGCTCACCCGCGAGTTCCAGATTTTACCGCTTGATTTGAGTGAGGTCAGCGGACTCACGTTCAAGTTTAATGACAACGGAACAGACACCGTGATCAACGGCGAGACGGTTCGTGCGTACCCTTGGACAGGAAACAGAATCACGCCCAGTTTTACTGTTGAGGTTTACAACTACAGCACTCAAAATTGGTCGTCCTTCGTGAAGGGTGGCGACTACAAGGTTGATGGCGATTCCTCGTATAGCACGGTGAGCGCAATCGATCCTCCCAGTTCCAATTCTTATTATCCGTACTACCTGCTCTATATTAAGGGTATGGGCAACTATACGGGCTCGGCGTTTGCACGCTGGACCATCACGGGCACGCAGTTCGAGAACGTGACGGCCGAGGGATTCGTGGGCGTCTATGACGGGCGGCCGCATGGCGTCAGCATCTCGGTGGATAATGCTCCTGCCGACATGAAGATTGAGTACAGTGTGGATGAGAGCGACGAGTGGACGACGAAGGCTCCGAGCTACACGGACGTTCAGCGCACTCGCAAGGGCAAGGGCGAGGTTCGCTCCGTAACGGTCGATTACCGTATCACCGCGAAAGACTATGTGACAAAGAGCGGGCGGGCTGAAATCAAGATTACGCCGGCCGGCCAGCCTGTTCCGTGGCGTTATATCGCTAGCGACGGCACGGGTGTCAAGGTCAAGGACGAAAGTGCGCATCTTCTTGAGGACGGGTCACTTTCCAACCTGAACGAGACCTATGAGTGGAGAAAATTCGGGGACACTTACTGGGAATCCGTCGGTACCGGCAAAACTTCAACCGAGCCGCTTGCTGCCGGGAAGTACGAAGTGCGCTTCAAGGCGGACAACAACCACTACGCTTCGCCGGCTAATGTCTTCGAAATCGCGGAGGGTCCTTGCGCGTCCGCTGACGGCAAATGGTATAAGACCGAGGGCTCGAATGGCATCCACTGGCAGGTGTGCCGCTGCAAAGATGAGATTAACAAAGACAAGCATGAGTTCTGCTGGGAGGAAGTCACGGCTCCTACCAGCGAGAATCCCGGTCTAAAGCAGTATAAATGCTCCACGTGCGGCTATGTCCTGCGCGAGGAGGAGATTCCTCCGGCATGCATCGGCGGTTATGTCGGCGTGTATGACGGCAAGGAGCATGCCGTGAGCATGGACCTTAAGGCTGGCGCGACGGCTCAGTTCAGCATCGACGGTGGCACCACGTGGAAACCGGATGCCCCCACAATCAAAAACGTCGGCAAGACCACGGTCGACTATAAGGTGACAACCCCTGGTGCTTCCGACATCAAGGGACAGGTGACGCTCGAGGTAACGCCGTGCCCGATCACGGTGGCTCCTGCCACGGCATCTAAAACGTATGGCGACCCGGACCCCGACTTCACCTATAACGTGACGGCTGGCTCCCTTATGGAGGGCGACACGCTTTCCGGTATCACGTACAAGCGTGATAAGGGCGAGAACGTCCTGACCGACTATAACACGTACAAGGTGACGGCTTCTCAGGAAGAGGGCGCCAACGCTAACTATGACATCACGTTTGAGGCGGGCGAGTTCACCATTACGCGCCGTACTATCGAGGTGACGTGGAATGTTGGTCAATACGTTTACAACGGCCAAGAACAGGGTCCCACGGCAGAGATAACCAATTTAGTTAACGGTGACGACGTGTCTCTCAAGGTCGATGACGCCGTAAAGGTGAATGCTGGCACGTATACGGCGAAGGTAACTGGGCTCGTCGGTGAGAAATCGGTCCGCGCTAATTATTACAGGCCTTCGGGTATTGAATGCACCTATGCTATCGCCAAGGCCCAACGGGATAGCGCTCCCAATGTAAAGGCGACGGCGGAAACCGTGAGCGGTAAGCACGATGGCAAGATTGAGGGCGTTGACACGTCGATGCTGCTGGGCAAGCCTAGCAAAGAGATGATGTACATCAAGGCAAGCGATCTGGTCGATGGCGACAAGCTCGAGAATCTGGCGCCCGGTTCATACCGTCTGCGCTACGGAGCGACGACGAATTACGAGGCCTCCGAGACCGTTACCGTTACGATCGCCGCTGGACCCAAGCTCAAGCTGACGCTGCCGGCTGAGCAGGCGGGCTACACGCTCGCGGCTGACGCGACCGAGCTCGACTGGCACGGTTCTGCGACGCTTAAGCTTACGGTCGCGGACGGCTATTACGCGACCAAGGATTTTTCCGTTAAGGCAAACGATGAGACCATCAAGCCCAGCGAGCAGGGTGTTTACCAGCTGACTAAGGTTGAGAAAGACACCGAGATTACCGTCGAGGGTATTGCCAAGCACGAGCCCAATGGCACCGGTTGGAAGACCGATGGCTCGTCTCACTGGCATGTGTGCACGTGCGGCGAGCAGATTGACGTCGCCGAGCATACCTTCGAGTGGGTAATCGATGAGAAGCCTACGATCGAGAAGCCCGGATCCAAGCATCTGCACTGCACCGTCTGTGACTACAGCTCCTCCGAGAAGGTTGTAATTCCGGCTGCCTCTGTTGCTGGCTACTCCGGCGAGTATGACGGCAAGGTCCACACTGCCGATGTCTCGGCCCTGCCCGAGGGCACGGCGGTCCAGTACAGCATCGACGGTGGCGTCAATTGGTCTGCCACAGTCCCCGAGATCAAGAACGTCGGCACTCTGCCGTTCAAATACAGCGCAATCGTCGACGGTGCCGCTATCGAGGGCGAGGCCGAGCTTGTGGTGACGCCGCGCAAGGTCACTGTGACGGCATCCGATGCCTCCAAGACCTACGGCAACGATGATCCTGCTCTAGGCTGGGAGGTCACCAAGGGCAAGCTCGTCGAGGGAGAGTCCCTTGAGGGCATTACCGTCTCCCGCGCGACCGGCGAGACCGTGAGCAAGGGCGGCTACGTCGTGACGGCGTCGCAGCCCGAGGGCGCCAACCCCAACTACGAGATTACGTTCAAGCCTGGTACGCTCGCCATCAACCAGCGCGAGCTCACCGTGAAGTGGGACGCCACCACTGAGTTCACCTACGACGGCGAGGAGCACTGCCCCCAGGCGGACCTCGGCAACGTCGTCGGTGACGATAAGCTCGGTGCGTACGTCGACGGCGGCGCGGTCAAGGCCGGCAAACATACGGCGACCATCACCGAGCTGACGGGCGTCGACAAGGGCAACTACAAGCTGCCGGCAACGGGCCTGACGTGCGAGTTCTCTATCAAGAAGGCGCCCAAGGGCGCACCGGTGGTTCAGGGTGTGGCCGAGACCGTCAGCGCCAAGGCTGACGGCAAGATCACGGCTGTCGACGCCACCATGGAGTGGCGCGCCAAGGACTCGGGCGAGTATCAGGCTGTGCCCGAAGGCGTGGCCGAGCTCAGCGGCCTTGCCGCGGGCACGTACGAAGTGCGCTACCGCGCCGATGACAACCACGAAGCTTCTACCGCGACTAAGGTCACGGTTGCCGCAGGCCGTAAGCTCGCCGTGACGCTGCCCGCCGAACAGGTCGGCTACAAGCTCACGGCTGACGCGACCGAGCTTGACTGGCACGGCTTCGCTACTCTTACTATCAGCATCGAGGACGGCTACTTCGCCGACCCCTCTGCCTACGTTGTTAAGGTCAACGAAGACGCCGTGGCGCTCAACGACCGCGGCGAGTTCGCCGTCCAGGACGTCGAGGATGACGTGAAGGTGACGGTCGAGGGCGTTCGCAAGCACGAGGCCGTGAAGGACACGTGGCTCTCCGATGGCAACACGCACTGGCACGAGTGCACCTGCGGCGGCAAGGTCGACGAGGCCGCGCACACCTTTACGTGGGTTGTTGACACGCCTCCCACGGCGACCGAGAAGGGCTTTGGTCACAAGCAATGTGTCGTCTGCGGATACGGGCTCCCCGGTGAGGAGATCCCGGCTGCTGCCATTTCTGGTTACTCCGACGAGTACGACGGCGCGTATCACACGGTCAATGCTTCGGCGCTGCCCGAGGGCGCGACGGCCGAGTACAGCACCGACGACGGCAAGACCTGGTCTACCGCTGCCCCCGAGATCAAGGACGCCGGCACGCTGGACGTTGCCTATAAGGTGATGATCGGCGGTGCGACGGTCGAGGGCCAGGTGACGCTCGAGGTCAAGCCGCGTGCGATCACGGTCGCCGCCAAGAACGCCTCCAAGACCTACGGCGAGAAAGACCCCACGTTTGAGTGGTCGGTCACCGCTGGCGAGCTCGTCAAAGACGAGACACTTGAGCTCGAGATCGAGCGCGAGGATAGCGACGACGTATGCGAGGGCGGCTATGCTCTGCAGCTGACGCAGCCCGAGGGTGCCAACCCCAACTACGCGATTACGTTCGTCGACGGCACGTTCACCATTAACCAGCGCCTGCTCACCGTGACGTGGGGCACCACCGAGTTCGTCTACGACGGCAAGGAGCACTGCCCCGTGGCCACGCTCGGCAATGTTATCGGCAAGGATGACCTTGGTGCATTCGTTGACGGTTCCCAGACCGAGGTCGGCACCTATACGGCGACCCTCGCTGAGCTGACGGGCAAGGCTGCAGGCAACTACGTGCTGCCCGCCGAGGGCCTGACCTGCGAGTTCTCCATCAAGAACGCCGCACAGGACGCGCCGGTGGTTCAGGCAACCGCCGAGACCGTGAGCGGCAAGAAGGACGGCAAGATCACGGGTATCGATGTCACCATGGAGTGGCGTGCCCGGGGTGCTGTCGAGTACCAAACCGTGGGTAAGGACGTGACCGAGCTCAAGGACCTCGCCGCCGGTGTGTACGAGGTACGCTACCAGGCTAAGGCCAACTATGACGAGTCTTCCGCCACCGAGCTCACCGTGAAGGCGGGCCGCAAGCTCGTCGTGACGCTGCCGGGCAACCAGGTAGGCTACATGCTCACCTCGACGGCGACCGAGCTCGACTGGCACGGATCCGCAAAGCTCGCCATCAGCATCGATAGCGCGTACTTTACGGGCAAGGACTACGCCGTCAACGTCAACGGCAAGGCCGTTAAGCTCTCCGACGACGGCACCTATGAGCTCAAGGACGTCGAGGGCGATGTGAACGTGACGGTCGATGGCGTCCTCAAGCACGAGCCCGACGGCTCCGGCTGGGCGCACGACGCCAAGGCTCACTGGCACATCTGCCGCTGCGGCGAGATCCTGGACAAGGCTGAGCACACCTTTGAGTGGGTCGTCGACAAGCCGGCGACCACCGAGGCCAAAGGCGAGAGGCACCAGGAGTGCACTGTCTGCGGCGAGAAGGGCAAGACCGAGGACATCGCGATCCTGGCCCCCACGATCATTGAGGGCGCAGGCCAGGCGATTACGGTCGACACCGCCAAGGACCTGAGCTTCCGTTCGAACGCGCCGATCAAGTACTTCAAGACGGTACTGGTCGACGACATGGAAGTCGGTGCTGATAGCTTCGTTCTTACCTCGGGCTCTACAATCGTGACGCTCAAGACGAGCTTTGTGAAGACGCTTGGTGTGGGTGAGCACAAGCTGAGCGTGGTTTCGACCACGGGCACGGCCGAGACGACCTTTACCATTGCCGAGGCCGCCAAGCCGACGCCGACGCCCGGCCCGAGCCAGACCACGACCACCACGTCTTCTAAGTCCAAGAAGAAGACTGGCAAGGGCACCTTGCCTTCGGTCGGCGATGGAACGTACGCCATGGCTGGTGGCGTACTTGCAGCCGGCATGGCAGTTCTGCTGCTGGCTTGCGCCATGAAGCGCCGCGCCTAGTCGCCTCCCCATCCCCTTGGGGCCCGGATTTCGCCATCCGGGCCCCTTTTTTGTGCCGCCGCGAAGCCTCGTGGGCAAAAAATGGCAAATATGAGTACTGTCACCATTTTAGTAACAGCGAAATAGGGCCAAAAACGGGCTCAGTAGGTCGCGTGAGCATGATTTTGGGGTGTCCGTCGCTGGATTTGGGGCCCAAAAGGGCCATTTTTGGGCCTGGCAGACCGAAAATCGCTGCTACTAATTTGGTAACAGTACTCATATTTGCCCTTTTTTGCCCACTACCCTTTGGCGAGGGTGCAAAGCAGGGGGTTATAATTTAAGGAACCGCCTATAAATTGAATCTTTATTACAACTTTACACCTAGGTTTACAGCTGTCTTGTCAGCTGTAAACCTAGGTGTCATACTAAAGCCCCAAGATTCGCCAAAAGAGAGGGGCCTTGATGGCACAGAGCGCGAACATGGATGCATCGGAGCTTGCACGCGATATTGCGGCCGGCCTGGCATCGGCAACGACGGCAACGGAGCGCGCGGCATTGGTGCCCGCAGAGCTCGTCGAGGCCATTCAGCAACTAAAAACCCAACGCGACGCGGTGATCCTGGCACACTATTACGTGGCGCCCGAGGTCCAGGCCGTGGCCGACTACGTCGGTGACAGCTTCTACCTGGCAAAGCTCGCCAAGAGCCTGCCGCAGCAGACCATCGTGTTGTGCGGCGTGGAGTTTATGGGCGAGAGCGCCAAGCTGCTCAACCCCAACAAGACCGTGCTGCTGCCCGAGCCGGGCGCGGACTGCCCCATGGCGCACATGGTCAAGCGCGAGACGGTCGATGCGGCGCGCGCCGAGTACGGCGACGATCTGGCCGTGGTGTGCTACGTCAACTCGACGGTCGAGATCAAAAGCTGGAGTGACGTGTGCGTCACCAGCTCCAACGCCGTCAAGATCGTGTCCGAGCTGCCGCAACAGCACATCCTGTTTATCCCAGATCAGAACCTGGGTCGCTTCGTAGCCGAGCAGGTGCCGCAAAAGCACGTCATCCTTAACAAGGGCTACTGCCCGCGCCACCACATCATCACGGTCGAACAGATCGTCGATGCGACGGAGGCCCACCCCGACGCGCTCGTGCTGGCGCACCCCGAGTGCAAGGCCGATGTCCTGGCCGAGGCCGACTACATCGGCTCTACCGCCGGCATCATCAAGTACGCCGAGGAGTCGGACGCGAGCGAGTTCATTATCGTGACGGTCCGCGGCGTGCTCTACGAGCTCGAGCGCCGCTGCCAGGGCACCGGCAAGAAGTTCTACTTCCCCGCGGTGCAGCCCACCTGCGTCAACATGGATCTCATCACGCTCGAAAAGCTCGTGCGCTGCCTGGAGACGGGCGAGGGCGAGGTTCAGATCGGCGTCTCGGACGAGGCCGCCGACCAGGCCAAGCTCACACTCGACCGCATGCTCGAGTACGCAGCGCGCTAAAACAATGTGACAAAGGGACAGTCCCTTTGTCACATTCAAGGGAGAGGATTCCTGTGGAAACCAAGCAATACCCCGATATGGAATGTGACGTCGTCATTGCCGGCTGCGGCGTGGCGGGCCTGTACGCGGCCCTCAATCTGCCGACGAGCACGCGCGTGATCATGCTCTCCAAGGGCGCCGTCGACGAGTGCGATTCCATGCTCGCGCAGGGCGGCATCTGCGTGCTGCCCGAAGGGTCGGACTACGACGCCTTCTTTGAGGACACCATGCACGCCGGCCACTACGAGAACCGGCGCGAGAGCGTCGACATCATGATCCGCTCGAGCCGCTCGGTCATCAACGATCTGCTGGCGATGGGCGTGGACTTTGAGCGCACGGCCGACGGCAGCCTCGACTTTACCCGCGAGGGTGCGCACAGCCGCCCGCGCATCGCCTTCCATGCCGACATTACGGGCAAAGAGATCACGACCAAGCTGCTCCAGGCCGTTCGCAAGCTGGACAACGTGCAGATTCTTGAGCACGTGGCCATGACCGATATCCTGACCGACGAGCGCGACGGCGCCACGGTATGCACCGGTATCGTTGCCGTGCCCGTGAACGAGGACGATTCGGTCCGTCCCGCCGATGAGCTTGCAAATGCTGCCGAGGGCGTGCATGCGGGCGAGTCGTTTAAGATTCACGCGCGCCATACGCTGTGGGCGACGGGCGGCATCGGTGGTGTGTACGACCACTCGACCAACTACCCGCAGCTCACGGGCGACGCCTGCTATATTGCCCAGGAGCATGGCATTACGATGGAGCATCTGGACTACGTGCAGATTCACCCCACGGGCCTGTTCTCACCGCAGCCGGGCCGCACGTTCCTGATCAGCGAGAGCTGCCGCGGCGAGGGCGCGATTCTGCTCAATGCTGCCGGCGAGCGCTTTACCGACGAGCTGCAGCCGCGCGACGTGGTCGCCGCCGCCATCCGCGAGCAAATGAAGCAGGACGGCACCGAGCACGAGTGGCTGAGTTTTGCCCCCGTCGAGCGCGACGTGGTGACTGGGCACTTCGCCAACATCCGCGCGCGCTGCCTGGAGGACGGCCACGACATCCTGGATGAGCCCATCCCCGTCACGCCCACGCAGCACTACTTTATGGGCGGCGTGTGGGTCGACAAGGACGGCTGCACCTCGATGCCCGAGCTCTACGCCGCCGGCGAAACGGCCTGCAACGGCGTACACGGCAAGAACCGCCTGGCTTCTAACAGCTTGCTCGAGTCCCTGGTTTGGGGTCGCCGCGCCGCTTGGCGTATGCGCACCGGCGAGTCGCTTGCCGTGGAGCAGGCGGGCGAGCCCGCGCTCGACGGACGTCACCGCGCCCTGAGCGCCGATACCCTTGCAATCGATGATTTGGCCCGTGCCGCCGGCACGCAGGCCGTGGAGGAGTAGACCATGAATCCCATTACCATGAAGCTCGTCGTCGATGATCTGATTTTGCAGGCTCTGCGCGAGGACATCACGTTTGAGGACGTGAGCACGGCGAGCGTGTGCCCCACGGCGCGCCCCGCCACCGTTGAGCTCATCGCCAAGGCCGACGGCATCATCGCCGGCCTGGATGTGTTCGCCCGCACCTTTGAGCTGCTGGATTCGCAGAGCTCCGTACTGTTTGATGTCGCGGACGGCGACGAGGTTCACGCCGGCGACCATGTGGGCCAGGTGCGCGGCGACGCGCGCGTGCTGCTTTCGGGCGAGCGCGTGGCGCTCAACTACCTGCAGCGCATGAGCGGTATCGCCACCTATACGCATCAGATGGCCGCGGTGCTCGAGGGCACCAAGACCGTGCTCGTCGACACGCGCAAGACCACGCCGGGCATGCGTGTCTTCGAGAAGGCCGCAGTCGAGATCGGCGGCGGCAGCAACCACCGCTACAACCTGTCGACGGCCGTCATGCTCAAGGACAATCACATCGACGCCGCCGGTGGCGTGACGCGTGCGATCGAGATGGCGCGCGCCCATGCGTCCTTTACCACGACGGTCGAGATTGAGTGCGAGAATCTGGACATGGTGCGCGAGGCCGTAGAGGCTGGCGCCGACATCATCATGTTCGACAACATGACCCACGACGATATGGCCACCGCCATCGAGCTTATCGACGGTCGCGCCAAGACCGAGTGCTCGGGCAACGTGGACGCCGGCAACATTCGCGCCCTGGCCGACCTGGGCGTCGATTTTATTAGCTCGGGCGCCCTGACGCACTCCGCGCCGATCCTCGACCTCTCGCTTAAGCACCTGCGTCTGCTGGACGGTAAATAATGAACGCCCGCGAGCGTCGCCGTGCCATCATGGCCGTGCTCGAGGGGGCTAAAGATCCCGTTTCGGGCAGCGCGCTTGCCCGCGAGGTGGGCGTGAGCCGTCAGGTCGTGGTGCAAGACATTGCCTTGCTGCGCGCCGACGGGCACGATATCGTCGCTACCAACCGCGGCTACGTGCTGCAGGAAGCCGAGAGCAGCCCGGCTGTGCCCACGCGCTTGGTCAAGGTGCGCCACAGCGTGGAGCAGGCGGGCGACGAGCTCACGAGCATCGTCGATGCGGGCGGCGCCGTGCTCAACGTGATCGTCAACCATCGCGTGTACGGCAAGATCACGGCCGACCTGGACATCCGCAACCGCCGCGATATCGAGCGCTACCTGCACGACATCGCCAGCGGCAAGAGCTTTCCGTTGCTGACGGTGACCAGCGGCTATCACTTCCATCGCATTGCGGCAGAAGACGAGCAGACCCTCGACGAGATCGAGGCACTGCTCAAGGAGAAGGGCTATCTGGCCGAGATCATGCCCTACGAGGATGATTTATCGTAGTAACGAATACAAAAGGAGGCCTCCGCGGCGATGCGGAGGCCTCCTTTTTTGTGCACGGTGTACTTTTGAGTGTGCAAGTGGGGGAGTTGTTACTCCTCGACGATCTCGGTGATCGCGCCAGCGGGGCAAGCGTCCTGGCAAGCGCCACAGGCGACGCAGGAGTCCTCGTCAGCGACGGTAGCGACGTCCTGGAGCTCCAGAACGCCAGCGGGGCAGGAGTCGACGCAAACGCCACAAGCGATGCACTCGTCGGCATCAATTACGGGATGAGCCATGGTAGTTTCCTCTCTGTTGACCGACGCTACAGGCGATGTGCGTCGGTTTGATTCGGGCAAAAACATACCACGGCAGCGACCGTTTGCAATACCCTCTGACCGGCATCTTCATACCGTTCGCCGAGTATGCCACGGCTTACTAAAAAACACGCAGGTTAGGCCGTTGAGCTGCGCAAATGTTAGCTAAAGGTGACTTGAATTATTGGGCGATTGAGCGTGCTTGCGGAAACTGCGACCCAGAATCGGCGCTCAAAACGGGATGCGCTTTCCCCGGGGCTACCCCAAGGCCGCCCTGCGCGGCTCCAGACCCAAACCTCAGTCAACTCTACATAGATCTCAATAGATCTGCCGAGAACTCAAACAAGCCGTCTGCCTGCGCTTTTGCGGACCTAAACTCTCGGAGATAAGAAATCTTATATGAATTGACTTAGATTTTGTATATTCCGGCCCATAAGGGGATACACTACATCCTGAAAGACAAGCCGAAGCGTCGCGCGGCAGTCCGCCGACGCGGCGCGAACGCACAAGAGAGAGGGAATTTCTAATGGGTAAGATTCTTGGTATCGACCTTGGTACTACCAACTCCGCTATGGCCGTCCTCGAGGGCGGTTCTCCGACCATCATCGTGAACGCCGAGGGCGACCGCACCACCCCGTCCGTCGTTGGCTTCCGTGCCGACGGCGACCGCGTCGTGGGCAAGGCCGCTAAGAACCAGGCGGTCACCAACCCCAAGAACACCGTGTTCTCCATCAAGCGCTTCATGGGCCGCAAGTACTCCGAGTGCACCTCCGAGCTCAAGACCGTGCCGTATGAGGTCAAGGAGGGTCAGGGCGGTCGTGCCGTCGTCAACATCGAGGGCAAGGACTACACCGCCGAGCAGGTGAGCGCCATGGTGCTCGCCAAGATGAAGGCCGACGCCGAGAAGTATCTGGGCGAGACCGTCACCGACGCCGTCATCACCGTCCCGGCCTACTTCAACGACGCCCAGCGCCAGGCCACCAAGGACGCCGGTAAGATCGCCGGCCTCAACGTCAAGCGTATCGTCAACGAGCCGACCGCTGCCGCTCTGGCCTATGGCCTGGACAAGCAGGGCTCCGACCAGCGCATCCTGGTCTTCGACCTGGGCGGCGGCACCTTCGACGTCTCCATCCTCGACCTCGCCGACGGCGTGTTTGAGGTTCTGTCCACCTCGGGCGACAACCACCTGGGCGGCGACGACTGGGATCAGCGTGTCATCGACTGGATGGCCGACAAGTTCCAGCAGGAGAACGGCGTCGACCTGCGTCAGGACCCCATGGCCCTGCAGCGTCTGAAGGAGGCTGCCGAGAACGCCAAGAAGGAGCTCTCCGCCGCCCAGCAGTCCACCATCAACCTGCCGTTCATCACCATGAACCAGTCCGGCCCGCTGCACCTCAACTACACGCTGACCCGCGCCGAGTTCGAGAAGATCACCCGCGACCTGCTCGAGCGCTGCAAGCAGCCTGTCACCAACGCCCTGCGCGACGCTAAGCTCAAGCTCTCCGATCTGACCGAGGTCATCCTCGTCGGCGGCTCCACCCGTATGCCCGCCGTCCAGGACCTGGTCAAGACCATGACCGGCAAGCAGCCCAACATGTCCGTGAACCCCGACGAGGTCGTTGCCGACGGCGCTGCCGTCCAGGGCGGCGTGCTCACCGGTGACGTCGAGGGCATCCTGCTGCTCGACGTGACCCCGCTGTCGCTGGGCGTCGAGACCATGGGCGGCATCATGACCAAGATGATCGACCGCAACACCACGATTCCGACCTCCAAGACCGAGGTCTACTCCACCGCTGCCGACAACCAGACCAGCGTCGAGATCAACGTGCTCCAGGGCGAGCGCGAGCTTGCCCGCGACAACAAGTCGCTCGGTAAGTTCCAGCTGACCGGTATCCCGGCTGCCCGCCGCGGCGTGCCGCAGATTGAGGTCACCTTCGACATCGACGCCAACGGCATCGTCAAGGTCTCCGCTAAGGACAAGGGCACCGGCAAGGAGCAGCAGATCACCATCTCCGGCTCCACCGCTCTGTCCGACGACGAAGTCGATCGCATGGTCAAGGACGCCGAGGCTCATGCCGAGGAGGACAAGAAGCAGAAGGAAGAGGTCGAGGTCCGCAACCAGACCGACAGCCTGTGCTACTCCACCGAGCAGACCCTCAACGAGCTGGGCGACAAGGTTTCCGCCGACGTGAAGTCCAAGGCCGAGGCCGCTATCGCCGACGCCAAGAAGGCGCTCGAGGGCTCTGACGTCGAGGCCATCAAGGCCGCCGGTGAGTCCCTGCAGTCCGTTGCCTACGAGCTGGCTCAGGTTGTCTACGCCGACGCTCAGCAGCAGACCGACGGTGCCGCCGGTGCCCAGGCTGCCGACGATGACGTTGTCGACGCCGACTACGAGGTTGTGGACGACGAGGACAAGTAATCATGTCCGCTCGTAAAGCTCGCACGGAGGCGGCTGCCGCTGGTGCCGCCCCCGTTGACTCCAAGGAGAAGGACGTGAAGATTCCCGTAGAGGCTGTCGACGATACCGAGGCCAACGAGGCCGCGGCCGCCGAGGCTGCCGAGAACCAGGTAGAGGATTCCAACAAGGAGGCGACGATGACCGAGGACGAGATGGTGGAAGCCGCTATCCGCGCCGGTGAGGAAGCCGCCGACAACGACTTTAAGCTTAAGTTCGAGCAGGCTCAGAAAGAGCTTGCCGACGCACGTAATGAGCTCGAGGCTGCGGCCGAGGCTCAGAAGGCCGCCGAGGACAAGGCGAAGGACGCTACCGAGCGCACCGCCCGCCTGCAGGCCGACTGGGAGAACTTCCGCCGCCGCACCGCCAACGAGCGTATCGCCGAGCGCGAGCGCGCGACCGAGAAGCTTGTCACCGCGCTGCTGCCGGTGGTCGACGATATCGAGCGTGCGATCGACCATGCCCGCAGCCAGGAGCTTTCCGACGACTTTAAGCAGTTCGTCGATGGCGTTGACGCGGTGCATGCCAAGCTGCTCGATGTGTTTGCGCACGAGGGCGTTGAGCCCATCGACCCCAAGGGCGAGGCGTTCGATCCGCTCGAGCACCAGGCCGTGGGACGTGTTGAGGACGCATCGCAGTACGACGAGACCGTCAACGACGTGTACCAGAAGGGCTACCGCATGGCGGACCGCATCCTGCGCTCCGCGATGGTGACGGTGACCTACGGTGGCGAGAAGCGCCCCGCACCGGAGCCCGAAGCGGCGCCCGAGGATGCTACGGCCGATACGGCCGAGAGCACCGAGGAGTAATTGAGAAGGGCCCCGGGGCAACACCCGGGGCCCTTTCTGGCCTAGTGCCATATGAAAGCATGAGCCGTCGTCCGCGGGGACGGCGGATGAAACAGGAGAGGAGCTACGATGGCTGCAGGCAAAACCTTCTATGACATCCTGGGCGTATCCAAGAGCGCCTCCGACAAAGAGATCAAGAGCGCGTTTCGCAAGCTCGCGCAAAAATATCACCCCGATGCCGGCGGCGACGAGGCCAAGTTTAAGGAGATTAGCGAGGCCTACGAGACGCTTTCGGACGAGAAGAAGCGCAAAGAGTACGACCAGATGCTCATGTTCGGCGGCATGCCGGGCGCGGGCGGTGCGTATGGCGGCGGCTACGGTGCCGGCGCTGGCGCAAGCGGCTGGGGCGATATCTTCGACAGCATCTTTAGCGGCAATGGTGCCTGGGGTAGCGATTGGGGCTCGGGCTTTGCCGGGGCCGCGGGCGCTGCCGGTGCGGGCGCGGGCCGCAACCGCGCGCGCAAGGGCGGCGACCTGTCGCTGACCGTCGACGTGACGGCCGAGGACGCGTTTCGCGGTGTGACGCACAAGGTCACCTACCGCATTCCCTCGACGGGTGAGCAGCAGACCATTACGGTCTCGGTGCCCGCGGGCGCGGTCGACGGCGGCAAGCTGCGCTACAAGCGCCGCGGCGAGTACGGCGTTGCCGGAGGCGAGCGCGGCGACCTGGTCGTGACCACGCACGTGGAGGAGCATCCGCTGTTTAAGCGTAAGGGTGCCGACGTGACCATGGAGGTGCCGATCTCGGTCTACGAGGCGGCGCTCGGCTGCACGGTGGATGTGCCCACGCCCGGTGGCGCAACGGTCCGCCTGAAGGTGCCCGCGGGTACCCAGACGGGCAAGAAGTTCCGCTTTAAGGAGATGGGTGCGCCCGACGTTAAGCATCGCGGCCGTACGGGTGCGCTGCTCGTCGAGATCAAGGTGCAGGTTCCCACGAACCTGTCCGATGATGAGCGCGAGGCTATGACCAAACTGCGCGAGGCCGATACGCGCGACTATCGCGAGAAGGTCAACCGTTACAAGGCGACGTATTAAAAATGGAGCCCGAGGCGGGAAAGCCGCTTTGGGATGAGGTTGATTAAGAAGGGGTCTGTGAGTATGGCCGAGGACAATAGGAACAAACCGCTGTACATGATCAGCGTGGCGGCCGAGCTGACCGGCATGCACCCGCAGACTCTGCGCGTCTATGAGTCCAAGGGTTTGGTGAACCCCCAGCGCTCGGGCGGCAACACGCGTCTGTATTCGCGTGCCGATATCGAGCGCCTGGAGCTCATCAACCAGCTGACCGACGAGGGCATCAACCTCGCCGGCGTGGTGCGCATCCTCGATATGAAGGAGCGTGCCGAGGAGCGCGAGCGCGAGAACGAGAAGCTCCGCGCTCGCGTGCGCCAGCTCGAGGACGAGCTGCACGAGTACAAGATGCAGAAGAAGATCACCGCCCTGGCCCCACGCGACGGCTCAGTCAATCCCGAGCAAGTCATGCGCAAACTGCTGGGAGCGGGAGGAGATCTTTAGTTACGGCGGCTCTACGACGCAAATCCTAACAATTTGAGCGTGGATAATCTCCCACTTTTGGCTCGCATGCGGGCTCAAAACGGGAGATTATCCACTCTCATTTTTATTCGGCACTTGGGGACGTTCCTTTTGCGGCACTTGGGGACACCCCTTGCACCAACGCCGTCCAGTGCTTTACTGAGATAAAGTGAACGCCGAGATTCGTAACCCGCTGGCAACCGTTCTATGGCACGATATTGAACGAATGTATGCTATGCGCCCAAATCTTTGGGCAGAGTGGGAGACAGAATGGTCAAGCTGTACGAGGACGGCATCTACCTGTGTGGTGGCAGCGAGGTTGTGCCTGCGGCAGAGGCTGCAGAGCGCGGTATCGCTCAGACGCCCGAGGATGCCAAGCGCGGCACCATCGCTTATTCGATTCTTCAGGCACATAACACGTCGGGCGACCCCGAGGCGCTCAAAATCCGCTTCGACGCCATGGCGAGCCACGATATTACCTTCGTCGGCATTATCCAGACGGCGCGCGCTTCGGGCATGGAGCGGTTCCCGCTGCCCTACGTGCTCACCAACTGCCACAACTCGCTGTGCGCCGTGGGCGGCACCATCAACGAGGACGATCACGTCTTCGGCCTCTCGGCTGCCAAGAAGTACGGCGGCATCTTCGTCCCGCCCCACATCGCCGTTATCCACTCCTTTATGCGTGAGAACTTCGCCGGTTGCGGCAAGATGATCCTGGGCTCCGACTCGCACACCCGCTACGGCGCCCTGGGCACCATGGCCGTGGGCGAGGGCGGCGGCGAGCTGGCCAAGCAGCTGCTGCGCGACACCTACGACGTCGCCTATCCCGGCGTCGTCGCCATCTACCTCACGGGTGCCCCGCGCCCCGGCGTCGGCCCGCATGACGTGGCGCTCGCTATCATCCGCGCCGTCTTTGCCAAGGGCTATGTCAAGAACAAGGTCATGGAGTTCGTGGGCCCCGGCATCGCGAGCATGACGACCGACTACCGCAACGGCGTCGACGTCATGACCACCGAGACCACCTGCCTCTCCTCCATTTGGGCCACCGACGAGGACACGCACGCGTTTTTGACCATGCACGGCCGTGGTGACGACTACCGCGAGCTCAAGCCCGCCGATGTCGCCTACTACGACGGCTGCGTCGAGGTCGACCTGTCGAGCATCAAGCCCATGATCGCCCTGCCGTTCCATCCTTCCAACGGTTTTGAGATCGACGAGCTCAACGAGAACCTCGAGGATATCCTGCACGAGGTCGAGCTCGAGGCTGCCAAGATCGGCGAGGGCAAGACGCACTTTAGCCTGCTCGACAAGATTGTCGACGGCAAGCTGCACGTGCAGCAGGGCGTTATCGCCGGCTGCTCGGGCGGCAACTACGACTCCGTGGTGCAGGCGGCCCGCGTGCTCAAGGGCGCCAACACCGGCTGCGGCGAGTTCTCGCTGTCGGTCTATCCCACGAGCCAGCCTGTGGCGCTCGAGCTCACGCGCCGCGGCTACATCTACGACCTCATGGAGGCCGGCGCGATCGTGCGTACGGCGTTCTGCGGCCCGTGCTTTGGTGCTGGCGACACGCCCGCCAACAACGGCCTGTCCATCCGTCACACCACGCGCAACTTCCCCAACCGCGAGGGCTCCAAGCCGGGCAACGGCCAGCTGAGCGCCGTGGCCCTGATGGACGCCCGCTCCATTGCGGCGACGGCGGCCAATGGCGGCATCCTGACGCCGGCGACCGACCTGCCCGAGGAGACCTGGGACGAGGCCTGCGAGTACACCTTCGACGACGCGCCGTACAAGAAGCGCGTGTATTGGGGCTTTGGCAAGGCTGAGCCTACCGACGAGCTGGTCGAGGGGCCCAACATCAAGCCATGGCCCGCGATGGAGCCGCTTGGCGACGATATCCTGCTCAAGGTATGCTCCAAGATCATGGACCCGGTCACCACGACCGACGAACTCATTCCCTCGGGCGAGACGAGCTCCTTCCGCTCCAACCCGCTGGGCCTGGCCGAGTTTACGCTCAGCCGCCGCGACCCTGCCTACGTGGGTCGCTCCAAGGAGGTCGACGCCGTGGAGAAGCGCCGCGTTGCCGGCGAGTCCGCGGGTGACCTGGCCGCGCTCGATGCCGAGCTTGCCGGTGTGTTTGAGGCGCTGGCCGGCGCTGGTGTCGCGGCCGATGCCAAGGCTACCGAGTACGGCTCCATGCTCTACGCTAAGAAGCCCGGCGACGGCTCTGCCCGCGAGCAGGCCGCGAGCTGCCAGCGCGTGATCGGCGGTCTGGCCAACATCGTCCACGAGTACGCCACCAAGCGCTATCGCTCCAACGTGATGAACTGGGGCATGGTGCCCTTCCAGATGGAGGCCGAGCCCAACTTTGAGGTGGGCGACTACGTCTTCGTGCCGGGCATCCGCGCCGCGCTCGACGGCGACCTCAAGAACATCGCTGCCTACGTGGTGCGTGCCGGCGGTGCGGTTGAGCAGATTGAGCTCTACATCGCCGACATGACCGCCGAGGAGCGTGCCATCGTCAAGGCCGGCTGCCTGATCAACTACAACAAGTTCAAGGCCGCTGCCGAGTAGCGCACTTAATTGTCCGCCCGGGGCTTACCCTTTCCCGCCCGCTCACGCGCTTCGCGAGGGTCGCGTTCGGCAAAGGGTAAGCCCCGGGCTACGTTTGTGCGTTCTCGTTGGGCCTTGAGGGACGCTAAAAATGACTTGCTTGATGCCGCCTCTTTTAATTGGGGCGGCTTCTTTTTTGAGGCGGGTATCGCTGTGGACCGCCACAAAGGTGCCTGTCCCCTTTGTGGCGGTTCCGTTTGTCTCGACCTGTAACATCTAGGATTGAAAAGGGCCGCTAGATGTTACAGATCGAGACAGTGGAACATCGGAACCGAAACCACCACAAAGGTGCCTGTCCGGCGGGTTCTTATTTCGATGGGGTCCAGGTTATCTCATCGTCAAATAGCCAAGTGCGTGCTGAGCCACTGTCGCGCGCTGTCTGTGGATCGGGCTCGCAAGTTTGTTCGTAGGCATCCTCGGTACACCGATCCATAAAATCGACGACTGCCGTCTGGTCGCCTTCCATGACGTAGATCACGTTGCCATCCGAGATATAGACTCCCGGCCCTTCGTTGTCCACGTAGCCGGGGTCGTATGAAACGTTGCACAGTCTGCTCCCGTTTGCCGCATCGAGTTCAAGGGTCGAATAATACCCGCCATTCATTTGGCCTTTCTTGGCTCGATATATTGCGGCGCCGTACCATCGCTTAAACGTCTTGCCTTTGAGTAAACTGGTTGCCTTGCCGATAAGCTGCTCATCTTGGGTATAGCGCGTGGCTCCAAGTTCGATTCGGGGATAGTTGCTGACCCCAAGCGCTGCGGGCGTACCGTCGAAATCGACGGTGATTGAATCGGGTTTGACGATATCGGTGAGGATTTCGATGGGATAGCTTATGGTTTCAACCGCCGCCTGCGTCGCCGAGGCAGGGAGAAATGCGAGATAGATAATACCTACGCCGACTGCGGTAATTGCAAACGCTAAGACGAGCAGGCCGATATAGGTGGAGCGTTTCACGGTGGGGCACCTCTCATGCAATATGCAATCATTAAGATAAATGATACAAGCTTACGACAATATTCAAAAGAAAGCGACCGCCCGGAATGAGAGGGGCTAAAAGGCCCTATTAGGCTCCGATTTGACCTCTAATAGGAATATTTGCCTCCCTCTCATTCTGGGCGAGAGGTCAAAAATTGAGTTCACGAGTTTTGCGCAATACTATTCTCACTAAACTCGCTATTTTCACTATAAGCACTATAAAAACGACAGGGACGATGACGAGAACGTTGTGGCGTACGATAACCAAGCCGTTTAAGCCGGCACCCTTGTCTTGAATCTCCATCTGTATCTGCGCGAACGGGCTATTGTCGGTTCTCGATTCCATCGCTGCGTTCTCGTTGGGTTTTTGGATCGCCAAACGTAGACTGGGCTTGATGCCTCCTCTTTTAATCGGGGCTGATTCTTCTCTGGACCGCCACAAAGGGGACAGGCACCTTTGTGGCGGCTCGATTCGTCTTAATCTGTAACATCTTGGCCGCTAAAAGTGGGCCTGGTGTTACAGATTTAGATTTTTGATCCGGGTGTTTTCTGTTCGTCTCGATTTGTAACAGATAGAGCTCTATTTGCTGACTAGATGTTACAGATTTAGATAAACGGGTGCCGCTGGTCATTTCATCTCGATCTGTAACATCTAGAGCCATAAACAGCCGCTAGATGTTACAGATTGAGATAGTAAGGGGACGAGGCCGTAGCGGGTGAGCGCACCTGCTCCCTATCCTTCAATCACTCAGAAAATCTTATATATAGAGACTTAGATTTGTGTATAAGAACGCGCAAAGCTGGCAACAATACTTCTCGAACAACGTGAAGCCGCCCCGTAGGGCGGCCGCCCCAAGAGAGGTGATTCCATGAGAATCGATAAGCTAGCAATGACGTCGCGCGAGGCGCTGCAGACCGCCATGAGCACGGCTGCCGACGCGCAGGCCGGCGCGGTGGAGCCGATTCACCTGCTGTCTGCCCTGCTCGGTGCCGGCGAGCGCAACATCTCCGTGATCATCGAGCGCATTGGCGCCGATCCCGCCCAGCTCGCGCGCTCCACGCAGGACGCCATCGACCATGCGCCCAAGGTTTCGGGCGAGGGCCAGCAGATGGGTCTTTCCAACGAGCTCGTCCGCGTCATCGAGAAGGCCGAGAAGAGGGCCACCAAGATGGGCGACAGCTTTGTGGTGACCGAGCATCTGCTCATGGCGCTTGCCGAGGACAAGGGCGAGGCGGGCCGCGTGCTGCGCGACGCCGGCGTTACCAAGGAGCGCATCGAGCAGGTCTACGAGGAGCTGCGCGGCGATGACCGCGTGACGTCTGCCGAGGACAAGACGCAGTTTGAGGCGCTGGAGCAGTACGGCCGCAACATCTGCGACCTCGCCCGCGCCGGCAAACTCGACCCGGTCATCGGCCGTACCGATGAGATCCGCCGTACTATCCAGGTCCTGTCCCGTCGCACCAAGAACAACCCCGTGCTCATCGGCGAGCCGGGCGTCGGCAAGACGGCCATCGTCGAGGGCATCGCCCAGCGTATCGTGGCCGGCGACGTGCCGAGCACCCTGCGCGACCGCGATCTCATCGAGCTCGACATGAGCGCACTGGTCGCCGGCGCCAAGTATCGCGGTGAGTTCGAGGACCGCTTGAAAGCCGTGCTCAAGGAAGTCCAGAAATCCGAAGGCAAGGTCATCCTGTTCATCGACGAGCTCCACACCATCGTGGGCGCGGGTGCCACCGAGGGTTCCATGGACGCCGGCAACATCCTCAAGCCGGCGCTCGCCCGTGGCGACCTACACGCGATCGGTGCGACCACGCTCGACGAGTACCGCAAGTACATCGAGAAGGACGCGGCGCTTGCCCGTCGTTTCCAGACTGTGATGGTCTCCGAGCCCACCGTCGAGGACACCATCTCGATCCTGCGTGGCCTTAAGGAGAAGTACGAGATCTTCCACGGCGTGCATATCACCGATAGCGCGCTTGTGGCAGCTGCCGACCTCTCCGACCGCTACATCGCCGACCGCTTTCTGCCCGACAAGGCCATCGACCTGGTCGATGAGGCCGCAAGCCGCCTGCGCATGGAGCTCGACAGCATGCCGGTCGAGATCGACGCCACCACGCGTCAGCTCACCCAGCTGCAGATCGAGGAGCAGGCGCTCATGAAGGAGACCGACGACGCCTCCAAGGAGCGTCTGGAGGCCCTGCGCCAGGAGATCGCCGAGGTCCAGGAAAAGCTCAACGTGCAAAAGGCCGGCTGGCTCAACCAAAAGAACGCCATCGACCATGTGCAGGAGCTCAAGGGCCAGCTCGACGAGGCCAAGAGCGAGGAGGAGCGCGCGACGCGCAACGGCGATCTGGGCCGTGCGTCCGAGCTGCGCTATGCCGTGATCCCGGGTCTGCAGCAGCAGATTCAGGAGTCCGAAGCCGCGCTCGAGGCACAGAAGGAGCAGGATGGCGAGGGCCTCAACGAGCAGGTGACCTCCGACGAGATCGCCGAGGTCGTGAGCGCCTGGACCGGCGTGCCCGTGTCCAAGATGATGCAGGGCGAGCTCGACAAGCTGAAGGGCCTGGAGGGCGAGCTACATAAGCGCGTCATCGGTCAGGACGAGGCCGTCTCTGCCGTCGCCGCGGCCGTGCGCCGTAGCCGTGCGGGCCTCTCCGACCCGGACAAGCCCATCGGCAGCTTCTTCTTCCTGGGTCCCACCGGCGTGGGCAAGACCGAGCTCGCCAAGGCGCTGGCCGAGTGCCTGTTCGACGACGAGCGCGCGCTCGTGCGTATCGACATGTCCGAGTACATGGAGAAGTTCAGCGTCCAGCGTCTGATCGGTGCACCCCCGGGATACGTGGGTTACGACGAGGGCGGCCAGCTCACCGAGGCCGTGCGCCGTCGCCCGTACTCCGTGATCTTGCTCGACGAGATGGAAAAGGCTCACCCGGATGTCTTCAACGTGCTGCTGCAGGTGCTTGACGACGGTCGTCTGACCGACGGCCAGGGTCGCCAGGTGTCCTTTAAGAACACGATCATCATCATGACGTCCAACGTGGGCTCCAAGGCCATCGCCGACCTGTCCGGCAAGGATGAGGAGGAGATGCGCCATCAGGTCGACGCGGCCATGGCTCAGACTTTCCGTCCCGAGTTCCTCAACCGTATCGACGACATCGTGGTGTTCCATCCGCTCGGCATGGCGCAGATCGAGAAGATTGTCGACATCCAGCTCGCCGACGTCTGCGCGCGTCTGGCCAAGGAACGCATGACGCTTGCCATCACCCCGGCGGCCAAGCAGATGCTCGCCGTGGGCGGCCTGGACCCGGTCTTTGGCGCACGTCCGCTCAAGCGTCTGGTGCAGCGCGAGGTTGTCGATGCTATCGCGGCGGCCATTATCGACGGCACGGTGCGCGAGGGCGATCAGGTGACGGTCGATGTCGACAAGGATGGTGGCTTTACCGTCGTGTGCGACAACACGCCGGCGGCCACCTATGAGGTCCCCGACGCCGAGTAGATTCTGGGGCAGGCCTTAAAACCGCCTTCATCGCAAAACGCCAAGGGCGGCGGATCCAATTGGGTCCGCCACCCTTTTCGTGCGACAATCGATGATGTTGAACGTGAGTACATGGCAAGGAGATATGCAGATGAAAGACGAGAGCAAGACGAACACGCCGGCGACCGATGCCGCGCCCGCCGCACCCAAGCCTGCGCCTAAGCCGGCACCAAAGCCGCGCGACCCCTACATCCGTGCCGAGAACGAGGACGACGACGGCTACGATCCCTACAGCGACCGCCGCCCCGAGCGCGAGCCAATGTTCGAAGCCGACCCGTGGCGCTAGGAAGCGCCCTCTGACTGACGGAACCGCGCGTTTCTGTCGGTTAGAGGCGTTCGTGTTTGCCCCTCAACCGCTCGACATCCTTCGGGACGTTAATAGAAAACTTGCTTAAGCATTAATCAAGTTCAACGAAATCTTGCTCTCTATCTAATCAAGAAACGGTATAATCCTGATTAGCTAGAGAGCAAGATTGGAGAATCATGGCATTCAACGACTTGGTAGCCCAGAAAATAAAGGACTTTGAGCAGCAGGGAGTTCCGCAGGTCTTTGAGCGAGACCTTGATCTGGGAAACCCGCAGAAGCCAAAGCGCGACAACATCGTAAATGTGATTGTGGGGGCCCGCCGTTGTGGAAAGACGTATCGCCTGTATCAGGAGATGCGGCGGCTTCAGGGCCAAGGCGTCGAGCTTGACCGAATGCTTTACTTCAATTTTGAGGATGAGCGCTTGCGTCCGTATGAGTCATCGCTACTGGCGGACGTGCTCGATACATTCTATGCGCTGTATCCTGCTGCTCGAACCGAGGGCGCTTACATTTTCTTTGACGAGATCCAGGAAATTCCTGAATGGGGCGCGTTTCTGCGGCGTGTGGTCGATACGGAGAAAGCGACCGTCTATGTGACGGGATCTTCTTCTAAGATGCTGTCCTCGGAACTTAAGAGCGAGTTCAGGGGTCGTTCTCTTGTTCGAGAGCTTTTTCCGTTGAGTTTTTCGGAATATGTTCGATATAAGACGGGAAACGTTCCTGAGCAGGATGCGCCCTTTTCTCCGAGCGATGCAGCATTGCTTCGACATCATCTGACCGGATATCTTGAACGGGGTGGATTCATCGCGACGCTTGAGCAGACGCCTGCGGACGCGATTCAGCTGCTGCAGGAATATGCGTCGCGAACGGTCGCTATGGACATCGTTGAGCGCTATGACGTCAAGAACCCTCGTTTGGCCTCGCTGTTCCTGACGCGGTGCATGGCGTCTTCGGGACGAGAACTGTCAGTGAACAAAGTGTATAACGAGTTCAAGAGCAGGCAGATACCCGTCAGTCGTAATTCGCTCAGTGCCCTACTTGAGTACTACGAGGACGCCTATCTGATGTTTTCTGTGCCAGAGTTCACGCGTTCACTTGCAAATAATATGCGGTCTACGTCTAAAGTCTACGCTGTCGATCCTGCGATGTTTGGAGCGTTCTCTCCCGCATCGGCATTGGACCAGGGCCAGAGGCTCGAGACTGCGGTGTTCAATGCGCTAAGAAGAAGGACTCCCGCGGTGCGGACCGGTTCGGTTTGTCGCCTGCTGATTAAAGAGAAGAATAAAAGCCATGAGGTGGACTTTGTGGCTGGGGACGCACTTCTTATGCAGGCTTATAGCCTGATTCAGGTGAGCGCGGATATGGCAAGCGAGAAAACGCGCGCACGCGAAATAGCCGCCCTCGATGTCTCGATGGCCCAGTTCGATCTTGGTGAGTCGGCAATCGTTACCATGGATGAGCAGGCCGATATTCCATGCGAACACGGTGTAGTGCACGCTGTGCCCGCATGGAAGTGGCTCCTTGCCTAATCATCTATGGATCTGTGGGGCCCAGGACCTCTTGGCCCCACAGTGGGCAGCTAGTCCTGGGCCTTGATGCTTGGTAGCAGGATTTGGGCGAGGTAGTCGGTCTCGAGTTTGGTCGCGGCGTCTGCCTTGCCGTCTTTACCGACTAGGTCGTTCTTGATCTGGCTGTAGGTGTAGCGGTTGCCGGTCGTGAGTTCGACAAGCTCAATGGCCGTGTCCATGGGGTAGGTCGACACGGGATTCTGCGTGCGCCCGTTGATGGTCTGCGGAACCACATACGGATAGACGGGACCGCTGGCATAGGCCGTATAGCCGTTGCCCAGACTGACCGTGCCCAAAACCGTATCGCCGTCATCGGGCGTAAAAGTCTCGCCATCGCGCACGGCGACAAGGGTTACGAGCGGCGTGTTGGTGTCGCCGTCCAGATAAATGCACAGTGTGCTTCCGTTTTGCCAGGTCGCGACCTTGCCATACCACTCAACCGGAATATCGAGCTGATACAGATCCGTCGCCTTGTGTCGAGCGTCGGCATCACGGGCCGCCTGTGCCTTTTGCGCGCTCACGGCATTGGCGGCGGCATCGCGGCGCGTGATTGCGGCCTGCTGAAGTGTCTTGGCGGCCGCGGCGGAGCTCGCACCGCCCTCCTCGGCGAACTTGGCGGCGGCGTCAATCTGGTCGTCGGTTACCGTGTCGGCCGAGGGCACCTTAAGCTTAAAGGTGGCCTGGGCACTCAAATCCTGTCCATCGCTCTTAACGGTGACCTGCGCCTTGGTGGCCGGGACGGTGTAGATGGCGCCGTCCGCCGCGATGGGGGAGGCGGCGATGGAGAGCGTGTAGTCACCGGGCAGCAGCTTCATGCCACGACCGTGCTCGTCAACGTAGAGCGTTTCGCTTACGGATGAACCGTCGGAATCCTGCCCGCTCACCTGCACGGGAATTTTGGAGCCGGTTGAGCAATCGAGGCCTGCGGCATGCACGCCAATCTGCACCGACATCATCGTGTGCGCATTGGCGGCGACAGTGGCGGCCTGTTCCTGCTGGTATCCATTCCAGGCGGCATAGCCCGCGCCCCCGGCGACAAGCGCGACGGCAACGACGCCGGCCACCATCAGGTTGAGGCGCTTGGGCGACATCTTGCGGTGACGGACTTCGGCTTCATGTGCCGAGGGAACGGACGGAAGAGGAATATCGCCCATGGCGATGGTCTCGTCCACGACAGGAGTGGAACCTAGGCCGGGGAGCTCGCGGGTGAGCGAGTCGTCGACAGGCACGCTGTCGAGCAAGATGGTTTCTTCGCTCGTGTCGGATTCGGGCTGGTCGTCGGCCTCGCTTTCGGAATCCTCGTGCCCTGCCTCATCTTTGGCAAGCACAGCGCCACCGTCGGCGTCCTGTTCGCCGTCGGCTTCCGGCTCATCCTGCGCGCCGACCTCCGCATCGTCAAGCGCAATCTCGCCCAGCGCGATCCGGTCAAGGCTTTCCAGGGCCTCGGCACACGCTTCTGCATCTTGGGCCGCATCCTCGTGGCCGCACATTTCATCGCTCATATATCCCCCAATGCAATATCGGCTCAACACTGTACCCAAAATCGGTGCCATATAGAGCCGCCGCGCAATTTGAAACTCAATTTAACGTGAGGGCGTGACCTGGCCCGAAATTGCGGCATCAAAAAGCCCCCGGAGCACGAACGAATCGCGTTCCGGGGGCTGCGCAAGGCCTGAATCGAAATCCGAGCAAGCAGGGCTATGCCCATGTGCCGACGACGACCAATACGTTACTCGGCGTGAGCGTAATCGACCTTGGCGCGGCGGGCGGTAGCCTTCTCCCAATCGCTGGTGCCCTCAAAGACATCCTGCTTGTAGGGGTTGCGGCCGAGCTTCTTAGCACGGTAGGCGATGTAGATGATCGCGGCGATGTTGGCGACCAGCGCGGCGATGGAGACCGCGGTGGCGGCGGCGGGGTCGAGCGTGGAGTGCGTCACAAAGATGGACTCCTCCTGGAAGTAGGGGAACACCTGGGCAAACATGCACCAAATGGCCAGCGTAAAGGCGCGGTTCTGGATCCAGCCGCCCTTGTTCCAGATAAAGGCGGCGACGGTGGGCGCCAGCAGCAGCGCAAAGCCGCAGAACCAGGAGTGGGTGGGCAGGCAGTTGTAGGTGTAGCAGAAGTTCCAGATGTCGTAGGCGATGATGTAGACCCAGGTCATGTCGGGCCACAGCATGTCGGTTTGGTCCTCGGAGGCGTAGACGCTCCACCAGCCGGTCATGCAGAAGATGTTGATGATACCGGCGATACCGTTAAAGACGTTGTTCCAACCGGCCAGCTGCGTGGCACCCTCGGAAGTGACCCAGGTGGACTCGCCCAGGACAAAGAAGTGATAGGCGCTCTCGAAGTCGGACACGACGGCGATCATGATGTTGATGGCGACGATCACAAACGGCCACGCGCGGAACCAGTGCGCCTTGCCGATCTTGCCCCACTGGTACTTAATGGCAATGAAGCCCCAGCAACCGGCCAGCGCCGCGTACACCTTGGCGTAGTGGAACCAGCTGTTCTGGTACACATGGGTGGGGTTGGTGAGTGCCCACTCGGCGCCCTGCGAAACGCCGATGGCGATGGCGACGCAGTAGATGGTCATGGCCAGCGGAGCCACGCCAAAGATGATGGCCGCGCCGAGCTTGGTGCGGCGGCCGACCTCGTTGAGCACGATCAGGCCAACAAAGACCATGGCCCAGCCGGCCCAGTGGATAAGGGTATCGCTACCCCAAACATCGAACAGCATGCTGCTCTCCTTTCACACGCCCGCGGCCCCTCTTCCGATCGCGGGCAGTTTGGCCAAATGTCGTCAGTTCCCGGGCCTGCGCTCGGGATACTTGGCGGTGTAGCCCTCGATGTGGAGCGTCGAGGCGATGATTTCCTTGACCGTCTCGTCGGGCACATCGGGATGCGTGCGGATATACATTAAAAGTCCCATGATGAGGGTGTAGAACGTCTCGTAGACATGGTCGATGCGCAGGTCGTGATGGGCGACAAAATCCACCACGGTGGTGTCGCAGATGTATTGCGCCACGCGCTGGACTACGTTGTGCAGAAAGCCGCCGTAGAGCGCGCCGCTGTTGGAGGTCAGCGTGTGCGGCAGCTCGTGGCCGCTGGCGACCAGGCGCTTAAAGAGCGGGGCGACGGTGTCGAGCGCGCCTTCGATATCGCCGACGGTGCGGCTGGCGTTCCACTGCTCGAGCTCGGAGATAAAGCCGTCGATCGCCTCGTCCATGACGGCGGTGACGGCGGCGTCCATATCGGCAAAATAGTGGTAGAACAGCGAGCGCGTGCAGCCGGCCCGTTTGGTTACGGCCGATACCGAAAGGTGGGACACGCCCAGCTCGGAGCTTACGGCGCGAACGGCATCGAGGATTTCGCGGCGGCGCTCGTCGCCCGACAGGCGCTTTGCTGCGCTGTCGGTTGTCGCGACGGCATCGACGGCGGAGACGACATCGACCACGGAGGTATCTGCCGTGTTGTTACTCATGTTTTGCCGCCTTTCATCCTCTTTTGCCTAACCGTTCGCCTAACAGTCTTGAATATTGTTGACGGTTCGTCAATACTATTTTTGACACAATGTCAACAATGGCGGGTGAACGGCATGGGGGGGCATGCCCGACCTGCAAAAAGAGGGGCGCTGCGGTCTCGCTGGACTGCGGCAAGAGAAGGGACAACCATGATTCTCAACGGACCGGGAATTAGCTATACCGAGCCCGACATCGGCGCGGAGTTCGTGCCGCCGCTGCCGGAACATCCGCGCGAGGCCATCGTCAAGCTGTGCGAGCACTGCACCAACCGTCTGCTTCACCGCGATGAGCTGCTGGGCTACGAGTACTGGTCGTTTGCCGAGGCCGCAACCGATGAGCAGGCCGAAGTGCTTTGCAAGATGAAGATGCGCCGTCCCTACACGCTGCCCGAGATGGTCAAGCTCACCGGCATGCCCGAGGCCGATATCGAGAAGATGCTCGACGACATGAGCTACACGGGCTTGCTCGAGTACAACTGGGAAAACCCCGAGCGTGCCAAGCAGTGGGTGCTGCCCATGCTGGTGCCGGGCTCTGCCGAGTTCCTCAACATGCGCGTGAGCCAGCTCGAGGAGCACCCGGTCTACGCCAAGTTCTTTGAGCAGGCGTCCAAGGGCCCGCTGTCCAAGGCCACGCCGATGGTGCCGCCCGGAGGCGCCGGCATCGGCATGCACGTCATTCCGGTCGAGAAAGCCATCGACGCCGCGAGCACCTCGGTGCCCATTGAGCATATCGAGCATTGGCTCGACAAATACGAGGGCAAGTATGCCGCCAGCACCTGCAGCTGCCGCGCGAGCCGTCGTGTGATGGGCGAGGGCTGCGCCGATGACCCGGCCGACTGGTGCATTGCCGTGGGCGATATGGCCGATTACGTGGTTGAGACCGACCGCGGTCATTACGTGACACGCGACGAGGTCTACGACATCCTGCGCCAGGCCGAGGACAACGGCTTTGTGCACCAGATCACCAACATCGACGGCGAGAACAAGATCTTCGCCATCTGCAACTGCAACGTCAACGTGTGCTACGCCCTGCGCACCTCGCAGCTGTTCAACACGCCCAACCTGTCGCGCTCGGCCTACGTCGCCAAGGTCGAGAAGGACAAGTGCGTGGCCTGCGGTCGCTGCGTTGAGGTATGCCCGGCCGGTGCCGCCAAGCTGGGCCAGAAGCTCTGCAGCAAAAAGGCCGGCGGGCGTGTGCCCGAGTATCCGCGCCAGGAGCTGCCCGATGCCACCAAGTGGGACCATACCAAGTGGTCGCCCAACTACCGCAACGACAACCGTATCGAGACGCATGAGTCCGGCACCGCGCCTTGCAAGACGGCCTGCCCTGCGCATGTCGCCGTTCAGGGCTATTTGAAGCTCGCGGCTCAGGGTCGCTATGACGAGGCCCTGGCGCTCATCAAGCGCGAGAATCCGCTGCCCGCTATCTGCGGTCGCGTGTGCAACCGCCGCTGTGAGGACGCCTGCACCCGCGGTCGCGTGGACGCCGCCGTGGCTATCGACGAGGTCAAGAAGTTCATTGCCCAGCGCGATCTGGACGCCGCGACCCGTTATGTCCCGCCTGTGGTGACCCCGACGCGCGCCGGCGGCTTCGATCAGAAGATCGCCATCATCGGTGCCGGCCCGGCCGGCCTGTCCTGCGCTTTCTACCTGGCCGAGAAGGGCTACAAGCCCGTCGTGTTCGAGAAAAACGAGCGTCCGGGCGGCATGCTCACCTACGGTATTCCCAGCTTTAAGCTGCAGAAGGATGTTATCGAGGCCGAGGTCGAGGTCATCCGCCTGATGGGCGCCGAGTTCCGCTACGGCGTGGAAGTCGGTCGCGATGTGACGCTCGACGAGCTGCGCGCGCAGGGCTTTAAGGCCTTCTACGTGGCCATTGGCTGCCAAGGTGGCCGCCTTGCCGGCATTCCGGGCGAGGATGCCGAGGACGTGACCGTCGCCGTCGACTTCTTGCGCGAGGTCAACAGCGGCCATGTCGACGCGCTGCCCGGTCGCACCATCGTGGTGGGTGGCGGCAACGTTGCCATCGACGTGGCCCGCAACGCCTGCCGTCTGGGCTCCGAGCATGTTGAGATGTTCTGCCTGGAGAGCGAGGCGGAAATGCCCGCCAGCGAGGAGGAGCGTCGCGAGGCCATCGAGGACGGCGCGCACATCAGCTGCGGCTGGGGCCCCAAGGAGGTCCATCTGGACGAGGCCGGTCGCGTGTGCGGCATCACCTTTAAGCGCTGCACGCGCGTCATGGACGATGAGGGCCGTTTTGCGCCTGAGTACGACGAGAACGACCTGCGCCGCGTGGATGCCGACCGTGTGGTCATGTCGATCGGTCAGTCCATTGTGTGGGGCGACCTGCTGGCCGGCTCCAAGGTGGAACTCGGCCGTGGCCAGGGTGCCCTTGCCGATCCCCAGACCTATCAGACCGCCGAGCCCGACATCTTTGTGGGCGGCGACGTCTACACCGGCCCCAGCTTTGCCATCGACGCCATCGCCGCTGGTCACGAGGCCGCGGTGTCCATCCATCGCTTTGTGCAGCCGGGCTCCACGCTCACCATCGGCCGCAATCAGCGCCACTACACGGCGCTCGACCGCGACGATGCCGTGATCGAGAGCTACGACAACGCGAGCCGTGAGGTGGCGCGCGTCGACCGCGAGCGCGAGAAGGCCGCGCCGTTTAGCGAGTATGTCGAGACCTTTACCGAGGAGCAAGTGCGCACCGAGACCGCCCGCTGCCTGGGCTGCGGCGCCTCGATCGTCGACCCCAACAAGTGCATCGGCTGCGGCCTGTGCACCACCAAGTGCGCCTTTGACGCCATTCATCTGGATCGTGATCGCCCCGAGTGCTCCACCATGGTCAAATACGAGCAAAAGCTCCCCAGCCTGGGCAAGTACGCGCTGAAGCGCGCGATCAAGATCAAGTTTGGTCATTAGGTTTCGCCGTTCTAGCGAACGGCGGCACTGCCGACGCTGCACGGCGCCCAGGCACCCCATCTTGCCCCTCAACTTCGGCGCCGCGGGCATAAGCCCAGCGGACGCCTTGTTTCGGGGCAACCTGGGGCGCCTGGATCGCCGCTCGCTGACGTTGAATTGACATCGCATCGACTTCTGTCGAAAGGTATCTATCTTGCATGAATTAGGAATCGTCTATCACATCATTCGCGATGTTGAGAATGTGGCGCGCGCTAATGGCGTGGGTCGCGTCTCGAGCGTGACGTTGCTGCTGGGCGAAGTCTCGGGCGTCGTTCCCGATCTGCTGCTCGATGCTTGGCGTTGGGCAGCAGATAAAAAGCCCATCACGGAGGGCGCGGAGCTTGTCGTGGAGCCCGTCGAGGCCGTGACGCACTGCGAGGCGTGCGGCCGCGACTACGGTACAGTCGAGCACGGCAAGACCTGTCCCCATTGCGGCAGTGGCGAGACCTATCTGCTACAGGGCCAGGAAGTCATGATCAAGCAGATCGAGACTCCCGACGAGGACCCGGCAGGCGCCGAGCCCGACGGCCTCACCGCTCCCGCCGACATCCCCGACGCCGTCGATGCCGCCAACCCCCTCCACATCGCCTAGCCCCTCATCAGTTGCGGTGAAATAGTTCCTAAAATCGGCCCCATGGCCCCCCCAGCCAGGAGCTATTCCACCGCAACTTTTTGTGTCGCCATTGTTCAGTTTTGCTAGATTGTCAAAGCATATTTGTCACTAGCAGTCAAGTGGAGTCTGTTTAAACAAAGTTGGGCCGGATAGTGCACATTTTCATTTAGTTATAATCGGTATTAATGAACAGTGCGCCTGTGTATGTCAAAATAGAGAATCGCTTAAGCTGCGCTTTAGCAGGTAATGAGCTAAAAATCAGCAATGTAATCAACTTGTAACAAACCATGACGTTTAAACAAATAATCCAACCATTTGCAGTTTTAGCTATAATTCCACAAAGCAAACAGGTATACTCCTTTCATGTCGTGTAGGAAATACGTAGACAAAAAGGAGGTTATGTGATGGTAAGTATTGTTCTTGCTAGCCACGGGGACTTGGCAGCTGGAATCAAGCAGACGGGCTCGATGGTCTTTGGCGATCAGCCGTCTGTAGCCGTGGTCTCGCTCGAGCCGAGCATGGGCCCCGACGACTTCCGTGCCAAGGTCGAGGAAGCAGTCGCTTCCTTCGAGGACCAGGAGCAGGTGCTCTTCCTCGTTGATCTGTGGGGCGGCACGCCGTTCAACCAGATCAGCGGGCTCATCGAGGGCCACGATTCCTGGGCTATCGTCACCGGTGTCAACCTGCCTATGCTCATCGAGGCATATTCGCAGCGCTTTGACGCAAAGAACACTGCACATGCGATCGCAAAACATCTCGTGACTGAGGCTAAGGCTGGCGTGCGCGTCAAGCCCGAGTCTCTGGAGCCCGAGGAGAAGAAGCCGGCTGCGGCCGCCGCTGCTCCTGCAGGCGCCATCCCTCCGGGAACGGTCATCGGCGACGGGCACATCAAGATTGCCCACGTCCGTATCGACACCCGTCTGCTTCATGGCCAGGTGGCCACCACGTGGACCAAGCAGATCAACCCCAACCGCATCATCGTGGTTTCCGACGGCGTTGCTCACGACGAGCTCCGCAAGACCATGATTGAGCAGGCTGCCCCTCCGGGAGTCCATGCCAACGTCGTGCCCATCAAGAAGATGGCCGAGGTCGTCAAGGACACGCGCTTTGGTGACACCAAGGCGATGCTGCTCTTCGAGAACCCGCAGGATCTGCTCAAGGCCATCGAGGCCGGCGTCGACATCAAGGAAGTCAACATCGGTTCCATGGCCCACTCCAAGGGCAAGGTCGTCGTCACCAACGCCGTCGCTATGGGCGATGACGACGTCAAGACTCTCGAGGCCCTCAAGGCCAAGGGCGTCAAGTTCGAGGTCCGCAAGGTTCCTTCGGATTCCTCCGAGGATCTCGACGCCATGTTGAAGAAAGCTAAGGCCGAACTGGCCGCTCAAGCATAGTAAAGGAGGGTCCGATACATGTCTGCAATCACTATTCTGCTTGTTGCGATTGTCGCGTTGCTTGCCGGTATGGAAGGCATTCTGGATGAGTTCCAGTTCCATCAGCCGCTCGTGGCATGCACGCTTATCGGTCTCGTAACCGGTCACCTTCAGGAGGGCATCCTCCTGGGCGGTTCGCTCCAGATGATGGCCCTTGGCTGGGCTAACGTCGGCGCCGCCGTCGCGCCTGACGCTGCTCTGGCATCGGTCGCTTCTTCGATCATCATGGTGCTCGCCCTCAACGGCGGCGCTACCGATCCGTCGAAGGCCGTTACCGCCGCCATCGCCGTCGCCGTCCCGCTGTCGGTCGCCGGCCTGTTCCTGACCATGATCTGCCGTACTCTGGCTACCGCTATTGCTCACGCCATGGACGGTTGCGCCGAGAAGGGCGATTTCGCCGGCATCGAGCGCTGGCAGTACGCTGCCATCCTCATGCAGGGCCTTCGTATCGCCATCCCGGCCGTCCTGCTGTGCATCATCCCGGCCGAGGCCGTTACCAACGCGCTCAACGCTATGCCTGACTGGCTGTCCGGCGGCATGGCTGTCGGCGGCGGCATGGTCGCTTCCGTCGGTTACGCCATGGTCATCAACATGATGGCCACCAAGGAGACCTGGCCGTTCTTCATCCTCGGCTTTGTCCTTGCTGCCATCCCTCAGCTCACGCTGATTGCCCTGGGCCTCATCGGCATCTCCCTTGCCCTCATCTACCTTGGCCTTAAGGATCTGGCCAAGCAGGGTGGCGGCATGGGCGGTGGCTCCGGCGACCCGCTCGGCGACATTCTGAACGATTACGAGTAGGAGGGGAGTGATACATATGGCAGAGAACAAGATTCAGCTTACCAAGGCTGACCGCAAGAAGGTTTGCTTCCGTCATCAGTTCCTTCAGGGCTCGTGGAACTACGAGCGTATGCAGAATGGCGGCTGGTGCTTCGCAATGATCCCTGCGATCAAGAAGCTCTACACCAGCAAGGATGACCAGATTGCCGCTCTTAAGCGCCACCTGGAGTTCTATAACACCCACCCCTATGTTTCCGCTCCCGTCATTGGCGTTACCCTCGCTCTCGAGGAGGAGCGCGCCAACGGTGCTCCGATTGACGACGTCGCCATCCAGGGCGTCAAGGTCGGTATGATGGGCCCGCTCGCCGGCGTCGGCGACCCCGCCTTCTGGTTCACCCTTCGCCCGATCCTGGGCGCTCTGGGTGCTTCCATGGCCCTGTCCGGCAGCATTGCCGGCCCGCTGCTGTTCTTCTTCGCGTGGAACATCATCCGTTACGCTTTCCTGTGGTACACGCAGGAGTTTGGCTACAAGGTCGGCTCCTCCATCGCCAAGGACCTCTCCGGCGGTCTGATGGGCAAGGTCACCGAGGGCGCTTCCATCCTGGGTATGTTCATCATCGGTGCCCTGGTCGAGCGCTGGGTGTCCATCTCCTTCACCCCGGTCGTCTCCAAGGTCACGCAGTCCGCTGGTGCCTTCATCGACTGGGCCAACCTGCCTTCCGGTTCCGAGGGCGTCAAGGAAGCGCTGACGATGTACAACTCCGTCGGTGCCACCGCCCTTGATCAGGTGAAGGTCACCACGCTTCAGGCCAACCTCGATCAGCTCATTCCCGGCCTTGCCGCCGTGTGCCTGACCCTGCTGGTCTGCAAGCTCCTCAAGAAGAAGGTCAGCCCGATCGTCATCATCCTGGCTCTCTTCGCCGTGGGCATCATCGGTCGCGTTTGCGGCTTCATGTAAGCACGCTTCGGCTTAAGACCGAGGTTTGCTAAGCAAGGGCTTTTAAGCCATTGAAACGGACCGCACCCGGTGGGTACACTGGATGCGGTCCGATTGTTTTATTTGGAGGGCGAGGCGCGCATGGCGCAATCTCAGAACAGCACGGTCGATCTGGCAACGCCGGCAACCTGCCTGATGGGACTTACCAGCCACGGCAACGTGATGGTGGGCAACAAGGCATTTGAGTACTACAACGAGCGCAATCCCGAGGACTTTATTCAGATCCCGTGGGATGAGGTCGACTATATCGCCGCCGAGGTTTTGCGCGGCACCAAGAAGATTACGCGCTTTGCCATCTTTACCAAGGATAACGGCCACTTTACATTTTCGACGCGCGACGACAAAGAGACGCTTCGCGCGGTGCGCAAGTACGTGGACGAGGACAAGCTCGTGCGCTCGCCCGACTTTATCGACGTGACCGCCAAGGGTGCCAAGAGCATCCCCGGCGCCATCAAGAGCCTCTTCCAGAAGGGCAACTAGCCCTTCATCAGTTGCGGTGAAATAGTTCCTAAATTTGGCCTCCTAGGCTTCAAGCAGGAACTATTCCACCGCAACTTCGAAGAGTGGCTATGCGCTGCATTGCAGCGGCGCAAATCTGCTACACTAGTACAACATGCCTCCGTAGCTCAGGGGATAGAGCACCGCTCTCCTAAAGCGGGTGTCGACGGTTCGAATCCGCCCGGGGGCACCAGGGATTTGTCGAGCCCGGTACCGCCACGGTGCCGGGCTCTTCTGGTCTAAGGGCCGGATTCGGACCGTCGACACCCGCGTCACCAATTTCCCGCGGGGGGAGTTTTCGAATCCGCCCGGGGGCACCAGAGAATTATCGAGCCCGGTACCGCCACGGTGCCGGGCTCTTCTGGTTTAATGCCTCGCCAAAAACGAAGCGCCCGCTTGCTGGGGGAGCAAGCGGGCGCTGTTGAGCGAATGTGTTTGCGGTGCGAGCCGCGATGACCAATGAGGTGGCGATTAGTTGGTCGTACCGGAATCGTCGCCCGTGCTCGTGCCCGATCCCGAGCCAGAAAGTGCGACCGTCAGCGTGATCGTATTGTCGGTCGACTGCTTGCCGGTGGGGGAGACGCCCGTAACGGTGGCGTTCTCGTTGCCGCTCACGGGGTTGCCGTTCTGATCGCAGAAGGCGATGTTGTAGAACCCGGCGTTGTTGAGCGCGGTGACAGCGGCGGAGATGCTCTTGCCATACAGGTTGCCCGGAACGCTGGCCTTACCGGACTTCTTGGCGATGACGACGGTGATCGTGGCGCCGGGCTTTTGCTTGCCGCTGGGGTTCCAGCTGATCACGGTGCCCTCGGTAACCGAGTCGTTCTCCTGATAGCTCACATCGACGCCAAAGCCCGCCATGTCGAGGGCGTTGCGCGCCTGGGCTTCGGTCATGTCGGTCAGGTCGGGGACGGACGTGGTGTCCGGGCCGCTCGAGACCTTGTACGAGATGGTCGTTCCCTTCTCGACTTCCTTGCCGGCTCCGGTGCCCTGCTCAAAGACCTGGCCCTCATCAGCCTCGTTGGCCTCCTCGGAAGCGTTGCCCTTCAGGCCAACGCTCGCCAGCGCCGCCTCTGCCTGGTCCTTGGTCAGACCGACGAGCTGCGGAACCTCAACCTTCTCGGAAGGCTTGGGGCCCTTGGAAATCACCAGGTTCACCTTGGTGCCCTTGGCCTTCTTGGTGTTGCCGTTGGGCGTCTGCTCGGCGACCTTGCCCTCGTCGACGTCGTCGTTGTAGCTCTGATCGACGGTGCCAACCTCGAGGCCAGCCTCCTTGATCAGCTCCACGGCAGTCTGCTGGTCCTTGCCCAGTACGTCGGGCACCGTGACCTGCTCGCCGCCAAAGAGTCCCGTGGCAAAGGCCACCACAATGCCGATGACGGCAACGGCGGCAACCACGGCGGCGATGACCTTGCTCTTGTTGGACTTGGGCTTCTCGACCTCGTAGGAACCCGTGGAGCCCGAAACGGCGCTACGGGCGTTGTTCTGGCCGCTCACGCCCGAGACGGGACGAACCATGGCGCGCGTCTGGTCGGAAAGCTCGCGGGTCTTGGTGGCGCCGAGCTCGACGGGGGCACCAATGATGCGCGTGGGCTCGGAAATGTTGACGGCGCGCCCGGACAGGTAGCTGTTGAGCACCTGACGCAGCTCGTCGGCCGTCTGGAAGCGATTCGCCGGGTCCTTTTCCATGCACTTGAGGATGATGCGCTCAAGATCGGCGTCGACGCCGGAGTTAATCTGGCTTGGCGGGATGGGCAGTTCGTTGACCTGCTTGAGTGCGACCGAGATGGCGTCGTCGCCGTCAAAGGGCACGCGACCGGTGGCGCACTCGTACATGACGACACCCAGCGAGTAGATATCCGAGGTGGGGCCGAGGTCCTGACCGCGGGTCTGCTCGGGGCTTACATAATGGGCGGTGCCCAGCACGTTGTTGTCCTGCGTGAGGTGGCTATTCTTGGCGCGCGCGATACCAAAATCCATCACCTTGATGTTGCCGTCGGGCAGCACCATGATGTTCTGCGGCTTGATGTCGCGGTGGATGATCTCGTGCTTGTGCGCGACCGAAAGCGCGGAGCTGATCTGTGAGCCGATCTGCGCGACCTTTTTGGGGTCGAGGGCGCCATGGCTCTTGATGCCGCTCTTGAGGTCGGTACCGCGCAGGTACTCCATGACGATGTAATAGGTGTCGCCGTCCTTGCCCCAATCGTAGACACCTACGATATAGGGGGAGGAGAGGCCGGCTGCTGCCTGGGCCTCCTGCTTAAAGCGCGCGGCGAAGGTGGCGTCGCCAGCGTACTGCGGCAGCATGATCTTGACGGCTACCGTGCGGTCGAGGACCTGATCCTGCGCACGGAAGACGGTCGCCATGCCGCCTGTCCCCACCTTATCCTTGAGGAGGTATCTTCCCCCGAGGACCCTCTGTTCCATTCCTGCTCCTAACATAACTATTCGCTCAACGATGCGTGTAGTACCTACTGTGTGGCCGCTGGGCCATGTGGCGCATTGCCGCTAGCCCTTAGGCCGCGGTGCGCCCCGGGTGTCCGATTCGATCACGGGCATCACGCTCCCTGGGCGGCGAGTGCCGCGGTCAGGACGATGCTGGCGATCTTGGCCGCCTTGACGTCGTGTTTGTCGTAATCCTCCAAGGCCACCGAGATGGCGACCGTGGGTGAATCGTAAGGTGCAAAGCCGATAAACATCGAGTTGACGTTGGTGCCCCCGGTCTCGGCCGAGCCGGTCTTGCCGGCAACCTTGACGCCCGGAATCTGGGCATCGGTGCCGGTGCCGGACTGGACGACGGCGAGCATGGCCTGCTTGACCTGGTCGGCCGTGGCGGAGCTGACGGCCTGGCCTAGCGAGCGGGACTGCGTGGTCTTGACCACGGTTCCGTCCGGTGCGAGCACCTGGGAAACAAAGAACGGGTCCATGACCACGCCGCTGTTGGCGATGGCTGCGGCGATCACGGCATTTTGCATGACCGTGGTCTGCGGGCCGGGCGTGTGGTCCATGCCGACAGGCTGGCCGGCGCCTGCCCAAGCGGTCTCCCACTCGGTCATGAGCGATGGGTCGGCCATGATGGAGGCCGTGGAGGTCAGGTCCTGGCCGAGCTTCTGGCCGTAGCCAAAGGCGTTGGCAAACTGAACGAGCGTGTTTGCGCCGACCTCGTTTGCCACCTGGCCAAAGACGACGTTGGAGGACACGGCAAAGGCCTGTTGCAAGCTGATAGTGCCGTAGCTCTCGTTGGCGTAGTTGGTGACCGGGGCGTTGCCGATGTCCATGGAGCCGGGAGCCTGGTAAGTGCTGGTAAGGCTGGCGGTACCGGTCTCGAGTGCCGCGGAAAGCGTGACGACCTTAAAGGTGGAGCCCGGGGTGTACAGCGCGTCCATGGAGCGGTCGTACATGGAGCCGTCCTCGCCGCCGCCCGTCTGCAGCAGCGCGTCGATGTTGGTGTTGTCGTAGGTGGGCGAGCTGGCGCATGCGAGGACCGCGCCGGTGCGCGGATCCAAGACCACCACGGCACCCTTAAAGCCCTTGAGCGCCTGCTCGGCAGCCGTCTGGATGCGCGAGTCGATGGTGAGCTTGGCGGTGTTGCCCGGCTGGGTCTGACCCGCGAGCGACGCGATGGCGTTGTTCCAGCTGGAGTAATCCTTGGAGCCGGTGAGCGTGTCGTTCATGACGGCCTCGATGCCGGCGGTGCCGTACTGCTGGCTTACGTAGCCCACCACGTGCGCTGCCATGTTACCGTTGGGGTAGGAGCGGGCGTAGGTGCCGTCTTCCTGCTGCAGCGACTCGGCCAGCGTCACGCCGTCGGACGTGATGATGGAGCCGCGCTGGATGTACTTGGAGCGGGCGATGGTGTGGTTGTTGGTCGGCATGTCCTGGTAGTCCTTGGCCTTGATGACCTGGACATAGGTGAGGTTGCCGATAAGGATGGCGAACAGCGCCGTAAAGGCGAGCACTGCGCGGGTCAGGCGGTTGGCGAGCGCCACGCGGCCGAGCACGCCGGATTCGGGCGTGTCGAGCAGGCGACGGCGCATGCGCGAGCCGGCGGAGTGGCTGCCGCGACCATACGAGGACGAGGCGGCAAAGCGCGTGCCGGTCGGGGCCGCGGCGGATGCGACCTGGTCGTCGGTGATGGCTGCCATGGTGCCGGTGCCGGTGAGTTCGGCCTCGCGTCCGGTCGCCTCGTCACCGGCGCGCAGCAGCAGCGCGACGATGATAAAGCTCGCCAGCAGCGAGGAGCCACCCTGGCTCATAAAGGGCAGGGTAACGCCGGTCAGCGGGATCAGGCGGGTAACGCCGCCAACGATCAAGAAAGCCTGGAAGCTGATGGCGGCCGTAAGGCCGGTCGCGCTGAAGGCGGCAAGGTCGGACTTGGCGCGGGCGGCTGTGGTCAGGCCACGAACGGCAAAGAGCATAAACAGGATGAGTACGGCGCCGCCGCCCAAAAGGCCCATTTCCTCGCCGATGGCCGAGAAGATAAAGTCGGACTCGACGACGGGGATGTTGTTGGCCATGCCGTTGCCGATGCCAACGCCGACTAGGCCGCCGTCGGCGAGCGAGAAGAGCGACTGGACGATCTGGTAGCCCTGTCCCTGGGCGTCCTTAAACGGATCGACCCAAACCTGGAAACGCACCTGAACGTGCGACAGGAACTTGTAAGCGCCTACGGCTCCCACGGCCAAAAGTGCGAGGCCGATGATGACGTACGAGAAGCGTCCCGTGGCAACGTAGAGCATCAGCAAGAAGATGGTATAGAACAGCACGGCCGAGCCCAGATCGCGTTCGAAGACGACGACGAGCAGGCATACGCCCCATACCGCAAAGAGCGGAAGCAGCAGGCGCAGGCGCGGAACTTTAAAACCCAGGATCTTTCGGTTGGAAATAGAGAGCAGCTCGCGGTTCTCGGCCAGGTAGCCGGCCAGGAACAGCACGATAAAGACCTTGGCGAACTCGCCGGGCTGGATGGTAAAGCCGGCGATGCGAATCCACAGCTTAGAGCCCGAGATCGTGGTGCCGATAAAGATCGGCAGCATCAGCAAGATGATGCCGATGATGCCAAAGGTGTACTTGTAGCGCATGACCACGTCGAGGTTTTTGACCAACGCGAGCGTTCCCACCATCAACGCCACCGAGATAAACAGGATGACGAGCTGTGAGATGGCGAGGTCGGGCGCCAGGCGCGTCACAAACGTGATGCCAATGCCCGACAGAACAAAGACGATGGGCAGAATTGCCGGGTCGGCACCGGGCGCCAAGATGCGCACGGCGATGTGCGCCGCGGCGAAGGCGGCAAAGAGTCCGATCGGCACGGCGAGCGTCTCAAATGAGATAGCGGCGCCCGCGGTGAGCACGTACATCGCATACAGCAGGATGACGGGGAACGCCGAGGCGATGAGTAAGAGCATTTCGGTGTTGCGGCGACTCATAAGCGGCACTCCCTTTCTAGTTCTTGTCGGAGGCTTCGGCCTCGGCGGACTGTTCGGCGGTTTTCTCGGAATCTGATTCGGAAGTCGATCCCTGGTCGGTGTTGTCGCGAATCGTTTGCGCGTCAATCACCTGGCGGGTCTGCTCCTCGTCGATCTGGTGGCGGTACTTGGAGATGGTGTCCAGCGCATCGTCGACACTTGTTTGCGTAATGCCCGCTTTGAGGCGGTTTTGCGTGTCTTCGGGCAGGTCGGACAGCTTGATGCTCGTTTCGCTCTCGAGCCAGTGGAGCTTAAGGCCGAGCGGCTTGCCGGGCACGCCGCGCCAAACTGCGACATTGCCCTGGTAGGTCCCCAGGTAGTACGAGCCGGTGATGCCCGTGTAAGCCCAAATTGCCGCTGCCAGCACAAAGACAATGCCCAGGACCATGCCGATGGTGATGTTGCGGCGGCGTACGCGTTGCGCCTCGCGCATAACGCCGTCGTCGACCAGGTCGACGACCACTACGGTCACGTTGTCGTGGCCGCCGGCGGCAAGTGCGGCATCCACCAGGTTGTCGACGCAGATCTGCGCGGTCGAGGACTGTGTGGCTATGTTCTCGATATCGCTATCGGGAATCATGCTCGAAAGGCCGTCGGAGCACAGGATCAGGCGGTCGCCTTCCTCGATATGCAGGGTAAAGTGGTCGGCGTACATGGCGGGGTCCGAGCCGAGCGCGCGGGTGATGACCGAGCGGTTGGGGTGGACGCGGGCCTCGTCGGCCGTAATCTCGCCGGCATCCACGAGTTCTTCCACATAGGAGTGGTCGCGGGTTACGCGAATCAGCGTGCCCTCGTGGAGCAGGTAGGCGCGCGAGTCGCCCACATGGGCGATGGCGAGCGTGTCGTTTTCGATATAGGCGCAGGTGGCCGTGCAGCCCATGCCGGGCTTGCCCAAACCGTTGAGGGCCGCCTCGATCACGGCGGCGTTGGCGGCCTCGACGGCCGCAGCCAGGCGTGCGGCATCGGCAGACTGCGGGGCTGTCTTGGCGATGGTCTCGACGGCGATGGAGGATGCCACCTCACCGGCGGCGTGGCCGCCCATGCCATCGCACACGCAAAAGAGCGGCGACTGCACCAGATAGGAATCCTCGTTGTGCGGGCGCACACAGCCGACATCGGAGCGAGCGCCCCACATGAGCTGCGTGGTGGTGCCGGCATCATAGGTCGAGTCGGTCTCGATGCGCTCCTCGGTCAGGGGCTCAAAGCTCATGGTCGAGCCGGGGTCCTTGAGTTTGGCTTCCACGGCGGCAACGTCGATTTCCGCCGTGTCGCCGGGGGAGACGGTATCGGCCTCGGCGCTTGGGGCGGCGTCGTTGTCGTCCGGGGAGTCGGGCTCCTCAGACGCGCGGACGGCCGACTGGTCGTCTTGCGGCTCGATAATCATGGGCTCGGGCGTCGCAAAGTGCGACGGAGCGGGCGTGCTTTGGGGCTGGGCGACGGGCTCGGCAACTGCGACGGGCTCGCTTGCGGGCGCAGGTTGCGGGGCCTCGGGTGCGGGCGTGTCCTCGGGGGAGGGCACTGCCTCGGGCGCCGGTGCGGATGCGGGCGCGACCTCGGACGCCGAGGCTACGGGAAACACCGGAGCGGCGGGCTCGGGTGCCTCAAACACTGCGGCGCTCTCGTTGATTGCCGTGGCGACAGGCTCGGCAAAGTGGGCCGGCGCCGGCGTTGTCTCGGGTGCTGCGGACTGCTCGGCAGCATGCGCTCCGATGGGCGCTGCCGCGGCATCCTCTGCGCCCTCGTCATCGGCGAGGGCCGAATAATCATGCGTTACATGCGAAAGGGGCAGGGAGAACACGGTGTCCTCGGGCTCCACGGGCGCGGAGTCCACCGGAGCGGCGTGGGCCGGTGCAGCTGCGGCGACAGCCGGTGCCTCGGTCATGGTTGCGGACTTGTTCTCCTCGTCGATCATCGACGGTTCACCTTCATGACCACATCGCCAATCTGGACCTCGTCGCCCTCGCGCAGCGTCGCGGGCTCCACGAGCTGGCGGCCGTTGACGAGTGTGCCGTTAAGCGAGTTGAGGTCCTCGATGATGAGTGCTGGGCCCTGCAGCGAAAAGCGTGCGTGCGAGGCCGAGACAAACGGTTCGTTGATGCAGATGTCCGAAGACGGCGAGCGGCCGACGATGACGGGGCCGAGCATATCCACGTGGATGCCGCGGATGCCGCGCGGACCCTTGTCCACATCGATCGTCCAGATAGCCGAGTCGCGGCGCTGACCGCGCACGAGGCCCACGCCGGTCTTCATGACGGCGAACAGGAAGATATAGAGCAGGGCGACCAGGACGATGCGGCCTGCAAAAAGGACGATATCGATGTTCATAAGCGACTATCCCCTAAATTCAAAGGTGCTCAGGCCAAACGTCAGCAGATCGCCGTTGCGCAGCGGGCAGCGCGTGATGCGGCGGTTGTTGACGAGCGTGCCGTTGGTGGAATTGAGGTCCTCGATCGACCAGTCCGAGCCGGTAAAGGTGAGCTGGGCGTGACGGCGCGACACGTTGGGGTCGCGCAGGGCGATATCGGAAACCGAACGCTCGCGGCCGATGGTCACCTGTGCGGAGGTGATGCTGTGGCTCTCGCCGCTCACGACGTCGACGAGCTGGGCGAGCGGGCGCTGCGGGGCGCGGGTGCTCGCCATGTTGGAGGCGATGCCGGCCGCGGCGCCAAGGCCCACGGCGGCACCGGTCGCGGCGGCTCCGCCCATGCCGGCAAGCGCGTCGCGCGAGACGGTCTGCGGCACCGGAATGGGTGCGGCGGCGGGGTCGGGGACGCTGGGCGCAAAGGGGTCGGCCACGGCGAGCGGGTCGGGAGCGGCGGCGCGAGGCATCGGCTGCTGCTGGGGCATGGCTGCGGGGCGCTGTTGCTGCGGGGCGGCAAACTGCTGCTGGCCGGCGCGGGGAGCGCTGGCGGCACGGCTTGCGGCGGAGTTGTTCTGCCCCAGGCCGTTTTGATAGGCGCGCTCTTCTTCGTACAGGCGGCCGAGCGTGGGCGCATCGACATTCTCGGCGAAGACCGAGAACTTGCCGGCGCGCAGCTGCGGGTCGATCATAAAGCGCACGAGCGGCTCGCCGACAAAGACGTAGCGGCGCTTTTCTGCCTGCGCCTTCACGAACTCGCGGACCTCGCGCGAAAGCTCGGGGTAGAACGGGGCGAGCATGGGATCGTCATCGGCGGCGATCAGGATGGTGTAGAGTGCCGGCGCGGTGTTGACGCCGTTGATCACCAGAGTCTGATCCTCCATGTCGCGAGCGGCCTGCTTGGCAAGCTTCTTAAAGGAGAACGGGGCACGGGTGGCACCGAAGATGCCGGCCACGTGGTCCTCGAAGATGTTCAGGAAGTTCACGAAAGATCACTCTCCGTATAGGTTCTTTGGTATCCGAGCGAATATAGGCATATCCCAACGATTATAGAGGATAGGATTCCCGCAACCGCCGCCTTGGCGACGACCGCGCCTGCAAGGCTGGCAATTTCCATATGGTGTGCAAGACAGGATGCGGCCGCCGTGCCGACGCCGGTGACGGCGATGGCGGCGGTTGCGGCAAGGTTCGAGCCCTGCTCGGCGCGCTTGGCATGGGCGTTGAGCAGCAGCGATGTTGCCGCGGCCGTGGCTGCAGCCAGTACGAAGGCGGCCCAAAGGAACACGTCGCCCAGTGCTGCAGCGACGTTGCCGAGTCCCAGCACGCCTCCGGCGGAGAGTGCGACCGTGGCCAAGCGGGCAAAGAGCGTGCCCATACCCGTTGCTGCCGCCGCGCTTGCCGGGCCGAGCCAAAATGCCGCGATGCCCGCGGCGGCTCCGGCTGCCAGAAAGGTGTTGCCGGTCAGGCAGCCGAGCGCGAGCGCACTGGTGAGTGCAGTGCTTGCGGCGGCCTCGGTGCGTCCCCAGGCGATCCACCAGCCGGACATGGCGGCAGCAAAGATCACCGCGACGGGCAACATCGACAGGATGCCCTGTGCCTGCATGGTGGCGTTGGCCATAAGTACCAAAAAGCCCACGGCCGAGATTGCCGAGCCAATCTGCGGGGCTAGGCCGGCAGCCGCCCCGATTGCGATGGCCGCGACGATAAGTCCGGGAAGCGCCGCGACGCCAGCCGTCTGCATCAGCAAAAAGCTAAAGGTGCCGCACGCTAGCGCCGAGATGGCGCGTATGGCGTAATCGCGCGCGTGGCTCCAGCGCGTGCCCGCCCAGCCGAGTGCGGGATCGATCTCGATGCCGTCGTCCTCGTAGGGTAACGATTCGATATCGTTTGCCGCGTGTTCGTCATCCGACAGCTCGCCCACCATCTGCTCCAGGCTGCGACGGCCCTCGCGCACGCTGCCCAAGCCGGCGAGCAGCTGGTCGCAAAATGCCTCGATGCTGTTGGGGCGGTCTTGCGGCATGGGCGAGAGCGCACTCATCAGCGCGGCCTCGGCTCCCGGGGGAAAGTGCGGGATGAGCTCGCTGGGGTAGGTGGCGCCGCCGATGATGCGGTCGAGCGAGTCGGCGGGCGTTGCTGCCATAAAGGGAGCGCTGCCGCACAGGCCCTCGTAGATCACGCAGGCAAGGGCAAAGACATCGGCACGCTCGTCGACCGTGCCGGTCTCGATATCGAGCTGCTCGGGCGGCATGTAGCCGATGGTGCCGCCACGCGAGCCGCCAAAGCCGCCGGCCGACGACAATCGCGCCATGCCAAAGTCGGTGAGCTTTACATTGCCTGAGTGGTCGATGAGCACGTTGGCGGGCTTGATATCCAGGTGGAGTACGCCGTTGCTATGAGCGAAGGCAAGCGCCTGGCTCAGCGCGTCGGCAATGGCAGCGGCCTCGTCAAAGGTGAGCGAATGGCCGTCCACACGATGCAGGAACTCGGCCAGCGACATGCCGTCGACATATTCCATGACCAGGTAGGCATAGGCGGTGTCGTGCGTAAAGTCGATGACCTGCACGATATTGGGATGTTGAAGCATGGCTGCGGTGTGCGCCTCGCGCAGCACATCCATGATGTCGCTGGCGGGCATGCCGGCGCCGCCCGTGAGGGGGATGCGCTTAATGGCGACGCGGCGGCGCAGGTGCGTGTCGCGGCAGATCTCGATGGAGCCAAAACCGCCGGTCGCAAGCGTCTCGAGCGGCTGGTACCGCTTGAGCAGCTCGCGAGAGCTGGTGCCCTCCAAGGGAACGTCCGGCGAGAACCGGGCGGTATGTTGCGAGAAAAGCGGCATGGCCAACCCTCGTGCGTTTAAAGTTCGTTTGCGAGCGGCGGGCAGGGGCGTGGCCCGTTCCAGCGTTCGCGGTGGCATAGATGCTGCTAGTGTAGCACGCTCGGGTGAAAGGAAACCGCATCCCACTTTGGAGCGCCAAAACGGGATGCGGTTTCCGCTGTCAATCTAAGTTTTGCCTAAGCAGAAGGCTGAGGCTTGGGCCGAGCGTTCGGCCTTAGCGCTTCTTCCTGTTCTTCTTCTGCTTGCGCTGCTTGGGGGCGTCCTTCTTGGGTTGGTCGCCCTGCTTGGCCTCGGCGGCGGCCTTCTCGGCCTTCATTTTCTTCTTTTTGGTCTCGATGCGCAGCTTTTTGTTGATGCGGGCCTTCAGGAAGGGGCCAAACTGCTCGGCATCGCCACGCACAAAGGTGTCCTTAGGGATCGTCACGCCCTGGTCGGCGAACATGGCCACAAAGATGCGTTCGCCGTCAAGTACGTGATCGAGCTTCTCAAACGGGAAGAATTGCGACTTGCCGCTTTTGCCCCAGACCATCAGGCCGTCCTCGTTGGCGGCGACGCGGCGGTAGCGGCCGCCCATGGACTCATCGGCCTCAACGGCGTCGATATAGTCGCGCGCGAGCGTGTGGTGCAGGTTTTTGCTCCACCAGGCCAAAAAGGCGCCGAATACGATCAGGACGACGCCGAACTTGATCCAGTTGCCGCCGGCCACCAGCATGCCAACGCCCAGCAGGGCGGAAATGGCGGCGGCGACGTACAGGGAGCCGCGGCGTTTGGGCGAGGCGACCAGGCGGGCAAAATCGGTGACGAGGTCGTTTTCGTACTGGTACTCGTTAAGGTACAGGATGCCGTCATCGGCTGCTGCCTGCGCCTCGAGCGCGACCTCGACTTGGTCGGCTGCTTCGGTGGGGACGAGGTTGGGCTCTGCGTCTGCCATGCTCTTTGGACTCCTATCGCGGCGGGCTCGCCGTACGGGTTATTATGAATGCAGTATGCCGTGCGACCGCATGGCCGTCGCGGCAACAAGACTCAGTATACCCGGGGGAGCACCCATGGAATCGTTGTACCGAAAGTATCGCCCGCTCACCTTCGAGTCCGTGGTGGGCCAGCAGCATATCGTCTCGACGCTCGAGCACGCCATTACCGAGGGGCGCCTGTCCCACGCTTACCTGTTCTGCGGTCCGCGCGGCACGGGCAAGACCACCATGGCGCGCATCCTTGCCAAGGCACTGCTCTGCCGCAATGCCGAGGCGGCGCGTGCCGAGGGCGCGAGCGGCTGCATGCCCGACGGCACCTGCGAGGAGTGCGAGCTCATCGCCGAGGGCAACCACCCGGACGTCTACGAGCTCGATGCCGCAAGCCGTACCGGCGTGGACAACGTGCGCGAGGAGATCATCAACTCCGTCAACTTTGCCCCGGTGCGCGGCAAGTACAAGATCTATATCATCGACGAGGTCCACATGCTCACGACGGCGGCGTTCAACGCGCTGCTCAAGACACTCGAGGAGCCGCCGGCGCACGTGATCTTTGTGCTGTGCACCACCGACCCGCAAAAGATTCTGGAGACCATCCTCTCGCGCTGCCAGCGCTTCGATTTCCACCGCATCGGTAACGAGGATATTGAGCATCGCCTGGCCTACGTGTGCGAGCAGGAGGGTTTCGACTACGACGACGAGGCGCTGGCTATCGTGGCACGCCATGCCAAGGGCGGCATGCGCGACGCGCTCTCCACGCTGGAACAGCTGAGCGTCTTTGGCAACGGCGCCGTGCATGCGGACGATGCCCGCTCGCTTTTGGGCGAGGTTTCGGACCAGATTCTGGGCGAGTTTGCACGCGCCATTGCGTCACGTGATGTTGCCGAGCTCTATGGCCTCATTCGCGCGCAGGTCGAGGAGGGCAATGACCTGCTGGAGTTGACGCGCGACCTGGTGGCGCACGTACGCGACGTGTACGTGGCCTGCGTTGCCGGCGCTCGTGCCGAGCTGTTTGAGGGCGGAGCCGAGCAGGCCGAGGCGCTTGCTGCCGAGGCCGCTGCCTTTGGCGAGCATCCTGCCGACCGTCTTGCTCGCGTGCTGACGGTGCTCGACGATGCCGCGCTGGAGATGAGGGGCGCGAGTGATGTGCGCCTAGTGCTAGAGATCGCCTGCACCCGTCTGGCTCGTCCCGAGGCCGATCTGACCATTGAGGCCCTGGCTGAGCGCGTGGCGCGTTTGGAGGCTAGGGTTGCCAATGCCGCGGTGCCGGTGAGCGTGGCTGCTGCTCAGGCTGCCCCGGCGGCCGTTGCGGCTGCGTCTGCGACGGCACAGCAGCCGACGCTCATCTCGGGTGCCCGTGCTGCTGCTCCGGCGGCGACCGCTCCTGCCGCTACGTCCGCGCACCAGGGCGGCATGCCTTGGGACCGCGGCGCTGCGACTGCTCCGGTGGCTCAGCCCGCTCCCGCACCGACTTCCAAGCCCGCGGCTCCTGCGCCTGCGCCCACGCCGGCTCCTCAGCCCGTTGCGGCTCCGGCTTCCACGCCTGCCGCATCGCCCGCGCCGACGCCTGCGTCCAAGCCCAATAACGCCGCCCAAGTTGCCGCCGCTGCCGCCGCCGAGACCCCTGCGGTTGAGGACGCTGGCGAGCTCCAGCGCAAATGGGCTGAGGTCGTCGAGCGCGTCAAAGCTCGTCAGGCCTCCTATGCGGGCCTGCTGCTCAACGCCCGCGCCACGGCTGACGACGGCTCCAAGCTCACGGTCTCGTTCCCCGCGGGCTCGACTTTTGCTATCAAGATGCTCGGTCGCGCCGACACGCAGTCGGTGGTCCTGCCGACGGTCTGCGCGGTCTTCGGTCGTCGCACCGTCGACTATGTCCTGGATGGGGGTGGCACGCCGGCTCCTCAACATGAGGAGCATTCTCCATCTGCACGGGCTGCGGTATCTGCGGACCCGCAACCCGTGTCCTCAGCGGCCCCTGTATCCTCGAGCGCCAGCGCACAGCAGCAAGCGGCGCCGGTAGCGGCACCGACCCCATCGGCGCCTAAGCCCATCGCGCCCAAACCTGCTGCCCCGGCGCCCGCGCCCAAGCCTGTCGCGCCCGCACCCAAGTCATCCGACCTGGGCAAGGCTCCGTGGCTGCGCTCCGACAACCCCGCCGGCGCTCCCGCTACGGGCAAACTGCCCACCGAGCCCGCGCCTCGTGCACCCGAGCGCTCTGCCGCCCCCAAGGCTCAGCCTGCCGCGCAGTCTGCGCCGTGGGAATCCGAGCAGGTACCCTATGACGACGCCATGGTCGGCGGTTTCGCTGCCGATGCCGCTGGGGACGATCTGCCCCCGTTCGACGTGCCCGGTGCAGCTCCGGCACCCAAGCCCGCCCCTGCGTCCGCGGCGCCTGCCCCGTCAGACGATGCCCCCGCGGCTCCCTGGGAGTCCAACCCTGGCGCCGGCAGCCCCTTCGGCCACCAGGGCGCAGCTCCGAGCATCCCGCAGACCGAGGACGAGGCCAAAGCCCTCATCCGCAGTGTCTTCGGCCAGGCCACTATCTTCAAGCCGGTGGAGTAGCTGCGCAGACGGGTATACTGCTCAAGAAGAGGACCCTTTGAACGGAGCGAGCTTATGATGTGGGAATATGTCCGCCTTGAGGACGATACGCAGGTTTCGTATTCCGAAGTCCGTGAGGACAACACGGTAAAGGTCGTTGTGGAGCGTCCCCGCGATTGGGGTTTTGACACGGCGGAGTGCATCTTGCCGGCATTCAACTGGGTGTCGCACGAGGGCTTTAGCGAAGCTGACCTCAAAGAGCTCGATGAGTTTGTGCGTAACAATGCCCCGCTCATCCTGCGTTTTGCCTACGAAGGCGGACGAGTCTATGCCTAGCCTCTTTCGACTTGGGCCGTATATCATTTTCTTCTGGACGGGGGAGAACGGCGAGCCTGTCCATGTTCACGTTGCGGTCAAGCGCCCCACTGCCGAGGCGACCAAGATATGGCTTACTCGCTCCGGCGGATGCAGGCTGGCCCATAACAAGGGCGATATTCCTGCTCGAGATTTACGCGATATCATGCAGTTTGTTTCTTCTAACCATGCACTGATTTGCAAACGTTGGAAAGAAACAACCGGCGAGCTATCGTTTTACTGTTGAGGGCCACTCATTGGACTTGGGATCTCAAGTTCTTCAGGGGTCTCTTTGTCCGGGCGCATCTGTATCTCGGACATGTGTAACGTGCTTCCGCGTATATCGCATTCGAGCAGACAGGTGCGTGACGGTCGGCCTAGGATGCAGAGGTCGATACGATACGTCGCATGGTTGCCTGTGTACTCGACTTGCTCAGCGTTGACGGTTGCTCCGATTGTCGAATAAACGCCTGGCTCGGCATCGACAATCTCGGAGTCCTTTATCTTGACCTTGAGCTCTTGATAGAGGGACGGGCTGTTGTAGTAAACGGTTCGGGTTCCGTCGGTGCACTCATCGGTCGTCTCCCATTTGACGACGGGCTGGTCCGAGCTGGCTATCAGCAGTTCTGCTCCAAAAGCTATGGCATGGGTGATGATAACCAGCAATATCCAGCCGACAAAGAGATAGAGAACCAAATATGCAACGGGGTGTTTTGAGCGGATGTTTTGGAGCACGTCGGGGGCATTCATGGGGCACCTCCAAATTGCTATCTATGGAAATCAAATTATACCCCGCCGCCATGTGCGCCGCCTCGAGCAGTGGTTCGGCATTTAGTTTTAGTGGCACCCATGAAATGCCGGATTCCGGCTCTGCCAAGTTTAGCTTGCGATATTATGCAAGTGTGAATTATTCAACCTTGCATAATTCAGGAGTGCATAATGTTTGTCGGGCGCGAAGCAGAGCTTGCAAAACTCGAATCCCTTTATGAGCAGCGTTCATTTCAGATGGCCGTCGTGTATGGTCGCCGGCGCGTGGGAAAGACGACGCTGATCAACGAGTTCTGCCGCGGTAAACGGACGCTCTCGTTTACTGCGCTCGAGCAAAGCGATGCCGACAATCTTGCGGATTTTAATCGCGCTATCGCTAGCTTTTTCAATCTTCCCGCATCGCTTGGCGGATTTTTGTCTTGGACTGATGCGCTGTCTTTCGTCGCCGATCGGGCGCGCACCGAGCGGTTCATTTTCGTGTTTGACGAGTTTCCCTATGCGGCGATGCGCAACGAGGCGCTGCCTTCGATTTTCCAGGTCGCCATCGATAGGGCATTTAAGGAAACGGACGCTTTTCTCATTCTTTGCGGCAGCAATCAGGGTTTTATGGAAAGCAATGTGCTGGGACGTAAAAGCCCTCTGTTTGGCCGGCGCACGGCTCAAATCAAGGTGCGCGACCTTGGATTCAAAGATGCGGCCAAGATGCTCTCGGGTCTGAGCACTCAAGATGCCTTTAAATTCTATGGCTGCTTCGGCGGTGTTCCGTACTATCTGCAGCAGCTGGATCCGAGCGCGGGGCTCAAGGAGAATCTGGCACGCCTTTACTTCGATCCCATGGGGTTTCTATATGGCGAACCGGAGGGCCTGATTCGTCAGGAGTTCCAGGAGCCGGCAATATATAACTCGATTTTGCGAGCCGTGGCTGCTGGTGCAAACCGCGCGAAGCAGATCGCCGACCGCGTAGGGATCGCCCAGACAACGCTGCCTCGCTATCTCAAGGCGTTGGAATCGGTGGGAATTATCGAAAAGGCCGTTCCGTTTGGCGAGAACATCGAAACCAGCAAGCGCGGAATCTACCGACTTTCCGAGCCGTGCTATGCGTTTTGGTTCCGGTTTGTCATGCCGTACTCGTCCGATATCGAGGCGGGTTTGGGGCGAGCGGTCGTCAACGCGCTTCCAGAAGAGCAGCTGAACGAATACCTGGGCCATCGGTTCGAGGCGTTATGTGCCGAATGGATGGTTGAGCAGGCAAAACAGGGCAAGTTGCCAATTCCGGCGACGGCGGTGTCGTCGTGGTGGGGGACGAATCCCACCAAGCGTGCCCAGGATGACATTGATGTCTTGGCTGCAGACCGCATTTCTAAGCGTCTGGTAATCGGAGAGTGCAAATACAGGGAGACGTTTGACGAGTCGGCAGAGATTGACGACCTCGAAAGTAAGCGCGATCTGGTCAAGGGCTTCATCGCCTCGAATTTCATGTTGTTCTGCAAACACGATGTGAGCGACGCCACGAAAAAGAAGCTCGCTGCGCGCGAAGATTGGCGAATCGTCACATTGGAGGAGATGTATATCGACTGAGGTAGCATGACCACCCCGCTCGCTTGCCCCGCGCCGTGGTACGATTTTTGAGTTTGAAAGTCCCGCCGTGCCCCGGCTGCCCTCGCAGCTCGTCGCGCGGCCGCACGTAAAGGAGCCATCATGGCCGGTATGAACATGCAGCAGATGATGAAGCAGGCCCGCAAGATGCAGGAGCAGCTTGCCGCCGCGCAGGAGAACCTCAAGTCCCAGACCGTCGACGCCTCTGCCGGCGGCGGCATGGTCAAGGTGACCGTCAACGGCGAGATGGAGCTCGTCAACCTCACCATCGATCCCGATGCACTCGATCCCGAGGACGTCGATATGCTGCAGGACATGATCATGGCCGCCGTCAACGAGGCCGTCCGCGGCGTCAACGAGCTCGCCAACAAGCAGATGGGCGCCATCACCGGCGGCCTCAACATCCCGGGCATGCCGTTCTAAGACGCACATATATATGAGTGCGAATCACAGCCTGCAAAAACTGCTCGATGAGTTGGGCCGTCTGCCGGGCATTGGTCCCAAGTCGGCCCAGCGCATCGCCTATTACCTGCTCGAGGCCGATGCCGAGGAGGCCCGCCGTCTGGCCGAGGCCATCCAGGAGGTCAAACAGGAGGTGCACTTTTGCAGCCGCTGCTTTAACTACGCCACGGCCGACGAGTGCTCCATCTGCCAGGATTCGATGCGCGACACCACCCGCATATGCGTGGTGGGCGAGCCGCGCGATGTCCAGGCGATCGAGCGCACGGGCAGCTACCACGGCCTGTACCATGTGCTGGGCGGCGTGATCAGCCCCATGGACAAGATCGGCCCCGAGCAGCTGCATATTCGCGAGCTGCTGGCACGCCTGGGTCACGAGGACATCCACGAGGTCATCATCGCCACCAACCCCAACATCGAGGGCGAGACCACGGCGAGCTACCTCGCCCGCACCATCAAACCGCTGGGCGTTGAGGTGTCGCGTCTGGCGAGCGGCCTTCCCGTGGGCGGCGATTTGGAGTATGCCGACGAGCTCACGCTTGGGCGCGCCATCGAGGCCCGCCGCGCGATCTAGCTGCCGGGTGCGCCGTGCCATGGCCCATCGGCCTGTCGCACGGGGTGCCCATAATTGGGCTTTCGTTCGTGGGTTTGTTGTGCAACAAAGATACTTCGCGTCCGCTTATCGCATGGATGCTTCCGCTCGCATCTTAAATTTGCCCATTCGTTGCGCAACCTTTTGGGTTCGCTGATACACTCAACCATGGATTTGAATGATGCGCCGCCCCCGAGCGGCGTGTTTTTGTTGGAGGAGAGCGCATGCGGCCCGGTGGCACACAGACAAAGCGCGGCACCGCGGTGCGCATACGACGCCGACTGGGCTTGGCGCCGCGAGCATACGCGCTGCTGTCTTGCTCGCTGGCGCTGGTCGTGGCCGGTGTTTCCGCCTACGGCATGACCGTGCCGTCTATGGTGCAGGCGCATGCCGCGCGCGAGGCCCATGTGGGGAGCAAGGCAAAAAGCGACCTGGGAACTACAACCGGATATGCTTGGGCAAGCGTGGTCGCACACGTTGTGTTTGGCGTTGACGACGCAGATGGCGCCGAGGCTCCGGACAACGAGGTCACACTGCCAAACGGCAAGACCATCGTGCTCACCAACACCAAGATTATCAATCGTCTTTCCAATAACAGCGTTTCGTCCGTTGTGAACAAGGCCGAGCAGCAAAAGGGTCAGGATGCGCAGCAGTCGGGGAAGCCCGGCGGCTCGGACGCCTCTGGCTCTAGCTCCAGCTCGGATTCGACGAGCGCGGGCGGCGGCTCCGGGTCGGACTCCTCTGCCGGCGGGTCTGGGAGCGGCGGCTCGACAGGCGGCAACGCTGGCAACGACGCGAGCTCTGACGGACTCTCGGCAGCTGAGGAGGAGAGCATCCACAGCTGGCTCGTGACCAAGTACAACATGCTCGACGGCTACGTTTCTCGTGCCAATGAAGTGGTCTCGACCTACAACTCTACAGGGGATCCCAGGCCGTGCGACAGCTTGGTCGGGGAGATGTTTGTCATCCGCGCCGAGTTTGGCCGCCAGACATTCTCGCCCAAGTCAAAGTGGTATCAGCAGTACGCCAACCTGTGGGGTTGCTATACCAACCTGTGCCAATGGGTCGGGCATTACGGCGATGACGATGTCGCGCTCAGTAACTTCAACAACAATGTGGCGGCGCTTGCCCTATGATGACCGATCTTGCACCCACAACGCCACAATCGCTCGGCTGCGATCCCATGGTTGGCCTGCGTCTGGCGCGTGTCGACGGATTTGAGCCCGCTGTTGCGCTCGGCCAGGAAGAGCTGCCTGTCTATGTGCGTCGCTTTTCGATGCTCTTTGCCGACGACACTACCATGCGCCGTGGCGGTATCGGCCGCGTGACGCGTGCCGTCAATGCCCAGGGCGAGGCCGTGGCACTCAAGCAGCTCATTTTGCCGACGCGCGATGAGTTTGACGACGACGCTGCCCATGAGGCGCTGGTCGCCAAGTTCAAAGCGGCGTTTCGCGAGGAATACGAATGTCACCGCGCCCTTTCGGGCCTTAAGGGCTTTCCCCGCCTCTACGGATGGGGCGAGGTCGATGGCGTGCCTGCGATTGTCATGGAATGGGTCGAGGGCGAGACGCTCGCCCGTCTGCGCTCGCGACTCGCCGTAGACGATGCCGGGCGATTGTCGCCGCTTGTGGCGGCGCGCCTGGGCCGCGATCTGTTTGATTTGCTGTGCCGTATGAACCTGGTGGGCGAGGGCTTTGTCCATCGCGATATCTCGCCCGCTAACATTATGGTGCGCACGGCGCGTCTGCCGCTCGACCAACAGCTCGCCGAGGGCAGCTTTGACCTGTGTCTGATCGACTTTGGCTCGTCGTTGGCGCTCGAGCCCGCATCGGCCGTGGCGGGAGCCGGTGGCAAAGCGTCCTTTACCGAGCGCTATGCCACGCTGCGCCGTGCGACGGTCGCCTACGCTCCGCCCGAGATGCTTACCGACGATATCGTTGACCTGCGCGTTTTGCGCATGTCGCCGGCAATTGACGTGTATGCGGCGGCGAGTACGGTCTACGAGCTCATTGCCGGCGTCGCGCCGTACGAGGCGGCGCCGAGTGCTTCGGGCACCTCGGGTTCGCGCAAGAAGACGCGTGACATCGCCAGTCCCTATCGCCTTAAGATGGACGCTCCACCCGATTATCCCGTCGGCGCCCACGCGCCTGGATGCGACTTGACCCAGCTCCTTCGTCGCGAGCCCGATGTGGCGCTCGCCGCGGCCGAGCAGGCCCAACAGCTGGGGCTCGAGCCGGACTCCGAGGAGCTGCGCGATGCGTTGGCGTTTGTCGACGCCCAGCTGTTCGATGTGGTGATGGCCTGCCTGTCCAGCCATCAGCAGGACCGTCCCGAACCGGCGGCGGTCGAGGCGGCGCTCTCGGCGTTTTGTGACCACTATGCGCAAAATGTGGGTTGCTCGCTTCGCGGTGAGCCGCTCACGCCGTGCCCCATGGATGCGTCCGGCCGCGCCGTGCGCCGTGCGGCGATGATTGGCGCGGCAGTCGTCTGCGGCGTGGTTTGGACAGCGGTCGTGGTGTCGGCTGCGCTGTTGGCGTCGGGTGCCCGCATGACGCTGAGTTTAGGACCGCTTGTGTGGTCCGGGCCGCTGCCGGGTATCATTGCCGCACTGGCATTGGCGCTGCCGGGCGTTGCGGGTGTTGTCGCGGGGACTCTCGCGCGCGATCGCCGTTCGGGATTCCTGCAGGGCGTGCTGACGCTTTCTGCCTGTGAAGTTCCGGTGCTGGTCGCGGCGGCGTGTACCGTGTTTTCCCAGCGCGCCGTGATGAGCGGTCTCGTTGCCGCCCTGATCGCAACCTATGCGCTTACGTGGTTTTTGTTGGCGACTGGTTTTGCCTTTGAGCTGCCCGCTTTGGCACCGCGACGCACAAAAGCCCAGATAGCAACACCGCTTGCCGGTGGAGCCGCAGCCGCTCGCGCCTTTGGCGGGCCCGTCGACGCATCGTCCGACTCTATTTCTACGACCAAGGAGGCCTAGGTCATGGCATCTCAAGTTGAGCTCACCCCATGCGGGGCCATGTTTGACATCTTTAAACGCGCAGCCCACCTGAGCCATATCGAGCTGTGCGGCTTGGTGCTTTCGTCCCGTCCGCTTGCCGACGGCCGCAGCCCGCAGAGCCGAGCCGCCGATCGCTCCTGGGTCTCGCGCTTTATCGTTCGCGCGCCGGTCGGTACGCTTCAGCAGCGTTTCTTTGCCGATTACGGGACCTCGGCCGCGCGCATTATGTCGCAGCTGGCCCTGCGCCAGCGCAATCCCATGGACTCCACGGCTGTGATCAATATGGTGTGCGGCTCTGCCGGTGAGCCCATGGTGCGTGCGCTCGAGGAATGTCACCAGGATACGAATCTCTATCGCAACGCGCTCGATCGTCTGTCCCAGGCGGGAGAGCTTATGCCTGCCGAGCGCGCCGAGGCCGTGCTGGTGCTGTTTGTCGCTGTGGGCTGCTCGGCAGATGTCCGGTCTTCGGTGACCTATGCCATCGACTATGCGCGCGCGACCTGTGGCGGAGGCACGTCCACGCCGCGTTCGCTTGGCATGTCGACGACCGCGGGCGAACGCGAGCCCGCGCCGGCGCATCCGTTGGGCCTGCTGCGTGTGCAAAACGGCTTTGTGGTGAGTGCCCCGCGCTGGATTCAGCCGAGTGAGGAAGGCGTCGAGATCGGCGCGCTGGCAACGGGGGAGGGCGATATCACCGACGTCGGTGATGACGTCTCGGCTCGCCATGCCCACATCTGGTGCGATGCTCAAAATACCTGGCACGTCGAGGACCTGTCGTCTACCAACGGGACCGTGGTGGTAAACGGGGTCACGAGCGTCTGCATCCAGGTCGAGCCCGGCCGCTCAGCCCAGCTCAATCCCGGTGACGAGCTCAAGCTCGGCGGCTCTACCACCTATGCCATCCTCTTCGGCGCCCTCTAGCCAACCCTCGATAAGTTGCGGTGAAATACGGACTGTTTAAGGCTCTGGGCAGCAAAAACAGTCCCTATTTCACCGCAACTGCCGTATGGTTCCCGGGGGATATTCTGGTCGGTACTGAGCGTTCGATAGTCACCCAAGGTAAACCTTTACCGCCCACCTATATTTGTCGAAATTACACTTGACGGCGGGGTACAATAAACCCGCATGCGGATTTCCGTTGCGGGCGCTTCCCATCGCCGGGGCGTGCCCGGGAGCATCCGGCATGCGGCCTTTGCGGCGCTCGGTCATGTGCAAGACGGGTAGCTGGGCCTGTGGAGCGCGTGCAGCCGCCCCTCGCCTCGGCATGCCTTCTCTCCACGCCATGTGCCTGCTGCTGAGTCTGCCTGCCAGATGATTGGAAGCAACAACGAAAATCCCATCACGCCAACATCCCGGCGATCGCCGGGGCCTGTATACCTATATGAGAGGAGAGGGGTATATGGCGCGTAAGTTTAAGTCTATGGACGGCAACGAGGCGGCCGCATATGTTTCGTATGCGTACACCGAGGTAGCGGGAATCTATCCCATTACGCCGTCCAGCCCGATGGCCGACCATGTCGACCAGTGGGCGGCCCAGGGTCGCAAGAACATCTTCGGCACCCCGGTCAAGGTCGTCGAGATGGAGTCCGAGGCAGGTGCAGCCGGTACCGTTCACGGTTCGCTGGGTGCCGGTGCTCTGACCACCACCTACACGGCTTCTCAGGGCCTGCTCCTGATGATCCCGAACATGTACAAGATCGCGGGCGAGCAGCTCCCGGGCGTTTTCCACGTCTCCGCGCGTTGCGTCGCTTCGCACGCCCTGAACATCTTCGGTGATCACTCCGACGTCATGGCCTGCCGCCAGACCGGCTTCGCCATGCTCGCCGAGGGCAACGTCCAGGAGGTCATGGATCTCTCGCCGGTGGCTCACCTTGCCGCCATCGAGGGCAAGACCCCGTTCCTTAACTTCTTCGACGGCTTCCGCACCAGCCACGAGATCCAGAAGGTCGCCATGTGGGACTACAAGGATCTGGCCGAGATGTGCGACATGGACGCCGTCCAGGCTTTCCGCGACCACGCGCTCAACCCTGAGCACCCGCACACCCGCGGTAGCCACGAGAACGGCGACATCTTCTTCCAGAACCGCGAGGCCTGCAACAAGGTCTACGACGAGCTTCCCGCCGTCGTCGAGGGCTACATGAAGAAGATCAACGAGAAGCTCGGCACCGATTACGGCCTGTTCAACTACTACGGCGCTCCCGATGCTGATCGCGTCGTCGTGTGCATGGGCTCCTTCTGCGACGTGCTCGAGGAAGTCATCGACTACCTCAACGCTCACGGCGAGAAGGTCGGTCTGGTCAAGGTCCGTCTGTTCCGTCCGTTCTCCATCAAGCACTTCGTCGACGTTCTCCCCGAGACCGTCCAGAAGATCGCCGTCATGGACCGCACCAAGGAGCCGGGTTCCATCGGCGAGCCGCTCTACCAGGATGTCGTCTCCGCTCTCTACGAGGCCGGCAAGACGGGCATCAAGGTCGTCGGCGGCCGTTACGGCCTGGGCAGCAAGGACACGCCTCCCGCGTCCGCGTTCGCTGTCTTCGAGGAGCTCAAGGCCGACGAGCCCAAGCGCGAGTTCACCATCGGCATTGTCGATGACGTGACCAACCTGAGCCTGCCCGAGGCCGAGGATGCGCCCAACACCGCAGCCCCCGGCACCATCGAGTGCAAGTTCTGGGGTCTGGGTGGCGACGGTACCGTCGGCGCCAACAAGAACTCGATCAAGATCATCGGCGACCACACCGACAAGTACGTCCAGGCCTACTTCCAGTACGACTCCAAGAAGACCGGCGGCGTCACCGTTTCGCACCTGCGCTTTGGTGATTCCCCGATCCGTTCGCCGTACTACGTGACCAAGGCCGACTTCGTCGCCTGCCACAACCCCAGCTACATCGTTAAGGGCTTCAAGATGGTCCGCGACGTCAAGCCGGGCGGCACCTTCCTGGTCAACTGCCAGTGGAGCGACGAGGAGTTCGCCGAGCACATGCCCGCCGTGGCCAAGCGCTACATCGCGAACAACAACGTCAACGTCTACCTGATCGACGCTATCGACCTGGCCGCCAAGGTCGGCATGGGCAAGCGCACCAACACGGTGCTCCAGTCCGCCTTCTTCGCGCTGGCCAAGGTCCTGCCCGCCGAGGACGCCCTGCAGTACATGAAGGACGCGGCTACCAAGTCCTACATGAAGAAGGGCCAGGCCATCGTCGACGCCAACCACAAGGCCATCGATGCCGGCGCTACCGCCTTCCGTAAGTTCGAGGTTCCGGCCGACTGGGCAACCGCCGAGGACGCTGCTCCCGTCGAGCTCTCCGAGGAGACCAAGTCCGCCATCGCCCAGCAGGTCAAGAACCTGCTCGAGCCCATCGATCGCATGGATGGCGACAGCCTGCCCGTTTCCGCCTTCGTCGATTGCGCCGACGGCCAGTTTGAGCTGGGCGCCTCCGCATACGAGAAGCGCGGCGTCGCCGTGGTCGTTCCCCACTGGGACGAGACCAAGTGCATCCAGTGTAACCAGTGCGCCTACGTGTGCCCGCATGCCACCATCCGTCCGTTCGCGATGACCGAGGACGAGGCTGCCGCCGCGCCCGAGGCTACCCGCACGCTCGACGCCATGGGCCCCAAGGCCAAGGGCATGAAGTTCACCATGGCCGTGTCCCCGCTCGACTGCATGGGCTGCACCAACTGCGTCAAGGTCTGCCCCAAGGGCGCCCTCGAGATGGTTCCCACCGAGCAGGAGATGGACCAGCAGCCCGTTTGGGACTACATGGTCGAGAACGTCTCCGAGAAGAAGGAGCTCATCGCCACCAACGTCAAGGGCAGCCAGTTTAAGCAGCCCTACCTGGAGTTCTCTGGCTCCTGCGCCGGCTGCGCCGAGACCGCCTATGCACGTCTGGTGACCCAGGTCGCCGGCGACCGCATGTTCATCTCCAACGCCACCGGCTGTTCCTCCATTTGGGGCAACCCCGCTGCCACCGCTCCTTACTGCAAGGACAAGGACGGTCACGGCCCGGCGTGGAACAACTCCCTGTTCGAGGACAACGCCGAGCACGGTCTGGGTATGGCCGTGGGCTACGAGGCCGTTCAGCACAAGCTGATCGCCGCCACCCAGGACATCATCGCTGCCGATGGTCCGTCCGATGAGCTCAAGGCCGCCGGCCAGGCTTGGATCGACTCCGTCAACGACGCCGAGGCCTCCAAGACCGCTGCCGCCGCCTACGTTGCCGAGCTCGAGAAGTGCGGCTGCGACGCTTCCAAGGCAATTCTCGCCGACAAGGCTTACCTCACCAAGAAGTCCTTCTGGATCTTCGGCGGCGACGGCTGGGCCTACGACATCGGCTTCGGTGGCCTGGACCACGTTCTGGCTTCCGGCCACAACGTCAACGTCTTCGTCTTCGACACCGAGGTGTACTCCAACACCGGCGGTCAGGCCTCCAAGGCCTCGAACCTGGGCCAGGTCGCTCAGTTCGCCGCTGCCGGTAAGGTGACCAAGAAGAAGTCTCTGGCAGAGATCGCCATGAGCTACGGTTACGTCTACGTGGCGCAGGTCGCCATGGGCGCCAACCCGGCTCAGACCCTCAAGGCCATCCACGAGGCCGAGGCCTACGACGGCCCGTCCCTCATCATCGGCTACAGCCCCTGCGAGATGCACTCCATCAAGAAGGGCGGCATGCAGAACTGCCAGGCCGAGATGAAGAAGGCTGTCGAGTGCGGTTACTGGAACCTCTTCCGCTTCAACCCCGAGGCTGCTGCCGGCAAGAAGTTCTCGCTCGATTCCAAGGAGCCCGCGGGCGGTTATCAGGAGTTCCTGATGAACGAGGCCCGTTACGCTTCGCTGACGCGTTCCTTCCCCGAGCGCGCCGAGGAGCTCTTCAAGGAGAACGAGCAGGCCGCTATGGATCGCTACCAGCACCTGCTGAAGCTCAAGACGGTGTACAACGAGGCCTAGGTCTCTTACCGCAGGATCTGAGGGCTAACCTTCGCGGACGTCCTCGGACATGAAAGAACCCCCGCTGCGCACTACGTGCGGCGGGGGTTCTTTCGTCCTTACCTTGTCTCGCCGCTCTCTGTGCGTAGGCGGTAGCCGTGGACCAGGTCGCTAATAGCTGGCCAGGGAATCTGGCGGTCGACCCAAAACTGGAGTTGGACCAGGTAGCGCTCGGTGGCGCGGGTGAGGGCTGCGAACTGT